>DEML01000042.1:198429-297864 GCA_002359185.1 Planctomycetaceae bacterium UBA2671
GGGGGCTTCCGCTAAAGCGGAGCGCCCCCGCCACCCCGAATTGAATTTTCCAGTTCAATATTAAATATGATCCGCTCCGCGGATTTACAGAGCGGCTGATGTTGTCGCGTTGAGGAAATCGATTGATGTCAAATTCTGAGTTGCATGCCGAAGTCGTCGTTCTGGGAGCGGGACCCGGGGGATACCCCGCCGCTTTCGAAGCAGCCGATAAAGGAAAAAAAGTCATTCTCGTCAATGACGATGTCGCACCCGGCGGCGTCTGCCTCAACCGGGGTTGTATTCCCTCGAAAGCGTTGTTACACGTCGCCAAGTTGCTGAACGAATCGAAAGAAGCAGCCGAGTGGGGCATAAAATTCGCGGAGCCGGAAGTCGATCTGGATAAGCTGCGAGAATTCAAAAATGGAGTCGTCACAGGTTTGACAGGCGGTATTCGCTCCCTCTGCAAAGCTCGCAAAGTGGAACTGGTTGAGGCTCGGGGCAGTTTTCTCAATTCTCACACCATGGAATTAAAATACAAAGATGGCTCGACCGGAAAGCTTACTTTCGATATCGCCATCGTCGCCACGGGCTCGCTGCCTGCCATGCCCGGGATTTTCGATATCGGTGATGAACGGGTAATGGATTCGACCGGTGCACTCGAGTTGAAAGATGTGCCCGAAAAATTGCTCGTCATCGGCGGTGGCTACATCGGCCTCGAAATGGGTTCCGTCTACGCGGCTCTTGGCTCCGAAGTGACGGTTGTCGAAATGACCGATGGCTTGTTGCCCGGAGCAGACCGGGACCTGGTCAAACCGCTTCAGAAACGATTGAGTCATCAACTCAAATCAATTTATCTTTCGACGAAAGTGAACAGCCTCAAAGCAACGAATGAGGGAATCGTCGCGGAACTCGAAGGAGCGGATGCCCCCGCTGAGATGACATTTGATCGTGTTCTGGTCTCTGTCGGTCGCCGTCCGAATGCTGGTAATATTGGCCTGGAGAAAACGAAAGTCAAAGTGACCGACAAAGGCTTTATTGAAGTCAACAAACGTCAGCAGACGAGCGATCCTTCCATCTACGCAATTGGCGATGTCGCTGGCGAACCGATGCTCGCTCACAAGGCGACACGTGAAGCGAAAGTCGCCGTTGATGTCATTCTGGGAGAGCCGGCTGAGTTCGATTGCATCGCGATTCCTGCAGTCGTCTTTACCGATCCCGAACTCGCCTGGTGTGGCATCACCGAAGCAGAAGCTCAACGTGATGAACGAGACGTAACAATCATCCGCTTCCCCTGGGCGGCTTCCGGGCGAGCCCAGACACTGGCACGCACAGAAGGGTTAACCAAGCTGATTTTCGATACCAAAACCGAGCGAATTCTCGGCATGGGAATTGTTGGCCCGGGAGCAGGCGAAATGATTGCCGAAGGCGTTCTGGCTGTCGAAACGGCTGCTGTCGCCCGTGATATTGCCGAAAGCATCCACGCTCATCCAACCCTTTCGGAAACTGTAATGGAATCAGCAGAAGGATTGTTTGGACAGGCAACACACTACTTCCGACCAAAGAAATAACCGTAGTGCTCTTTCGAGCTTTTAATGTCACCCTCAAATCGCTATTCCGCAGGCAGTTTGCCTGCTCCAGAACTCTGAACGTACATGACATTTAGAGATAGTTAGACCAGTAGGTCAGGCTGTCCCTGACGACTATTAAAGGTGACTTTCATTTTATAACTGTGCCACGGCTCTGTGAGCCGTGCAATCTAAATAGAAACGCACATTCACGGCTCACAGAACCGTGGCACAGCAACTAGAAATAGCGGATGGCGAATCCGGAAAGTTGGGAAGCGAATGTTGAGTGAATCGACGTGTGCATTGCAGACTCAGGCGAAAGTGATTTCTCTGGATCCACTCTCCCAGGAAAACTATCGCGTTCGGCTCGAATGTCCGGAACTGGCTCAGGTCATTCTTCCGGGACAGTTCTTCATGCTCCGTTCTCCTGATCGTACCGACCCCCTGCTCGGTCGGCCTTTTGCTCTTTACGATACGTATCTGAAAAATGGTAAACCAGTTGGGATCGATGTCGGGTTTCATGTCGTTGGTAAGATGACCGCACTTCTTGAAGACGTTCAGCCCGGGCAGAACCTTGAAATCTGGGGACCCCTTGGAAACGGGTTTCCAGAACTGGAGACCAAACATCTGATTCAGGTGGCTGGCGGTATTGGATACACGCCGTTTGTGGCGGTCAGTCGGGAAGCCTTGCTACAGAAAGAGTATGGTCAAACTCAGCGGGCTGGGATTCGAGCAGAACGAGCTTCCCTCATTTATGGAGTTCGCTCGGCTTGTTTTCAGGCGAATATGGATGACCTGTCCGATTTAAACGATCTCGATATTCAGATCTGCACCGAAGATGGAACAGCCGGTTATCATGGATTGGTAACCGATCTGCTCAAACCATCACTCGAATCTGGATCTGCAGACGATCAAGTCGTACTGACATGCGGCCCGTTACGCATGATGCAGGCGGTTTCAGAACTCTGTTCGGAATTTGATGTCCGCTGCTGGGCCTCTCTGGAAACTCCAATGGCCTGCGGTTTTGGGGCCTGTTTCAGTTGTGTCGTGCCCATCAAAACGGAAGACGGTTCCTGGGACTATCGCCGATCCTGCGTAGAAGGTCCCGTCTTCCCTGCCAATGATATACTCTGGGGAGATATTTCCTGACAATCTGGTATAGTTGTGAATGGTTGGATATGTCTGGCTGTTCGTCAATCAGTGAAGGAAATCTCAATGCCACCCGAGCAAATCGTAATGATCGTGTTTTTAGTGATCGTGCTGATCATAGGCTTGATCATTCTTCTTTTGTTCGCCAGTCTGTTTCGCTTATGGCTCCAGGCGACCATGTGCGGAGCAAAAGTTTCGATATTAAACCTGATCGGTATGAAACTGCGACGTTCAGACTGCCAGCATGTCGTCAATATGATTTGCATGGCCAGGCAATGCGGTTTGAATATCCGCAACGACTACATCGAATCGGCCATCATTCAGGGAGCCGATGTTCAGACCGCAATTCTGACTCTACAGAAAGCCAAGGAACGCGGCATTGAGCTGAGCTGGGAAGACGCAATTTCCGAAGACACTCGCCGTCGAATTGTCGGGGCAAATCAACTGGCAAATTGAAATCCCATTCAAGAATTGAACCGCAGATGGACCTGGCGAGGCGTAGCCGCAACTAATACTAACAACTGAAGAAATTAACCGCCAAAACGCCAAGGGAAACAAGAAGATTTTTCAAATAATAATTTTGGAACCACGAAGGCACGAAGACACAAAGAGATTCAGGAGTCTTAATAATCAATAAAAAACATCCTGATGGATTTGAGGCGATATTGTTACAGAACTCTTCGTGCCTTTGTGTCTTCGTGGTATAAAAACTAATCAACAAGATCCTGTTTCACGACACTTCCGCCTGGGCGAGAAACAGAATGTAAAGCCGAAAAAGCATTCCCTCTCTACTGGCTGCAAGATAATTCAATTCGCTAAACTCTGTGAATTAGCCGCCTGAAAATTTGAAGAAACAAAACTCTGGATCGTTAGTAGCACAGATAGACGCGGATGAATTTTATCTGCTTCCATCCACGTTCATCTGCGGTTTAAATTCAATTGCGGGTGAATCCTTGACGGATTGATGCGATTCCCGCATCCTGCAGGTACCATTTTCAGACACCTTCTGCAGAAAGATAAATTCATGCTCCGATTGATGATGCTCTCTGGTTTGATGGGCGGAATGCTTTGCTCATCTGTCTTCGCTCAAACCTATACCACAAAAAAAGGACAGAACCCGGCTTTTGCGGAAGTGACAGACGATCCGGCTTTGCCGCGGGTTTTGATTGTGGGTGATTCGATTTCCATCGGATACACGCCTGCACTTCGCGAAATCCTCAAAGGCAAAGCGAACGTGCATCGAATTCCCACCAACGGTGGCCCCACTTCCCGCGGGATCGAAAGCATCGACAACTGGCTCGGAGATGGCAACTGGGATGTCATTCACTTCAACTGGGGATTGCACGACATCGTTTACATGACCAAAGAGGGTGTCAAAAACTCCGAGCAGAAAGGACAGCATCAGGTTCCGATTGAAGATTATGAAAAGAATCTGCGAACGTTAGTCGAGCGGATGGGAAAAACGGGAGCGAAACTGATCTGGCGAAACACAACTCCCGTGCCCGAAAATTCTGCCTACCGTGTTGCTGGTGAAGAACTGCCTTACAACGCAGTCGCTGCCAGGATCATGAAAGAACACAACATCCCGACGGACGATCATCACACTTACGTGATGAAACATATGTCAGAAGTTCAGCGTCCCGAGAATGTTCACTTCACACAAGAAGGTTCACGTCGGTTGGCAGAGTTGGCCGCTAAGGCAATTGAAGAGCAACTTAAGTAGAGAGTTAATAGTCGCTGGTGAATAGTTAGAGGTGTGGTAGTACGTACTAAGAACATTCAACCTTAAACTCTCAACCCTAATTCACATACGGATTGGATTCTTCGTTCTTCGGGCGGAAGTACAATTTGATGGGGACTTCCTGGAAGGGAAGTTCCTCTCGGAGGTAACCCAGGAAATATCGTTTCCAGGCAGGATCGAACAGAATCGGCTGATTGCATTTCACCACGATTGTCGGAGGCAGTGTGCCGACTTGGGTTGCGTAATAAACCTTTGGTCGTTTATTACGACGCATCGGTGGTGGATTTCGTTCGACAGCCTGTTCAACAATTCGATTGAGCAGACCTGTCGAAACCCGCTCCTGTCCCTGCTTGTAAATCGTCTGCGCCAGATTGATCAACTTGCGGATGTTCTTGTCTTCTTTTGCAGTGATGAAGGCAATCGGGACGTGCCGCATTGAAGCGAACGATTTGATCAGATACTCGCCCCACTTTTCGGACGTCATTTTCTGATCCAGACCCAGGTCCCACTTGTTCACAACAAAAATACAGGGCTTGTAATTCTTTTCGATTTCCTCGACGAGTTGTTTATCGACTTTCGAAATCGTCTTTGAGGCATCGAACATCATCATGACTACATCGGCGCGGCGAATACTTTTCTGCGCCCGGACAAGCCCGTAAAACTCGATATCATTCGCCAGAGATTTCTTCTTACGTACTCCCGGAGTATCAATCGCGATGAATGCCTTTTCATCCAGTTCGAACCGGACATCGACACTGTCGCGGGTTGTTCCCGCGATCTCGCTGACGATCATACGATCTGTCTGAGCCAGTGAATTGATGAACGTGCTCTTGCCAACGTTTCTACGCCCGACGATAGCCAGCTTCATTTCCGGGTCTGCTGAGAGGTCGGTCCCTTCTGCGAATTCAGTCTCAGAAGCATCGGGCAACAGGTTGACAATCGCATCGAGCAATTCGGTACGATTACGGTTCGCTTTCACACTCGTTTGCAGCACTTCCGCATCAGCCAGTCCGAAGAACTGCGGCATCTCCATATCAGTTCGTGTCGATTCACATTTATTGACAACCAGCAGTTTCGGACGATCAATACGACGCAACTGCTCAGCGACTTCCTGATCGAGCGGCGTGATCCCTTGAAGACCATCGACAACAAATACAATCGCGACCGCTTCTTCCAGTGCGATACGAATCTGATATTCGACATCTTCAGAGAGGTCATCGCTGTCAACGATGCCAATTCCGCCCGTGTCTATCACTTCAAAGTAGCGATCTTTGTGAAACAGCAATTGCATTACGCGATCGCGCGTCACGCCAGCGGTTGGATCGACAACGGAAACCATCCTTCCGGAAAGCCAGTTGAAAATCGAACTCTTGCCGACATTCGGACGACCAACAATTGCGATTTTGGGAACGGACATGAATCAACCTGCATCAATCAAAAAAGTGTGAAAACCTCCCGAGAAATTTGAGATCACGCCCTCAGGCCCGACCGAGTTATGAGTTCCATTAACTGGAAAGTCACGAATCCAGAATGGTCGGGAGACAACTCTGGAAACTATTTACTACAAGCTTGCAATGTTTGAATAACTGAGTTTGCTAAGCATTGATATTGAACCGCCAAGACGCCAAGAGTATTGAGCGTTGATCAGTATTTCAGAGTTACGTGAATTTTTATTACCACAAAGTCACAAAGTCACAAAGTCACAAAGTCACGAAGAGTACAAGGAGGCTTGGATATCAAATTCATAATGTCGATTTTTATTTGGCTCCTTGAATCAATAATCTCTTAGTGCCTTTGTGTCTTCGTGGTTAAAAAATATTTCGTGGAATGAACGACACTCTCAGAATGATATCGCTTAGCTGTTCTTACTCTCAAAATCTTTCATGAAGCTGACCAGATCCACGACGCCCTGTTTTGGGAAAGCGTTGTAAATGCTGGCTCGCATGCCGCCGACACTGCGGTGGCCTTTCAGACCATCGAAGCCGGCAGCTTTGGATTCGGATACGAACTTGGCATCGAGAGCTTCATCGCCGGTCACAAAGCAGACATTCATCAACGAGCGACTGTCTTTGTCGGCTGTCGGTTTGAATAACTGGCTTTGATCGAGGTAATCGTACAATGGCTTGGCTTTCTCAGCATTGTGCTTCGCCATTCCTTCGAGCCCACCGTTGTTCAGAATCCATTTGAAAACCAGTCCCATTGTATACAGGCCGAAGGTTGGCGGGGTGTTGTACATGGAATCGTTTTCTGCATGTGTGCGGTACTGCAGCATCGCAGGAATATCGGAAGGTCCTTTGGCGACCAGATCTTTGCGGATGATGACCAATGTCACACCACTAGGGCCGAGATTCTTCTGGGCTCCGCCGTAGAGAAGGCCGTATTTGGAGATGTCGAGTGGTCGCGAGAAAATATCGCTACTGGCATCGCAAATGAGTGTTGAACCTTCAGGAACTTCCGGCTCGCTGGCAAATTCGGTTCCGAAAATCGTATTGTTCGATGTGAAGTGCACATACGCGGAGTTCTCGCTGTAGTTGCATTCTTTGGGGATGTAGCAGAAGTTGCGATCTTCACTGCTACAGGCGGCATTGGTGCTGCCGAAGAGTTTGGCTTCCTTGATCGCTTTTTTCGACCAGGATCCGGTAACCAGATAGTCAGCTGCTTTCCCTTTTTCGAGAAAGTTCTGAGGAATCATAAAGAACTGCGAAGAGGCTCCTCCCTGCAGGAAGAGGACATCGTAATCCTCGGGGATATTTGCTAACTTGCGGCAGTTGGCCTCGGCTTCCTCTGCGACGGCCACGAATGGCTTGCCGCGATGGGAATGTTCCATCACGCCGATGCCGGTCTCTCCCAGAGAAAGCATATTTTCGCGGGCTTCTTCAAGAACTTCCACGGGCATCACGGCAGGACCTGCGGAAAAGTTATAAACTCGCTGTGTCATTTCTTCAGCCTTATTTTTATGGTGGATTCGCTTTTGAATCCCAAAGTGTTATTAAAAACTGGTAGGACAAGCTTCCAGCCTGAACGTGTCGGGTGGCGGGGGCGCTCTGCTTTGGCAGAAGCCCCGGGACTTCTGAGACTCGGGGGCTTCTCTGCGAGACCGCTCCCGCCACCCTTCGACATCGATTGTGATATTGCCAGACAGGCTGGAAGCCTGTCCTACTTTATTACGGCACCATTTTCTTCGCAGGATACTCAATTTTCGAGCCGTATGCGAGTATCGCTCCTATTCGGAATGACACATCTCCGGAAGTTCTTTGACGTGTGCACTCTGGACATTCCCCCCAAGGCTCAATACATTGGCTGAAGTCGATTTAATCGGCTCACGCAATACGCTCGAAACACTTCTATCGATATCGACCATCCTGATACGAGCATACCAATAAGGAATTGATGCATGTCATCGAAATCCCCCGAAGCGAAAGCAGCTGCCCAGGCGGCTATCGTCACCCGACTCTCGGCCATGATGTTCATTCAGTTCTTTGTCTGGGGGGCGTGGTTCACTTCGCTGGCCGCTTGCCTGATTACAAATGGCATTGGTGATGCACAAGGGGGAGCTTATGGAAGTGCGCCGATTGCGGCCATTCTCGCCCCTCTGTTTCTGGGATTGATTGCAGACCGCTTCTTCGCATCCGAATTCGTGATGGGCGTGCTGATGGTTCTCGGCGGATTCTTTATGTGTGCGGTGCCACATTATACAGCGTTGGGGGATTCTTCGACGGTTGTCTGGCTCTTCACGGCTCATATGATCTGCTACATGCCGACATTAGGGCTGAGTAATACGATTGCCTTTTCGAACATCCCCAGCCAGAACGATTTTCCAAAGATTCGCGTCTGGGGAACAATTGGTTGGATTGTTGCAGGCCTTCTGGTGGGCTTCCTCGGCTGGTCGCTGAGCACAAACATGTTCTGGCTGGCGGGGATTGCTTCGATCATCTTTGGTGTTTACAGCTTCACCTTGCCGCATACTCCTCCTCCAGCCAAGGGGCAGAAAGTCGAATTTCGCACATTGTTGATGCTCGATGCCCTGAAACTGCTCTCCCGACCGAACTTTGCAGTATTTATCGTTTGCTCGACACTGATCTGTATTCCCTTGGCTTACTATTACGGAATCACATCGAACTATTTGACGACGGTTGGGTTTGAACAACCAGCCTCTTCGATGACGCTTGGCCAAATGTCTGAAATCGTGTTCATGTTGTTGATTCCCTTCTTCCTCAGGCATCTCGGCGTGAAATGGATGATCCTCATCGGCATGCTTGCCTGGGTGGCACGCTATGCGTTGTTCGCAGTGGGAGCTCCAGATCAGGTCGCCTGGATGATCTTCCTGGCCATCATTCTGCATGGGATTTGTTACGACTTCTTCTTCGTGACCGGATTCATTTATACCGATCAAAAAGCTCCCAAAGAGATTCGCGGGCAGGCTCAATCGATGCTTGTGTTCTTTACTCAGGGCATTGGAATGTACTTCGGCTACTGGGTCGCGTTTGCAAGGCAAGGAGCCACCGTCCCCAGCCAGCAGGCTTTGCAGGATGCAATTAAAGAGGCACGGCCTGAGGAAGTGCTTTCGTTTGGTCAAAAACTGACGAAAATGTTTTCCGTCGATTTACCTCAGGTCGATCCTGCTCTGGTTTCCGAAACGATGGCTCAATGGCAAGCCTTCTGGTGGGTTCCTGCCGGGATGGCGGCTGTGATCGCTGTGATCTTCTTTGCATTCTTCTGGGATCAGGAAGTCGAAGCGGCGATTACAGAAGTCACTGCAGAGGACGAAGCCGGGTTGTCGGATATCATTCAGTAATTTGAAGATGATGAAAAATCAAACTGTCCGTTTCTGGCGAAATCATTTCCTGCTCGATATGATACTCACTTGAATTCTATTCACATGATTCGCGTATTAATCCGACTGTCTTGTTGCATTCTAGCGACGTCGGAACACAAAGTTTTCGACGGTAAGTATTAATAAATTCTGAGGCGATTTCCATTGGTTTTCATGTGCCTGTGAGTCTGGCTGGCATTGACTGTGTTTGAATGGATTCCGTGTTCAATTCATCATATTGAGAGTCAGCTCTAACCGGGCGGCTTTAATAATTTCCGAGGGTTGATAATGAAAGTTTTGTCTCGATGTGTTTCTGAGAGTTTCGTTATTGACGACCATATTGTGGTCACCGTGAAAGCAATCAAAAAAGAGATGGTGGTTTTATCACTCGAATCTTTGCGAAACGAGTTCCCCTATCGCGAAGAAACGATTACGCTTAATCAGATGGAGCAAGTCTTACCGGAAGCTCTCAAGAGATAAGCCACCGGAGCCCAACTTTAAGACGTAATTACAAGCACGAAGCGCAAGCGAGTGAGTCGAACAACGGATAACACACTCGTTTGCGCTTCGTGCTTGTCAGATCATTAACTCTGAAACCGTTCGTGATTTCACTATGAACATTACGTGATCACAACAGTAGTATTTGAGCGATGGATACGGACATTAAAACATCGACGCAGGCGATCCAGGAAACGAATTCCGCGGAAGATTCTCAGGCAGTGGATGCCGGAGTTCTTCCCCGACATGTGGCCATCATCATGGATGGCAATGGACGCTGGGCTCAGCGAAAAGGGATGCCTCGGATTGAAGGTCATCGCAATGGTGTGAAAACCGTTCGCAAAATCGTCCGTGCAGCTGCCAAAGCCGGGGTTGAGTATTTAACGCTTTACTGCCTGAGCAGTGAAAACTGGAAACGCCCCCCTGCTGAACTCTCTTTTCTGATGTTTCTGCTCAAGAAATATCTGATCGATGAACGAAAAGAGATCCTCCAACAGAAACTCCAGTTCCACACGATCGGCAGAACCGAGGAATTGTCAGAAGGTATTCTCGACGAGATCAACAAGACGAAGGAACTCTCCGCTGAAAATACAGGCATGACGCTCTGCCTTGCACTCAATTACGGTGCCCGCGGAGAGATTATTGATGCGGTTCGGAAGTTAGCTGAGCAGGTTGAACGAGGGGAACTTCGTCCCGAGCAGATCGATGAACAGCTGCTCTCCAACTCACTCGATACCGCGGGAATGCCTGATCCTGATCTCGTGATTCGAACAGCTGGGGAAATGCGAATCAGCAATTTTCTGCTCTGGCAAATCAGCTATTCAGAACTCTGGATTACCGACAAACACTGGCCGGAATTCACTGAAGCCGATTTCCATCAGGCGATGCAGGATTACATCAAACGTGATCGTCGCTATGGAGGTTTAAATGCATAGTTGGCTTGAATGAGAGAAATATTCTTTAGAATTGAGTAGTATACTAATTCAAGCCGATTACCATTTGATTTTCCTTCCTTGAAGCACGTTGTCCATGCAATCTTCTCCTGCCGTCCAGCCTGCAAAAAAAGGTCGAAACCTGCGCTGGCGGCTGATCATCTCTGCAATTCTGATTTCGTCTCTGGGAACACTGTTTTATTTCGATCATAAAATCGGTCGCAGTGCCCCGGTTTTATTATTGCTCTGCCTTTTCCTGGCCATTCGCGGTTCCTGGGAAATGACGAATCTCCTCAAGACACGATCCTTCCAGCCCAAGTTTCTACTGGTGGCGATGGGAAGTGTCTCCATCATTCTGGCGACCTGGCTAAAGCCGTTAGGGATTGGGGAAACACAGGGCGTTGATCTTTCTTACCTCGGCCCGACCATGCTCACATTCAGTCTGGTGATGATGGCTCTATTCATGATGTCCGCCCTCCGTTTTCGGGAACCGGGGCAAAGCATGGAGACCCTCAGCGCGGAGATTATGATCGTCGTCTATGTCGGCGTCTTTCTCAGCATGACCGCTCAACTTCGCTGGGTCGCAGGACCACAGGCGGGATATCTAGTTTTAGGCTCATTGATTGTCGCTGCCAAGGGAGGCGATGTGGGAGCCTATACGCTCGGCAAACTGTTGGGACGCAAAAAGCTGAATCCCATTCTCAGCCCCGGAAAAACCTGGTGGGGCGCCCGTGGTGCACTAATCGCTTCGGCTTTTTTCTCCTGGCTGTGGCTGACCTACATGCCACCCGTTTTTAATCCGAACTGGGAAGCCTGTCCGTGGCCTCTGGCAATTCTCTACGGAATCGTCGTCGCAATCGTCGGCATGCTGGGCGACCTGTGTGAATCACTCATCAAACGGGATGTTGGTAAAAAAGATTCCGCTCCACTTATGCCCGGCTTTGGTGGCATTCTCGATATCCTCGACAGCGTTCTCTACACCGGCCCTGTAGCTTATCTCTTCTGGAGCCTGTTCCCGATGGCAAGCTGGGTTTGACCGCTGGAGCGAAGTGAGGTCCAGTATCGCAATAGGTTGACCTGAGTGTGCCACTGCAGGCTTCCCCAGCAGTGTTTCATTCGACTTTGAATTCGATTCAATCCACATTCTGGTCCTTACAGCGAACCCTACATTACGCCAATACCGGTTCACCAATTGTCCAGCGATGTCCATCGCGAATGACTCGTCGATAAAGTGTATCGCGTTCCACCGGTTCGCAGCCAGCTTCTTGAATCATGCGATGCAAGGCTGGAACCGTCAGCGCCTGCGGTGTCTTGGCTCCCGCATCGTGATAGATCGTTTCATGAACGACGGTGCCGTCAATATCGTCTGCTCCGAAGCCGAGTGCGATTTGAGCAGTCGCTTCGCCCAGCATAATCCAGTATGCCTTGATGTGGTCGAAGTTATCGAGCATCAGACGACTCAGGGCAATCATTCGCAAGTCCATTTGTCCGGTTGGTTTGGGGAGATGATCCAAACCAGTGTTCTCGGGATGGAAGGCCAGTGGAATGAACGTCTGGAATCCGCCAGTTTCATCCTGCAGAGTTCGCAATCGGTTCAGATGGTCAATTCGATGCTCTGCTTCTTCAACATGACCGTAAAGCATGGTCGCATTCGTGCGTAAGCCGAGCTGATGAGCAGTCCGATGAATTTCGAGCCAGCGTTCAGAATCTGATTTGTGCTCGCAAAGCTGTTTGCGGATCGTTTCGTCAAAAATCTCCGCTCCGCCACCCGGCATACTACCCAGGCCGACATCAATCAATTCCTGAATCACCCAGTCGTAAGGTTTCTTCGTAATGTGGCTGAACCAGTTCATTTCGACACCGGTCCAGGCTTTGATATGAATGTCCGGATCCGTTTCATGAATCACTCGGACCAGATTCAGATACCAGTCGAATTTCTTCTGATGATGCAGTCCACCGACCACATGAATTTCAGTCGCTCCTTTTTCCTGAGCCTCGCGGACTCGTTCGCGGACCATGTCGTCCGTAAACACGTAAGCTTTGTCGGCTTTCAGATCGGAACGGAAGGCACAAAAACGGCATCGATACACGCAGACATTCGTCGGATTCAGATGAATATTCGTGTTGTAATACGCGTAGTGTCCATTTCTCTGAACACGCACATGATGAGCCAGTCGGCCCAAAGTCAGCAAATCGACCGAGCGATCCAGGAACAAACCATCCTCGATGGAAAGTCGGGTTCCTGAGTAAACCTTCTCTTCGATTTCCGCAACTCGTTTTTGAATATCAGCTTGTGGCATGATGTTTTCACTGTGAAATTATATGGGTGTCTGGAGATCAATAATTGTAGGACTGGCTTCCAGCCTGTCTATTAGAACTGCGATTCCGGCAGTAATCAGACAGGCAAGATGCCTGACCTACAGCTATTTTATCCATTGATCGTCCATAGAATGTGGTTATTCGTTTGAGATGCGACCAGTTGACGCGGAAAGTCAATCTATCGAGTGAGCCACAAGTCTGCAATTCCGAACAGAAACAGTCCGATACTGATGATCGCGTTGATATTGAAAAAAGCGATCCCTGCCCGCGAAAGGTCCTGAGGCGTGACGATTGCATGTTCGTAAATCAACAACAGAGCCACAACGATCACGCTGGCCAGAAACAGCCATGAAAGAGGGCTTGTCCAGGCGAACAGTATCAGGGCGATTGCACAGAGGAAATGGCTGATAGCTGCCAGTTTCAGAGCTTTGGGAATGCCAATTCGAGCCGGGATGCTGAATAGTCCCGCTTTTCGATCAAACTCGGCATCTTGGCAGGCGTAGATGATATCAAACCCCCCCACCCAGAAGAAAATCGCTGCCGCCAGCCACCATAAACTGGGGTCGACCGTTCCCGTCAATGCGATCCAGGTCGCAATGGGAGAGAGCATCAAAGCAGCAGCCAGCCAATAGTGGGCCCACATGCTAAAGCGTTTCACGTAGGAATATCCCAGCAGGAATAGAAGAACGGGAACGGAAAGAATTAGCGGAGTTTGATTGGGGAAAAACAACAATGTACTGGCGATGAAAGCCAGTCCGCTGAAAATCGTCAGCCCGAGGACCTGTCTGGCAGAGAGGATTCCAGCGGGAATATGACGTCCTTTCGTTCGTGGATTTTCGGCATCGAGTTTTCGATCCGCATAGCGATTGAAGGCCATCGCAGCCGTGCGGGCAAAAACCATACAAAGGAGAATGCCACACAAATCCTGCAGCCGAAATTCGACCTGAGTTGCCCAGGCAATTGCCGCACTGAGCAAGGCGAACGGCAATGCAAAAATCGTGTGGCTGAATCGAATCAGCCCAAGATAGTTTTTGAATGTCGAAGTGGGAGTGGTTTCAGCGGTCGTCATGTTTCCATTTCAATTCAGAGGATACGCGATTTTACAGAGTCTTCATCGCATTTCCACCAGTTCGATATCGGAATCAATTCTTGTCTATGGTTTCGCTCAACATTCCCGTTGATTACGATAATTTGCAGAGTTTGATTCACAAGACAAATATTCAACAAGACATTCAAGCGGGAACAGAAATATGAGATGGGCATTAGCCGTCGTGATCGCAACGATCGTCGTTTTCATGTGGGGATTTATTTTCTGGGGAGTCAGCGGCTTGCCGGAAATGGGAGTCTCAAAAGTTGAGGATCCGTCATCAGCGGGAATCGCACTCGTCGAGCATTTCCCGGAAAACGGAATTTACTTTGTCCCCGGCTACAGCCCGAACATTGCAGGAGATGAAGAGGAAGAGAAAATTGATGCGGCTGCACAGGCAGAGCGTATCAAAGAATTCGGTACGCTGCATCATGCGGGGCCATTGGCAATCGTCAATATGGGATCGATTACAGGGGGGCCGGTGATGGATCCCGGGATCATGTACTCAGGATTTTGTCACATCATGCTGTCCTGCATTTTCCTGGCCTTGTTGCTGGGATTGTGCGGCTCTGCTTTGCCAACGCGCTGGCGTCGAGTCCGCTTCTTTATTTTCGTCGGCTTTCTGTGTGCCTTCTATTGTAATATTGGAGAAGCCGTCTGGTGGAGATATCCCTGGAACTGGCAATTACTAACGGCTCTTTACGACTGGGTTGCCATTTCCCTCGGAGGAATTGCCATCACGATGATTGCCCCCGTCTGGGGACAGAAAGATATTGTTTAGTTTGAGAACTCTCTACTGCAGTTTGCAGTCGTAGGTCAGGCTGTGCCTGACGACAAACGAGGTGGCTCGCACATTTCGTCAGGCACAGCCTGACCTACGGCTATTCAAAACGAATATTGCTACTTTACTCAGTGTGCAGAAAGGCGATTCGGTTCTTCCACAAGCGGAAAGCGGACTGTGAATGTTGTTCCGTGATTCAGTTCACTGCGAACCGAAATCGACCCGGAAAAATAGTTGCAGAGATGCTTGACGATCGCCAGACCCAATCCGGTTCCACCGGCCGCGCGAGCACGAGCGGTATCGACGCGATAAAAACGTTCGAAGATGCGTTCGAGGTGACGAGGTTCGATGCCGATTCCGGAATCGGAAATCTCAATGATCACACTTCCCTCCTCTGCTCGCCAGCCGATTTTGATCTCGCCACCTTTGGGAGTGTAATTCAGGGCATTGTCGAGCAGGTTATTGATGATCGTTCGAATTCCATCGTGGTCGGCTTTGACAAGCAACTCTTCAATTGTGGAATTGGAAATCAGAGCGATTTGTTTGCCGTGAGCGACAGGATAATGCTCATCGATCGCTTCCTGAATCGGGATGCCGATATCGATATTCTCCAAGTGAAAAGCATCTTCTTCGGATTCGATTTTGGCCAGTTCCATCAGGTCGATAATCAGTTTGTGGAGACGATCACCATGTTCGGTAATTTGTGCGAGAAAATGATGGCCATGCTGGGGGTCTTCCATCGCTCCATCGAGCAGAGTTTCCGTACAGGCCTGAATCGCGGCGAGAGGAGTTTTCAATTCGTGCCCGACATTCGAAACAAATTCGGATCGAACCTGTTCGAGCCGTCTCAGTTCGGTCACATCATGCAAAACCAGTACCACGCCGGGACAAGGTTCTCCCGGTAACCGAGAGGCAATAAAAGCAATACGGTTTTGACTTCGTGGCAAAACGATTTCGCGCTTCCGTTGAAATTGACCCGAGAGAACTTCGCGAACAACACTTTGCACATCAGTATTTCGCAGCACTTCCCAGTAGGGACGACCGACGACACGCTGACCTTCGAATTCAATCATTTTGAAGGCTGCTTTATTGGCAAACAGAATTCGTTCTGCAGAATCGACCGCAATTACCCCTTCAACCATCCCTCCGAGTACAGTAGCCAGACGTTCGCTGTTAGCACGCAATTGCTGCCCCTGATTCTGCAGTTCTTCGATATAGCTGACCATCTCCCGACTCATCTCGTTGAAGGCTACTGCAAGCGAGCCAAGTTCGTCTTTTGTATTCACGGGAACTTTTTGCGACCACTGCCCGGAAGCAATCGCCTGAGATGCCCTTGTCAATTCCTCCACAGGTCGGGTGATTCTAGAGACGACAATCATTGAAAGTGCCACACCAACACAACTGACTATGAATACAATCGCCCAGGTCATACTGGCCAGATTTTGGAGTTGGGAGTGGATCTCCTCTCGAGAAGCTTCGATTTGCAGGTAACCGATCAGTTTCCCATCGTATCGGAGTTCCCGCAATAATAATTCATAGGGGCCGCGAGTTCGATTGTTGATGGTTATCTCGATCGACGATTGCTGATCGTTCAATTGATCGTAGGCATTGCTGATCAGTATTTGATCTCGTTCTGGCTCATTCACTGAAGACGCGATTAGTTTTCGATCGGCATTAAAAAGATGATGTTGATGATCGCGAGCAGCAGCGATGCGAAAAAATTCATCGCTCGGATGAAGTTCCGTTTGATTAAGCAGGACCGTACGAGAATTGTCTGTCAGTACATCGGCAATGGTTTTCACTTCACTTTGAAAACGTTCTTCGATCATCTGGCGATATCCCCGTACGACCGTCAAAGACAATCCCACAGTGCATAACACAATCAGTGCGACATGCGTCAGAAAGATTCGCCAGAAAAAACGAGAAGTGCCCATGAGTCAGTCATTATCGTCCAATAGATATTAATATCGTACGGTACAGCATAATCCTGAACAGGGCATCTCGCACCCGTAATACCGTTCATTTTCATCGGATCGCAAAGCTTCATTAAGAATTCATATGCGGTGAGATTAAGCTGGCAAGCTGCCAAACACAAAGTAAGCTACGTTGAAATAGATGATGACACCAATCACATCAACCATTGCGGCAATCAATGGTGTGGACATGTAAGCGGGATCAGCTTCGAATTTGTGGATAATCAATGGCAGAGAAGCGCCCGTCACAGCAGCGATCACCACCACCAGCAAGACAGTTGAGGAGACAACAATGGCTGGCGCGATGAATCCTGTCAGCAGCCACGCACAAAAGAACGAAATCGTGGCAACGGTTCCTCCCAGGATTAAGCTGAGGGACAATTCACGCGCAAGAATCTTGAAGGCGCCCACACTTTTCAGACGCGCATGATCACGCGCCAAGGCCGAAATGACCAGAGCCGCGGACTGGGAACCCGCGTTTCCACCACTCGCCATCACCAGCGGCAGAAACATGATGATCCAACCCCGCTCACCCGGACCCTGAAAGTATTGCAGCACCCAGGCTGTAAACACGGAAGCTCCCAACAGGAACAACAGCCAGAAACCTCGTTTCTGTGCCAGCACTAACACCGAGGTGGAAAAGTAAGAATCCTCCAGCGGTTCCACGGCAGCCAGACGATGCTGATCTTCCTCAGCTTCTTCTCGCAAAACGTCGGCGGCATCATCGTGAGTGACGATACCGACCAGACGGTTTTCCGTATCAACGACGGGAATTGCGATGAAGCCGTAGCGATTCAATTCATTGGCGACGAATTCGTCGTCATCATCGACTTTGACGTAAATCACATCGTTCCGCATGATTTCGGAAAGCAGCTGCTGCGGCTTGGCGAGAATCAGCTTTCGCATCGAGATGAAACCGAGCAGTTGCCGCTTTTCATCGATGATGTAGATGTAATAAATCGTTTCTCGATCAGGAGCCTGCAATCGCAATCGATCGAACGCCTCACCCACCGTAATATTTTTCGGCAGCGAAGCATATTCAGTAGTCATAATCGAGCCCGCAGAACCTTCCGGATAGGAAAGCAATCTGCGAATGTCTGCTCGTTCCGCTTGAGCAATTAAGGGAAGCAATGTCTCGACGTGACTGGGGTCAAGTTTTTCAAGTAAGTCGACCCGGTCATCGGCTGCCATTTCCTGGACGAGTTTGGAAAGCGGCTTCCTCTCCATCTTTTCCACGAGGGAAATTTGAAATCCCAGGGGCAGATATCCAAAAATTTCAGCTCGACGCTCCAGTCCACACTTGGATAGTACAGTCAGTGCATCTTCAGGAGGAAGTTCCGCCAGTAACTCAGCTGTGACAGCTGGAAACAGAACTTCACAGAACTCCCTCATGGCCATTTCATCGTTCTCGATGATCATGAGCCGCAGGTCGGGCAGAAGGAGCGTGTTGTACATGCTGAAAGTCCTTTCTGCTCGATATATTTTTGGGGGATACTATTCCAGGCGAATCAAATTTTAAGTCAGAAGAGATGTCATACAAGCACGAATCGCAAGCGAGTGTGTCCAATTGGAATAGGATTTCAGCTCACTCGCTTGCGCTTCGTGCTTGTATTGTGGTTAAGCCACAAAAGTTCTCACCTTATACAATAATCCCCGACTTAAAAAGCCGGGGATTATGAGTAGTTTGTGTTCACGACCACATTAACCCGCTGCATGCGGGCATGCTTTTTTAACGTTTCGAGAACTGGAAGCTTTTGCGAGCTTTGGCCAAGCCGTACTTCTTACGTTCGACCATGCGGTCGTCACGTGTCAGGAAGCCACCTTCAGCCAGTGTCGGGTGGTAACTTTCATTTTTGGCTTGTAGAGCGCGGGCAATCCCGAGGACAACAGCTCCGGTCTGACCAGTGATTCCGCCACCATTGACGCGAACCCAGATATCAATCTTGCCTTGTTCGCCTACAGCAACAACGGGATCCATCACCATTTTCTGATCGCGTTCGATACAGAAAAAGTCCTTCATTTCACGACCGTTGACAGTGAACTTGCCGTTGCCATCTTTAACACGAACGCGAGCGACGGAAGTTTTGCGTCGACCTGTTCCGATGGCGGTTCCGAATTTGTCAATTCGACCACGAATCGTCGGTTGGACGTATTCTTTTTCTTCGATGTCTGCCGATTCATCAGATTCAGCCCCGGACCCGAGAGTCAACTGAGGAACATCTTCTGTGGTTTCAGCAGTTTCTGCCGTCTCACCATCTGTCGAAGCAACAACTCCTTCAACATTGCCTTCTGCAGAATCATGAAGTTCAGTCGATTCTGAAGAGAGAGGCGCACCTTGATCACCTGCTTCAACAGGTGTGTTTTCATTCTCTTCTTGAGGTTGATCAGTACTCATTCAGGTTTTCCGAAGCGTAAGGTCAGAATTGATATTCAATACATTTTAGTGGAGATGATGCTTAGTCGTCATCTCCAAACAATTATTTACAACGTGTCAGCAAGTGCTCAGGCAGTGGCTGAGGATTTTGAGACTGATGCGGATGTTCGCTGCCGACATGCAGTTTGAGTCGCATCAGCATCGATTTTGCCAATTTGTTTTTTGGCAGCATACGACGAACAGCTTCCTGAAGAATCTTTTCAGGATGTTTTTCCAGCATTGCTGAACCCGTTGTGATTCTTCGACCACTAGGGTAACCGGTGTAATGTTCGTACGTTTTGTTAGCCATTTTCGTGGTGAAGTTTGGATGGCTGTCGTGAGCCATTTCAGCACCGGTGAAGCGGACTTTATCCACATTAGTCACAACAACGAAATCGCCAGTGTTCACATGAGCGGTGTAAGTCGCTTTGTGCTTGCCCATTAATACCATTGCCAATGCAGAGGCAAATCGACCAACAATCTGGCCTTCACCGTCAATATGGTACCATTGAGGCTCGAAAGTCTCGTTTTTAGCAACGGAAGTCCGTTGTGCAATGTCTACTGCCATCTCAAAATCACTCATCTACCTGGAAGTATATAGGGACCCGAAGGCAGGAAAATTAGCGCATCGGGGATTCTGCTGCAAAGCCGAAGTGGGACAAGATAGCGTCTGACCGCATAATGATCAATGCAGCAGCGACCGAAATTCTGTCGGAAACGGATCTAATGCCATCAATTCTGACCAAAAAATGCTCTCAGTCGTACTTTTCACCGTTCAATTCTTAATTTTAGGCAATCGATTCCCTGTCACCCGGTCAAACTCATTGGGGCGTCGGGATTCCGGGGTAAAATCGCCTGTTTCTTCAATCCAATTGTCCAGTCGAGTACTCAGTTTCTCAAGTTGACTGGAATAAAGGGGATCTTCTGCCAGATTGTGTAATTCATGGGGATCGTTAATGATGTCATATAATTCTTCTTTTGGCCGAGGGACATCAAACGAATACATTTGATTCTCATTCAACTTCCCCTGCTCTTTGAGCTTTAACATGGCTTGAAAACTGGCCCCTTTCACCGCATCGGCTGGTGGGGTGCCTGGTAAATCGGTGTAAGTAGTGCGAATATAATTGAAATGCAGAGAATGGCAGGAACGCTGATGATCATCGAAATCGTGCCAGTTGTGTTCTGCGAAGATATAGTCCCGAACTGGCTTTTCGGGATTATTGAGTAGTGGAAGCATCGAGACACCCTGAAAAGTGTCAGAGGGGGCGACTTTCGCAGCAGCACAAAAAGAAGGTGCCAGATCAACGGTGCTCACTAACTGATTACACATCGAGCCCGGCTTCACCACACCCGGCCAGCGAACAATAAAGGGAGTTTTTACTCCACTATTATAGATTGTCGTTTTGCATCGCGGGAATGGCCGCCCGTTATCGCTGATAAAGACAACCAGTGTGTTTTCGGCTTGTTTTGTAGTCTCAAGCTGCTTCAGCACCTCGCCCACGTATCGATCCAGTCTGCTGATTTCATCGTAATACAGAGCCAGATCTTCTCGAACCTCGGGCACATCCGGCAGGTAAGGAGGGACGATCACATGAGAATTGGAGTGGGGCTCCGGGACCGTGTCAGGCTGATAACCTCGATGAGGATCGGTCGATGCCAGCCAGAGAAAAAATGGTTGATCAGCCGGGCATTCCTGAAGAGCATTCACCCATTCACCACAGCCTCCTGTCTCTTTTGCTCCTGTCCCATAGATTTTATTGAATCGATCTGCTGTCGTTTTTCGCGGGTGCAACTTGCCCGCTAATGCGGTGTGATATCCCGCCTCTTTCAGCAGTTCCACAAACGTGATCTGGTCTGCAGGCAAGTCATTGTGTAACTGATGGGCTCCATTGGTCGCATGGGGATATCTCCCCGTGATAATACTGGAACGACTCGGGCTGCAAGAACTGCAGGTCAGATACGCATTATCAAACCGCATCCCCTGACTGGCCAACTGATCCAGATTCGGCGTTTTAATATGCGGATGTCCGTAGGCTCCACAGTCATCCCAGGCCATGTCATCGGCGATGAACAGAATGATGTTGGGTCTGGCTTCAGTAGCACTTAACGGACTTTGGGAATGATTACATGCGGCAAAGAGCGTGAGCAGCAATAGAAATCGAATGAGCATCGGTATTTCCTGACTTATTTCGTTTTCGAGCGACTGTGATGTGTGAATCAATCGAGAAAGCGGGAGCGTTCTTCGGGAGTCGGTAATCGGCAAGCCGCTTTCTTCCCAAAGATACGATAACGAATTTTCGCAATCAATCGATAACCCAAATCGCGTATTGGCTTGGGGATTAACCAGAGCAGTGTTCCGAGCAGGCTCCAGAAGGAACCCATTTCCCAGAGAATCCGCACAACAGCTGAGGATTTTCGAAACAGTCTCCCATCAAGCAGGAACACGACACTCTTGAGTTGCTCGCGATCCTGTTCTGTCACAAATTCCTGAGCCGTCTCGCCCTGTAATGCCGCAAAACGAAAATGCCCCTGCGGATCCCGCTTCATGATGAAGTCGACAAAGGCATTGCACATGCCGCAGACACCATCGAAAAAAAGGACAGGGTGATCAGCTGAAGAATTGGTTTTAACATCATTCATTAAATGGGCATTCGGAAATTTGATAGTTCTGGAAAATGTAAACCATGTGCAGGAGATGGTAACAATTTTAATTCCTTACCAGTGCAGGATCATTCGAATTGTATCTCCAAAAGGTTGGAGGTGAATTCAATGGCTTCACGAATCACTGCTCGCAAGGCTTTAAATGCATGGATTTCTCAAAAGTAAACACCAAAAATAAAAATAAAATAGGAAAAATAGGAAAAATATAAATTTTGGCTATTGAGATTGGTCCATCGCATGTTTAGTTTCCTATCTATCTTGAGGGTTGTATCACATGTGTGCAATCTGAGGGGTGTTCAGACAATGAGATCAATATCCTGATCGGGATACATTTTCTGAGCAGCTGCAGCGAAACCGAGATTTCTGAGGGCCAAACAGACATCTCACATTTTCGATTTCCGTAGCCGTTGTTTACGTTTTTCAATTCGTAATCGGGCGTATGTCCTGCTGTACACAGGCATGTCGGTCATCGAGCATTTCTGGACTGGAATGTTTCATTCCTATTCACACGACTTCATTTCAAAAAATTTTAGAAAGTTCAAAAAATGTTGATGTCACTCCTGAAAGATGAAGCTGGTTTCATTGTTTCCAGCGAATTGGTTCTGATTGCGACCCTGCTCGTAATCGGCCTGATTGTTGGTTTGAGCTCAATTCAACACGCTGTTGTTGCTGAGCTGAACGATGTTGCTGATGCAATCGGTGCTGTGAATCAGTCTTACTTCTACACTGGTTTTTCTGCCATGAAGCAGAATGATCCAGGACAGGCCAAAGCCTACACCCGTGGCTCAACCTGGAAAGACGAAACTGATGATTGCGACACTGATCAGTGCGATATCGCTTGCGACGTTCCAGTTGCAGAAGGTCCAAAACGGATCTAGTTTAGTTTCATTGCTATCATGGCAATGAAATGAAGCGAGAAACAGGAAAGGGGCTGCAATCAACTTTGCAGCCCCTTTATTTATTTTCATCGATAGTGCGTTGTTAAGCTAATAACTGAAGTTTTGCAAAACGCTAGAATTCAAAACGAATGAGAAGTCAGCGTATATAATTTCGAGAGCATCTTAACCCGACGCGTCAGCGAGGGGACGGCTTTCGATTAACAATTCGGTTAAACTCTAAAACCAGTTGGCTACTGTTATTTCACGTGAAAAACTGATCTGCGAAGCTCAAAAGTTGGTTGTTTATCGATTCGTTGAATCGGGTTGCCAAAGTCCAAATCCAGCAGATTAACAATTCCACACGGGCCCCTCGCTGACGCGTCGGGTTATGATTTATTGGAATTTGCAAAACTTCAACGTTAAAATGTCATGAAGGAGATTCCCGACATCAGCACTCAAGGTGTTAATTCCACATCAAGCGTATTCGCCCCCTCTGACACAGTCACAACTTTATCCGTCGTAGCCTCGCTTTGATATTTCTTAGCAACGTCTTTCAGCGGTTGCCTCAGTTCAGGATTGCCATCTTCAGACGGTGGCACGTCGCCCAGACTCGGTTTTGTAATATAAACTTTGTAATCGCCAACAGGCAGTTTGCCGTCGATTTGGAATGCCCCGCCTGCAGTCAGATTGGCAGAAGCCCCCGCCCCCTGATCAACAGAAGTTAAATGAATTTCACCCGATGAGAATTCTTTGTTATCAATTTTCAACACCCCTGAAACCGTTCCCATAGGAACACTCTCTGATCCTCCACCGCATCCCGATAACAGTCCGCAAGTCAGCAGACATCCCCAGAATCTCACAGTGACAAGTGACATCTTCATCGTTAAATATCCACCCAATAATCTTCAGAAATAACAACGACCCATAATTCAGCAGCCGAGACATTTCATAATGGTCCCGGCTGCCTGGATTTTTAAATCGGTACTATTGAAGTACTCAGATTATAATTCTCCCAAAACCAATCCATCCTTCTTCATCGCAACTTTTCGATAGGTATTCATGTCGATATTGTCGGAAAGAAAATGAACAGAGCCATCGACAAATACAGCCTGGATCCCGCCTGTATGGAATGATGTCAAAGGCACATTCGCGCAATAGGTTTGATCCCCGCCGACTGGAGCCGTAGCTGGATTCGGGCTGAATCGTACGGTATTCACTCC
This sequence comes from Planctomycetaceae bacterium UBA2671, assembly GCA_002359185.1. GTDB lineage: Bacteria > Planctomycetota > Planctomycetia > Planctomycetales > Planctomycetaceae > Rubinisphaera. The sequence continues at coordinate 222,439 of DEML01000042.1, forward strand.
CGCTCCCCAACTGGAAATCCCATTGTGTCCCGCCCAGCCGCCATAGTAATTATTGCGATAATCTCTATTATTGATCAGCCCGGACTGCTCACCGATTAACATTGTGTTCGATGTCCCGTCGACACAGTCACGCATCTTCGAAGACTTACCAATCAACAACATCCCGTTATCGGTATTGTAGCTGTTATAAGTCACCGACCCGACTCCCTGATTAAAGGGAGCCACCGTATCGTAAGCTCCACTGATCCCGACATAATCCATCGTCATCGCCGTTTCTGTCCCCAATGCCGTATTCGGTGAAGGGGTTCCATTGTTCGATACGGGGCTGGTTCCCGTATAAAATTTACTGGCCGAGCTTGAGGGACATTCATAAGTTTTGATGAGCAGGTTATTCAGAACCTGATTCTCCACATCCCAGCCAGCTTGTGTATTCCCATTCCCAGCGGCAAACCCATGTTGCGGACGGGGGGCTGGATTGAGTTGATCAAAGACATTCCCTTCCTCAATAAAGGGCAACAGCGACGAACGCCAGTTGGCTCGATAATACGGTATCTGAGACCCGATCGGAAAAGTCGAGTAAACATCGTGGTAGTTTTGCATCGCCAGACCCATCTGCTTCAAATTGTTCTTACAGGAAGTCCGACGAGCCGCCTCCCGAGCCTGCTGAACAGCCGGCAACAGCAATGCCACTAATATCGCGATGATTGCGATGACAACAAGCAGCTCGATTAACGTAAATCCTTGACGAAGTTTCATCAGTGCACCTTTGAAGATTATTGAAAGAATGAGTACCGGACTTATTGTGAGCTACCTGTGTACAGTCCGATGGCAGGTGACGCTTACGCGTGTAATAATTACAATGCAAATGGCGTACCAAGCACTTCAGCATTGAGCCCGGCACGGAAAGTACTCAGTTTTTCAGGCAATTATGATTCCGTTAAGAAATATTCGAAGAGTACGAATTTCAAACAGAGCAACAGATTGCCTCTAAAAATAGCGATAATGCAAAGCTTCTGGTCAAAGTGACGAGTACTGATATCACGATTTATCCCAATTGTTGTTTCATTGGAATGCTAAAATAGATGCTGCCAGATTTAGACTTTATTTTCGTTGCATGCACAATTGCTTATTTACAATAAGAGCACACGTGGTGAACAATAAATCGAAGCCCGCCCTTTTCAATAAACAACCTCATTTTAGCTTACATTGCCTGAGTGACTCCGAATGTGACTAACCTCCAATGACTTCGTTTCTCTAAAGCACATTCAAAATAAACTGCAGCGTAAGGCAGGAGCAAATCCGTCGATTTACGGTTCTTGCCTGTAGATGCGACTGCAAAAACCACTAGAATCGGTCTATTAGCCGCTTAATCTTCGATTTTAAATTGGTATCCCTGAAAACGATACTTTTTTTCCCAGCCGGATTTAGTGGAATATGTTTTCCCATCGCTGGTGACGGCTCCATTCTCAAAACAGAACAGAAGCCTCAGGGTACCAGACAAGCCGGTTGGCTCGTTGACCACAACTCGAAATTTATTGCTTTCGTCCAATGAGGCAACGTAAGCTTTCCGCCAGTAATCAACTTGTTTTGGCTCGGCTTCATCTATTACAATCACACTGTGGGCAGGGTAGTTCGACTCCAATTGACCTGTCACCATTATTTCCATACTGCTGCGGATGAACTTCGCCGAAAAATTGTTGACCGCAACAGGCGGGATCAAATTTCGATCTTTGGTAGAACCTGTGAACACAAAATGTCGGGACAACATCGCTGCCGAGGCTTGTGACAAATAGACTCGATGTTCAATTGCTGCGCCTGATTTATTAAAGACGACAGTTCTTGGCCCCATCAATGAGTTTCCTGCTCGATCTTTAACTCGTGGACCAAGATGTGGCAAACCCAGCCCATGTCCAAACTCATGTATACAGCCCTTGAGTGTAAACTCTTCGTTGTAACTGAATGCCATTTCTTTATCGAGCAATAACTCACCACCGCGATTCTCAAAATTAACGAGCGCCCAACCGCCTCGATTAAGATCACCAGAACCTCGATAACCGCTGAACCGAGTCGGCGGATCACCAAGATAAACCCAGACCCACCAAACAGGCATCATTTTAGGGAGCGTGTATTTCTCAACAGCCTTTGGCCAAAGTTCTTTTAACAAAGCAGAACTCTGATATTTCTCAGAAGTGGCTGGTTCGTCACCTTTAATTTCCATGACCAGCATTTCCCCGGTCTCCTCACGTGCGAAGATTTGTTTCCGAGCCACTTCGTAGTTCCAGCGAGAGAATTCTTCCTCGAAGAACTTCTCAGTGTACTGCATCGCTTTACGAATGTTCTCAACTGCTGCCGGAGGGGGCTCCACATCGGCCGGAGAAAACAGCACGACACGAATTCCAGTCCGCTCATCTGTAATTTCCTGTGCGACAATTTGGGAGGGATTACAAGCTGTTAAAATCACAACCAACGTACAGGCGAGACTTTTCATCAGACGTATTGTACTTGAGAACATTATGTTTCATTCAAAAGTGAATTGGGAAAGTGAAAATTGTTTTCTATTAATCTAACAACGGAGCAGACCCAACTCACATTGATTGATGCGGTTGTCTCCGCTATGACCAACAAAAAAACTGCCCCAAACTGAGGCAGCCTTTTTGTTATCATCACAAAGTCAATTAAACATTGTAATAAAGGTCAAACTCATAAGGATGAGGTCGCAATCTCAACGCGTCGATTTCCTCTGCTCGTTTGTAATCGATGAACGAATTGAGCATGTCCTTGGAGAAGACGTCGCCCGCAGTGAGGAAGTCGTTGTCGGCTTCGAGGGCTTCCAACGCTTCGCCCAATGAAGTTGGGGCGACGTTGGTTTCGGCCAGTTCTTCCGGGGTCATGTCGTAGATGTCGCGGTCGAGGGGTTCGCCCGGATCGATCTTGTTCTGAATCCCGTCGATCATCGCCATCATCAACGCGGTGAAGCTGAGGTAGCCGCAGGCAGAGGGGTCTGGTGTGCGGAATTCGACTCGCTTTGCCTTCGGGCTCGACGAGTACATCGGAATACGGCAGGAAGCCGAACGGTTTCGCTGACTCATTGCCAGAGTGACCGGAGCTTCGAATCCCGGAACCAGTCGATGGAAACTGTTGGCCGTCGGATTCGAAAGAGCAACCAGTGCCCGACCATGCTTGATGATTCCACCAATGCCATGCAAAGCCAGTTCGCTCATGCCGGCATAGCCATCACCCGCCATGAGGGTATCGCCATCTTTCCAGAAGGAGATGTGTGTGTGCATACCGGAGCCGTTGTCTTCGAAGACGGGCTTGGGCATGAAGGTAACGGTTTTGCCATGCTTCTTGGCCACATTTTTAATGACGTATTTGAACCACAGAAACTGGTCGGCCATCGTCTCAAGATCGGTGAACTTCATATCGATTTCGCACTGACCGGCTGTTCCGACTTCATGATGATGAGCTTCGACAACGATGCCGAGATCTCGCATGAGCTGAACCATCTCGCCACGGATATCGACCAGCGAATCGCTTGGGGCAACGGGGAAGTAGCCCGCTTTGTAGCCGACTTTATGGCCGAGGTTGCCTGTCAGTTCGGGCTTGCCGGTATTCCAGGCGGCTTCAGAGGAATCGATCTCATACATGGCACCCCGCTGAGTTGTCGCGAAGCGAATGTCATCGAAGATGAAGAACTCGGGTTCAGGACCGATGAAGCAGGAATCGGCGATCCCGGTCTGCTTGAGGTATTCGATCCCCCGTCGGGCAACGCCGCGAGGGTCTTTGTTGTAGGGTTGCTTGGTGATTGGATCATAAATATCGGCAATGACGCTCACAGTCGGAATTGCGAAAAACGGATCCATGCGAGCCGAGGAGGGATCGGGAATGGCGATCATGTCGGATTCGTTAATCGCCTGCCAGGCACGGATGGAAGATCCATCGAAACCAAAACCGTCTTCGAACACACCTTCATCAAGCGTATCAAGCGGATAGGTACAGTGCTGCCAGGTGCCGAACATGTCGCAGAACTTCATATCGAGTTGGACGGCGTTGTTCTCTTTGGCGAATTTGAAAAATCCTTTTGGATCCATTTAACATCTCCTCATCAAAAATCATTGCAAACAGGTGTTTCTCTCTCCGGGACGGAGATAGAGAATTAATTACGGAACGGTACGCACGCTCTATAAATTGTTGTGGGATCGAATTGGATCCAGACAACTCTTACAACCTGAACTTTTTAGAAAACAGACGAAATGACGATGAGACAGAATCCTTAACGTCGAGCGCTCGTTCCGTTTTCTGGATTTGACCGACACTCTCTGCAGAACTGTCTTGAGGAAGATACATCCTGTCGAACCAAAGACAGTGAACTCAGATTTTTTGGTTGCAGAGAGTTCGCAATCAATTCAACCCTGCCGAGTGGCAGAAGCTCCCATCAGTAATAAACGAAATGGATGAGAACCGCAATTCTCTTCCCTTGTTAATTGGATTTCGTGGCTGGAATTCTTGAAAATTCGGATTGGGTAGGCGAGGGGGATTTCCTGCAAATTTCTTCGTTGTGTGGTAGTTTATGGATGTAAGGTTCGTGATTTACCGGGGGCTTCGCTTCGCTACGACCCCAGCCACCCATCAGCCTTCATCTCAACTTCATGGAATGACTGTGAGGTTCAAGCGATAGAAGTTATCCTTAACGATTAATTGAGTTCGTATAAGTGATGTGAGTTGGAATTTGAGATCATGAAAATACTGGTAACCGGGGGAGCCGGATTTATTGGAAGTCATATTGTCGACCAACTGATAGAGGTCGGGCATGAGCCGGTCGTCGTTGATGATTTAAGCACGGGCAATCTGGCCAATCTGCCGGAATCTGTCCCGTTTCATAAAGTCGATGTATGCGATCAAGCTGCCCTGGCGGCCGTCTTTGAGAAAGAGAAACCTGAAGCGGTATGCCATCAGGCGGCTCAAATGTCGGTCAGCCGGTCCGTGAATGAACCAAGCTTCGATGCCCAGGTGAATATCATGGGACTGCTCTCGACGCTGGAACAGAGTCAAAAGAGCGGAGTCAAACGGTTTGTGTTCGCGTCTTCCGGCGGAGTTCTTTACGGCGAAGTGACCGAGCCTGCCTCCGAATCGCATCCGGCGAATCCAATCTCTCCCTACGGAATATCGAAATTCACCGGAGAGCAATATCTGAGTTTCTTCACCCGCGAACATGGACTGGAAACAGTCGCCTTGCGTTATGCGAATGTGTATGGGCCTCGACAAAATCCTCACGGCGAAGCAGGCGTTGTGGCAATTTTCTGTCAACGGATGCTGCGAGGGGAAGGAACCCGAATTAACGGAGATGGAAAATACATTCGCGATTATGTGTATGTCGAGGATGTCGCCCGCGCCAATGTGCTGGCTTTAACCGAAACATTGCCAACGACTCATGTCGCATTCAATGTGGGAACGGGCGTGCCAGTCGATGTGAATGAACTGGCAGAGCGGATACACGCGTTAACTTCACAGGCATTGCGGGATGCTGGTCGTTCCACTACCGTACCGCAATCAGAATATGGACCACCCCGGGCAGGAGATTTGCGTTCCAATCTGGTCGATGCCACCCTGCTGAAACAGACGTATGGCTGGGCTGATAAAACACAAATTGAGTCGGGACTGAAAACCACAGTGAACTGGTTTGCCCGTGAAGCAGGAATTTGAGTCCAATTCGTCAGGCAGAGCCTGACTTACACCATGTTACATTTGAAAACTGCACCTGAACGATGACACATCTCAATATCCTTGTGACTGGTGGAGCTGGTTTTCTCGGCAGTCATTTGTGCACACGACTGATCGAACAGGGGCACGAAGTTGTCTGCGTCGACAATTTCTTCTCCGGCTCCAAGCAGAACGTCGCTCATTTGATCGGCCATCCCCGCTTCGAACTCATTCGGCACGATATCGTCCGCCCCTTATTCATCGAAGCCGACCAGATTTATAATCTGGCCTGCCCCGCTTCCCCCAAGGCTTATCAGTTCAATCCGATCAAAACGATCAAGACTTCGACGGTCGGTATGGTGAATGTACTCGGCCTGGCAAAACGCTGCGGAGCACGTGTTCTGCACACATCCACTTCCGAAGTCTATGGCGATCCCGATGTTCATCCTCAGAAGGAAGACTACTGGGGCAATGTCAATCCGATAGGACCCCGCAGCTGTTATGATGAGGGAAAACGGGTCGCCGAATCACTCTGCATGAATTATCATCTCGCCCATAAACTGGAAGTTCGCATTGTGCGAATCTTCAATACCTATGGACCGCGAATGCATCCGGATGATGGCCGCGTGGTTTCCAACTTTATTATGCAGGCGTTGCATGGTGAACCGCTAACACTTTACGGAGATGGCGAGCAGACACGTTCATTCTGTTACGTCGATGACTTAATCGACGGCTTCCTGGCGATGATGAATCAGGACGAAGAAACCGGACCAGTCAACCTGGGGAATCCGGTCGAAAACTCGATGAAAGAGTTAGCCGAGGCCGTCATAAAAATTACTGGCTCAAAAAGTGGGACCACTCATAGACCACTGCCTGAGGATGATCCAAAACAACGTTGCCCCGATATCAGTAAAGCCAGACAAATCCTGGGCTGGGAGCCCAAGGTCGATTTGAAAACCGGCCTGACCGAGACCGTCAAATATTATCAGGGACAGATTCAGAAGGGTGAGTTGTGAGCAAATATTTAGTGACCGGAGCAGCCGGTTTTATCGGAGCAAGACTCTCACAAAAACTGCTCGATCGCGGCGATGAAGTCATCGGAATCGATAACCTGAACGACTACTACGACCCGACTCTCAAAGACGCCCGACTGGCACAACTGACTCCCCGTGAGAAGTTCAGTTTTCAGAAAGTCGCTCTTGAAGATCGCGAGGAAATCAATCGGCTTTTCTCCGATGAAAAGCCCGAAGTCGTCGTCAACCTGGCCGCTCAGGCAGGCGTACGCTATTCCCTGAAGAACCCCCATGCCTATGTCGACAGCAATCTGGTCGGATTTGTCAACATCCTGGAAGCCTGCCGGCACAACGAGACGAAACATCTCGTGTATGCGTCGTCCAGTTCTGTGTACGGTGCCAACAAGACGATGCCGTTTTCGATTCATCACAGCGTCGATCATCCGGTCAGTCTCTATGCTGCTTCCAAAAAGGCCAACGAACTGATGGCTCACACTTACAGCCATTTATACGATTTGCCAACAACAGGACTTCGATTCTTCACCGTTTATGGACCATGGGGACGTCCCGATATGGCCCTGTTCCTGTTTACAAAAGCAATTCTCGAAGGGCGACCGATCGACGTGTTCAACTTCGGCAAAATGAAACGCGATTTCACTTACATCGATGACATCGTCGAAGGCGTCATTCGGGTTTCCGACAAAGTCCCTCAGCGAAACGACAAATGGATCGCTGAAGACGCCGATCCCGGATCAAGCTCTGCCCCATACAAACTGTACAACATCGGAAATAACAATCCGGTCGAATTGATGTACATGATTGAGACACTCGAAAAGTGCCTCGGCAAAACCGCAGAGAAAAACATGATGCCCATTCAACCAGGCGACGTCCCGGCGACCTACGCCGATGTCGACGACCTCATCCGCGACGTCGGATTCCGACCAGACACCCCCATCGAAACCGGCATCCAGAATTTCGTGGAGTGGTATCGCGAGTTTTATAAAGTGTAGTATTTAGTTAATAGTGATTAGAAAATTATTTGAATCAACCCTAAACCCTCAACCCTAAACCCAACAATGTCTCGACGTGGAATAATTCTGGCTGGTGGAACAGGATCGCGACTGTATCCGGCGACCTTGCCGATCAGTAAGCAGTTGCTACCGGTCTACGATAAGCCGATGATCTACTATCCCCTTTCGACGCTCATGCTGGCGGGAATCCGGGATGTGTTAATCATCAGCACGCCGCATGATTTGCCTCTGTTTGAACGTCTGCTGGGTGATGGTTCCAAATGGGGGATGAATCTGGTTTACGCCGAACAACCGAAGCCGGAAGGACTGGCTCAGGCCTTTCTGATAGGTGAGGACTTTATTGGCGACGAAACAAGTTGTCTGATTCTGGGTGACAACATTTTCTACGGCGACAAGCTCGGCCGCTCTCTGCAACGCGTCAATGAACAGACAGATCAGTCGACGGTCTTCGCCTATCATGTTCGCGATCCCGAACGTTATGGCGTGATCGTCCACGATGAAAATGGCAAAGCGATCGATATCGAAGAAAAGCCAAAGCACCCGAAATCAAAACTGGCGGTGACGGGACTCTACTTCTACGACAATCACGTTGTCGAACACGCCCGCTCGCTAAAGCCTTCCCCACGGGGAGAGTTAGAGATTACCGATTTGAATCGAGTCTATCTCCAGGCTGGTCAACTCAATGTCGAAATCCTCGGACGGGGAACCGCCTGGCTCGATACCGGAACCCATCGCTCACTACTCGAAGCCTCGGATTATGTCAGCGTGATTGAAGATCGTCAGGGCCTGAAAATTTCCTGCCCGGAAGAAATCGCCTGGCGCATGGGCTACATCACAAAAGCTGAACTCGCAAAACTCGCCGAACCATTGGCTTCCGGTCAGTACGGAAAATATCTGCTGGAACTGCTGGAGTAATCTCCCTGCCTCTTTAAAGAATCGTAGCTTAGAGTAACTTTTAAGAGTTTTCTTCAGAAACTATTTGCGTAGATCGCAACGCTTCCAGTCGAGCAAGTATTTTCGCTTCATACCCTCGATTGACAGGGCGATAATACGTCCGATCGACTCCCAGATAATCCTGATCTACCCAGCCGGCTTCCGCATTGTGTGGATATTGATAATCATCTCCATGTCCAAGTTGCTTCGCTCCCTGATAGTGTCGATCCTTCAAATGCCTCGGCACAGGCAGTACTTCCTCTGTTTTCAAATCGTGCAGAGCCTCATTGATGGCAACGTAAGCCGCATTCGACTTGGGTGCACAAGCCAGATACGTGCAGGCTTGAGCCAGCATAATCCGGCACTCCGGCATCCCGACCATCTCAGTCGACTGAGCAGCTGCCGTCGCGATCACCAATCCATGCGGATCGGCATTGCCAATATCTTCCGAAGCCGAAATCATGAGCCGTCGGGCGATAAAACGGGGAGGCTCTCCCGCATCGAGCATACGTGCCATCCAGTAAATCGCCGCATCGGGATCCGAACCACGAATGCTTTTGATCAGCGCACTGGCGGCATCATAATGTTCATCGCCTGCTCGATCATATCGAATCGATTTCTGCTGCAGCGATTCCTCCGCCACTTCCAGCGTGACAATCTTTTCCTCTACTGGGTAATCGGTCACCGAAAGCACCGCGACTTCCAGAGCATTCAAAGCCCGACGAACATCACCATCTGCTCCTTTCGCCAGAAACTCAAACGCTTCATCAGTCACAGTCACTTCAGTTGACCCGAGACCTCGCTCTGCATCCGACATCGCCCGCTGAAGTTGCGAAATCAAATCGGTCGAACTGAGAGGCTCAAATTCAAAAATCTGACTCCGACTCAACAACGGAGCCACCAGCGCAAAGAACGGATTATCGGTCGTCGCCCCAATAAAAATGACCGTCCCCTTTTCAAGATCGGGCAACAGAACATCCTGCTGAGTCTTACTGAAGTGATGCAGTTCATCGACAAACAGAATCGTTCGACGCCCCGAAGCGGCCAGTTCATTATCCGCCTGCTGCAGAACCGCACGAACATCCTTCACCCCACAGGAAGCGGCATTCAGGGAAAAGAACTTCGATTCCGTTTGCCGGGCAATCAAATGAGCCAGCGTCGTTTTCCCTGTTCCGGGAGGACCATAGAAAATCAGCGAACTGATCCGATTCGCCTTGAGCAACCGACGCAGCAGCTTCCCTTCGGCCAGAAAATGATCCTGCCCCGCAAATTCATCGAGCAAACGAGGCCTCATCCGCGCCGCCAGCGGCTGCACACGCTCACGATTCTTCTGTTCCGATTTATCAAATAATCCAGCCATCAGAACAGAATGCGTGATCTGCTCGAAAACATCAAGCCAGAGTCTCAATGTTTTCAATGGTCAGCAACGTTGTTCAAAGCCGATGATCTCGTTTTTGCAGGTTCTGCGATTTAGACCGTTTCAATCAGATGTAATGATTTGAGCGAAGCTGCCAACATTATGGCCAATTCAAGGCAAAACATACGGTCTTTTCCCTTACATCAACTCCAGCTGTAACACCTGTAATGAAAAATATGCCTGTATCTGAAATGGCAGTATTCAGGCTTTTTCTACTGTACAGAATTAAGTCCCAAAATATTTTACGAAACTCCGATCTATTAATTTGACATGTTTCATTTTGTTCGTTGCCGCGGGGCCTGGGAACTTCTTTGAGAAATTAAAGCGAGTTCAGAGTGAGAACCGTCAGGCAAACTCAAACTAATCCTGAATGGGATTCAATCTAATTCTCTTTCACAAGGAAGTCCTGACATGATCAAGTCGCTCCTGAAATGCTCAGCCTTGAGCCTCTCTGTATTAGCCGCAGCCAGTTCGGCTCAAGCCGGTTCCGTCGAATGGCTCAGCCTGAACCAAAACGGGGAAGAACAATCTCTCTTCGTCAACACTGTTGAAAAACCTTATCTGGAAGCGATTGTGAAAACACCCACAACCCAGACTAACAGTGAAGATCAATTTGTCCAAACCACATACTCCGAACAACTGACTCCAGTCACCTGCGGATACAATTCCCCCTGTGCAGGCTCAGACTGTACAGGCAGAATGAGCTGGTTGGAAAACACTGAAGTCTGGGTGGGAGCAGACGCATTTCGCTCATTCGGCGATGGTCGATTTGCTCTGTTCAATCCGCTTCCATTCGCGACAGCCAACAGCTTCGGAACTGTCGCCGGATTCAACACAACTTACGGCTGGGATAGCACACGAATCCGCGCCCAGGTTGGTGCCAGCTACGGAGCCTACGACTGGAAAGGGCGAACAATTGATAATCCACCGGAAGCCGGAACTCTGCAACAGCAGGGTTTTTTGACTTACGGTCTCTACAAACGCAGTGATGTTTGCTGTGGCGACCGGGTCAGCTGGGGTATCGTTTCAGATCACTTCTACGGCGACGAATACGGCTGGACAGCTGATGAAATCGTTCTGCATCAATTCCGCTGGCAGTTAGGTTATGCATTGAACTGTCATAACGAAGTCGGCATGAATGGCACGTTCCGTACCGCAAATGATACCGTGGGAATCAGCAGTGTAGGCGCTCCGATCAACACCCAGGTGCACGCCATGAACCAATGGAACGCATACTTCAAACATCAATGGGAATTTGGTGGAAACAGTTCTATGTACATCGGGACGTTCGACGGTGCCGACATCGCCAGCTGGCAGTTCGGTATGCTCAACACTTCTCCTCTGAATGATTACCTGTCACTCTACGGAAACTTCGGCTACGTCGCACCAGGTTCTTCTGGTGGCCTGACAGGATCTGCCGAAGAGCAGTGGAATGTTTCCGTCGGACTCATCTACTCATTCGGCGGCAAAGCCAGCAGCCCGAATATCTCTGGACATCAGGGTTTGGCTTTAATGCCAGTTGCCAATAACAACAACTTCCTGATCACCAACTAATTTTTACGGTAATCTCTGAATTACGCAGGAACCCACGAACATCGCATACACTTATTGTGTGCGATGTTCTTCATTTAACCAACCAGTTTCGGTTCATCCAGTCCAGCCTGAATCACATCGAACATCGAGACCTCAAATGCCCCGGACAACTCCTGCTCAGTAACTCCCCCCGCATCGCGAACTCCCGGCTCATTCTCGTGTTCAAGTAACACCCACGTCGCTACATAGGAACGACACTCACCTTCTGTAATCAACTCCAGTTGATCGTCATCAAATTCTTTCCCTAGCGTCTCCAGCAAAACCTCTTGTCGCGATATATCAAGCCGGCTCATGTCCACACTGAGCGGACGCACCAGCAATCGAACCCGTAACTCCGCAAATGTCTTCCCAAAAACAGGATGCACGTACTCCCCCGCAACATCACACAGAGGATCGAGCACAAATCGACGATACCAGCAAGCCGGATGAGGTAAAACCAATCGTTCGGATTGCAGAACAATCTGATCACAAAAAACCAGATCCAAATCAATCGTCCGCGGCCCCCAATGAATCTCCCGTGTTCGCCCACAGCCTGCTTCAATTTCCTGGCAAACATCGAGCAACTCAATCGGCTGTAACGATGTCTCAATCAACACCGCACCGTTCAGAAAACGACTCCCGGCTTCCGCTCCCATCGGAGTTGTCTCGTATAATGAACTTAACTTCAGAACGGAAATCGATTCGTAAGCATCAAGCTGTTCAATCACAGCCTGAATAATTTGAGCGGTATCCCCAAGATTCCCACCCAATGCGATACCGGCAATCATACCTGTTCTCAACCCAATACTTTGCCAAGGCCAATCCCAGAAAACTTCATCGAGTCCAGTTCTTCAAAACCTTGCTTGCCTCAGCCTGCAACTTCTGATCCTGCTCCTCAATCAAAGGCTCAAATTCCAGAATCTCTTTCGCATTCTGACCCTGCTCATGCTTTCTGAAACCACGGAGATAAGTTTCGTTCTGCGGACGAAAACGATGAAAGAAAAGCTCATTCTTCCAGAGGATCTTCTCATAAACCGGAGCCGCCTCAGCAGCAAATTGAGAATCCTGTAGAATCGATTCACCCTCTTTAATAAAGCTCTGCCCCAGCGAATTGGCAAGTACTTCACCAGCAGCAATATAGCCCGCACGATCCAGATGCACACCATTCTCCGTCAGCGAATTCAGTTTCAACTTTTTCTGAACCTGCTGCATCGGCTCAAGCATGTCCACATACACATATCCCTGACTTGCACACATCTGTTCAATCGCCTGACCATATTTCTTACGAGTTTCATTTTGCGATTTCACAACCTCAGCTGAGCGAACCACCGGCTCCAGAGGCGTCGGCCCCAGCACAATCATTCGACGATTCTCAGCAGCAACATCCTTGAGCAACCGTTCGTAATTCGTCACAAATTCATCGAGACGTTCTTCGCCATTAAAAGCGGCATTATGCCCATAACTCACAATCAGCACAGTGGGATTCGTCAGTTGCACATATTCCAGAATATGCTGGTAACCCTGATCCACCGGCCCAAAATACGCCCGCGATTCCCCAAGAACATTATCCCCCGACCAGCCCAGATTCCTCACCGTAAATTTCGTTTCCGGAGACGCCAGCCGCAACGAAAGCTCAAGCACGCCCTGCGTATTCTCCCGCTCAATAAACGTGCTCCCAAGCATCACCACCCGATCACCCGGCTTCAACTCCCACTTCGCATCCAGATCCGCTGCGAATACAGAAGCCGAATCATTCAGCCCCAACATCAGCAAAACCAGGAAGACAATTCGACTCCACACAGGCACAACTTTTTTCGAATTCATTGAAACCATTACCCGACTCCACTTTCTGACACATTAACTTTCGAGACCATCAGTATGTCGTCTGGCACGAATGACTTCAACAAATGAACGGATATTGATCAACAAAAACGAATACAGGAAGCTCGTCGATCAAAGTGTCACCCAGATTTTTTCTCTCGCAGAAATCGCACCCGCCTCAGCTAACCGAACCCCCGCAGCTGCCGATGATATCGTCCAGGGGAATTCAGTATCCTCAACGCAGTGTCGAATGAACAGTTCCCACTGGACTTTGAAAGCGTTTTCATAATCGGTTGGGTTCGGCAATTTTTGCCAGTTGTCATAAAATTGAATCGGCTGCGGAACATCAGGATTCCAGATAGGCCGAGGAGTTGCAGACAGGCTTTGAACCCAGCAGTCTCTCAATCCCGCAACTGCTGATCCCTCAGTTCCATCAACCTGAATCGTTAATAAGTCGTCGCGACGAACTCGGGTTGACCAGGAACTGTTAAACTGACACGTCAGTCCATTCTTCAACACGAAAATCGCATAGGCAGAATCATCAGCAGTGCACAGATAGGGCTCGCCAGACTCATCAATCCGCTCTGCAATGTCAGTCGTCTTATGAGCCAGCACACGATCGATCGGACCAAACAAATCATTGATCAGGTAATCCCAATGACAAAACATATCGGTCATCATGCCTCCCCCATCCTCACTGCGATAATTCCAGGAAGGTCGCTGAGGCGGCTGATCCGGAGCATGTCCGGAAAACACCCAATAACCGAACTCCGCGCGAACGCCCAGAATCTTCCCGAAAAAACCCTGATCACGCAGCGTTCTCAACTTGCAAATGCCGGGCAGCCATAATTTATCCTGAACCACACCATTCTTCACCCCCGTTTTTTCAGCAATCGCAACCAGTTCGCCAGCCTCTCTCTCATGCACAGCGATCGGTTTTTCACAATAAACAGCCTTCCCCCGCTCCATCGCCGCTTTCAAAATTTCAGGACGCATATTCGTACTGGCCGCATCAAAAATCACATCGATTCTCGAATCATCCAGAATGGATTCAAAATCCGTAGTAAACTCGACTGCACGCCCAATCTCCTCGATCGCAACAGTTTCTCCCAGATGCTTCAACTTGACAGCATCCCGACCAACCAGAATCGGTTCAATCGGTTGCCATTGACCCGTCGAAAGTTTAACGCCTCCCTGCTTCATAATGGGAAGAATCGACCGCATGAGATGCTGGTTCGTCCCCATGCGACCTGTAACACCATGCATGGCAATTCGAATGGGAGTGACAGACATTCATCGACCTTTGAGAATTTTCGCGGCAAGTTCACATCTCTATCATAGAGACAGCACCAACTCAAAATATCAGATAACAATCAACCAATAAACTCTCCCAGACCGACCCACACAACGAGTAGTCAAGTAGGGCAGGCTCCTGCCTGCCTTCCTTCTGGTGGCTGGGGTCGTAGCGCAGCGAAGCCCCCAGAACGTTGAAAAACTGAGCATGGCAAGCATGATTCGACGTCGCTCTCTCTTGAAATCCCCCCGCCTCGGATAGCCCCGAAAGATTCTTTCAGGGCGGCGCAGCCGCAACATCCTTCTCAAACAACTCACAATCAACCTGAAACCCTCCCATGGACTCCAGATCATCAGAGAAACCACTCTTCTTATTAAGAAGACGCGAATAAAAATGCGACTTGACGCACCTGACGACACCGCACACAGTATGGGAATTAGAGCCGCTTCCAGGAATGGGTAGCGGGTATTTGACTGGAAATAGAGTGCTCAAACCATCAAAGAGCCGCTACAATAATCTGCAAACTGCAGCAATATCCAGGAATCGATCAATCTCATCAACAACACGACAAAGGAGACAATCATGGTCTGCACCCACCTCAAGGAACTGTACCAACTGTGTGAGAAGAACCACTTGAAACTCGGAAGTACCGACCTGATCCGCGTCATCTGCAAACAATGCGAACAGGAAGAAACCTGCCCATCCGTCCTCATGGACGAATACGATCAACAACACCCCGAAGAACAAACCGAAAACAAATCATCAAACGGCTAACCGGTGCCACGCAACACCCAGTGCCATGCCTGCATCGCGAAACAGGGCAAGCATAATTCGACGCAGTATTTTCATGAAATCCCCCCCCTGGGTGGCACCAACGGGTAGCGCCGGTTGATGCAAAGCAGCTACCGGGGTGACAAAGTCACAAGAGGTTTTGTAATTCAATCGACGAAATAACCCGGGGTGGTCCCGTAAGACACTTCTTGTACAACTCACTCTCAATCGGAACGCCTCTTATAGACTTCGTCCACCCAGATAACGGAGCTATCGGGGCCACCCTCCAGGTATAGAGTTGCTGTGTCATGATCGTGTATTTCTGTCACAATGATCACTGCTCATTGAACAGTTGATTTCACACATGCCGCATTAGGGATTTCGTCCAATTTGTCACGTAAACTGAGTTGTCGAAGGGAACGGAAGCGAATGTCCTTAAAATATTTTGCCTGTTTCATCATGCTGGCTTCATGTGGGCTCACATTCCTGAATGATTTTTCATGCGTAGCTTTGTCAGAAGAAGCGACTCCCCCTTCACCCAGGTTCAATTTAGACCTTTTTGAAGAGGGTGGAACTCGCCAGCTGTGTCGGGCAATTCAGGAGAAAGACATTGTTGAAGCCAAACGATTGATCGCCTCTGGCGTTGATGTCAACACTGCAGGAGCAGCGGGTGTAACGCCGCTGATTTGGGCTTATGGACAGGAAAACCTCGACGCGTTTAAAATTCTCCTTGAAAACGAGGCGGATCCAAATGTCCGATTGACAAATTCTGTACGTTATAACGATCCACCAGTTGGTGGGCTTTTTGTAAAAGATGATCCATTAATTTACTATGCTTCTAGTCAGCGATTCACAATCGAGTATTTGAAACTCATGCTTAAGCATGGTGCTGATCCCGATTTATTGAGTGCTCGCCATATGCCTCCAATTGTTTCGGCAATCTTCTATCCTTGGACACCCGACAAACTCGAACGGGTGAAGATGATCGCTGCAGCTGGTGCCGATTTGGATTTGGTTTACAAGTCTTACAGTAACACTGCATTGGCTGTAGCAATCCAGGATGATCGCTTTGATATAGCTCTGTTATTATTGGAGTTAGGAGCAGATCCCACAATTTCCTATAATAATGGGCATGGAAATTATGCTGTAAAGGTTGAGTGGAGAATTATAAGTAAATTTGAGATATATTCCGAACAAGCTCAAAAAGATCTATTGCAGCTAAAAAAGCAACTCCAAACTGCAGGACTGGATTTTGAAGCCTCCGCAAGGGAATTGAGGCTTAAATCATATCAATTTAATCCTGAAATTCAGCTGCTGCCAGAAGAAGAGGAGAATCTCGAGGAATTAGAGCAGGAACTGGCAAAGACGATCGAGAAGCGTCGCTTGGAAATTATTGCCAGAATTGAAAAGCGGACAGGTAAAAAGTATGAGCCAAACAAAAAAACGAATCCTCCCATTGAAGGTTCACGGGTGGTCCGACCGACTTTGTCGGTTGGGCCACCCTGAGGGCTACCCGCGTTCAACGTAGATCCAGTTTCCGTTTTCGTCTTTAAAGAAACTTTCATCCCATTCAGTGTTCACCCCCGTACCAACATACCACAGAGTTACCTTGATGTTGTCAGTAATCGTGACAAGCATAAGTGAATTCTGGTAATTTCGACCATGGTGTCCTGACCTTCTCTGCTCATCAATGCATGATTGAAGTATTCTATTATCCATCACAGGGAGATGCCTTAGAACGTCTCGAATTCGGCTACGTGCTTCCTGGTTATAGTTCCCCTCTGTGAGTTGTATGACAATTCCCAATTTGCCGCCGTCAAGTTCCAACTCTGCGTTTTGCCAATGGTCTGTGGAGAAAACTACAGCTGACTCAAACTCGTTGAGAAGTAGTTCTGAACTTAATCGATCTAGCTTCGGTGGCCATGTATTGTGCATTTTTTATGCTAACTAATTGATGGTCAGAAAATGACTTCTGTTTTACGAAGAATAATACATTACTAATGGTCGCGGGTGGCCCAGATAGCTCCGCTATCTGGGTGGACGAAGACCATAAGAGGCTTTCTGATTGAGCGTGAGTTGTCCAAGAAGAATCTTACGGGGCTATCCTGCGGTGTATTGCTTATTCCCATCATAGACACGCTACCCGTCGCCTGTAGTCATTCCAATATTAACTGACATTCGTAAACCGTGATGATATCGAGTCGATGACTGGGAGTCGGCCCACGGTATCCCGCCTGTCCACTCGTTGGCCCTTTTCCGTGTACGACGACTGAAAACCGGTTACCCTTAAGTCGAACCCGCTTACCAGATTGCTGTATGAGCCACTGCGCAATTTCTTTGTCGGCCGCAAGGACTGATATCGATGTGTGATCGACGACGAGGGTAATAGGTTCCGGCCCCTTTCGCGGACTCTGATTATAGTTTACGCCCGATTTGTCATCGACTGACTCTCCTTTTAAAACACCATCGAGTGTTACGAGCGAATCGAGGAACGCACCTTTGCTTCCTCCAAAACCAAACTCCTGTGGATAGTTGTTTGATTCGATGAATAAGTCAGATTCATGCTGGTTTGAGCCCTGCAACGTAGAGTGCTCAAAACCTGACCCAATCGGTACGTCGGATTCGCATCCAACAAGTGCAGCTAAAACAATCAGCCAACATCCCACGACTATTCGCATAGCATTCATCCTTGACAGTGCGTCTCGCGTGGCCCTCGGCTGGTGGCCTAGATAGCTCCGCTATTTGGGTGTACGACGTTCATATGAGGTTTTCAGATTGAAAGTGAGTTGTCCAGGCAGAATCTTACGGGGCCACCCTGCTCTTGTATTTCATTTTGCATTCTTCAAAAGCCGTGATAATTCCGCATATCTCTGTTTCAATTCCGCGCTGCCGGCGTCGGGGTAGAGGAGTGTGGTTACGGAGACGATTTTTTTTGCTTCTTCGATTCTTCCGGTTCTCAGGCAGGCGTTAGCCAGTTCGTAGCGGGCGCGATGCCAGTTGAGTTCTCCCTGGCGGGTCGTCGCGGCTTTCTTTTTCCAGAGTGTGTATAACGCTTCAAGACATTCCTGATTATTGCATTCGACCAGCAAGGCGGTCAGGCGGGCGACGAGTGGGTCGTTGACGGGTAAGTCCTGGACCAGTTCCTGATAAATTGGAATCGCTTTACTGAGCCGGCCAATTTTGTAGTACGCTTCGGCTTCATAGCGTTTCAGAGTATTGGCCTGTTGAGGAGTGAGGCTCGTTGTCATCAATTTCAAGCGAGCTATCACGCGCAGGCTGATCGAGCCGAGGATCTGTTCGGTTTGAGAGTCGGCTGATTCGATCTCTGCGAGTTGTTCGAGCAGAAACATCGCTTCCTGCTGAGTGTTCGTAAGGGAATCTGCCCCTTCAAATAACTGAAAGGCTTCCTGTGAGCGCCCCAGCTGAACCAGCAGAATTCCACGATTGATCGTGAGTGATCGATTCCACTTCGCCAGTAATTCGGGCTCCACCTGAAATCGGGCATCGCTATTTTTGAGGTCTGTAAAGAGAGCTTGTAACTCACGAAATGTTTCTGGAAGACTTTGATGCAATCCGGTTTCAAAGTTGAGCAAAAACTGACAGGCCTGCAGGATCGCTTCGACTTGGGAAGCAGTTTCGACTCTCTGCCATTCGACGGAAGTGAGAAAACGATTCGCCAGACTGACGACATCGCTCAGCAATTCTCGATTTTCAGCTTCCTGAGTTTTCAATAAATAATCGTAACACTGAAAGATGCGATTCTGGGCATCAAAATAGCGAGAATGCGTTGAGGGAATCTGACGGTATTCGACAATCGCGTCTGCAAACTGACGCCGGGCAAAGGTCAACTCGGCCAGTCGCCAGCGGACATCGAGAGCTGTTTCCCGTTGAGAATATCTCTGTAAGTGATCCGCCAAAGCATTTGCATAAGCATTCAGTTTCTCCAGAGTTGGTTGAGCCGAGTAGACTTTTTCGAGACTCGTGATCCAAAGCAGATGGATCTGATCCATCCCAGGGAAATTGGGGGAACTCATCCAGATCGAATTCAGCTGAGTGGCTGCTTCTGAGTAATGTTGTCCACGGAAGTAGACCTCCGCCACTTCGCGGGCGAGTTGGATCAGTTGCTCCCAGCGTCCGGAATTTTGAGCGGACAGGATGGCGGCTTCATAAGTTTGACGGGCTGTCGTAAAATCGCCATCTCGAACTGCAGTCCGTGCCTGATTCACCAGAGCGGCTAACTCCGGACCAAAGGTCTGCACGGCGACGGCGTCGCTCAAGTATCGGGAAGCCAGCTGAGCTTCAAACGCCTGCCCTTCGGCTGCCAGTTGAGAGGTTCGCAACCGAACTTCCTCGACCAATTTATTCGCGAGTTCCTCATCCCCTTTGAGACGAACCTGCACCGATAATTCTGCCAAAGCTTTCAAGCGTAAGCCCCGCAAGCGAGTGGATAAGGGGTTCTGTTTTTTTGCGAGTTCATTAATCAGCGTCGCCGCCTCGGAATACTGAGCCTGATCAATCAGATAGCGAACGCGTTCTTCCGCGACCCGTTGTTCCAGAATCGAACTCGTTGAGCCGGAGAGAATTGCAGCGGCTGTTTTATTGAATTCTTCCGATTGCCTGCCCAGTCTGTACCCAGTCAGCAGCAGGAGTTGAGCATCCAGATAATACTCCTGCGAAAGAATCGAACGATGAACTTCTTTCAGAGAAGATTTACTCAGGCTCAAATATCGTGTCCGGATCGATGCATTGGAAGAATTCCAGTCTGCAATTCGCAGATAACATCGCCCAAGGGCCAGTTGAATCTCATCCGTCGTCACTTCAGGTGCGATAGTTTCCGCACCGGACAAGGCTTTGCTGGCCGTGAGTGCTTTCTGGAGTTGTTGAATCGCCGAGGCTGATAACTTCTCGAATTGCTGACGCAGTTCGGTATTCGCCGGATTGAGCTGGAGAACCCAGAACAACTGTTCGACCCGAGAAGCTTCCAGCAATGCCACTTCCGCCTGATAGCGATCTGCATATAACTTATCGATATTGACCGCTTGAAACGCCTGCTCCCACAAACTTTTTGAATCATTCAGGGGGACGGTCTGGGCGTGATCTCGAAACGTGCGTGCCAGTTCGATGCGATACAGCAATTCAAACGGAGGACGAATGGCCGGGTCATTCAACGCGCGTTGACACAGGAGTTCTGCCAGGGCAAACAGGCGTCTTTGGCGGAGGGATTCGAAGTAGCGGTGCTCGGAATCATCCTGATTGACGATCACGAATTCCCGTTCCTGAGCCGGGGATTCCGGGATGATCGACAAACAGCCGACCATCAGAATCACCCAGCACACGAATTTCATGATTTCTCCTGCAGATTTGCCCTGATCAGGCGAGCCGTGCCAGTCAAGGCACGGGTATTGTCACGATCCTTGTGCGACCCCCGCCACCCATTATTCATTCTGGGGGCTACGCTTTGCTCCGACCCCAGCCACCCGTTGGTTTTCAAATTTATCTTGGAATAGACTCACTCGCTTGCGCTTCGTGCTTGTAAGTGAGGTTTTGCAAAACTTCAGTAATAAGTCGAATAAAACACTGCTTGGCAAGCCAGCAGTGGCACACGTCGAATGCCATTTCAGACTACTTGATTAACTCTCGGCTGTCACCGCTGATTTATTCAAACAGCGATCAATCTGCCGAACGGCTTGTCGCAGTCGTTGGACATTCTCGACGATCGCCAGTCGCAGATAACCTTCGCCATCTTCACCGAAGCCACGCCCCGGGCTGACGGCGACTCCGCCTTCATCAAGCAGTTTCATCGCGAAGTCGATCGAGCCCATTTTTGCCCACGGTTCTGGAATTTTTGCCCAGACGAACATCGTCCCTTTCGGGCGTTCCAGTTCCCAGCCAATGCGTTCGAGACCATCACACAATACATCGCGGCGGACCTGATATTCATCAGCGACACTTTCGACGGCCGCTTCACAATGACGCATCGCGACAATCGCGGCAATTTGTGTCGGCTGGAATAAGCCGTAATCGTAGTAACCTTTGATGGTCGCCAGTGCCCGGACCATTTCCTGATTTCCGGTACAGAATCCGACACGCCAGCCCGCCATGCTGTAGCCTTTACTCATTGTCGTAAATTCGACACCAACATCAATCGCCCCTTTCGAGGACAAAAAGCTGGGAGCTTTGTAGCCGTCGAAACAGATGTCTGCGTAGGCGAAATCGGAAATGACGAGGAATTCGTAACGCTTGGCCAGTTTGACCAGCTCGTCATAAAAATCCTGCTCGACACATGTCGTGCTGGGATTGTGCGGGAAGTTGACGATGACCAGCTTCGGCTTCGGATACAGATGCTGACAGGTATAGGCAATGTTCGAGAGGAACTTATCTGGCTCACGACAGTCGAGCGAAATCACATTTCCGGCTGCCAGAGCGACGGCGTAAACGTGAATCGGGAAATAAGGAGCTGGCACAATTGCGGTATCGCCGGGGCCCATCAAGGCCAGACACAGGTGGCTGAAACCTTCTTTGGAGCCGATACAGGTGACGACTTCGGTATCGGGATCGAGCCGGACGCCGTACTTTTTGAAGTAACGGGTGGCGACTTCTTTTCGCAAATTGGCGATGCCGTTGGATACCGAATAGCGATGGTTTTTCGGATCGCTGAGTGCTTCGGTCATTTTCTCAATGATGAGCGGATCGGGAGGATCGGTCGGATTCCCCATCCCCAGGTCGATGACATCGACACCGGCGACGCGTTTCTCATATTTGAGTTTATTGATCTTTCCAAACAGATACGGCGGCAACCGTTTGACACGGTCGGCAATCGGAATGGAAAAGGGATTGTCTGTAAACGGAACTTCAGATTCACTTCGCATAACGGCGGATTCACTCTGGGGGGATTTCGATCAAATATGCCGACTCACACGGCTATTTCATATCATACTCACTTGATTGTGAATAGGACAGTATTGAATCGATCCAGGTTCGAGGAATCAGTAATGATCAATGAAGTTCGATCTGATGAAACCATTAGACCGTATGGACATGTAAATTTTCGCTTTGAGCTTATTGCCAGACTTGCGAATTTATTTGGAATCGTAAGCCGTGTTTGCAACGACCGTACCCACTTCTCCACGTTCAAATTGCTCCAAAAGTTGATCACACTGTGGAGCATTATCCCACGGACGATCCGTAAATTCATGTCTTCTGATGATTGGCTCTCTTCAATGCTCGCCATAATCAAACAAATTCACAATATTGAACATCCTACTGCCAAGTGTTTGTGGGGTTTGCGTCAGCATTCAATGCGGGTCTTGCGATGAATGAACATGAAAATCAGACCGTGGAAATCTGCTTGATCGCCAGTGCGACCAGCTTCTGCTTGTTGCTAAACTCACTTAATGCGGTCATAAAATTCCTGTCTTTTTACTCAAAGTTCGGATTTGCCAATGAACCTTTATGTGAACTCAAGCGGCTTATAATTATCGGCTGGTGAATTCGAACATTGAAAGTGGGTCTTTGAGATGAGTTTACAGAACCTTCAGCAAATTCAGGAACAATTGCTGGTTCTGCAGGCTCAGTCTCGAAACTCAGTCGCATTCCAACAACTGGTTCAAACCTACGAACGTCGACTCTTTTATTATTTGCAGAGATTCACCGGAGCCTCAGCTGATTCTGCTGATTTAATGCAGGAGATCTGGCTGAACGTCTATCAAAAACTTCCGGGATTAAATGCTCCGGAAGCGTTTCGGGTCTGGTTGTATAAGATCGCGCACAATCGAGCTGTCAGCTATTTAAGGAAACGGGATCGTCAGACCGCAGCGGCGTTCTATCAGGTTCAGAACGGATCAATCACGGAATCTGAAATGGAACAGGGATTCGAACAGCTGGAAAATGCGGAACTTGTTCATCGAGTTCTTGAACAACTTTCGCTGCCGCATCGGGAAGTTTTAACGCTCCGTTTCCTGGAAGACCTGAGCCTTCAGGAGATTTCAGAAATTATCTCGACATCAATTGGCACAGTCAAATCACGATTGCATTACGCCCGTCTGGAAATGAGAAAAGTGATTGAGGAGGAATACAATGGCTGATGATCGTCCTCAAAAAATCAATCGGGATCATTTACTGGCACAGGATACCGAGAATCAATCCTTCAACTACGAGGAGTTTCGCATGAACCTGCAAAAAAATATCCAGCAACTCGAACAACGGGGACGCACTTATCAACATGCCATGTACTGGTGCATGGGGATTTTTGCGAGTTGTTTTCCTGCGGTTCTGGTCATTGAAGCCTTCCAACTGACGCGCATTAGTTGGGTTCCCCCCTTGTGGAGCGGCGTTGGAATTGTTTCCCTTCTGGCGGCTATCTGGTTCAGTGGCATCTATTCCTATAAATATCGTCCTGCTCTAAAAAAGGCGAGACACGATATGCTCTGGACAATGATTGCTCAGTTGCAGTCTCAAGTCGCAGAGATTCAATCGCGACTGGAGAAAAAAGAAGACCGGTAATCATTCGCCATGTCATTGGAATTGAAAATCTTCCTCGATAACAGGAATGAATTCTGACATAATGAAGGTTCTTGAATTCGTACTTAATAGTCACTTCTTCAACCAATAAAGATCAATCATGCAACGTCGAACATTTCTGGCCACCAGCCTCGGGGCTGCCCTTTGTGCAAATATCCGTCTGGCTGCTGGCGAAAAGCAGCCGAATATTTTATTGAGATCATCCTGGCAAACCGTCAATATTGGCGACATTGCCCACACGCCTGGCGTGCTGGCATTGCTGGAGAAATATCTTCCTGAAGCCAACATCACTCTCTGGGCGAGCGATGTTCGTAACGGTGTGCGTGAACTGCTGGAGAAGCGGTTCCCCAAACTCAAAATCGTTCAACGGGGCAAAGAGCTCGATCAAACGCTTTCCAGTTACGATTTTCTGCTCCACGGCTCCGGACCTTCACTGGTCGCTCAGAAAGATGTTCAACGCTGGAAGGATGAAACCGGCAAACCCTACGGAGTCTTCGGTATCACCATCGGCAGTGTCTCTGAGGACCTGAAAATACTGTTGAGCTCAGCCGAGTTTGTCTTCTTTCGCGATTCCGTCTCGCTCAAGTATTGTCGGGAACAGGGAGTCAATTGTCCTGTGATGGAATTCGGACCGGATGGTGCGTTTGCCGTCGATATCGAAAACGAAAAAGCGGCTCGTGAGTTCCTGCAGACTCATCAATTGGAGCCGGGTCAGTTCCTGTGCTGTATCCCTCGACTGCGATATACACCTTATTGGAAGATCAAAGACCGTCCGTTCGATGCCGAGCGGCATCAGCGGAATGAGGAGATGAAAGCTCAGGATCATGCCCCTCTTATCGAAGCAATTCAGGCGGTCGTCACCCAAACCGACAAAAAAATCTTGCTCTGTCCAGAAGATATGTCGCAGATGGAAGTTGGTAAGGACAACATCTACGACAAACTGACTCCGGATATCCGCAAGCGGGTTGTGTGGCGGGAAAACTACTGGTTGACGGACGAAGCGATCAGCACGTATCGGCTCTCTGCTGGCTTATTCGGCATGGAAATGCACTCGCCGATTATGTGCATCGGAAATGGAATCCCGGCTATCGTCTGCCGTTTTGCTGAGCAGACAAGCAAAGGGTTCATGTGGAACGACATCGGTCTGAACGACTGGTTGTTCAATATGGATGTCGAAGCCGATCGAAATCGAGTTGCAGAAACCGTTCTGGCCGTGGCGAAGAATCCAGCCCTGGCAAAAGAAAAAGCGGAGGCTGCTCGGGAGCGAGTTGCGAAACTGCAAAAAGGAATGGTTCAACAATTGGAAACATCACTCAAGACAAGTTGACTCACGCCTCACCCATTAAAAAGTCCGTCAGCCTTAAGAGACTGACGGACTTTGTTCTTCGTGTTCTCAAACAGTAAGACGATTAAAATTCGCCGATGACATTGCCGTCATCTTTCTGACCTAACCAGCGAAAGGTTCCCTGATCGATATTTTCAGAAAGGAATCGGATACTGCCATCTGCTAATGCGAATTGAGCTCCCCCTTTATGTAAACTGGAGAATGCGACATTCGCAGATGTTCCCTGATAGTTGATTTTCGTTCGTTCGCGAGTTGTGGCTGAACTACTGCCGGTCACTCCCAAGGCATACCCGTGTCCGATACTGTTGTCCCAACTCGGTTTCGATCCGTTTGTTCCAATCCAGATACCATCACGACGAGCGGTGTTCGTTTTCGCTTCCCGTTCACCAACCATTAACGTGTTGGAAGTCCCATCGGTGACATCCCGCATGCGTGTATCGCTGTTACCATAGAACATGCCATCGGCATTGTTGCAGGCACTGCCCCAGTTGCCACCGGCGACTCCGATATAGTTGCTCTTGGCAGCACAGTTTCCGGACGCATTAGCTGTCGTTGAGATTGGGCCTTTCGCATCAGATGGGCAGACAAATGCTGTTAACACCTGACGAACAACATCTCTGGCAGTCATTCCGCCATCGCAACTCCAACTGCGATTGGCAGCAAAGTTATTTGTCTCGCCTTTGAGTTGGTCATAAAGTGCAGCCTGTTCGACAAAGGGAAGAACCATCGCTCCCCAGCCGTAACAGTTGGTTCCATTTCCGTCTGCACAATCTGTCGTTACTCCCGGATTACGCTGAATGACATATCCCGGCGGGAAAACGCGATGGGTATCGTGATAGTTATGCAGTGCCAACGCCATTTGTTTGAGGTTGTTTTTACAGCTTGATCTTCGAGCCGCTTCGCGTGCCTGCTGAACCGCGGGAAGCAATAAAGCCACCAGGATAGCAATGATTGCAATCACAACCAACAATTCGATCAAGGTAAATCCGTTTCTCGGTGTTTTCACCATACAATAAGTTCCTGAAAAGAGTTACTAAAATTAAAAAACGCAATAATTGCATGTAAAGTTATTGTCGGTTATCCAAGTTCTAATTGGTGAGCAAACATCATTATATCATGCAATGATTATGGAACAATGCTCTTGATTTACGAGTCGCAGGACTAAAGAAGTGTGCTCGTTTGTATATTTCTCTGGGATGCAAAATGCACCTTGTCCCATCATTTTGATCCTTTATCCTCCAGAACGCGGTCTCAAATTATTTAATTTGAACTAAAAACTCATCCGTTTTCTCGCTGGCGTGGTATTTGCATGACATCACGTATGCAGAAATACGATGACATGAATCCATTTACCCCTCAGGGTCTTTTTATAATGTTTAAAAAATATTGGCAAAAAATCAGAACCGATTTGAAAGTTCTTCGCGATGGCCCACCCGGGCAAAGATTTCAGAATTTCGTTGATTACCGTTTAGAAAAGCGTGGCAAACAACAGATTCTCTGGCGCTTACTCACGTTTTCATCGGGTCTCTTTTTAATCCTGTTTGGACTGGCAATTGGCTGGTTGCCAGGCCCGGGGGGCTTTGTCGCCTTCATCGGGATTGGGATCATCATTCAGGAGATCCCCATTATCGCGAAATGGCTTGATCAGCTCGAAACCGGACTCCGAAGCTGCCTCCAGTTTTTCAAAAAACAGAAGTCCGAGTCCACACAATAAACAGATTGAACTTATCGACCATCCCCCTCATAAATGATGGTCGCCCCCTGCGGAGCCTGCGGCCAGGGAGTTTCTCCTTCGGCCCATTCTTTCGGTTGAGTCGCACGAACTTTCTCGACGGCTTCCTTTACCCACTGGGGAGCATTCGCATTTTCCTGCTGTCCGTACACATAAGGCAAAGGAGGATCCATCAGTGTATTCACTTCTCCAAGCGGTGGACGCTCTTTGCCAGCTTTTGCCAGCTTTGCCTGCAACTGCTTAACAAGTTCAGGATGTTTCGCCGAGATATCCGTCGATTCCGTCGGGTCCTCTTTGATGTTGTAAAGCATCTCGCCCATCAGTTTGAAATCGCCCTGGCGGATTGTTGGCAGGCGAACGCTACCACTCACTTCGAAAATGATTTCATTGCGTGGGCTTTTTGCCTGATCGAAAATCATGCGAATCATGTCGATTCCATCCAATGGGGATTGTACTGGATGCTGTCCGCCGGCAAGTGTCAGGAATGTTGGCAGCAGATCGACCACATGCATCATGCCATCGTTTTCAGTGCCGGGTTCAATTTTGCCGGGCCAGCGCATCACACAGGGAACCCGCACACCCCCTTCAAAAGTGGTGTTCTTTGTGCCTCGCCAGGGCTTGTTCATTTCTTCGGTTAGGCCGCCATTGTCGTTGGCAAAGATGACAAGTGTGTTCTGTGCAAAACCATGCTGGTCCACAGCTGCGACAATTCGGCCTATTGCATCATCCAGACACTTCAACGCGGCTTGCCGGGCAGGGTATTGATCGGTGTAGCGGGGGACTTCCTCAATCGGCCCATGGACCGCATTGAACGGCACATAAATGAAGAACGGTCGATCCTGCTTTTGCTCGGCGATCAAGCGTGTTGCCTCGTTGGCGATAAGATCGGTTGTATAACCCTGTTCCTGAATCGGCTGCTGATTGCGATGCCAGTCGTAAACAGCAAAACGGGCCGGTGCGTTGTGCGGAATGGTGTAGTTGTTGTAATCGATGCCCCAGGCGTAATGTCCATATTGATGCAGAAATCCCTGTCCCATCGGCAAGTGCTCAGGCAACCATTCGCCGCAATGCCATTTGCCTGTGATCGCCGTGAAATATCCGACATCCCGCAGATACTCAGCGACCGTCCGCTCATTCGTATCGAGAGCATGGATGCGTCGAGTCTCTTCGCCTCGCTCGTTCTTGGCGAGTGTGAGGTTTAACTTTGCCAGATAGCTCGGCTTGCCAAAATCTTCCGATCGCCAGTCCGACCAGGTTCGGAAAGCATATTTTCCAGTCATAATCGCGGCTCGAGTCGGTGCACAAACCGAATGAGCATAGAACTGCGTCAGGCTGACCCCATCATTTCGCAGCCGATCGATATTCGGCGTCAATTCAGGATCGCCTCCGTTGAAACCGGGTTCTGCCCAGCCCATGTCGTCGGAGAGCATAAACACGATATTGGGACGACTGCCGACAATTTGCTTTGAACCTGCAGGTGGATCAGCTGCTTTTACCGTTGAAAAAACGGTCAAAAGAAGAACCGCAAAGCAAAGATAGAGATCAATGGATTTAGAAATAAAATGATCCTTAGACATGAGAACGACTTTCTGCCAGTAACAGAGTGATTTGAGGTGCCTGCAGTTCAAAAATATTTAATCACACAAAAACTGTCCTGACAACCGATTCCATCAATCCATGCTACTAACGATACAGAGTTTTGTTACTTGCCCGAATTTTCAGGCGGCTAATTCGCTGAGTTTTTGAGTACTGGACGCTCTGGAAGTCAGTAAAACTGATAATGCTTTTGCGGCCTTGCTTCTGTTGCTCGCTCTAGCGGGTTGTCGTGCGATATGTGCTTATTGAGCAGGTTTTTTACCACGAAGGCACAAAGACACGAAGAGTTCTGTAACAATACTCCCTCAAATCCATCAGCATGTTTTTTTATTGATTTTCAAGATTCCTGAATCTCTTTGTGTCTTCGTGCCTTCGTGGTTCAAAAAAATACTTTAGAAGCTCTTCTTGTTTTCCTTGGCGTCTTGGCGGTTAAATTCTTCAATTGGTGGTGATGTGGTGCGGTAATGCCGCGCCAAGTCATTCTGAGTCCTCACTCTAAATAATAGCCAGGATTTGCCAGTCCAATCCTCTCGGCTCGATAAAATTCACGAATGTATCAATTTTCACGAATTTGAATTTCCGACAACATTCTGCTGCGAGAATGCCCTGAAATTGGTTATTCTCATGTTTCCCGAGGCAATCGGCCAAATTCCGGGAACTCTTCTTTACTCGCTCGCGTCTTTAATTCAAGTACCGTGAAAAAAACAGACCTTGAACTCATTGCTGAGTCGGTTGACGGACAGACTCATGCGTTTGATCTCCTCGTAACGCGATATCAGGACAGGCTTTACAACGCTCTGTTTCAGATCCTTCGCAATCGGGAAGACGCGCGCGATGTGGTTCAGGATGCCTTCGTGCTCTCCTGGAGCAAATTAGACACATTTCGAGGCGATGCGAACTTTTATTCCTGGCTGTTCCGGGTGGCGTATAATGTGGCGATGAGCCGCCAGCGGAAGAAGAGGGTTAAAACAGTGGGGCTCAGGCCAACTGAGCGAGAACGCATCGACCTTCCTGCCGATAAAATCAGTGCCGACCCAAGCCAGAACCTGCAGGTGCAGGAGCGTCAAAATCAAGTCCAGGCAGCTTTAGCGGACCTGCCGGAAGAATTTCGAACCGTCCTGATCCTGAAAGAAATTGAAGACTTCAAATATGAGCAAATCGCCGAAATCCTGAATGTCCCTCTCGGCACCATTCGCAGTCGCATTTATCGTGCCCGCATTTTGCTGCGAGAACGATTAACGCGATTACTGGCTGACGAGGAATTTCCTGGACAACTCAATACGACAACCAAGGCTTAATTCATACATTGACGGACCAAACCACTTAAATAATCAGGAGTTTTAATTTTTGACAATTCGATATGTTTTGGAAATGAGATGAGAGCGTACGTCCTCTCTTTCCGGCAGTCGAACTTCACACTGTTTGTATCATGAACGAAGAACTGAACGAAGAATTGATCTCTGCTTATCTCGATGATGAACTCGAGGGAGCAGAACGCGATACGGTGAAGAGCCGTCTCGATAAAAATATGGATGACGAGTGCCTGTTCAATGAGTTCCGTCAGTTGGGAGACCTGCTGCGGGAGTTACCCCGTGAACCTGCTCCCGCCGGCATGGCAGAAGTTGTTCGCAGACAGTTGGAACGTCAGACGCTATTCCTGACAACACAGACCGTCAAAGCCTTTTCCACGGTCGCTCGCTGGTCGAATCGCTGGCTGGCCGGGGGGTTGGCTTCCGTGCTGATGCTCTGCTTCGGATCCTACTATTTATTCCAGCAGCAGGAGTTCCATGAGCAAGTCGCGATGACTTCACCTACGCCTATTGAAAATACCTATGATGTTCGTTTGGCGGACACTTCCGGTGATTATTTAGACCGTTCCCATTCGCGTGGCACCTCCTATTTCGATGTGTACGATGGCTCGGTTGCTCAAATCAAGAAAGGGATCGCCCAGGCTCCTCAGGATCATTTCGATCTCAAATTGAATTCCAGTCCATTCGCTGAAATGGAGTCGCACGATTTCGTTTCAAATGGTTTGGAATCTCTCAGAGAAAATGAAAATGCCCTTGAGTTGACCGAGATACAGCCTCCGACTGTTCAACCGGAATCGATGGCTGGCGTTTCCTTTTCCACTGCTGATCTCCCTCCTCCTCCACCCATTCCTGCGGAGTTGGAAAGTTCGATTCTGGCGCGATTGAATGAATCTCCCAAGTTGGGTCGCAAACTCCAGACAGGTGAACTTGTCCGTCTGCTCAAAGAAAACGATAGCGAAGTCGCCCTCGTGGAGTTGAGTGTCGTCGATGTTCGACTGACCTGCGGCCAGGTGCAGATGCTGCTGGTGCAGAATAACATTGCGGAGAGTCCATCGAAAGATTCGCTCAATGCGATGGCAGGCAAGCAGCCCCTTCAGCGAGCCAAAATTCAAGCCCCGGAAAAATCGGAAATTCGACAAAGCGATGGATTTAAGGGCGATAGCATCATTGTCGATAATCTGACTTCCGCTCCACAGTCAAAAGTTGCAGAGCCTGCAGCCGAGAAGAAAGCAGCTGCGAACAAGCAGGAGTTGATCGCCTTTTATGTCGATGCCCCGACCGAAAGCGTTCTCAACTCTTTAAGTCAGTTGGAATCTCTCGATCAGGTTCAAAAAATTCACGTCGGAGAAGCCCCGCATCTTTCGCATGATTTTTACTCTGTCGTGCCGATGAATGCGGAAAGTACTCTGGGTGAATCACTGCCGCTGATGGTGAATGTTTTCAATCGCGCTTACTACGGCAACGGGATGGTTGGAGAATCTGAAGACGAAGCGTTATCTCATAAAGAAGCCGAATTGCAAAAGCCTTTTCGCTTCGATCAACTCGAAATGTCAGGAGAGGAACTCTTAGTCAGTAACAACGGACGACAACTCCGATTTCTCTATTCCCCTGTCGACAATCGTGAAGCGCTGGAAAGCATTGCACCGCAACAGAATGCAGAGGAGTTCACTGGTCCTGATAGGACTTTGACAAAGCCTGCACAGGATCAAAAACAGATTTCAAATCCGCCAGTTGCAACAATCCCATTTAATAGTCCCGAGGGGGAAACGAAAGAGGCACCCGTAACGACAAGCCAACCCTGGACGGAAACTCTCGTCACTTCACTTCAAGACAAAAATTCCGATGATACTGTCGATCCTCAGACACTGGCCTATCAGGTCACGGTTAACCTGATTCCGTTGGAGAATCCTGCAGAAGAATCGGCCCCGAAATTTTATAAACCTGGAGAGCCAACTTCGGGCGATGGGGCTATGCCTGTGCCTAATTCAGAATTGACGGCTCTGGGATTGAATCAAGCCGAAAAACAGGTCTGGGATGAAAACGGAGTCGCACAGGAACGGAAATCGGGAGTTGCGGATTCACCTTTCGCGCCCAATCCCGAGCTAGCCGCAAAGCAACCTCCCCGCAGAACGCGCATGGTGATTGTGCTGACGCCGGTCAAAGTGGATTAAAGCGACGGACCTCGAATTAAGAAATCTCCACGCCCATCATTTCATTCTGGGCGAGCCACCCAACCTTACTGGACCTGACCTTTAATCACTCGTTGTGTCTCTTTCCAGACCTCTTCGAGATGACCGACATAATCCTCGGCGGTGAGCATCTCTGCTTCGCTTTTGAGTGAAAACAGCCAGCCGGAGCCATACCCATCGGTATTGATCAGGGATGGATCATTCAGCAATGCTTCGTTGAACTGGATGTCATCCCCTGCAATGGGAGCGGTCAGATGAGAAACTGCTTTCGAGCTTTCAATTTCGCCGATCGTCTGTTTTGGCTTGACGGAAACGCCGGCATCGACTTCCCAGTCGAGGAAGTAAACATCCTGAAGCAGTCTCACGGAATAAGCGGTGAAGCCAACTCGAATTCGATCATCGACCGGTTGCATCCACATGTGATTGAGCGCATAAAATCGATCGGTGGGGAATCGGGCTTCGTAAGACCCCATCATGAAAATCAATTCTGCTTCACTCACGAATTACTCCCCATTGTTTCTATCAACTTGAGGGTTTGTATGGCGGACTCAATGTATCTGAACAAATATAATAACAAATGAAATACAAAGAACGCGAAGGAGACAAGGAGTTTTCCTTGCAAACTTCGCGTTCTGATTATTTGATCCAATCGCATTCCACACGCATTAATTGTCGGGCACGAAGATTTCGTGGGAAGCTGGCTGAATGTTCGAATCTGTTTGCTGGTGTGAGTGTTCCAATTGTGATTTTTCCGCGGTCAGTCGGGAAAGTTGTCCCTGCGTTTGTTCTGGAAACATCCGAACGGAAGTGACAACCCGC
This sequence comes from Planctomycetaceae bacterium UBA2671, assembly GCA_002359185.1. GTDB lineage: Bacteria > Planctomycetota > Planctomycetia > Planctomycetales > Planctomycetaceae > Rubinisphaera. The sequence goes on from DEML01000042.1 coordinate 255,502, forward strand.
TTCTGCTGTTCGAACTGCATGCCGTTGGCCTGGACGGTCATATTGAGCAGATGATCGATGCGGGATTCGAGTGGCAATCCTGTTTTGCGATCAATCGTACACGTTCCGGCTGAATGCCCATTTCGAACCTGGAGCGAGACAGAATCGCTCCCCTGATTGGACGAAACCGAAGCGGGAACGATCTCACCCAAAACTTCAACTTTGGCATAATCCTCATTCAACTCGCGAAGCGTATACGTGTTGTTGATCGACATCGGCACCGGATCGCTGAACTGGCGGGATTTAGTCCAGTTGCCTCCCAGCCTCACAATCATCGAACCATCTGACGATTCCGGATCGTAAGGCAGCAGGCCAATCGTGTCGTCGACAAAATTGGCGATTCCCTGTTGACCGGAATATTGAGCCAGCATCTGCGAGACCGCCTCGGCTTTCTGCTGCGGCACATTTAACAGGCAACGTTTCATGAATTCATTGAAATTGATGACTTCGGTGATTTTATTGTCTGGCCCAACCCAGAATGAAAATCCATTGTTGACCATTCCATGATAAACTAATGCTCCATCAGGAATCGGATAGGGAGGCTGTTGAGAATCGTAACTCACCTGCTGACCGTTCAGATTCGTCTGATACTTCACCCGGTTGTATCGCACCGTGAACAGTTTGTATTTGTCGCGAATTTCATCGACGGTTACAGCCATGTCGAGTTCAATCCGCTCCTGAGTATCAAAAGCTCCCTGCGCAGTTTTCTGAGTGAGCGTTTTCTCCACGACTTTCTGCAATGGAAAACGGGCTCCCGGTTGCAGATTAACTCCCAGCGAAGCCGTTGCTGGAGTTTTCGCGGCTGGAGCATCCTCGGCTACTTTTTCTTCGTTTTCGAGTTCAAACCAGGAGTCATCGAGCACTTCGCTCGAATCTGGCGTATCGGAGCCGCAACCACATACGAACGCACACAGGACCAGAGACATCATCAATGCCTGAAAGCAGTTTCGAATTCGGGTCAAATACAGATAAGGTATCTTCAAAAGCATTGCGCCCTCCCTGGCCAATGGAATCCTGTTCAAAGCTCATCCTGCAGAATCTCTCAGGATAGCTGCGGACTATAACGCAGAGCATCCATTCGGGAAAAGACCGATTTCCCGCTGGTTTTGGCCTATAAAGTCATCAATACAAGCACGAAGCGCAAGTGAGTGTGTCTAATCGCGAAGAAACACACTCGCTTGCTCTTCGTGCTTGTGATTAATTCAGCGAGATTTGATTTCATCCGGGTGACAATCACTGCCAGACATCATATCATCGAGCACTGATGTCAATCTCGCCCATGAATGAAAGACTCACAATGAATCTCCACACAATAATCGCCAGCCTGCTCACACTGACCCTGATTTGCAGCGACCTCATCTCAATCCAGGCCGCTGAGCAACCCAATTTCGTCATCATCTTTACGGACGATCAAGGCTACGGCGACGTCGGCTGCTTTGGAGCTGAAGGTTACGAGACACCAAATCTCGATCAAATGGCAGACGAGGGGCGGAAGTTTACGAATTTCTATGTCTCTCAAGCTGTCTGCAGTGCGTCCCGAACTTCAATACTGACAGGATGTTACAACATTCGACTCGGAATCACGGGAGCATTAAGCCATCGCTCAACCATTGGCATCAATTCCGAGGAAATGACGCTTGCCGAACTCGTCAAGCAGAAAGATTATGCCACCGCAGCCTATGGCAAATGGCATCTGGGCTATCAGCAAAAGTTTCTCCCTCTTCAGCATGGCTTCGACGATTACTTCGGGCTGCCCTACTCCAACGATATGTGGCCCTATCACCCGGCTTACATCAATTTGCCAGAGGACCAAAAGGCCAAACGCGGCTTTCCCGATTTGCCGCTCATCTCCAAGAATCAAATCGTCAATCCCGCAGTCACCCCGGAAGATCAAACGCACCTGACAACATGGTACACCGAACATGCCGTCAAATTTATTGAAGACAATCAAGACAAACCGTTTCTGCTCTACCTGGCTCACTCGATGCCGCATGTGCCGTTATATGTCTCGGATAAATACAAGGGCGACTCCGAACAGGGCACCTTTGGAGATGTTATCGAAGAAATCGACTGGTCGGTCGGTCAGGTATTGTCCACATTGAAGAAGCACGGCCTGGACGAAAACACCCTCGTCATTTTCACTTCTGATAACGGCCCCTGGCTTTCTTACGGAAATCACGCTGGATCAGCCGGTCCATTTCGGGAAGGCAAAGGGACAACCTGGGAAGGGGGCGTACGAGAACCGTGCATCATGCGCTGGCCCGGCAAAATTCCTGCAGGAACAGTTTGCGATGAGTTATCAGCCACGATCGACATTTTCCCCACAATTGCCGCTCTGGCCGATGTCCCTCTGCCCGATCACAAAATCGATGGACACGATATCCGTCCGCTCATGTTTGGAGAAAAAGGAGCGAAAACTCCCCACGAGGTCTACTATTACTATTGGGGAACTCATCTCGAAGCGATCCGCAGCGGCGACTGGAAACTGCATTTCCCCCACTCTTATCGCAGCCTGACGGGAGAGCCGGGCAAAGATGGTCTGCCGGGTGGCTACACTCAGCAGAAAACGGGGCTCGCTCTCTATAATCTGAAAACAGACAAGGGCGAAACGACGGATGTGAAAGATGAACATCCTGAGATTGTCGCCAAATTACAAAAATTAGCGGAGATCGCCCGGGCAGACCTCGGGGATTCTGCAACCAAAACACAGGGCACAGGAAAACGCGAACCGGGACGGATTTAACTGGAATCATTCCATGAACAGGTAGGACAGGCTTCCAGCCTGTCTAATATAGACGTCATTCTGCCCGAAAATCGTCAAACGAGAGAACCGCGCCCAAAAAAGACAGGCAGGATGCCTGTACTACGGGTTTATCAATCAACTCCTGTGGATGCGTTCGATTGAGAATCGCTCCAATGCTCTCATTCTGAACCCTCACACTTGAATTCCCGAGCAATAATCATCAATCTGTGAGCGATTGAATTGGTAAATAACGGACAAATCGAACACACAGGAATTGTAAAATGCCTATCGCAACACCCGAACAATACGGAAAAATGATCGATGCCGCCCAAAAAGGCGACTACGCTTACCCGGCTATCAACATTTCTTCTCTGGTCACTTTGAATGCTGCTCTCAAGGGTTTCGCAGACAAAAAGTCCGACGGCATCATTCAGGTTTCCATCGGTGGCGGAAAATTTGCCTCCGGCATGAACGTCGGCTGTGCGGTTGAAGGAGCCGTCGTGCTGGCAGAAGCCGCTCATCGACTGGCTGCCAAATACGATGTCATGATCGCTCTCCACACCGACCACTGTCAGCCAGACAAAGTCGAAAGCTTCCTCAAACCGCTGATCGCCGAAACCGCCAAGTTCCGCGCCGCTGGCAAAGGCAACCTGTTCCAGTCTCACATGCTCGATGCCTCCGAGTTGCCACTCGATGAAAACATGAAACTCTCGCAAGAGTTGCTCAAGCTCTGTGCAGAGAACGAAATCATCCTGGAAGTCGAAGCCGGCGTTGTCGGTGGAGAAGAAGACGGCATCGACAATTCCGATCAGCCAGCCGAAAAACTCTACACCACCCCCGAAGACATGGTCGCTGTCTACGAAGCCCTCAACGGTCTCGGACGCTACATGTTCGCCGCCACCTTCGGCAATGTTCACGGCTCCTACAAACCAGGTCACGTCAAACTGCGACCGGAAATTCTGAAGACTGGTCAGGATGCCGTCATCGCCAAATATGGCAAAGACGCAGCCTTCGACCTCGTCTTCCACGGCGGCTCCGGCACACCGAACGAGCAGATTCGCGAAACCCTCGCCTACGGCGTCATCAAAATGAATATCGACACCGATACTCAATACGCCTTCACTCGACCGATCGCCGCTCACATGTTCAAGAACTACGACGGCGTCCTCAAAGTCGACGGCGAAATCGGCAACAAAAAAGCCTACGACCCACGAGCCTACCTCAAAGCAGCAGAACAAGGAGTCGCAGACCGCCTCGGCGAAGCCTGCGACGACCTCCTCAGCTCAGGCAAAACCGTCTTCGGCAAAGTCTAACGAGCGTTCCGCTCGACCGGGGGCAGTCGCATGAGCGCACACTGACTGAGTTCGCTGAGTTTGCTCCTGCAGGTCGTGGAAGAGACTAAGTAATAATAAAAAAGCCGGGTGAGAAATCATCCGGCTTTTTTGTTGCTGAAATTTATTTGGTATGATCACTGTTTTGATGATAGACTGTTAGTGAGATTTTCTAGAGGAAACCACTTGAAATCGAATGATGATCGAACATGTCTAACTATCAGACAATCTTGGAAGAAGCTTCTTTGCTTTCATTTGAAGAACGTCTTCGTCTTATCGAAGAACTTTCCTTGAAACTTCCGAATGAGATCTCTCCACCGCTATCGGAGGAATGGATGGAGGTGATTCATCGCAGAAGTCGAGAAATCGATAATCGTGAAGTTAAGATCGAGTCATGGGAGTCGCTCCAAAAACGTTTAGAAGCGAAAATTGAGACTCATGCTGAAAATTGAGTTTCACCCAGAAGCATCCAATGAACTTGATGTTTCTGTTGATTGGTACTTATAGCAGAACACTGAGATCGCAGTTACATCTTTGAATATGGTCAAGTCCGCGATTCAATCGATTGCATTCGATCCGGAGCGATTTGTAAAAATCGATTCTCAACATCACTGCTTCAATCACTCTAAATTTCCATTCCAGATTGTCTATCGTTTCAATAAAGAAATGATTTAGGTGATTGAGTCGCTCACTGCAGCAAACGTCCTGGCTATTGGTCAGATAGGATGTGAAATAATACTGAATATCAGGAATGGATAAGCATAACGTGGCAAGACTATTCAGGATTCAATTCCTTCAGCCTCTCCTTTTCATCTTCATTACCCTGATCAGCCGCTTTCTGATACCACTAATAGCGCAGTGCAAATTCCGTTAATGATCAATTTTAACTTTGATGTTCAAACCTATTGTTGAGTAAGTTCGTATCCGACAAATTATGATTCAGTGTTATGGAATTATCACGAGCAAGTGAATTTACTTTTGAGGCATTCGGGAGTTCTTCCCCATTTACAGAACCAAAGCTTCCTGATAAGCACAAAATTGAGCTTACGAGCAGGCTATATAAAAACGCATGATTTGTTCAATGAAGAATTTTCATGTGGTCGTGGGAGATCTACATCAAGAGATTGAAGAAACGGTTTCTGTTGAAACAGCATTGAATCATGGTAACCGTTCACACCCTGCAATTGATGTAATAGGTTTTCGATGTTTTTGACTCATGTTAAGTTGAAAGTTGTAGCAGAAAAATATGATCACGTCGCGGATGCGAAAAGTATTTAATTGATAAAAAGAATCCTGGCATGGGTTACTGGCATGTGAGGTAGGGAGCCGAGTATGCTCAATCCGTCATTATAGCGTTCAAGAAAAATCTCTTGCTGAAAAATGTATGGAAGTCTCCCTGCTGAGCCTGTTACCGCCGGTTGTTGCCATCGTTTTGGCAATCACTCTAAGAAATGTAATGCCCGCTTTATTTCTCGGAGTATGGGTGGGAACGACGATCATGGAAGGTGGTCGTCCGGATCTTGGATTTCTGAGAATCTTCGACACGCTGCTGCTGCAGCAAGTGGCTGCTCCCGGAGAAAACGGAGCAGTCGATTATTTTCATCTGCATATCATTCTCTTCACCGCTTTTCTGGGAGCGATGGTCGGCGTGATGTCGCTTTCGGGGGGATCGAAAGCGGTCTTGGATCGTATAGCCGGGAGAATCGACAATCGGCGTCACGGTCAGATGTTGACCTGGCTGAGTGGGCTGATCATCTTCTTTGACGATTACGCGAACACACTCCTCATTGGTGGGACGATGCGTCCGCTGACGGATCGATTGAAGATCTCTCGGGAGAAACTGGCCTTCCTGATTGACTCTACCGCTGCTCCTGTCGCCGGGCTCTCTCTGATTTCCACCTGGGCCGGTTTCGAAGTCTCGCTGCTGGTTGAGGGATTTCAGGCAGTCGGACAGACCGTGAATGGCTGGGAGGTCTTTCTGGCCACGATCCCGTATCGGTTCTATCCCCTGACAATGCTCCTCTTCGTTTTCCTGATAGGTTGGACCGGAAGAGACTATGGGCCCATGTTGACGGCTGAATCCAAAGCCGTTCAGCCTGAACTCTCTTTAAGTCAATGTGAGGTTACAGACAGTTCTCGAGTTAGCTCGCTACAAATGCGGCATGCCTTATTGCCGATTATCACATTGCTCACTGTAGTCGCCTTCGGAATGATGCTGGACATGGATCGGGCGACAGAAGTGCTGGTTATTGCTTCCTTTCTTGCTTCAGTCGTGGGAGTTGTGAGCACGATTCTCAGTCGAACCTTTACCGTCAATGAATCGATGGAAGCCTGGATTGAAGGAGCCAAAAGTATGGTTCCGGCGATTGTGATCCTGATACTCGCCTGGATGATTGGAGCCATCTGTGATGACGATCACTTGAAAACAGGACGTTATCTGCAACAACTGGTTGGCAATTCCTTGTCGCCAGAATGGCTGCCTGCGATTGCTATTCTCATTTCTGCGGCGGTTTCGTTTATGACCGGCAGTTCGTTTGCGACGATGGGGTTACTGGTCGTGCCATTCACGGAATTGAGCTGGACGGCTCTCGGAGGAGATGCGAGTCTGATTTCTGATCCGGTGTTGCTGGGAACAGTAGGGTCTGTATTGGCAGGCGCGATCTTTGGTGACCACTGTTCGCCGATTTCAGATACCACAGTCCTCTCGGCTGCCGCATCAGACTGTGATCACCTTAACCATGTGGAGACTCAGTTTCCCTACGCATTAACCGTCGGAGGAACATCGTTTTTGCTGGGCTGCCTGCCAATTGGTTTCGGAATAAACGTTTGGATCTGCCTGCTTGTACAAATCGTCGTGCTGTTTGTGTTCCTGCGAATCGTTGGTCGATTCCCCTCTGATTCTTGAATTGTCGGACATATCTCTTCGAACGTCTAGTGGTTTGTCATGTTTAAAAATTAGGGTGGCACTGGCTTTGCCAGTGCATCGTAACTCAAGACTTAGTCTCGACTTGCACTGGCGAAGCCAGTGGCACACAACCCTAAAATTAAACTGTGACAGACCACTAGCAAATCCATGATCCATTAATTTTTCGGGGAACAGAGTGATCTCTTTCTCCTTGCGGAGTGTTCTTCTTCCCTTCTCCTTGGGGAGAAGGTGGCCGAAGGCCGGATGAGGGGAGCACCTCGGCGTTCTTCTTGCATTCGACATCGTTTTCCCCTCTCCCTGGGAGAGAGGGGACTATATTTTAGGTGTAGCCGTAGGTCAGGCTGTGCCTGACGAAATGTGAGTGCGACCTCGTTTGTCGTCAGGCAATGCCTGACCTATGCCGCGGTGATGGAGTAAATCCGCATAAGACATGACTGTCGATTGTAAGGATTACACGGACGAGAATTTCGTCACAATCGTGTGATTACTCAGCTTTCTTTGAAGAATGATGTCCCCTGCAAGGCTCGGCTTTCGTTTAGTTCTTTAGTGACCGATAGCAATAAAAAGCGTGCCTGAACTTCAAGGAGACCGTTATGAAACGGAATCACATTCAATATCGTCTAATAGCTCTGTTCGTCTTCTCGCTGTTTTCCAGTGTTTTCACCGGAACAGTTTCCGCACAAGCTCCGCAGTTGATGTATCACGATTTCGACTCGGCTCGTAAGGTCGCCCGCGAACAGAATCTGCCCATCCTGTTGCACTTCTATACCGACTGGTGTGGACCTTGCCGGCAAATGAATCAAACCGTTTTCTCTTCACCTCAATTGCAAACGCAAATGGGCGGACGGGTCATTCTGGTCAAAGTGAATGCCGAGCGGGCAACCGAACTGGCTCGAATGTATCAGGTCGATACCTACCCGACAGATGTCTTTATTGATGCCAACGGTCGCATGCTGAGTAAACTGGTCGGCATGGCTTCATTCCAGGAGTTTGTCCGCAGTGGACTCGAAGTGGCTGACAAATATCAGAAATCACAGGAAATTCTTCGCGATCGAAAAAATTCCGGCAAAGACCCTGTGCCGGTTTCCATGTGGAAAATCCAACTGGGAGAAGAAGGAAAGCTGGCTGTAGAAGCTGAGGAACCGAATCAACCTGCGCAAAAGCAAAACGCTGTGCCTGATCCTTATGGTATTGACAAAGTGACTGCCGATCTGGAGCCGGAGGTCGTATTCCTGGCACTGGATGGCTTCTGCCCGGTCAGTCTGAAGAAGAATCGTCAATGGACGAAGGGAAGTGAAGACTTCGTTATCGTTCACAAGCAGCAGCGATACCAGTTCACAGGAAATGAGGAACTGCGTGAGTTTGAGCAGAATCCGCACGAGTTCGCACCCCGTTTACTCGGATGCGATCCTGTCATTGTCTGGGAATCGGATCGGGCCATTCCCGGTTCGACCGCTTTTGCCGCTTATTATAATGATGAACTCTATCTGTTCACGACAGAAGAAAATCGTAAGCTGTTCGAGCTCGACCCGGCTCGATATACGAACACACGTCATGTACTCGCACCACGAGATGTCGAAGCAACTTTGATTCGATAAAAGTAAAATTCCCCGCAGTCGGAAATGATGCTGCCTGATTTCATGGCTTTTGGGCCTCCAGGCAGGGTATTTTAGAGATAACCAGGGCAATAACTTTTTCTGAAAAAAAGTGAACTGTTAGAAAAACAGAATTGAAGATGCATTGACATGCCTTGACGTGTGGTACATACTGCAATTGTGCGAACGCAAATGCCGAAGCACTATGCCAGGATCGTGCATTCAAATTCTGACGGGAAAGCCTTGCTAGGTTCCTATCGCTTGCAGAGACGATCTTATTGGAATTAACATTACCATAATAAGACATGACCCTTGTTGAGGTACGAGACTGTTGAAGTATGAGACGTTCAATTCCTTCAGCAAAACGAACTCCATCGACAATCAACCGCGTCTAAACAACAATGTTTCCCGAGCAGTATTATTCACAACCATGGGGTTGTGAATAACGGTTTCGGATTCATTGACCAGAGAAATCACAAATCCAAATTTCTCCGGCCTCAAATTTTATTCGTCTTGGTCTCAGCATAAGGACCAAATCGTAGTATCCCGATCACTAAGTAAGCAGGGTGACATCCTGCAGTAAAGTAGTAGTCTGACTATTGTAAAATGTCGTGTCCATTCAAATATCTGGTGCAGGCCAACTGCCTGCCGCACAGTGTTTGAAGGCGACATTGAAAGCTCGACAGAACAGTTGAGTTAGCCTGATCGTAACGCTCGAAAGAGTGCGTGAAACCATCGGTGCAGTTGTCCCGACAGGTCCGGTTGCTGTTCTTACAGGCAACATTTCGAAGCATGGCAGGTTCTCCTGAACAAAACACGTTCAGGCCCCTGGCGGATCATGTTTCGTCTGATCAGTAGACGATTGAATTCATTTGAAAAAGAATTTCAAAACGTGGTTGTCATTGACCGGGAAAATTTGAATTCTCGGTTTTTTACAGCATTTGGCTCATTCCGGCTTGGATTTTGCAGTTCAAGAGTGAGCACCATCGGAAAGGAATCCAAACTCGCAAGACAACAGCGAGTCGTTCGTCACTGTAAAGTTTTCAGGTTGAGAAAGCTGTTAAGCACAACAATAGAGTGTGTTGCAGTTATTCTCGCCCAAAACATTACCCTGACAGGGCGCTGGTTGTTCTCTGCGTCAGGTCTCCCCAGGTCGATTTACGATCGGAAACCATTTGAGGGCAGTCCGTAGGATTGTCTTGTTTTATCTGTTCAACGTGCACTGTTTAAGGGAACTGATTTACGATTTGTAATTTCTGTGATCGCGGATGATTTCTTGCGATCCTCACAGTTTGTCTCAAATTCTTATCATCCTCAATCGGAACATGTTGTTAATCCACAGGTCACCAATACAACCAACGTATTGACTGTTTCCTGAAATTTATTGAGTCTCCCCTAAGTAACCGGGAACATTCAGGCAGTTGTTAAAAATCGCTGATTTCTGACGGCTTGAAATTTTGTTCCTGAAACACAGGAGGCTCAGCTGCGGTTGATCGGAATAGTGACGATCTCCGCTCACAACTTATTGCGATGATTTCGCGTCTTGACTTACTGCGAAGTGATCGCAAAAACGTAAGGCACTGTAGGAAAGATTTATGCCCACTAAGAGTACCAATTCATCAAGCCGTACCCCACGCTCGGCTCCCAAAAGTCGCAAACGGACCAAAGCTGAAACTACGGATCAGCCAGCCGAAGAGATGAAAGCCCCCGCGACCGAAAGTGAAGCCCCCGCTAAGCCCAAAAGAGCACCCGCAAAGGCTCCTGCTAAAGCTCCAGGCAACGATGAAGACTTTGGTGATGGAGTAATGGACAACTCCAATAGCACCAACAGCAACTCCGGTTCCGGGGGTAGCAGAAACGAGGGAGGCTCGAACGACGGAGACTCTCAAAAAAACCGTCCCCCTCGCCGTCGACGACGTCGCCGAACGAATGGTCGCGACGATAACAATACCAGCAATAACAATTCTAATAACAACAGCAATAACAATCGCGGTCGCAGTAATTACAATAACAGTGGCGGTGGTGGTGGCAATAATAGTGGCGGAGGCAATCGCGGCCGTGGCCGTGGTCGTGGCCCACAACGCCAGGGTGGTGGGCGACCAAACACCAAATCCAATGTCGCTTCAACCGGCCAGCCGATTCATGAAATCGAAGGCGAAATCGAAGGCGTTCTCGAACTGCATCCCAAGGGCTACGGCTTCATGCGGAACTCCAGCGTCAATTATTCCTCACAGGATTCCGACGCATTTGTTTCGAGCACAACCGTTGAAAAGTATGGTCTTCGCGAAGGGATTCTCATTCGTGGTCAGGTCGGTCCCGGCACTCGCGGACAGGGACCTCGACTGCATGAGATCATCAGTATCGATGGCCGAACCCCTGAAGAGTATTCCCAGATCAAGCATTTCGATGGCCTGACCGCCATCAATCCTTTCGAGCAGATCAAACTCGAAACCCGACCCGAAATGGTCACGATGCGAGTCATGGACCTGCTCACGCCAATCGGGAAAGGTCAACGCGCGTTGATTGTCGCTCCACCGCGAACCGGTAAGACAATGCTCCTGCAGGATATCGCCAACTCAGTCAGTACGAATCATCCGGAAGTGCATCTGATTGTGCTGCTGATTGATGAACGACCTGAAGAAGTGACCGAAATGCAACGGCTCGTCAACGGCGAAGTGATTGCTTCGTCAATGGATCGCGATGTTGAAAGTCACGTGCGAACCAGTCAGCTCATCATCGAACGAGGCAAGCGAATTGCCGAAGCCGGTGGCGATTGTTTCATCCTGCTCGACAGCATCACCCGCACCGCCCGCGCGTTCAACAAATGGGTCGGCAATACCGGCCGAACCATGACCGGTGGTCTGGATGTAAAAGCGATGGACATTCCTAAAAAGATGTTCGGCACCGCCCGCCGCTTCGACGAAGGGGGCTCGCTGACAGTCGTCGGCACCGCCCTGATCGATACCGGCAGCCGAATGGACGATGTCATCTTCCAGGAGTTCAAAGGAACAGGAAATATGGAAATGGTCCTGAGCCGCGATCTGGCCGATCGCCGCATCTGGCCTGCCATCGACATTACGAAATCCGGAACCCGCCGCGAAGAAAAAATCCTCGACCCCGACATCATGGAAGGCGTCACCGCCCTCCGCCGCGCCCTCATCACCATGAGCCCAACCGAAGCCATGGAAGAACTGACGCGCCGCCTGGCGATGTTCCCGAGCAACAAAGAATTCCTGGCCAAAATCCGAACGGTGCTGTAGGATTTCAGGATGAAGTAAAAACAAAAAAAGCGGGTGATTTTTTCACCCGCTTTTTTTATGAAGTTTCATAAGATGGGTTTGCGAAACGCATGTCCCAACACGAAGTTAGACAAATCCATTCTGATGAGTACTCCAGATCTGTTGGTTTGAGCATCGCTTACTAAACTGAATTTAAGTTGTCGGCTAGAAATTACTAATGAAATAGTTTAACCCACAGGAGAATGTGTATGTTTGGATTCGGAACAATGAATAATCAGACTGAAGGTCGATTCCTTCAAAATGTAACCCCTGATGACAAAGGTACTGGTGTGTTTGCATTACCAGATGTTGAATCATCTGAGATTGATGCGGTCAAAGTAATTCGCGTTAAAAATCTTACCTACAAAGAATGCATTCTTCGGGGCTTATTCACCATGTCGTTTAAATGGGTGCCTGATAGTCATCTTGAGTCCGAAGGATATTTAAGTGAGAAAACATGTGGAGAAAAGACGTTTCTTTGGCAGCTTTATAGCTTATTTAAACTTCGATAACTCCGTAGGTTATGTTAGTGAAGCAGGGTGCGTTTTGACGCACCTTCCCATAATTGTATTACAGATGGTGGGCAGGGCCAAACCCGGGTGGCCCTGAAAGATTCTTTCAGGGCGGCGCAGCCGTAAGCCGTATTTTGCAGAACAGATCATCGAACGGAAATCTTCTTAGTTCATTAGGTTGAGTTACTGTTTATAAATCATAAGATTATAACAGCGGCCCAGTTCCACAGACATTATATTGCAAAGACAACATGGGACGCGGCTTCACTCAGTATAGTTATATTGACGATGAACTCCCTGACGAGTGGCCAATTCACTCAGCGCATCTTGATTATATTCTTGATGATGGAACACGGCTGAACGTCAATCAGGCCGACTACTACTGCCCCAATTGCAATCATTTTGTCGTCGGCGAGAGAATCGAAACCGTCTCAGCGCTTGAGCAGGAAATCAACGACATCGAAAACGCTCCCCAAAGTCGTCGTCGTATGCTCGCCGAAGTCATTGGAAACACCCCACAACAGATCGCAGAATTGCACATTCGCATCAGGTGGAGAAAAAACCGAAAAGCACCACCGAAATGTCTTCAGTGCGGCTGTACGCAGATACTACCGATTCCAGATTACGATGAATTCAATCATCCCCAAACTGGGCAGCCGATGAAGCGATCGGGGAGAGGATTCGCCACCACAACCGAATGGCACGCTACTTACACACCCGAAGGCGATCAAATTGAATCATCATAAAGATAATGGGATTTATTGTGTGACGGGTTAGTAAAGCGGGTAGCACCGGTTGATGCGAAGCAGCTACCGGTGTGACGAAGTCACAAGAGGCTTCCACTTTTGTCTAATTAAACATATCCCTACGGGTGGCCCTGAAAAATTCTTTCAGGGCGGCACTACCATAAACAGAACTTTGCAATACAGATCATCGAACGGAAAGCTTTTAGTGAGATCCTGAGAGTTTTTCAACGGGCTGGTAACGCAATGGATGCAGAACATGGTGTTGAACCGGAATGGCGGAACAGTAGGGAAGGAATTATAAACATACTCGTCTCGCGCTCCATCTTTATTGGACCGCAAATTCACCATACGCTTCCAAGTCTGCACTGGCACCCATTAAGCGGCATATGGCGGCAGACAAGGCATTGCCGAACTCACTCGCTTGAGCTTCGTGCTTGTAGTGGTGATGAGACTTTCTTATTCAAATATGCTACGTTATCACTGACCCAAAGCTCAGCCAATCCTTTCTTGCTGAGTTCTTTTCTCATCTCTCATTCTGTCTGTTTAATCCAGCGGAGACGATTCGGTGATTGTGTTGAATCAGCTGACGAAGCGTTTCTCTGCGGAAAAGCTGGCGGTCGATGCGTTGTCGCTCTCCGTTTCCCACGGCGAAGTGTATGGCTTGCTCGGCCCGAACGGAGCGGGGAAAACGACGACGCTTCGTATGTTGCTCGGTTTGTTGGAGCCGACGAGTGGGAATGCGACGATTGATGAGTTTTCGATCAAGAAGAACCCGGAGGAAGTCAAACGTCATATTGGTCTCGTCTCGGCTTCTGCCGGTTTGTATCAGTGGCTGACGCCGCGGGAAGTGCTCGAGTATTTCGCGATCGCTTATTCGCTTTCGCCAAGTCAAATCCGCAAGCGAACTCAGGACTTGACGGAGATCATGAACCTGGGTGAATTTCTCGATCAACGCTGTGCCACGTTAAGTACGGGGCAGAAACAGCGAGTGAATCTTGCGAGAGCCTTGATTCACGATCCCCCTGTTGTTCTGCTCGATGAACCGACGCGGGGACTGGATGTGGTCGGTGCCCATGTGATTTTCGATTATGTGAACACGCTGCGAGAGCAGAAGAAAGCGATTATCGTCTGTACGCACAAGCTGGAAGAAGCAGAGCGATTGTGTGATCGATTTGGATTGCTGTATCACGGACAATTGCGGCACGAAGGAACGATTGATGAGCTTCGGGTCAGTACGGGGAAGTCCACTCTGGTGGATATGTTCCTGGAATTATTGATTGAAGATGGTGTGCGGGAGGCGGCAGTATGAATTCGGATTCGCCTTCTGAGAAAACCACAACTCGTCAGCAGATGTTTGCTTTTATCCGTAAGGAGCTGCGGGAGACGCTGCGGGATCGGCGGACGATCATCACGCTGTTAGCCATGCCGATTCTGCTTTATCCGCTGCTGGGGATGTGTTTTCGGTTCATGGCTGTGAATGCAAATCGAACTGCTTCTGCCCCTTTGAGACTCACATTGAATTCGGAAACGGAAGCCTTATGGCTACAGCAGGCACTCAAAACGGGTGATTCGATCCTTGAACAAATTCAGCATTCCAACAAGGCTCCTGATCTCGAATTGGAGTATCTCATTCCTGAGGATGAGAGTGGAGAACATTCTCTGGAGGATTCCGTTTCAAATACGCAGGCTGATCTGGGAATAATCGTTCAACCGGTTGGCGAAGAGGGAGCAGAGCCTTATTCCAAAGTTTCCATTCAACTGATTCAGCGAAGCGGATCACCCGCCAGTGAGACAGCCGCCAGTTATGTCGCCTCGCGGCTCAATGCGTTGAATATTGCTCGAATTGAGCGATGGTCGTTAGAAAACGATTCCACACTCGACATTCCCATACGTCAATCAAAATCGTTCGTCGCACCGGTCGAAACTCCGAATGCGATTCTGCAACTCTTTCCGCTGGTCCTGTTATTGATGACGGTCACGGGAGGCGTTTATCCGGCGATCGACCTGACAGCTGGCGAACGAGAACGCGATACGATGGAAACTCTGATGGCCCTGCCGGTGCCGAAGTTTCGGATTCTGATCGCCAAATATGCCGCGGTGATTACGGTCACGTTATTGACCGGACTGATGAACCTGACCGCGATGACGATCACCGCGTATGTCCTGCAGATTGAAGGGACTTTGTTCGGGGCAGAGGGGCTCACACTTTTGCTGCTGATCAAACTGTTTGCAGTCCTGGCCGCGTTTGCGGTTTTCTTCTCCGCAGCCTTATTGATGGTGACCAGTTCGGCTCGCAGTTTTAAGGAGGCTCAAGCTTATCTGATTCCATTATTGCTGGTGGCAATTGCTCCCGGATTTGTGATTATGTTGCCGGGGGCGGAATTGAATCAGATGACTGCATTTGTGCCAATGGTCAATATGCTGTTACTGGCTCGGGATCTGTTTGACGGGCAAGCCCAATGGCTGCCTGCGATGATCGCGTTTCTGACAACACTCCTATATTCGTTTTCCCTCCTGGCAGCGGCTGCAAGGATGTTCGGGGCGGATGCCGTTTCGACAGGCAGCCGGGGGCAATGGACGGAACTGTTTGAACGTCCGGAGCAAATAGAGAATCAGCCGACGTTCGGAAACAGCACCTTTGTCCTGGCAATGTTGTTTCCATTTTACTTTGTCTGTTCGGGATTATTGCAACGGGTGAGCGATGTCTCGATGAGTCAACGGCTGCTCGCCTCCGCAGGATTGACGGCTTTTCTCTTTGTGTTGCTTCCGATCGGTTTTGCAGGCTGGCAGCGATTAAAATTGCGATCGACTTTCCGAATCAATCGACCAAGTTGGATTGTCTGGCCGGGCGTGATTTTGCTGGGTCTCTCCACATGGCCCTGGATATTTGAGGTCGTCGTAATATTGGAAGCATTCGGCCTGCAGACGCTCGATGCCTCGAAAATCGAGAACGTGAAGTCGTTACTGGAATCGTGGCAGCAGATTCCGTTATGGGTGATCATCGTTGCTCTGGGGGTGACTCCCGGGCTTTGCGAAGAGTTCTTCTTTCGAGGCTTTCTGTTTTCCGGCTGGCGGAGTTCAGCAGGGCGGTTGGCAACGATCTGTGGAACTGCACTGGCATTTGGACTATTCCATGTCGTCCTGGCCGGGGGAATTGCCCCAGAACGAGTGGTCCCAAGTACAATGATGGGACTGTTGCTTGGCTGGGTTTCGGTTCGCACAAACTCAATCCTCGCCCCGGCTCTCCTGCATGTGATTCACAATTCGACTTTGCTCTCACTCGCCCGCTATCGTGAAGAGCTGGCAGGTTGGAACATCGGAGATGTCGAACAAACTCATTTGCCAATTATGTGGCTGGCAGCTTCGGCAATCGGAATTACGATTGGAATTGTCTGGGTGAAGTTAACAACAACTGTAGAAACAGATGGACAAGCCTAAGTCTTTACTGGTAATTGCGTTACGGACGGTTGTGTTCAGATGTTTCGGCGAGATGAAACTCACTCGCTTGCGCTTCGTGCTTGTAATCCACATAATCCTTAAAGAATGTCATTATCAGGCTTAGAGTTTGACAAACTACCGGGTTTTGAACATCCTTGAGCGGTCCGTTTTCCTTCATTGAGGGTTGAATCTGATATGCAACATATGAAATTCAATCAGGGCTCCTCAGCGGAACGGAGAGGGTTTTTGCTGGTCATTGTGATGGTTGTCATCGTGATGGCTTCGCTCACCTGCTATCAATTTGCGGATCGGATGACGACCGAGCGGCAAATTGTCAACGTCTATAAAATGGAAGCCCAGGCCCATCAGGCTGCAGAGTCGGCCATCGATTATATGATGGCGATGTTGACCGACCCCGAAATGGATCTGTCCACCCTGCCGACATTGCCAGCAGAAGATTATGCCTGGCAGATCATTCTTCCGGGTTCTCCCGAGGCAGAATCTCCCAATGATTTGATGGCGGTGGTATTGAGTCGTCAAAGTACGATGCAGTTTGGCGAGTTGACATTTGGTATCGCTTCCGAGGCGGGAAAAATCAATCTGAATGCGCTGGCGGAGTTAGATGTGCCGTTGGAAGATCAGCGGAATATGCTGATGTCTCTCCCGGAAATGACGGAGACCCTGGCCGATACGATTCTCGATTTCATCGACAAAGATGCCACACCTCGCGATTTCGGCACGGAATCGGACGATGGTGAGATGATGATTCGCAATGCTTCGCTGACTTCCCTGGATGAATTGCTCGTCATTCCCGACATCACCCCTTCACTACTTTATGGGGAAGATGCCAATCGGAATGGGATTCTCGATCCCTCCGAAGACGATGGTGAACTCCGCGAACCTTATGACGATGCCGATGGTGTGCTCACGCTCGGCTGGGAAGATTATCTCACTCTCTGGAGTCGCGAAACAAATTTGCGGCCTGATGGAACGCCAAAGATCAATCTGAATTCAGAGGATCTGCTTCAGCTTGAGGCCGATTTGACGACGGAATTTGGAGTCGATCTGGCTACTTTTGTGGTTGCCTATCGTCAGAACGGCCCTAAAAAACAGTCTTCAACAGGCAGCAGCGGAGGATCAGGAGATTCTGGTGGTAATAATGGCTCAATGAATTCTCAACCGACTCCTCAACGAGGAGGTAGTGATTCGCGAGGGAGCGGGATGCGTGGAGGGGGAACTCAAGGCGGTGGAACAAGAGGAGGGGGATCTTCGAACCCCTCGCATGGAACACCACCTCAGCCAACAACGCCGGCTCCTGCACCACAGGCACCGACAAGTCAGCTCGATTCACAACCATCCGGTTGGAATCTCACGAATTTGTTTACCGTTCAATCGATGCAGTCGACTCAGGAAGAGGGTGAGTGGTTGGCTGAAAGTTCCGGTTCTGGATCTGGTAAAAATTCAGGGCAATACAAACTGCAGTCCCCTTATGAGCTCATCGGGGCCATTGTTACACAGGATGACAGCGACCTGAACAGCCCCTGGCAGGTTGGGGATTTGACATTCCTGGCCCAAATGGAAGAAGTCTTAACGATTACAGAAGGCGAAACCCGTGACGGCCGGATTGATATGAACTATGCGACTTACGAATCGCTGGCAGGATTGCCGGAGATTTCGGATGCATTGATTGATGAAATTCTCAGCGGGACTGGCAGTTGGGTTTCACCTGCTGAATTGCTGCAGAATGGCCAGATTGATGTAGCCGGTGTCATCCAACTCGAACCGTTCCTGACGGCTCAAAGCCGAACTTATCGATTTATTGCCGCTGGGTTCTGGAAAACGGGTGGACCGGTTGTCAGAATCGAAGTGGTGCTTGATGTCGCCGGTGCGAGTCCGGTTATCCTCCAGCACAGAAATCTGACAGCCACTGGTCCGGGTTATCTTCCAGAAGAGTTAGCCGGAGGATTTGCGGGTGAAGAACCTTAGAAAAGTAGATGTCGGTTGCGTTACGCGTTCCGCTAACCCAACCGACTGACTGCAGAATCTATTTGAAAATGATCAATAAATAACTTGAATTCAGCACGTATTCCGGTCCGCACAGTGGACCCTACAATATAAATAGTGTTTATGAATAATCGTCATCTTGTCATTGAATGGGATTTACCTCATGTCAGTCTGCTGCTTGCTCGTCGTGAAGGAGCCAGTTGGGAGATTTTGCAATGGCATCGTTGTGTTTTGCCGGAGCATGTGGCTGAGTCGAAAGCACTCAGCCGAGATGCTGCCAGCTGGTTATTGAGCGAATGCCCGAGCTGGTTGCGAGAACTCGAAACTTCGAGCGAGGCGACTTCGCTTTCCGTGATTCTGCCGCGAGATCGAGTCACGTTACGAAAGCTGGAACTGCCACCTATTCCGACGGAAGAGCTGCCCGGAGTGGTGCCTTTGCAAATGGCAAGTCAGCTTTCAGCTCGGATGGAAGATCTCGCGATTGATTTTCTCCCACCAACTTCAAGTGGTTCGGCAGAAAATCAAATCGTGCTGGCTGCTTCGTTGCCGATCGATCAATTGCGGACCCTGCAGACGTTGGCCGTCCAATTGCATTGTGAGCTGACCTTTGTCGGCCTCTCCTCACTGACACTCCTCGAAGCCGTGCCGCATTTTACGACTGGCACTGCATCTGCACAGCGATCACTTCTTTGTATTTACTCGGAAGAACGACTGGAAGCCCTGTATTGTAATGCCGGTCAGTTGATTGCAGCCGGGTATCGACGACGGAATCGTGAGTTACCATTTCAGACGAAGGAAGCAGTCGCAGAAATTCGCCGCTTGCTGGCGACCGAAACAGAAACTGCAACTTTGCCCATCCAGTTTTTATCGTTGACGGATTCAAAAAATGGAGGAGTGATATCGGAAGCCGAAAAGGCATTGGGGATGCCCGTTCAGCTTCTGGAAATTGATACAACCAATTCGACGGTTCGTCTCAATGATAACTTCGATCTGAAAATGCCTGAACTGCTTTCCGAAGGGGGGCTGCGTTCGATTGGTGCATTGCTGGCTGAGAAACCTTCTCAAGTTTCCCAACTCAATCTGCAGGCTCCGCGTCAAATGCAGGAGCTGAAAGATCATCGGAAAGCGTGGATCTATGGGGGAGCAGCAGCCTTGGTCGGGGGATTGATCATTGCGTACCTGGCCTGGTGGGGACAACTGGCTGGCTTGGATGATAAAATCGAACGGCTCAATACCGAAATTGCCGCAGTCGACAAGTTCATGAAAGATCAGGGCAAAGTCGTCGAGCAGGCAAAAAAACTGACCGTCTATCAGGATCGTTCACTCGATTTTGATGAACACTTTCAGAAAATCCTGAGCATCCTGCCTGCTCGCGATCAACTCTTGTTCACCGAGTGGCAAAGTCTGCCTTTATCAGGGGAATCCCACAGTCGGATTATTGCCAGTGGGCTGGCACGCAGTCGTCAGAGTATTGAATCGTTTGCGGAAAAGCTGGCTCAGGATGGTTGGATTGTTCGCTCTCCCACAATTCGGGCCAATCCTGAACGACAGCCGTTCGGCTATGAATTTGATCTCGATTTTGAAATCCCCGCACCGGCTTCCGCAGTCAAATCTTCCAAGCGACTTCGTGTCTCCCAGTCGGATGATTCTGGCAGAAACTGGGGGAGAAGCTGATCATGCAAACTCGTGAAAAAGTATTATTGATTGGACTGATCTCCGTCGTTCTGTTCTGGTGGGCGCGGCCTGTCCTGCTGCAAAGTTTTCTTGACCCTCTCAATGAGCGAAAGGCCGATATTGAGAGAATTGCGAATACACTCGAGCAAAAACAGCTGCAGCAAAATCTTGTGCTGGCCGCGACAAAGCAGATGACGAGCTATCAGGAACAATCGCTTCCTGCAGATCCTTACGATGCCCAGCGAAATTACACGGCCTGGCTGACCGACCAACTCGAAGCGGCTGGCTGGGCAAAGCATGAAGTGACGCCTGGAAAAATCACCCGGTTTGAAGACCTGGGATCGAGCGTTCAAGTGCGTGTGGAAGGTGTCGCGACTGCAGCGAATCTTTCTGAGTTTCTGGCGAATTTCGATCTCTCAGGCATGTTGCATCGGCTCGAACGAATGAGCATCGACAGCCGATCCATTCAGCCCGGAGAGCTCCTCGATATTTCCTTTACGGCTGAAGCAATTGCATTGAAGTCTTCGAAGCGTAAGGACCTCGAAGCGGTCGCCTCCACCGAGAAACTGCCAGAAATCTGGAGTGATTTTGCCAGTCGCAGTCCCTTCTCCCTCTTGCCGCCGGAAGTCGTCCTGAATCCCGATATCGATATTCCTGCACGCATTACTGTTTATCCCGGAGAGCGACTGCAGAAAAAAATCAGCTGGTCGGGATTTCCCCCCGAAGCTAAACTCTCTGTTTCATTGACTGGAGAGAAACCTGCAGGGTTAGAGTATGATGAGTCGGCTCGTGAATTGATCTGGCAGACAGAAGCCGAGACTCCGTTGAAAGAACATCCACTGGCGTTGACGGTCAGCAGCAACGGTTCAGAGACATCAATCCGCAAGGAATTTGTGATCGATGTCCGACTGCCAAATGCGTCTCCTAACGTTCAGCAACCTCCATCCCAAAACGTGTTTGCTGGCGGGATGTGGCAATATCAATTACAGGCCAGTGATCCCGACCAGCCGAAGCAATCGCTGACTTATCGAATCGAAGGCAGTCCTCCCTCGGGATTGCAACTCGATTCCCGTTCGGGTCGACTGCAGTGGACACCTGCGGAAGATCAAGTCGGACTGGAAATCCGTCTGAATATTGTTGTCAGCGATAACGTTTCACCGTCAAAGGAAGCTCGGACATCATTCAATATCAATGTGAAACCGGATCTGGAGCCGACGACTCAACTGGTCGGATGCTTGCAGGTCGATGGAGAATGGACAGCCTGGTTTCGTGAAAAATCTTCACAGGATCGGTTCCAGCTGCAACTGGGCGATCGACTCGATGTCAGTCGTTTCCAGGCCAAAATTAGCGAGATCAATGTCGATCGGATTATTCTTGAAAACGAAAACGGTCAGCAAGTCCTGCGCGTCGGCAAACTCCTCACTGAGCGGCAACCTGTGCAATAATCATTCACGATCAGACAGTTGTTGAAAAATGAGGGGCAATACAAGCACGAAGCGCAAGCTTTGAAGTTGCACGTTTTGTTTGATAATACGTTTAATTGAATCAATACACGTGTGCCACGGCTCTGTGAGCCGTGTTTTTCAGTGTTATTACATCAGGAGCGTTGCAAGACAATAAGATCACCCAATGCACGGCTCACAGAGCCGTGGCACCATCAATAGGAGCCTTTTTTCGTGCTTGAATCGTTCAAAGTGGAAACAGTGCAACTTCAAAAAGCGCAAGCGAGTCTGTTGTGAATCGTATTGACTCACTCGTTTGCGCTTCGTGCTTGTATTTTTCCAAATGGAATCTTCATCAAGTTCTGATCGCCGATTCATAAAACTCATACTTAAACAGTAGTCAACATCGGTGCGAGACGTCTAAAATGAATGAGTGAAGAAAGCAATCTTTTCACTATTTTCGTCTTTGCCAATGATGGCATGGCAACGTCCTATAGCATTTTCAAAAATTAATTGCAGCCTGCGGCAGGAGCAAACACAGTTTCTTGCTGTAATTTGAGGCCCATGCGTCTGCACAAACCATTTGAAAATGACCCAGAGAGCTGACCTGTAATATGATTGACCAGATCACACATGTATTTCGCCTCAGCTTGTATTTATTGCTGGGCCTTTCCAGCGTGACAATCGGGCTGGCAGAAGGTCACTTGTATCCTCACCTGCTGACTATTCCTTTAATTGCACTCGCTTTCTGGTATCTCGACGAAAATCCTCCTCTGAAAATTGACAGCGCGTTTACGAGTCTATTCGGGATCATCGCCTTGCTGATTGCCATGTGGGAATTCCAGCAGGGTCGCGTGAATGTCGAGATGAGAATTTTATCGGCCTCTCACCTGCTGGCTTATTTCACCTGGATCGTTCTAGTGCTTGAGAAGCAGTCTCAGCAATACTGGTGGCTGCTGGCACTGGCGATTTTAAATATGGCCGTTGCAGCCAGTCTGACAACCTCTGCCGCTTTGGGATTATCGGTCCTCATTTTTCTGTTCCTGGCCGTCTGGACGCTGGCAATCTTCACCGCTTATCGCGGAACCGTTCACATTCGCGATTCCCGATCCACTTCAACTGTAAAAAATTCCGCTGTAAAAAATAAGAAGTCTGCAGAAACCCCGGCAAGACCTGTCAAACCTCAAATGACGGCACCGGTCGTTGCGAAAGCGATTCCGCTGGTCAGTCAGGTACGTGGTGGCTTTCATTTTGACCCTTCCGATAACTGGCTCGGTTATCGGCTGATCGCTTCGGTCGGCTATATCACCATCGCTTCAGTTGCAGTGGGGCTAGCCATTTTTATGATCACTCCCCGAATCTGGATTGGCAACTGGACGCTTCCCTCAGGCCAGGACGAGGCCTATGCATTGCCAACATTTGGTAAAAGCGTTTCCGGGTTCACCTCCGATGTGCAACTGGGAGATATGGGAGAAATTCTCTCAAATCCGACACCTGTCCTGTATACGAAATTCCTCGACTACAACTCTGATAAACCTCTGACCAATACAGATGTGATGCGCAGGCTTCAAACGGATGATTTGCTATTCCGGGGAGCAGTCTTAACAAATTATGGCAATGGCCGCTGGTTTCAGGGGGATTCATTATTAAATTCAAATCCGATGAAACGTAGCCCTATAGGAGACATGTCCAACTCGATACGCTTTTTGTACGAACTTGAGCCCGTGGGACGAGATCTTCTCTTCATGCAGATGCCAGTTTCGGGAGCTAAAATTCTATCCGAGTCGTTTGAAAGCAAAACTCTAGAGCAGCATCCTCTGAGCCAGGTCGTCTCGGTCACACAGCGAAGAAGTCGTTCTGCCGAAATCAATACGATAAAATATGAAGCGACGACGATCCCCCCGACAGAGAAACCGGAATCCGGGTTTCCGGAATATGAACTGGCAACCGGCAGTTTTTATACGCAGATCTTACAATCCATTTCACGATCACTCGAGTCTTCGTACCAGGCAGGCGAGACCGATTTGCACAGAGCACGCACCAGGTTCGCATTGAATTCAAACGATCGTGAAATCCTTAAAAAAGTCTCTGCACTTGATACGTATATTCGGGGACTATTGAACCTGAATCGCGAACAGCTTCCAGGGCTGATCGAACTCACTGATCGAATCTGCGCCCCCGTCGATGACGAACCACTCACACCCGCTGAACGTGTCCAGAAACTCCATTACTTTCTCCGCGATTCCGGGGAATACAGTTATACGCTCGATTTGACCGTCACCAATCCAAATCTCGATCCGGTTGAAGACTTTCTGCTCGTAAGGAAAAGTGGACATTGTGAATATTTTGCCTCCGCGATGACACTCATGCTAAGAGCAGCAGGAATTCCTTCTCGTATGGTCACCGGGTTTCGCACAGGACGTTGGGTCGAAGACACCAAAACACTGGTCATCGAACAAAGACACGCTCATGCCTGGGTCGAAGCATTTGTCAATGGAAAATGGCTGATTATTGATCCGACAACTTATTATGATGAAGAGGAGAACTATCAAGTTCAGTACAGTGCTTATTCATGGACTGCAATTCGTGCTGAACTGGTTGGCTTCTGGCAGAATTATGTGCTCGGCGTGAGCCTGGCAGGTCAACAGCAGCGATTTTACGATCCGATCCGAAAAACGACCACAGGTGCCTACAACGCAATCATGCAAAGTGGTGAAGAGTATCAGAATAAAATTCTTCCCGAATCAGGGACGCGCTATTCTCTTTACAATCGCTTTCTGATGTTTATTGCAACCGTCTTCCCCATATTGATCATCGTTCTGGTTGTCGCTTTTTTGCTGTTCCGACAAAGACTGCGTAATTTTCTCGACTGGTTATTGCCCAAACGCCGATCTGCCCGCCGTCGTCAGATGATGGTTTTCTTTCGCAAGTTTCTTGAAGTTTCCGCCAAACATGGATTACGGAAAAAACCCGAACAGACCGCTCTCGAATTCGCTCGAATCTTTCAACAAAAGTTTCATTCACAATTGATCAACACACCTCTCGACCAATTGCCACTGGCGGTGACACAAGCTTATTATCAGGCAAGGTTCCGGGGAGATCCCCTGACAGAAGAAGAGATCATCAACTGGGAGACAAAAATCCAAAGTCTTCATCAAAGACTCAGCACTTCACATTGACCCACAGCTTGAACTTGATCATGCTGATCCATATTCCTGAAAAAAAGTCGTGCTCACTTTGCATGAGAAATATATGTGACACCCCTTTCTTTACCATCCGTACCTGAGATGCGCCTGACCTGGATACGTGATTCAGATGACGAATAATACCAAATCAATTGAACTCACCCATCAAAACGGAATTACGATTCTGACTCCCATGGGAGATACGCTGAGTTACCGGGATATCGATGTGCAACGGGAAGGGATGGATATCAATCAACAGCTCAAAACTGCAGGAACTCAAGTGATCATCGTTGACATGAGCCGGTCGAACTATTTCGGGAGCCTCATGATCGGAGTCATTAACAGTTTCGGACAAACAGTCAAGCAGAGAAATGGACAGATGTTTCTGTGCGGCGCATCAGACGAAATGCAGTCCGTCCTGAAAATTATGAAGCTCGAATCTCTCTGGCCTCATTTCCCCAAACTAGCTGATGCCCTCAAAGTCGCCAAAGCCTGGAAAGCGGACCCGAAATAATTCCCGATGGCCAACACAACAGGGACCGCAAGTAATCGCGAAGTTTGAGCGCAGATTCAGTGACAGCAATTACTGCAGTTTGCAGATTCCTGGAGCGGCTTTTTTATGGTTTGAACCCTATTTTTCCAGTCAATCCCCGCGACACATTCATGGAAACGGCTATAACGGAAACTCTTCCTGAACTCCGAACGCAGGCGTCGAAAGCTTAATTTCGACACTTATTTTCAACAGTTCGATTGCGCTCCGAAATTATTCTTCGTGATAATTCACAAGGATAAGATTGGATTTCGGCAAAGAAGTCTGCTCAGAGTCTTGCCTGTCCAATTCTCTCGAAGCACTATTAATGCGTCCCCAGACGGCATCTTCTCCGGCATCATAGCCCTGCTCAAAGCCGGCGAGCCATAAGTTTGTGCCACCCCAGGTAGCTGCTGTTATAACGGCGATCATCGTGAAGGTACGCTTCATGCCTATCCCCCCTTGTTTTGGAGGTGAAGCCTATCAAATTCACGTCTTTACAGAGCCTGCGAGTGCACCCGGCTACTGGTAAGACGAGTTGTCTGCATTCATTTCTGAGGCATTCAACCCGAATAGCTTCCTGCCATTCAGTCATTCGAATCGGCAATTTGGATCAGCTGGTAAATTTCTTATCGACACAATTGTTAACCAACTTTTAACACTTGTGTTAATAATATCTTAACAATGGCTGATCTCAGGGCAATACGAAGCTTGGAAAATTAACATTTCACACATTCGAGGAAAATACCTGCAATTTTACACCCGTAAAATTCATTTCCATACAAAAACCGATCCTGATACTCAAGAGTCTGCGATCTTTACGAGACCTGAACCACACGGACGACCCACAGCATGGTCATGCCAGTCACGACGAGAATTCCCAACAGGTTGAGCAGGAAGCCGGTCTTCATCATGTCCCAGACGGTCAGCTTATTCGAGCTGAAGACAATCGCATTGGGAGGCGTTGCGATGGGCAACATGAAGGCACAACTCGCGGCGATTGTCGCAGGCAGCATTAAAAATCTCGGGTCCAGACTCAACGCCAGAGCCGTCTTTTCCAGTATCGGAAGCAGTGTCGAAATCGTTGCTGTGTTAGATGTGAATTCCGTCAGAAAAATCACCAGCGTCGTCACACTGGCGACTTGAAGTGTCGAAGACATCGTCGACATTTTCTGGCCCAGCATTTCTCCCAGCCAACTGGAAAGTCCTGTCGATGAGCAGGCATCGGCAATTGCAAAGCCTCCCCCAAACAGGAGCAGAATACCCCAGGGCAATTTATGCTCCAGGAGTTCCCAGTTCATTAAATACTGATTTGTCTCTGTTTCTTCATCTCGCACGGGAACCAGAAACATGACAATCATCATCAGCAAGCCAGCGGTCGAATCGTGAAGCAGACCTTTGTAATTGAAGCCGGGGACATAGAAATCCAGCAGTGCGGAAAGTCCATCTTCCCAGCCGACGAGGGTGAATCCACCAACGTTGAGACTGACACGAGTCATCCACAGACAGGCGATCAGCATAAAAACAATCATCATCCGAAACTCTCCAACCGACATTCGCCCCAATCCCAGATACTGGTCGCGAATTTCATTGCGTGCCGCATGTCCGAAAGTCAACCCCCGCCAGATCGGCAGGCATAGCACAAACCAAACGCCAATAAACATCAACACCGACATTGGAAAGAACATGAGAAACCACTGTCCCAGCGAAACCGAATACCTCTGCAGTTCCTCGGCAGTCGCTCCAGTCGACGACCAGTAACCGGCATACACACCATTAGTCGGCGTACCGATGAGCGTCGACATCCCGCCGATGCTCGACGAATACGCAATTCCCAACAGCAACGCGACCGCGAATCGCTTCGTCATAATGGCCTGCTTGTGTTGATCATCTCCCTGCACATTTAAAGAGGCCAGAACCGCCAGGGCGATCGGCAGCATCAACAATGCTGAAGCAGTATTACTGATCCACATCGACATCAGAGCGGTTCCGAGCATAAAGCCCAGCACAACTCGTTTTGGTCCCGTTCCCAGAATCGACAAAACCCATAATGCCAGTCGTCGATGCAATCCCCAGCGTTCCACACCAATGGCAATCGCGAAGCCAGAAACGTAGAGCAGAATCGTTGAATTCATATACGACTTACTGACTTCGCCAGCCGACTGAATTCCCAGAAAAGGAAAGGCGACCAGCGGGATCAGGCTCGTCACCGCCAGCGGGATCGACTGCGTGCACCAGAGAATGGCCATCAACGCGACAACACCTGCCAGTCGTTGCCCCTCGGCATTGAGTCCTGCTGGCGAGGGTGAGAGCACGATACCAAGAAACAAAATCAGCGAAACAAACACAATCCCCCAGCGATAGGAAAGCGATTGATCATCGAGTGTCGGATCCGTCATGAAGAAGTGCTTTCGTCGAAGTGAAATTCAGAGATGGATCAATATTCTGGCATATGGTCTAGCAATCGCAACCGTTAAGTCTATCCAAAATTGATTCCATCTGCTGATTTGCTATTCACTCTGAAGCGATCAGACTCTCGGCAAATTTGCGGCCTGTTTTTGAGAGCGGATATTCAGCCAGTTCAGATTTCGAAACCCAGCGAGCAGAAGGGGAAATTGTTTTCACCGATCCCTTCACATACTCGCCTGCAAAGCACATTAACGAAATTCGAAAGCGGGTGACGCCGTGACGGATTGAGAGCCGAAAGTCTGTCAACTTTGCATTCAACTGATAGCGATCCGCAAGCAACTGTTCGATGCGAGCAAACTCGCGAGCATACAACTCCGTATCTTCAAACAATCCACTCGATGTTGTGTCACACTTATTACGAACGGTTTGAAGAGTAGCCGGGAAATCATTCTGCTCCCAGCGGACAAAATCCCACAATCCGGCCCAGCGTTCTCCCTCCGCATATTGCTGTAACAAATACTTGCTGCCTTTTTTCAACGCGACGCATAAGTGGACCACATCTGTCAGTTCCGTTTTCATTTTCGGCCGGGGAATTTCCTCCTGACGCCCCTGTTGAAATGCCAGACAGAATTTTGAGATGGGGCAGGCACCACAGGCCGGATCGACCGGTTTGCAAATTTGGCTACCAAGTTCCATCAATGCCTGATTGAATTCTCCGGGATCGCGTTGAGGAA
The DNA here is from genome assembly GCA_002359185.1 of Planctomycetaceae bacterium UBA2671. Lineage (GTDB taxonomy): Bacteria > Planctomycetota > Planctomycetia > Planctomycetales > Planctomycetaceae > Rubinisphaera. The sequence goes on from DEML01000042.1 coordinate 284,087, forward strand.
CAATTTCTTCCGCGAAATTCCACAACTGTTTTTGAGCCGAGGTCGCTTGTAGAGAATCTTCGTAGGCAAGTAAGCGGGCATACAGCCGCTGGGTGTTGGCCTCGACAATGGGAGCAGGACGGTTAAAAGCAAAAGAAGAAATCGCCCCGGCTGTGTAGCGCCCGATCCCCGGCAGCTTCTGCAAATCATCAGCTGACTGCGGAAAGTCACCACTGAATTCCTGGGCAATCAACTTAGCCGTTTTATGAATGTTTCGCGCCCTCGAGTAATATCCCAGTCCTTCCCACAATTTGAGTACCTCAGATTCAGGAGCCTCTGCCAGTTCGTGCACGCTCGGAAACTGGTTCAGGAATCGTTCGTAATAGGGAATAACAGCCGCAACGGTCGTTTGTTGCAGCATGATTTCGCTCAGCCAGATGCGATAAGCGTCCGATGTCTTCCGCCAGGGCAAGTCACGTTTTGAGACTTTGTACCAGCGCTTCAATTTCGCGCGAAATGATTTGAGATCCGCTTTGTCAAAGTGAGGAGTATCAGCAGTCGAGTTCGTCACAATTTCGATTTATTCCCTTTATTCCAAGCCATACAAGCACGAAGCGCAAGCGAGTGAGTTTTAGTACGAATGGACTCACTCGTTTGCGCTTCGTGCTTGTAACAATAGTCACCAATTCTGAAGGTCGCAAGCTGTTGAATTGACCAGCCACAATGTTTTTAAAATGGGACTTGTAACCAGAAACGGGATGAGTAATATATGAGCAGAGAACAAGTCTCTGCCCTGTGCGACACCGGACCTTAATTTGTTGGCCCTACAAGTTCTCCCGCGGGAACTTTTGAGTTCGGGCAACCGTGTCACCATCAGCGTGAACCACGAGACCCTGAGCCGAGATTCCCACTTTTTGAATGCGGGTTCAGAACAAATTTCGTTCGAACGGCAGGGCGGTGACTTTTCTTTTTTCAGTCAGTACAAGCACGAAGCGCAAGCGAGTGTGTTCACTTTTGGACTACACACTCGCTTGCGCTTCGTGCTTGTAGAGTTGAAGAAACACTGCTGGGCAAGCCAGCAGTGGCACACGACTAACGACATTTAACGGCAGAGAGTATTGCCGCTTTTGATCGCGAAATCACTCCGCTGGCACAACCCAGATGGCATCAATGTGACAGTTGCCATCGACTTGAGTCGCATCGACATGCACTTCGTAATCGGTTCCTGCTTTGAACTGAAATTTGCCCAGTGAGACAAAGTTTGGTTTGATGTCAGCTGCTTTTGTTTGATTCAGCGTGACATTGGAAGAGCCTTCTGCATGTGTCACGGAAATGCGGGTATTAGTCGCCCGATTTTCGTGAGCACCTGTTGCAAATCGAACTTCGTATTCGCCATCTTTTTCAACACGGAATGGGAAAGTGGCCGTGCCTCCGCGTCCGTAGCGATAACCGGCTTCCAGGAACGGTTTTAAACCGGTTCCGCCGGTCCAGCTTCCTGTCACCTTGGCCTTCATGTCATCGACGACCAAACCTTTGAGCGTAGAAGCCGGGACGTAGTCGTATTCCATTTCTGGAACAGTGTCCCCTTCTCGCGTGTAAAATTCACCATCAACATTATCTCTGCGAACGACTCCCGGTTTGCGAGCCAGGTCTTTCAAATAGTCCAGATACGATGTGTAAATATCGCGTGGGTTACAGCCGAATTTCACACACAGCGAAGCCGCTTTGCCGACAACTTCGCCCATCATGCCGCAGGTTCGCATCACGCGTGTGGTTCCCAACGCTTCATGAGTGACGCTGATACAGCGGCCAGCCATGAAGAGGTTCGGCACATCCCGCGAATAGAAACAGCGATACGGAATCGGATATCCATACTGGCGATCAACTCCCTTGCCATGCTCGGCTACGCTGATGAAGGGATTGTCAGGATACTTCCGCATATATTGCCGCTTGGGATAATGCAGATCGATCGACCAGGTACTCGGCACCATACCATCGGGAAACTGCTTCTTGGAAACGATGTCTTCTTCTGTCAGAATGACATCTCCCAATAATCGGCGCGACTCGCGTGGTCCACCGATATATGCCAGCCAGGTCAAATGGGCGTTCTTGTGCTTCTCTGCTCCATCTTTATTCTTCATCGCATTCCACGCCCCGTACACGGCTCGCAGATTCCAGTCGCGAATCGATTCCAGATCCTTAATCGAATCCTTCTCGAAACCACTTTCCCAGAACCACTGGCCGTGGAAGTCGCGGGGATAGGGGAAATCGTTCATAGTCAAATCGAGAGCCCAGGGAGTTTTCGGAAACGATTGTGGAGAATCGGCTTCCGCCCAGGCCCACATGTTGCTCATGCCCATACGCACGCCATCGTGAATGTCGTAATCGGCATCGGCAAGATAGCCAATCGTGCCATGTCCGGTGCAGTCGGCAAACAGAGTGCCGCTGAAACGACGGACTTCGGACGTCCGCGTATCAAACGCATACACGGCTGCGATGCGATCTTCGTCCATGTCGACTTTATAGGCATGATGATTCAGAAACAGCGAGATATTCGGCTCTGCTCGAACTATCCGTTCCTTTTTCTCATCTTCGAATTCCTCGTAGGTTCCGGGAGACTTCGTCGCATGATCGGAGATCTCATCGACGATTTCTCCGATGTGAGGAAACTCACCCCGACGAACCAACCCCTGAGCCCAGACACGGACTTCAGAACTTCCATTTCCGCCAAGGACGGGACGATTCTGAATCAAAGCAACTTTAATCCCCATGCGAGCCGCTGAGATTGCTGTGCCAATGCCGGAATAGCCACCACCGACAACAACCAGATCATAAGGGCCATCTTCAATCGGATTTTCCGGCAATCCGAGTTCTGTTTTCCGCCAGCTGGAAAGGATTTTCGCTTCTGCTGGTGGAGTCGCCGAGGCATCAGTCGTGAACCAGATCGCATCACAACGACCATCGAACCCAGTCAGGTCATGCAGGCTGATTTCCGTTTCCGGCTCTGTGATTTCAACTGTTCCGCCAGGCTGCCAGCCCCATTGTGCAGACTGTGTCCCGAAAATGTGATCCAGTGTTTTACCACCGACGGAAACCCGAAACTGTCCCGGAGGTTCTCCCGGAGCATCCCACTGTTTCACCCAGTCTTTGGTTCTGACAAACACCTGATAAGTTCCCGTGGTTGGGAATTTCACAGTGGTCTTCGCATCCTCGACCGGCTTTCCCATCCCATGTGCAAGCAGATAGGGCGAGCCCATCAGTTCGATAAACTGGGTATCGAGTTGCCAGCCGCCGTGGTTGTCGAAAGATTCAGTCTCAACGAGTAAAGATTCTGCTGAGACCGAAGCTGGCATGAGCAATGCACTGATTGTCAGGCAAAAACTTATTTTCAAAAGAGAACGCATTGAAATTGTTCCTGTATTAATTATTAACTCAGTACTTTCAGGGGCTGCGATTCGCTGCGACCACAATCACCTTCAAGTAAGGGTTACTCAAGTTCCCTCTCCCTCTGGGAGAGAATTAAGGTGAGGGGAATCGATGTGAATTGTCAATCACTTCTGGTGCTACAAATTACGCACAAAGGCCCCCCCTCATCCGGCCTTTGGCCACCTTCTCCCTCAGGGAGAAGGTGAACGTCACTATTTATTCAAACTTCAGATCAAAAGGCATCAACAGCAGACGGGGTTCTGTCTTGGACAGATTGTCGATCATCAGGGCTCGCTTGAGTTGAGCAGTCATTTCCACAGGAAGAACACCATCCAGCAATTCGGCTGCAGAGGCTTGTTTCATATTCGTATCAATCGGCCCGAATAATTGTTCGAACGGGCTGGTTGGTTTTGGTAACAACAGACGTTCAACATCGTCATTCCCTTTCAGGTCAGCCAGTTCTTTGGCTTTTTCGACGGCCTGGTCGAGTGTACCAATTTCATCGACCAGTCCATTTTCCACGGCAACTTCACCCGTATAAATTCGTCCGCCGCCGAGTTCTTTCAGGCGTTCGACTTTCATGTCACGACCCTCAGCCGCTTTTGTGACGAATAACTCATAAATATCGTTCATCATTTTTTGCATCGCTTTGCGTTCGCTGTCGTTGAACGGTTGCATGGCACTCAGTGCGCCTGAGTTGTCTCCCCGGGTGACGTAGGATGTTGTGATTCCAATTTTTTCGAACAAACCTTCCAAAGCCAGTTTGCCACCCACAACGCCGATGGAACCAGTCACGGTGCCGGGCTCCGCATAAATATAGTCGGCTCCCATCGAAATGTAATATCCGCCACTGGCAGCGACATCTCCCATGCTCACGACAATCGGCTTATCGACCTGCTCCAGTGCCCGCCAGATCAAATCACTCGCCAACGCACTTCCGCCCGGGCTGTTCACTCGCAGCACAATCGCTTTCACACGATCGTTCTCAGCGGCTTCGCGAATGGTTTCGATCATCGTATCGGAACCAATGCCGTCTCCACCGAATATTCCACCAGAGCCACGACCTGACGTAATCGCACCGGTTGCATAAATGACGGCAATCTGAGGTTCGACAGACTTCTTGCTGCGAGGCTCAACGCCCATCATCAGATTCATCATCTTCATCATGCCGGTGAAACCATCAAAATTCACATCGACTTTTTCTTTGCCGTATTTTTTGGCCAGCTTGAAGGTCGCATCGTCCTCGTTTTCCAGGGCGATTTCTTCTAGCTGATCCGAATAATAGAGGCCATCGATCAGTCCGGCTTCGAGTGCAGAGGCAGCCGTATGCGGTCCGGTATTGATGGCCGCTTCCACTTCCTTCTCCGTCAAATCTCGTGAGTCGGCAATCATTTTGATCAGCATTGCATACTGACCATCGAGCAGTTCGCTGATTTCCTCACGGAACTCCGGGCTCATTTCCGTACGTGTGTAAGGCTCGGCTGCCGCTTTGTATTTGCCAACGCGTAGAATGTCGGCTTCGATATCAAGTTTATCAAACAGATTTTTATAAAAGCTCACCTCGGCTCGCAGACCAGTCATCAGCAGCATACCCGGTTCCGGCTGATAAATTTTATCGCAGGCAGTCGCAATCAGATAATCGGGTGTGAGAGCAGTTTCGAGCATCGCATACACAGGTTTTCCCTGCTTGCGAATCGCTTTGATTTTCGTATGCAGTTCGTAAACTGTTCCCATGCCCACGAGGGGATTATTGATTTTCAGAACAATCGCATCGACTTCATCATCCTCGATGGCTCGATCGAGTCGATCGAAAATCCGATTCACCGATTCGCTGATCTCACCAAACAAACCTGGCAGCGAAGGCCCTTCCGGCAGCATGCCCGACAGTTCAATTTCCGCCCATTTGATCTCAGTTTGCTCTGATTCAGCCTTCTCCGAACTTTTCTCTTTTTCAGCCACCGCTGTCGCACTACTCGAACGACGACTGCTCTGAGCCTGAACCAGTTCGACTGATCCGAAAATCAACAACAGACAAATTAGTGACGACAATCGATTCAATATCATGGAAACTTCCTTGAAAATTTGAAGGGCCTCATCAAGGTCCATCTTAGACGATGAGGCATTAAGTCTTGTGTACCGGGAACGCATCAATTACAGCCAATCTTACCCAGCTTAAAAGCTGATGGTCAAATCAGAAGTCAAATTGAGCCTCAATTTCTACGGATCAGAGCAATTCCCCTGAAGAATCAGGCATTCCTGAAGTGCACGAAAGACATTTGGCAGTCACTGCATTATAGTAGTGCGTAATCTACACTAGTAATTTGGGTTGATGCTGTGATAAAGCACGACAACGGAGTGCGTCACAGTTATTTGAAGCCCAAATCTACGCCCCGAAAGGGCAGTAGTGACGATTTCATACATCGTTTCTGTGCAGTCAGGCTTGAGAGTTGGGGAGAGGGAATGTCTACAGATTATTCACGCGAATTGGAATTTGCATTGCGAGCGGTGGCTCATGCATCGGAATTGTGCTGCTCCGTCAACGGGAAGATTTCGCCGGATGTCTTGGAAAAACGCGATAAAAGCCCGGTCACGATAGCCGATTTCGGCTCTCAGGCACTGGTCAGTCGAATTCTCGAAGAAGCCTTCCCCGATGATCCCATCATCGGGGAAGAAGATGCCACCGAACTGAAGCAGCCGGGGCAAATGAACTTTTTGAATGCAATCCATGCAGAAATGGTGGCATTGGGATTGAATCCTTCCAGTGAACAGATCTTTCACTGGATCGATCGCTGTTCGCAAAAAGAATATTGCGATCGCTTCTGGACACTTGATCCAATCGATGGCACCAAGGGATTTCTCCGCAAAGGACAATACGCGATTTCACTGGCGTTAATCGTCAATGGAGAAGTGACCGTAGCCGCTGTCGGCTGTCCCAATCTCGGTTCCAAAGTGGAGGATGCTCCCGATTCCATGCAGGGGGAAGTCTTTTCAGCTGTCCGTGGACAAGGAGCAACAACACGCTCGCTGGTCTCGTTAAGAAATCCGGAAGCAATCAAAGTCAGTACCCGAACCTCGACCTCCGAAATGGTCTTCTGTGAATCGGTCGAATCGGGTCACAGTTCCCACTCGGACTCGGCTCAGGTTGCAGAACGTCTGGAGATCTCTGCGAATCCAGTCCGATTGGACAGTCAGGCAAAGTATTGCGTCGTTGCTCGCGGAGAAGCCGATATCTATCTACGACTGCCAACTCGCCCCGGCTATCAGGAAAAGATCTGGGATCATGCCGGTGGCGTCCTCGTCGTTGAAGAAGCGGGCGGAACCGTGACGGATGTTGCAGGCAAGCCACTCGATTTCCGACAGGGCTCCGAACTGAGTAACAATCGCGGTGTGGTTGTCTCCAATGGTGCCTGTCACGATCAGATTATTGAAGCCCTGAAAGCGGTCGGCGTTTCCTGAGCCGAGTCTCTTGTTGAATTCCCTTCTCACCTCTGAACAACATATGAAACTATGCATTGAAGCATTGAGGAACCCGTCAGGATGAACTGGGAGATAGGACTGACTCTGCTCGTTGTGCTCGGCTCGATCATCGCGATGATCCGATCGCGAATCGGGCCGGACTTAATTCTGATCGGCGCCCTCGCCTTTCTGATGCTCGCCGATGTTGTCGATGTCGATCGCGCCCTCAAAGGATTTGCCAATCAGGGACTCGCCACCGTCGCAATTTTGTTCGTCGTCGCGGAAGGATTGAACCAAACCGGAGCGATCAATCGCTTCGTTCAAAGTTTGCTCGGACATCCCAAAACCGCTCTCGTTGGACAACTTCGGCTCGTCTTCCCGGCTGCATTCATGTCAGCATTCATCAACAATACGCCTGTCGTGGCGATGCTCTTACCCGTCGTGAACGACTGGTCAAAAAAATGTGGATTTTCGATTTCCCGCTTCTTATTGCCGCTCAGTTTTGCCACCATCCTGGGAGGCATGTGTACCATTTTCGGGACGAGTACCACATTGATTCTCAATGGCTGGTTCGTACAGGCCGGTTACGAATCCATCGGCTTATTCGAAATCGCCTGGATCGGATTTCCGCTCGCAATCATTGGCCTGATCTATCTCCTGCTGACCAGTTCCTGGTTATTGCCCGAACGGGTTTCTGCCGAGACTCAGTTTGATGACCCTCGCGAATACACCATCGAAATGATTGTCGAAAACGGTAGCCCGTTAATCGGCAAGTCAATCGGCGATGCCGGTCTGCGATCATTACCCGGCCTCTATTTGATCGAGATTTCTCGCGATGATGAACTGATCGCAGCCGTCTCTCCGGATCGAAAAATACAAGTCCAGGACCGCCTGATTTTCGTCGGCGTCGTCGAGTCGATCAAAGATCTCCAGAAGATGGCCGGCCTGAAACCAGCCACCAATCAGGTCTTCAAACTCGATAGCCCACGCTCCCAGCGCTGTCTCGTTGAAGCGGTCGTTTCCAACACTTGCCCGGCTGTTCAGCAGACAATTCGCGATGTCCATTTCCGGACACAATACAATGCCGTCGTCATCGCCGTTTCCAGAAACGGACATCGCATCCGCGGAAAAATTGGAGATATCGTCCTGCAACCGGGCGATACTCTGTTGCTCGAAGCTCATCCGTCGTTTGCCGATGTCCATCGCAACAGTCGCGACTTCTTTCTGGTCAGCCGGGTGGAAGACTCGACACCCCTGCGGCACGAACAGGCCTGGATGGCACAAATCATTCTCGGCATCATGATCATCACCGCCACCGTCCTCAATTTTGGCATGCTCAAAGCCTCCCTCTTTGCGGCCATGCTGATGATCCTCACCCGCTGCACGCGACCTTCGGAAGCCCGAACGTGCATCGACTGGTCGATTCTCGTCACCATAGGCGCGGGCATTGGACTCGGCGAAGCGATGGAACAAAGCGGAGCCGCCAAGTTGGTCGCCGAAAGCGTGATTAACAGTGCGGGCAGTTCCCCAACTGCTGTGCTGGCCGTGGTCTATGGCATCACCATGCTCATGACCAACCTCATCACCGCCAAAGCCGCCGGTATGCTCGTCTTCCCGATTGCCCTGCAAGCCGCGGTGAATCTTGGTGTCGATCCAACACCATTTGCCATCACCGTCATGATTTCCGCAGCCGCCTCATTCGCCACCCCCCACGGCTTCCAGACCAACCTCATGGTCTACGGCCCCGGCGGCTACCACGCCAGCGACTTCCTCCGCATCGGCGGCCCACTAAGCCTCATCCTCTGGGGCTGCAGCGTGGCACTAATCCCAATGATCTGGCCGTTCTGAGTAGCAGTAGGGTCCGCTGTGCGGACCACGAGAACCGTTTTTCAAGTGGGTGGCTGGGGTCGAAGCAAAGCGAAGCCCCCAGATGATCGATCGTTCTGTGGGCTTACTTCGTTCGATTCCAGCCACTCTTACAGCCAAGATTCAAGACTGTGTTCATGTATCGGATGCAGTGAACGGATGGGCCAGACACGTGCGTCTGGCTGACGAAGTCACAAGAGGCCGAAGACCAGAAAAGGATTGGATTAAATTTGCCTGAATTCACGTGATAGATAGCTCCGCTATCTGGGTGGGCGAAGTCCATAAGAAGCATTCAAATTGAGAGTGAGTTCACAAGAAGTATCTTACGGCTGCGCCGCCCTGAAAGAATCTTTCATGGCCACCCGCGTCTAGACACACCTTTCACTATTCATAAATTCGATCAGGAATACAGAATTCTACTTAACGGGATAGACCAGACGCGTGCGTCTGGTTGACGAAGTCACAAGAAGCTGTGGGACATGAAATAATAGGATCTGAATGCTGGATTCTCCTGATCAGAATTCTTCCTGTTGCGTTGCAACCCAAGCGGGTAGCCCCGGTTGATGCGAAGCAGCTACCGGGGTGACAAAGTCACAAGAGGCTTGGTGATCTATCAATAGATAACGAAATGAGGGAACTCTCAAAGAGAAACGCAGGGTGGCCCGACCGACTTTGTCGGTCGGGTGCTGAAAGCAAAAGATGATTCACCGTTCGCGATCCATGCCTATTGGATAATAAATCATCCTCTAGGCCAACCCCGACGGGCCGGGCGCCATGCTTGCATCGCGCAGCACAGCAAGCAAAATTCGACGTCACTTTCTCCCAAAAACCTCCCACACCCCGGATGGCCCCGAAAGATTCTTTCGGGGCGGCGCAGCCGAAAGCAGCAATTGACAGAACAGAGCATCAAACTGAAAGCCGCATAGGGACTTCGTCCACACCGATAGCACAACGATCAAGTCCAACTGCGGGACCAATCGACTTCACGTCGTCGAAGACGCAGGGTGGCCCGGCCGACTTTGTCGGCTGGGTGCTACTAGCACAAGATGCTTCACCGTTCGCGTGCTAAGTGTATTGAACTGCGAATTCATATTACCAGGGTGGCCCCGAAAGATTCTTTCGGGGCGGCGCAGCCGTAAGCAGCAATTGACAGAACAGATCATCAAACGGAAAGCCACATAGGGACTTCGTCCACCCCGATAGCACAACGATCAAGTCCAACTTCGGGACCAATCGACTTCACGTCGTCGAAGACACGGCGATTGACTATTCGTGTTGACTTTGGGATTTGTTGGAAGTCATATGAAGTCAGAACCCGTATGATGATCTCATCTTATCGCTCCGCGACCCAACCGACAAAGCCGGTCGGGCCACCCTACTTCGGTTCACCGCTTTGTTATGTGGCGTTTTCTGTATTACTCATCGCCTCGGCTGCGAGGAAGTCCTCCTCGTCGAGACGTATCACATCAAGGATCGAAAACGGAACAAAAGTCTCAAATTGTCCACGAGTCTCCTCACCAACGATGGCATTCAATGATAAGTAAATCGGTCGTTTTGCGGTTACCATATGCCCAGGTGCCAGATATTCAAGAATGTAATCTCTGTTCTCGGAATCTGTGAAACCAAGAATCCGATTGAAGATTTTTTCGTTAGCATCGAATGATGCGAGGTGGATTTGGTCACCGATTGGACTTCCAACTGACATAGAATACAAGTCGTCTCGGACCCAACTGAATTGTAAGAATTTGACAAACGAGAATATGAATTGAAAGCCCGTTGGATATCCCATTTTCATTACGGTCGTACCGTAGTCTGGCTGGAAGTAAGTTTGGACAAACGCAGACACGTTTTTCGGCGAAAGGACACTCTCTATTAGTCCCCAATTTGAGTCGATGTCCTCAAAGTCCAGAACAAAAATTGGTGCAACGCCCTGCGTATCGTAAGCAACCAGTTGACGACCACTACATAGGGCATAAAACCGAACACGTACTTCCGGGTGTATCGCGTACGAATAAGCTTGCTCAGCATGTTTCGATTTTACAAGATTTGCATTTGGCTCTTTCGCATCCAGCACAAAGCCCGGTCGTCCGTCGGAACACAACAGATAGTCTGGAATGATATTAACCGGATGTTTTTTTGAGCCAATCATCACGAACGGATGGAGAAGCCCCTTGCTCCTAATGATTTTGTTTGGCCCACTTGCGGAGTAACCAAGTCGCTTGAGGATTGGTACAACGATCTCTTCACGGACCGAGTCTTCTTTAAACTCGGGGTCGGAAAGCAGCGAGGAATCGAATTCGTCGAACATCTAATTCCTCTGAAGCGACAGAACCAATTGATTGACAGAAATAACTTCGGTCTAATAAAATTTAGCGGGTAGCCCCGGTTGATGCGAAGCAGCTACCGAGGTGACAAAGTCACAAGAGGCTTGGTGATCTATCAATAGATAACGAAATGAGGGAACTCTCAAAGAGAAACTCCCCAAAACAAAAAACACTCAAACAACTTGCAAGCACGAAACGCAATCAAGCCTGTTCACGACATACGCCAACCCAATTCACTGAATCTCTTCAATCGTCTCCACCGGCACCGAAGACGTCCCGGCTGGTGCAGACGTCCCTTCAGCAGGGGCAGTGGAAGTCGCAACCGGTGCCGGAGTCGAAGTCCCCGCTTCTGCCGGACTTGAGGTCGTCATCTCAGGCTCAGCTGCTGGCGTCTCGACCGGCTCTGCCGGAGCCTTCGTTTCCTGAATAATCTCAGCCGACTTGATGTAATCAAGATTAGGAAAACTCTTCTTCAAATATTCATTTCCACGCGACTGAATCTGACCCTGATCTGGCCGCTCCCCATATTCAGAGTTGAGAGAATCAACAACATCCATTCCCTCAATCACTTTGCCGAACGGCGGAAAACCTTGAGGATCGAGCGAGCCCGAGTTGTCGCCATAGTTGATAAACAACTGAGTCGTTCGCGAGTTTGGACCTCCCTTGGCGAAGGTAATCGTTCCCCGTTCGTTCGTCCCCACCATCGGCTCATCCTGCAACGGTTGCGATCGCCACTTCGCCTGCACCGCCGGATCCCCAGCGATCCCCCATTGCACAATAAAACCAGGCACGAGTCTGAAAAAACGGTTCTCGTCGAAGAAATCACTTTCCACCAGTTCCTTGAAACGAGCAGCCCCAATGGGTGCCCACTCCGGATAAACTTCCACAACAAAATCACCCTTCGTCGTCTCAAACTTCACCTGAAACGATCCTTCCACGGGAACACTCGTGCTCGAGCCATCTTCAGATTCAGGATTCGCCGGAGCTTTCGGGCTCGGAGCAGGCGTATCATCAGGCTTCTGCCGACAACTCGTCATCGAAATTGCCGTCACGAACAATGCCAGTACCAGAAATGTGTATCGCATGTTTTTTATCCAGAGGAGTTAATCAGGTTGATGAATTTGTACTTAAGCTCAGTTCCATACAGAAACCGGACTTCCAATATCCTAATAAATAGGGATCTCTCGGCTGGCGGGGCGTTTTAATTTCAAATTAGTAATAATGGAGTGCGTCTCGACGAACTTTTCAGGAACTCCAAATTGAACTAATAAATTATGAACCACAATTAAACGGGGATGCAAAATATCTGCGTTGATCTGCGTCCATCTGCGGTTCAATTTCATAATCAGTTTTAACTGATTGTAATCACTCAAGAGCGTGGCGAAAGTCCGAGAGCCAAAAACCAGATGTCCCACCCGCAACAATTCCTGAATCCCGATCTGCAGATCCCCGATCTCAGAGCCGAAGTCATCTCACTGCTCCAGCAAATCCCCACTGGTTCCATTTCCACCTTCGGTTCCCTGGCCCGAGCACTGGGAGATATCAAAGCCGCAAAATGGATCGGCACACTACTCAAACACGATCCCGACCGAGACTTCTGGCCCTGGCATCGCATCGTGATGCAAAATCTCCAACTCCCCCTCACCTCCGGCGTTGTATCTTCTTCACAGCAGGAACTCCTTCATGCAGAAGGAGTCACCATACAGTCAGGTCGCATCGATCCAATCACTCCGATTTTCGACGAGTTTCACTCGAATAAACCTCTGCATAAACTTCAGATCCAGCAGAGGGATATCAGCGAACGAATTCTATTAACCAGTGAATTCAAGGCTACAAAATCGGTAGCCGGAATCGATATCGCCTACCCCCAACCCGGAATTGCCCGAGCCGCGTATGTCGAATGGAATCTTGTAAACAGTTGCTTCGATTACGAACTCGCCATCGAGACGCCAATTATTTTTCCGTACATTACAGGTTACCTCACCTATCGCGAACTCCCGGCTTATATGGTGTTGTTAAAAGCCGTGCAGGCTGAACGAAATCTGGCAGAGATTCTCCTCGTCGACGGCTCCGGCATTCTCCATCCCAGAAAATGCGGCATCGCCTGCCATTTGGGTGTACTGCTGAATCATCCCACCATTGGTGTCAGCAAAAAAATACTCACTGGAAAAGTCGATCTCACCAACCAGGAGTCCAACGAAATTCCTATCTTAGATGCTCAAAATAAGGCCATGGGAATCGCGATGAGAAAAACAAAGCACAATAAGCTTGTATATGCATCGCCGGGGCATCAATTCAGCCTTCAGAAAATTCCAGACTTGCTCAATTTGTGCTGGTTCGATCACAGATTACCAGAACCGATTTATCTCGCAGACAAACTGAGCAAACAATACAAATAATCATCAGAACCAGTCCAGAACTCTTCCCAGTTTAACACGTTTTGGTAGACAAGATTGGGAATATGAAAATTTCATGACAAGTCAGTTGACAGTCAGCGGCTGGTTGATATTATGCCGATCCGCCAAGCACAAATGACTTGAGCTTTCAAACGCCCGAGTCATTTGTTCTTTGTTTTCACTCAGTAACAGTTTTCGAACTGTGAAAATTTCCGCTTCGGAGACTTGACGAAAACAATTTTTTGTTAAGAATGAGTGAACCGAAAGGCTGGCAAGCCTGTCGGAATGATCCCGTTATTCTTATCGGTATCGAAAACTTCTTTCACTATTG
>DEML01000026.1 GCA_002359185.1 Planctomycetaceae bacterium UBA2671
CCTTATAGATCGTCGCATTGGGTATCTGCACATGATTGCCTTCGATTGTCATCAGTAAGGTGGAACGCGTGTTGACACTTTGGACAAAACCTTTGAAACCAGCAACCTGAATCAAATCACCACCAGCAAAAGGCCTTTGGATACTAATCAGAATGCTGGATAGAAAGTTTTCTGCGATATCGCGAAAAGCAAAGCCGAGTATCAGCCCTAGTAATCCGGTACCTCCGAGAACCGTCACTGCCAGTCGAGTTAAGCCGGAAACTTTCAAAACCAGATAAAGCCCTAGTACAAAGACCGGCACGGCGACCGCACGCGAGGCGACATCGCGTAACAGATTACTCTTCACACGACGTTGCAGGAAATAGGCTGCCAACTGAGTCGACCATTTTGTCGCCATCCAGGTTAAAAACAATAAGAACAAACCCACTGCGATGAGAGGGCTATTCTGAACGGTTTCTTTTCCCAGACTTTGTAACTCCAACCAGGCGGGCGAAAGATCCCACATCGAGCGTTCAATGACCTGAATCCGATTCACAACCGCAACAACATCCTGCGTATTCCCGGCTAACTTCCCGGCCCACTCTTTATGAGCTTCGTTCGGAGTTCGACCACGCAGAAAGACGACACCTTCCTCTACTTCAACTTGCGGCTGCTCAAACCATTGGGTTGCTCGCAGAATACTTACGAGCCGCGATGAGATGTCTATGTCTTCTGCAAGTGGTTCAACATCAACCTTTTGTGGAATTTCCGGAGTTGTATCCTCTGGAATGTCTGTATTTTCGACCTCGGGAGGTGATATCTGAGCAGTTGCAAAATCTGGAAACAGAAAGAGACAAAAGCAGAAGATAAGAACAAATCTTTTCATCAATGTGAGATTCATTTTGGTCATTACTATTTTATTAATATGATTTATGCAAGGGAGAGTTAAGTTATTTGCTGACGGCGTTCCCCCAATTGCCGGATTGATGATCACGACCACATTGATGATGTAATAATTGATCCTCTTTGTTAGCTCCACAATGATCGCAACATTCGTTTGATATTCCGGTGGATAATTTATGCCAGCAGTCCTGCGAGTAATCCATGAGCTGGTTGAAAACTGATCTCCTAACCCTCTTACACATAGGTTACGATCATCTCATCTCTCCCAATGGAGGACGATCGATTTTATCCAGCTGAACGGATTCATGATCGTCCCTATTCACTACCAGATTATTTGCCAGTGGAAACTGATGCGAGCGACTTTCGAGAAAGTGCATCAGATAACCGGCTGTGTTGGGAAAGATGATCAGATCGCCAATGTTGACCCCGGCTGGAAATCGGAATTTGCGAAGTGAGATCAATTCGGACTCAGTGCAGTATGCTCCTACCAGATAACCTTCCATTGTCTGTTTCAAATACGCAGTTTGATTGATACTGATTTTGGGAATCAAAATAGGATCAACAAGAAAATCATCGCTCGTTGTTCGGCATTGTGTTCGATTCATCGACAGACCGATGTACCAGTCACCATTGGGATGCTGTTTGCGAAATTGCACTTGTGCAACAGTCATTCCACAACCATCCAACACGCTTCGTCCCGGTTCACACCGAAGTTGCACACCTCGGTTTCTCAATGCTGCTGCAATTGTCGATGATTCAAATTGTGCATCGAGTAATCCAGCCAGCCAAACGGCCCTTACAGGCGACTGATAGTATGGATAGCAATTGCGCTTGCCGTGTAGTTCATTGTTGATTGCGATCAATCCCAAACCATGATTGCGATAGGTGATTGGCTCGCCACGACCAAGCAGGGCTTCTGCATGTTGTACCCAGAACTCCTCCCACTGAGTTTCATTTTCCAGATAACACATCGGCAAACCTCCGCCGATATCCAGAAAAGAGATCTGATGTCCTGAAGTTCTCATATGATCAAGCACTGGCAGGCATTGAGCCACAGCCGCAATCCGTTGAGAAAGGGAATAACCATCCAGATGAAAATGTAAGCCAATAATTTTTATTCTGGACTGCTCGACATCTGGAATTATGTGTTCAACAATTTGCTCAATTGCGGCAATATCGAACCCGAAGCGGGAATGGAGTTTAATCTCATCATGCAGGAATCCACTGAGTCGCAAAGCAATATTTGCATTTTGATTGAGTGATTCTGTGATTATCAGAAGTTGCTTCAGTTCATCAGGATTATCCACTGCAATTGTGACTTCGTGATTTACACAAATTTCAAGAAGTCGGTAATTCTTGACTGCAGCAGTACAAATGAGTTCGCGCCCCGAAACACCTTGATTGAGAACCTGAGTTAATTCCTGCTCGCTGGCAACATCAATTCCCGCACCAGTGCTCACAGCTGCATCAACAAGGGCCAGACATTTGTTGGCTTTCCGCGCGAAATAAACTCGAAAATCGACATCTCGCTGCCTGGCCACTTCGTTCAATTCTTCTATGTTCTTCACGAGTGGTTCAGGACAGATGACGTTGAGTGGCGAACCGAAATCATCGATCCATTCCGCTAAGGAATTGCCTGTGAGTAAATCGATCTGCCACTTCTCCAATTTTGCATCAAGAGGAGAAATCCCCCTGCAACGTTCCCGGATTTGAGAGAAGCCGGAATCGAAGGTCTTTTCTGCGAAATGAGTATCCATAAATGAATAGATTCCTGTTAGCTCTCAAGACTGTATCATCAATAGTCGTTTGATGACTCCACTGGCCCAAAGTCGATCGTGTTCATGCAATTTCCGACTTAATGTGTCATTACCCAGAACGCATCCTTCCGTGGCTCGGCCTAAAATTGCCAACCCTGCTGTATCGCCGGGGATCTCTGAAATCGGTCTCCCGGCTCGATCGATATCGATCCCCAGGGTGGGATCAATACACTTTATCGATCCACGACTTAACAATGAACCAATCGGTCCAGTCGTGGCCGGGGTATTTGGCGAAGCAATCACAGCATTAATACATTTGTCGAGATTGACTGTTATGCTGTCATTCGAGATTTTCATAATTCCATTATGTTCGGTCAATGAAGGCTGAGCGAGAAATGTTAGATCAATCATTCCGTGATCGATTAATGCGAGAATTTTTCGAACGTTTTCCTCAGAGGGGCCGAAGGCGATTCGTTCCATCTCGACTGCCAATAGTTTAAATTGAGTCCACCCGTTATTCGTAAGGCCGCCGTGGCTGATTGTTTTCACCAGGGCAGGGTAAAGTTGACGCCAGGCTTCCCCAATCGACCATCCTGCATCAGGCGGTCGATTTCCGAGTGCGATCTCGGCTGATTGACGCATGACATTGGTTACCATTTCAGGTGGCAGCAATCGCCAGTTCTCAAACCATTGGGTGACTTCTGTGACACTGTGAATACTTCCTTTGATATCAGTAAGGGCTTCTGAAGCAGCGCGAATAACAGGCTGCCAGAGACAGGCATCGAAACGAGATGGACTTATTGGTAAATCAGAATTCAGGATTTCAGTTCGCCATTTATCCCAGATTGCAGTATCGACGGTATCAATCAGTGTCGGACTTGATGGCTTGGCTAGCATTGGACGACCAGTTCGGGAATATGGATAAATGATTTCCGGCTCCCATCCTCCTGGTTCATACTGCAACTCATTTCCGCATTCATGAAACTTGCCACCTCGTCCTTCTGTCAGAGAAAGTGCTGCATCGATCGCTGTCAAACCGAATCCCCGTAATGCAACTTTTGCCTGGGGAGCCACTTGTTGCAGATTTAATTGTTTACAGATCGGAAAGACTCCCTCGATCAATCTCTCGGAACTGATTTCTTCTTGCATTGCAGTTGTTCGCCAGCCTTCGTGCCCTATAGTAAGCAGAACTTCATTTGCCTGAAGTGTTTGACTGCTCAAACTGACTCGCCAGTGATCCTCGGTCCGTTTAATCTCGTCAACTTTATCTCGAATCAAACTGACTTCCGCGAATCTTGAGAGTCGCTCTGCAACAAGCCTGAAACAATGATGAAGGTATTCACCAACGATTGCACGGGGAACAAAGGCATTGGGATCCGCAAAACCAGGATGATGAAGACGCATCCATTCCACCAGTGAAAGCTGTTGGAGTGTTCGATCTTCTCTATTCACCCAGGCATCAATATGCCTAGCAGCGAAATTCATCCGTAAGTGGTGAGGTTGACGAATATCGTATGTGCATCCCGCTCCGGGATACTGGCAAGGTTCGATGACCGTCACATAGAGCCGTGGAATTTGATCTAACTGCTGGAGTTCATTCGCAAGGCTATCGAGGCAATAAAGTCCACGAGGACCACATCCAACAACCGCGAGTTGGTAACTGTTAGAAGCGGGTCGAGATGAAACATGAGAAGACGCAGTGGACTCTAAACATTTCTCAATCATCACGACGGAATTCTTTCCGTACTGAGAGCTGGGCCATTGATCCTCTGTGTGATCTCTTCGGCAGAAGCTCCAAGGGAAGTTGATACCCACTCCTCATTGAAAACCGTATCGAGATAGCGCGTCCCCGAATCGTGAAGGATCGCGACGCATGATTTTCCAGAAAGGTCGTATTGCATTGAACGAACCGATTCCAATACCCCCCCGGCCGACCCACCAATCAAGACGGCTTCACACTGCGCCGCTCGATGGCAACCGACAACGCAATCAATGTCAGTCACTCTAACTAGATGATCGAAGTTCTGATTTCGTGCCAGGCGGGGTTCACGACCTGCTCCCAAACCAGGAATCTTACGCATACCGGGCTTACCACCAAACAGCACGCTCCCCTGTGCATCCACGGCTACGACTTGCGTTTTTCTGCCGTGCGTCCGTAAATAGTCTCGGCAACCCTGAGCAGTCCCTGTGCTGCTGGTTGCGACAAACAGATAGTCAATCTCTCCAGCTAATGCTTCATCGATTTCACGAATTGTTCCAAGTTCATGAGCTTTTGGATTTTGACAATTCGCATACTGATTAGGCCAGAAGCTGCCGGGAATCGTTTCCAGCAACTGACACACGCGAGCCATTCGAGCCGCAAGGAAATCACCCTCAAGGGGTTCGGTCACCATTTCGATCCTGGCTCCCAATGCTTTTATGATTTTAACATTCTGCTTCTGAGCATTCGGATCAACAACGCAAATCAGCTTGAGTCCGTGATAACGACAGACCTGTGCCAAACCGATACCCATGTTGCCGGAAGATGATTCGACGATCGTTGAGTCTTTAGTAATTTCTCCTTGCGCGAGAGCCTGCTGAATCATTTGGAAAGCAGGGCGATCCTTAGCACTTCCGCCAGGATTTGCCGATTCCAGCTTCACAGAGAGTTGAACTTGTTTGCTGTCCAGATAGCGGTTGAACTTCACAATAGGTGTTTGGCCAATCGCTTCGAGTATTCCATTGGATATTTTATGGCCTGAGTTCTCTGTTGGGGTGGCGAAACGAAATTTCTTTTCCTCAATTGTTAAACTCCTCACGTCATAATCTCCTCGCCTGTCGAAGTGAACTCTTTAGATGATCTGTTTTGATTGATGAGATAACATTAAGAAGAAATGCCACTGACTTTGTGAGTGCAGTTCTCATTAGAACCGAAACACTGACAATCTCAGAGGCACCTTTTCCAAAAATCCTGTCATTCGTGGTAAGCCCCGGCATCAACGACAGGATAAATGGCAATTTCAGCTACCATGTTGAGCACTCGCAGTTCAAGGAATGCACTTACTGTGCCGGAACACTCTCTTCTGGTCAAAACTTATCTCGCAGATGACAAAATCGAATATATTCAAAGAGAAATGAATGGCGAAAAGTAATTTTTCAAACAGAGTTGAATCGTTCACGCTCGGAATGATCGCCAAACGATCAACAAATCGCACTCTCAAAATATTATTCTATCGACGGGAAATCCGTTATTTGTTTACGGACATGATCAAGATCAATTAGTGTCGGAAGTTATCTGAATTGATTTGCATCACGAAATAGAGTTGCAGATTTGAGGGGAGATGCGTATTGTGAACAAACGATTCGCTGGAGAGGTTTACTATTCAAGGAGGGGAATTCGTGAAACATTTACTGATCGGTTTAATGGCACTGAGTCTGTGTTCGCAATTGATTGCAGAAGAGCAGACTTCTTTGGAATCACGGTTAGAGGCTCGCTTCGTATGGAAGCAGGCTGGAGATAATGCGTCCGAGACAATATCTCTGGCAGAATTGTTCGACCAGATTCACGAGCAACATCAGATTCGTATCCGGCTCGATCGGGCGGTCAGCAATCTGATGGTTCAGTCGATTGCTTCGGAAGGTGACCCCGTCGTTTATCAAACGGATCAGGTGGCTGTTTATTCCTCATCCCCAACCATCCAGATGCCCGGGATCCAGATGACTGTAGCGGGGGGTGCTTATCCGTGCCCAACCTGCCCATCAACTCCGACTCCAATTTCTCCCTATTCGGTTGCCAACTCTCCGATCGCTGTCACATCAGAATCAGTCCCATTATATTCCTCTCAATCAACTCCAGTTGTGCAATATCCTCAGGTGAGTGTCGAGGTGAAAGCGAGCGAACCTGCTCCAGTGCAAGCGAATGGTGCTCCAGTGATCGAACCGACTCAGGCAACACCTCTCAAAGAGGCGGTCGAGGCGACTCCTGCAACTCCCGTTGATGAGACTGCTGAGACAGCCCCTGTTGCCCCTGCAGTTGAAGAAGAAACTGATCAGCCAGTCCCAGTTCCTCCTGAAGAAACTGCTGAAGTTCAGGAAGAGAAATCAGTGACCATTGGGTTGCACGAAAAGATCTTTGAAAAGTGCGATATTCCCACAAGCTATCTCGATGATTCGATGACTGTCGAACAGGTGATTCGTGCAGCGATTGCCCAAATTGGCACAATGCTCGACGTTTCGGGGGAACTCGATGGAATCCCCTCATCTTATACGCACGTTTACGACTGGGATCTGATGGTGAAGGATGAAACCGTTTATATCACCACCAAACTGCAGTCGAACCTGCATAAAATCGTGCGAGTTTATAAGACCCCTCAAGAGGGAAATTTCACATCCGAAGAACTTGCAGCCTGTATTCAGAAATCGATTCGCCCCTGGAGTTGGCGGGATAACATCGACAACATCGTCGATATGGTGAAGTTCGAATTGCCCGATAACTTTCAATTTCCCGATCTGTCAGCTTCAAATCTGAAAGTCGATCTCTCAGGTGATGGGGATCTGGTTTCAGTCAATAAAGACAATGAAGGAAAGGAATCAGAGTCTACGTCCTCAAGCATCGACCCTTCTATTTCCTGGGCGGCAATGAAAGCGATGGGGTCTTTGTTTTCGACGGGAACCAAAGCCTTTGCACACGGAATGCTCTCCACAACTGAAATGCTGCACTACGGCGATCCACCAACGGGAACCATCGAAACACTGCCCAATATGCTGATCATTTCTCAATCACGCGGTGCCCATCAGGAGATTGCTGATTTGCTTGAGCAACTCCAAGCTGCATCTGTTCAATAACTGATTGCTGGAGGACTTGATTTATTAAAACGATGTCTCCCTCTAATTCTCTTCAGAGTCCTTCACAGAACTCTGGAAATTCATCCGTAGCGACCATGACTGGGATCTCGATGAAAATAATTCGAAAGTCGACCGGACTGCTCTCCTGAATTTTGAATCGTTCTCGAAGTAATGCATATAGCCCTCATTGTTCTTCAATGAGGGCTATTCAATTTCGTAGCAAGATACAGATGCTTGACACATGTTAGATCACTTGTGAGACTGAATTTCACGCATCAGCAGTAATTCGATGATGTGTAGATTCTCTTTTGGCCATGACTCCTGGGATTGGCCGATGAAGAAGTGTGCGTCAGCCATCTGCTCAATGATTATACTTGCCAAATTTAATGAGAGACCGAAAATGACTGGTATTACATCGGATAACATTTCGCATAATCAGAAGTCTACCGCAGTGGACCTATCGATGAATGGTTCGGCCAGTGGGAAACTATCTCAAGTTAATCGCCGATCATTTTTGAAGAAAGCCGCGACGGGAGTTGCTGCTGGCATGGCTTTTCAAATTGTTCCCCGGCACGTTCTAGGCGGGAAGGGATTTGTTCCGCCGAGTGAGAAAATCAATATTGCAATGATCGGCTGTGGCGGACGTGCCCGAGGAAATCTTAAAGGGGTGATGCAACATGCTGATGCGCAGGTGATCGCAGTTGCAGATCCCGCTGAGGAAACCGATACAAAGAACTTGCGGATTTATCGGACCGTGAACGGGCGCGTCCCTTTCAAGTCCGAAATTGAAGGCTATTACGCAGAAAAGACACCCAATCATGGTTGTGCCGAATACGAAGATTTCCGTGTCATGCTCGACCGCGAAAAGGACATTGATGCCGTGATGATTTCCACGCCCGATCATCAACATGCCCACAATGCCGTTCATGCGATGCGCTCAGGCAAACATTGTTACTGCGAAAAACCACTCACCCATAATATCCGTGAAGCTCGTCTCGTTTCCAAAGTTGCAAATGAAATGCAGGTGGCGACACAAATGGGGAATCAGGGACATTCGCGTGAGACGATGGCTCAAACGATCGAGTTGATTCGAGGCGGTGTTGTCGGCGATGTTACGGAAGTCCATTCGTGGGTGCCTGCCAAACGCTGGAATCCTGAATTGATGGCTCCTCCTACGCAAAAAGAGTCCGTTCCGAAGGGACTCAACTGGGATTTGTGGATTGGTCCTCGCGCAATGCGTCCGTTTCATTCGGCTTATCATCCAGTCCACTGGCGCGACTTCTGGGAATTCGGCTGCGGGGCGCTCGGCGATTTCGCCTGTCACGATATGGACTCTCCTACATGGGCACTCAATCTGTATGCCCCGGCCACAGTCGAAGCTCATTGTGTCGGTCAAACCCATCCGGACCTGGCACCTCAGGGAACGATCTGTTACTTCCACTTTCCAAAATCGGGAGATCAACAGGAGTTGAAAATCACCTGGTACGATGGCGGTGTGATGCCTGAACTCCCTGAAGGGGTCGATCCCGTCCGCAATCGTTACAGTCGCGGCGTGATGTTTGTCGGCACAAAAGGGCATCTGCTGTGTGAAGGAGCAGGGGGGACACCTCGGTTGATTCGCGACGGTGAACTGATCGAAAAGCCGGAATTGCCACCGGCCAGTATTCCCCGGGTTCAGGATCATTATCGCGACTGGCTGGACGCCTGCAAAGGAGGACGACCGGCTCTCAGTAACTTTGAATACGGTGCCCGTTTAACGGAAATCACATTGCTGGGAGTCATGGCTGTTCGGACTGGTGGAAAACTTGAATGGAATCATGACAAGATGCAGGTGAACAATGCCCCTGATACGGAAGCAATTATTAATGGGATTTACCGTAAGGGATGGGAAGTTATCTGACAATTCAGCAGAGACTGATCGCATTGAATTGATGTGAAGTATGGCATGAGAAGGTATTTAGAATGACAACTGGGCAAGACCTCGGCTTACAATCCCAACCATTGACGAAGCTGTTTGCTCAGCCACAATCCGTCGCTGAGTTGGGTCAGTATCAACTGACTCCCGATCAGATTCGTTTATTCCAGACGCAGGGATTTCTCCACGGCATTCAGCTGCTCAACTCCACTCAAGTGGAATCACTTCGCTCGGAGCTATCGGAAATGGTTGTTCCGCAACACGAAGGTCGAGAGTTTTTCTACGAGTATCATTCCAACGAAGCCGATGATACCAATGCGACGCTGTTTCATGCGCTTGGTGCATGGCGGGTTCGCCCAGCATTTCATGACCTGCTCTGGAATCCCGCTTTTCTGGTCCCCGCCTATCAATTGTTAGGGAGCGGGTTTCGCATGTTTCACGATCAACTATTTAGTAAGCCAGCTCGACATGGTGGAGTGGTCGCCTGGCATCAGGATTATTCTTACTGGACGTGGACCAAACCGATGGCTCATTTGACATGCTGGATCGGCTTGGATGATGTCGATACAGAAAACGGATGTTTGTATTACATCCCCGGATCACATCGTTGGGGACTGGTTGAGAAAACGAAACTCGCAGGTGACATGGATGCCGTTCGAGCCGCTTTAACTCCTGAACAGCAGCTCGACTTCGATAAAAAAGTTCCGATCTGCATGTCAGCCGGGCAAGCCAGTTTTCATCACCCGGCACTTATGCACGGCTCCTATGAAAATCGATCCGAACGATCTCGCAGAGCGACAGTCATTAATGTGATGGCAGATGGTGTCGTGTCCAATGTTGATGAAACAAATCGCCCCGGCTCAGGAACGTATCCCGAATTCCCTCTCGGCAAACCTATGGGAGAGCCGTATTATCCTCTTCTGGTTGATCCTGATGGAGAATGGTCAGACTTCTGGTCAAGTCTGCCAACGGTAACGTCTGTTTGACAATTAGCTGCACTTGTATGATTAGGATACTTCAGGATTTTCATTGGGTATTTTTACAGGAAAGGGATAGCCCAGATAGCTCCGCTATCTGGGTGGACGAAGTCCACAAGAGGTATTCAGTTTGATGATGAGTTCAGCAGCAGGCTTCTTGCGGCTGCGCCGCCCCGAAAGAATCTTTCGGGGCTATCCTGATACCCACTATAACTTTCAAATCCCAAGTGAACCATTAATTGAAGATATCCGGGCTCGGCCAGCGATCTTCGAAACTGCGAACTCGCTCCTCGACTGGCGGTTTGACATTTGGCCAGCCTTGAGTTCGAATACGAACGATCCGCCCCGGGCGGAAGCCTTCCAGAATGAGCGAGACTTCGAATTGAATCTGAATGCCGCTACTCCCCAGTTGTGGCTTATCTTCCGTTTTTTCGATGGAAATGATTCTACCGTCCATGCCATCGTGATCAGGCCACCAGGTTCGCAGTGTATTTTCGGCTGCTGCCATTTTGCCCCCATTGCCGGACTTGAATTCAGCATATAACGAGTCATCCATACCGCCGAATAAGGTGGCGGTGATGGTCGCCTGTCCAAATTCGCCGTACTGGATTGTATCGACTCTTGCAGGCATCCAGCGTGTGTGGATGTGGCGAATATGACGCTGGCGTTGACGTTCGATGGCAACATTCATGGCTGCTTCATCGAGCCACAGATCAGAAATGTGAAACTGCTGATAAAGATATCGAGGATGCCAGGTCAGTGCGAGTTGGATTTCCTGTCCGTCGAACTCCTTCTTTCCCGAAGCAGGCCAAAGATCTTCTGAGATAAGATCATCCAGCCCGAGTAACTCCCGACCACGCCAGATGCGCGTAGAGGCATCGATCGTCAATTGATGTTCGCCGCCAAGTCCCTCTCCGCCATCCTCACGATCCAGACTGGCGACCAGCAGACCTTCTGAACCATTGATATTCACTTCCTTCAGTTTCCAGGCTTTTTCTTTACGCAGACACAGGCTCGGGCCATCTTCTAAAAGGATCGCATGAGTTTCCGGCGGTGCGGTTTTGTCATTTCCCTTGACGTTGGGAACTGCGGAAGTATCCGGATCGGGGGGCAGGTAAAAGAGTCCGTAGAGGACTGTGCCGATGGGGATATCACGCAAGTCGGCTGGAGCTCCATGGTAGTAGATTTCGCCATAGGGCAGCATCGCGAAGTGATGTAAGTGACCCTCCTGGAAATGACCATCGACATGTAGACGCAGACTTCCACGACGGTTGACGTGGTCGACAAAGACCAGTTCTCCCCGATAGGCCTTGGCTTCTTCAATTGTTGGAAACTTTCCAGATTCCGGTCGAAAAGGTTCATCGCCCTGCGCATTGCTGATGAAGCCAAAAGAAATGAGCAGCAGGATGTAGATCGGAAGTATTCGTCGTTTCATTGGGAACAAATTCAAATGTAGAGGACGTCTCATCACAACTCCAGTTCACTGTTGCTGTCGGCAAAGCGTTCGGTTTCCACGCCCATCTTTTGAGCCATTGTTAACAGCAGATTACTCATGTGAGCGTTCGTGTTGGCAGGGCGGCTGCATAGACGATAATGCTGGCCGGGATCATCGAGTTGGTAGCCGTCAAAGTGGCCTTGATTGAGGTCGAGATGCCGACCATGTTTGAAACCGCAGCCAGTTCCACCGGCCAGAACAAGCGGCAGGTTGGCATTGCCGTGACTATGCCCGTAAGCCATACCGCTGCCAAACAAAGACATGGTTGTGTCGAGCAAGGGGCGTCCGTTCAAATCTGGAGTATCGGCCAATCGAGACAAAAAGTAGCTGAATTGCTCGACGCTGAAAGTGTCACTTTGCGTAAGCTTCTCCATATGTCCCGCATCCCCATTATGATGGCTCAATTCGTGACGCGACTGAGAAATTCCGAGTTCCGGAATTGCCAGCCCCTGACCTTCGAGTCCACTACTGAAAGTAACGACGCGAGTGGCATCGGTTTGAAAGGCGAGCACGATTAAATCATAAACTGTCCGGAAATAATCCCCTGCCTGAGTCTGAGGAACATCTCGATCGTTACGCTGACGATCTTTGTCGGAAATTTTCGGTCGTGGCACATCGAGCCAGGCATCGGCACGTTTGGTGCGGATTTCGGTTTCGCGAACTGCAGTGAGATACTGGTTCATTCGGCCTTTATCTTCGACGCCCATCTTTCTCTCAAGAGAACGGACTTCTTCGAGGTTGGCATCGAGTACGCTTCCTTTTCGACGAAGTTCCCTCCGCTGAGAAGCCGTCCCATTCTTAGGCTCCTCAAACAGGTAAGCAAAAATCTCACTGCAACGGCTCATGCCCGGAAGACGGATGCCGTCTGCAGTCCACGCCAGCGACTCACCTTTATTGGAGATTTCCAGAGAATGGAAGCGTGTATGAGGCGAGGTGACCTCTGCCATTTGCTGATCAACCGAAATCGTATTGCGATCCGTCGGCCCAAGTTGGCCACCCGTGAGCCAGATCTTCTGGCAATTATGATGATGCCCTAATCCGCCCGGGTGATGCAGGCCACTGATGGGTGTGACGACACTGCGGTGTTTCTCCAACGGTTTGAGTGAGCGTGAAAATGTATAGTCTTTTCCCGCTGTTGTTATCTGATAGTCAAGGGTGTTGACACCATTGGGAATGTAAACAAAAGCACTACGCCGAGGAGTCTCTTCAGTTTCTGCTGCGTGCAGAGGACGCATACAGTTCAGAAGGGGAAGCGCAATAAAACTGCCGAGTCCACGCAGGACATGACGACGATCGATCAGCCAGGAATGTGTCATAGGTTACTCTTATACTGCTTATCGTTTCTGGAATAATTCGGAGGTTGCGACCGCTCGCACAATATCTTTTAATTGATACTTCTTCTGCTTCGCTTCCTTCACAATCGCTTGAATGTCCTCTCGGTCATCCACAGTCAGCACACGTCGCAAGCCATAAGTGCATAAGTGCTCGACGAAAGCGTGCAGGAACTGATCTTGATCATCAAGCAGCAGTTGTTTGAACTGTTCTGCGTCGGTGAAAGTACGACCGTCGGGCATCGTACCACTGGAGTTGACTGGCGGGTCAGCTCCAGTCCCTTTTTCGACTCGTTCGTGAGTTCGCCATTGACCGATCGCATCAAACTGATCGAATGCCAGCCCTAGCGGATCGATATTTCGATGACACGCGGCACAATTTGCGTTTTGTGCATGAGCCTCAATTTTCTGTCGGATTGTTGCCTTGGGACTTTCAGGCGGATTCGGTTCAATTGGATCGACATTTGCAGGGGGTGGAGGCGGTGTTTTTCCAAAAATCGCTTCGCTGACCCAGACGCCACGATGAACTGGTCGGTGTCGAGTACCATCAGAAGTCAGTCCGAGAATGGCACCTGTTGTCAGTAATCCACCCCGGTGATCTTCGGGGCTTAACGAAACTCGTTGAAAGCCGGAAACTTTCGGTTCCGGCAAACCGTAAAATTCGCAAAGTCTGGGATTCGCGATCGTCCAGTCCGACACGATAAAAGTATCGAGGGGAAGATTGTTTGCAAAAACTTCGCGGAAGACCTGAATCACTTCCTCGTGCATACTGGCTTCGAGCCAGACGTCGTAATCCGGATACAGCTTACTGTCAGGCGGGAACATCCCCAGGCGATGCAATTGCAACCACTGACGCGGGAAGTCGTCGATAAAGCGGTCGATTTTCGGATCGGCAAGCATTCGATCGACCTGTGAGCTCAGGCCATCCTTTGTCAGAGTCCCGTTTTGAGCAGCCTCAAACAAGGGCTGATCGGGCATTGAACTCCAGAGGAAATAGGAAAGCCGCGAAGCCAGTTCCCAGTCGGTCAGTTTTTGACGCGGTTGAATGTCGCCCTCGACGAGATAAGTAAAGTTGCGTGAAGTCAGCACACCGAGTAAAGCGACCTGATAAGCCGAACGGACACTCTCCCCAGCAGCGAGTTCAGCTTCGAAAGAACTCAGATAATGGCGGAGTTCCTCTCTGGCAACGGGGCGTCTCCAGGCTCGCTCCGCAAATTGCTGCAGATGACTTGCGACTATTTCCGGAGTGGTATTCTCGGGAGGAAAAATGCCTTCGCGAGTTGCTAGTTCAGGTTGGCTTTCGATGGGGCCTTCCCATTCAATCCAGTCCAAAAGAACAAACGAGAAAATCCCGTTCCCGTCTTCATCAAATAGTTTTGGGCCAGTGGGATTCAACAGTCTGGTTTCACTGGTATGTGTGAAGATATAACTGGAACCTCCCAGAATATTGCGATGATGCCCGCCTTTATCACGAGAGATGATATCTGAAACGACAACATTGAACTCAAGGCTGGTGGGCATCTCCAGAAAGACTTCGAACTCAATGATCTCCGGCTCATCTTCCGGAGCGAGAATATCGAATTCGACCAATCCCTCGTTTGTCCCTTCTCCTGTACGTTGCCCGATGCGAAGATGAGCCGTCTGACCGCCCGGCGGACGAATTCCGCTGACCTGCATTCTTGCACGATACAAACCACTCTGTTCAGATCCTGTTCGGCCAAACCAGTGCGGCCTTAACGCCTGCAGATCCCGACCCGGGAAAATGAGTGCGCGGAGCGGACGTTTAATGCCAAAACGATCGAGGTATTCCTGTTGCTGTTTTCCGCCTCCATAACGAATATCGGCTGCAGACATGCGAACCGTTTGAGGTTCGAGCGGCTTATCGGGAAATGCACGATTCAACACGGTCTCGGCGGCTCGATAATATCGCTCGACATGCGAAGGTGAGAGTGAAAGGAAAGAGCCGATGCGTTCGAATCCGTGCCAGAGAGGATCGGCATTTAATTCACCCGGCTTGGAGGGGTCGTAGCGGACACCTAACAAATCGTAGACGGTATTCTGGTATTCCTTTCGGCTCAGTCGATAATGTGCGACTGGAGGTCGGGCAGCCATGCGAGCCGCACGTCCTTCGCGAATACGCGTATCAAGTTGAGAAATGACAGCTGCAATTTCATCTTCAGTTGGTTGAAGTTCCTCTTCTGGAGGCATTTCCCCCGAATTGATGCGCTCAACGATTTCTCCCCACAAATGGGCATCAGCTCCGGATTTGAAGTCACGCGACAGCTGATCGATTCTCAGATCGCGTTCTTCCAATTCTGGACCGTGACACCGAACGCAGTAAGTATTGAGAAACGCCTCAAACGGTTCCGCAGCGGAAACGACGGTCGCGGAAGACAGCATTAAAAGCAGGATAAAGAAAAATCGCATCTCGATGACTCAAATCAAGCAAACTTGCCTGTGGGGTCTTCCCTCATTTAAGAGAAAAGAGCAGGCAATATTGGCGAGGTTAAAAAGGTAAGCCCATACAATACAGGAGTGGGGTCAGTGATGGCTACATCAATATATTTTCATGCGAAGGTCGCCAATTTACAACTCTCAACTGCTTTCAGAATCCATTCCTGTCAAGAAAACATGATTAGCATTGAGTCAAAACTCTCGAAAAAGAATCTTCATTCGAGATCCTTCCTGATGCTGCAGTTGAAACAAAATGAGCAGTAACTTTCGATCCGTTACCGAATGTCTCTGTTGAAAATAGAGGCTGCAGTCAGCATGATCAATATCGACAGGCTTTAAACAATCGAACGGTCATTACTCCAGTTGAGGTCACAATGAAGATCATTCATTCTTTCACGAAACTTCAATTTCAAATGGTTCTCAACCGTTCTCTCAGAGTTGGTTCTATTCCGTTCGGACTCCTTGCTCTCACTTTGCTCTCCATGAATTTTGCCACTGCTCAGGAAAGTACCGATTGGCTGACTGTTGGTGATGATCGCGGAAACATGCGGCACTCGACACTGTTGCAAATCGACAGGGAAAAAGCTCTGGGAGTATCAATTGCCTGCTGGAGGATATGCGACCCCGAGTACCTACATGATCGACGGGAAACAATACGTCGTCATCGCTGCTGGAGGAGCCGGTAAGTTACGCACGAAGGCGGGTGAGAGCTTCATGGTGTTCGCGATTCCTGGTGTTCCATCGTTCCAGTAGTCAGTTCTCAGAAAAAACCGCTCACATTTGACTCTTCATAGTCCTACTGTTTTCAGCTCTAAAGACTATTCTATCAGTCCCCCAATTCGTGACAGATGTACAAGTCACTTCTATCTCTGAAAACAAAATTCTATCGCCAATCTAGTGAAAACGCATCGAATCGACTATTGTCTTTTAACGCATTCTGACTGGATAATGATTTCAGAAGACCGAATGCATTGGAGGAGTCGGATTTGCAAAAGTTGAGGATGCCCTACTCACTGAGCCGCTATCTGCTCGGCAGTCTGACAGGACTGATCGTGATCGCTCTCCTTGCCTCATCTAATTCTGTATTTGCAGAAACCTTATTTGATACTGAAGAACTGTTTCGCACTGGGAAGTATGCTGAGTGCATAACGATTGCGGATGCAGAAATTCAAAAGGGATATCACTCTCAGGAATGGCCACTTCTGAAAATTCGCTGTGAAATGCTTCTAGGGCATTATACCGAAGCTGCGGAAACCGTTAAGAAAGCCAGAGTACCTCATGCAAACAGCATCCGACTGCTCTGGCTCGATCGTGATGTTCGACGTTTTAACGGCAACTCGGATGGAGCTAAAGAAATACTGGCAGAGATCGCCGCAAAAATTGAGCGATTGCGGTGGATGTATCGTGATCCAGACAGCTTAATCATCATCGGTAATTTCTTTTTGGAAATTGGCGTAGATGCCAAGCAGGTTCGCCTGGAAGTCTTCAAGCAGATCCAGCAGGCCCAGCCGAACTTTGTCGAGTCCTATCTAGCTGGAGCCGAGTTAGCGCTGGCTAAAAATGACTACGCGCTGGCTGCAGAAGATTTTCAGAAGGCCTTGAAACTCGATGAACATAATCCACGAATTCTGTATGGTTTGTCACGCGCCTTTGAGTCGAGTGATTCTGAACAGGCTCAGCAGTATTTGAATCGAGCTTTGGAAATCAATCCTAATCATCTCCCCAGCCTGTTGTTTGTCGCGGAGAAACATCTCCAGGCCGAACGGTATGAGGAAACAGAGCAGGTTCTGGAGAGTATTCTGAAAATCAACCCTGCTCATCCCAATGCGTGGGCGCTTCGAGCCGTATTAGCTCATCTGGAAAGTGATGTCATCAAGGAGACGTTCTATCGGGAACAGGCTCTCAAGCACTGGAGAGAGAATCCGGAAATTGATTCTCTCATCGGACAGCATCTTTCCCAGAAGTATCGTTTCGCAGAAGGAGCAGCAGCGCAAAGGCGAGCATTGAAATTCGATGCGGAATACCTGCCTGCAAAAATTCAACTCTCGAATGACCTGCTCCGATTAGGCGATGTGGAGGCAGGCTGGAAACTCGCTGAGGAAGTTTTTGAGCAGGATAATTACAACGTCGTCGCCTATAACCTTGCCACGTTGCAGGATCACATGGAAAAGTTCCGCACCCTGCAGGGTGATGGTTTCATTGTGAGGATGGATGCTCGGGAAGCAGAAATTTACGGAGACCGAGTTCTGGAATTATTGAATGAAGCCAGGCAGGTATTGTGCAGCAAATTCAATGTTGAATTGAAAGAAACCATCGCAGTCGAGATCTTTCCCCGACAGCAGGACTTTGCGATCCGGACCTTTGGATTGCCTGGCGGAGCAGGCTTTCTGGGAGTCTGCTTTGGCAATGTGATTACAATGAATTCCCCAGCCTCACAGGGAAATAGTCCTTCCAACTGGGAAGCGGTTTTGTGGCACGAGTTCTGTCACGTGGTCACGTTGTCAAAAACAAAAAACAGAATGCCACGCTGGCTCAGTGAAGGGATTTCCGTCTATGAAGAACGACAGCGAAATCCTGCCTGGGGGCAATCAATTACGCCCGCATATCGTGAAATGATTCTTGGAGAAGATCTCACGCCTGTGAGCGATCTCAGTGGAGCTTTTCTGCGTCCACCAAGTGGTCAACATTTGATGTTCGCCTATTACGAATCTTCTGTGGTCGTCGAGTACATTGTCGAAACATTTGGTATGAATGTGCTGGTGGCGATCCTCGACGATCTGGCCAAAGGACTTCCCATTAATTATGCAATCACTCGCCACATGGGACCTGTTGAGCAGGTTGATGAACGGTTTGCAGAATACATTCGAAGTCGAGCCACTGACTTCGGAGCGACCGCAGACTTCAGCCGAGACGAATTGCCGAAGCAGGCGGATTCGAATGGCTGGAAAACATGGTTAGAAGATCATCCCGACAATTACTGGGGCCTGCAACAATACGCGCTCGCATTAATCCGAGAAAAAAATTGGGAGGAGGCCCGCACGCCCGTCAATCGGTTGCTCGAACTGGTTCCCGATTACACGGGAGAGGGAAGTCCACTATTGCTGGAAGCCCGAATCTCCCGTGAACTTGGCGAAACTGAACGCGAAGTTGCGGTGTTGAATCAATTGGCAGAAACGAACTCTGATGCAGTCGATGTCTATCGGCAGTTGGCGGAACATTACACGAAGCAGGAAGATTGGCCAGCAGTGATTGCCAACGCGAATCGAATCCTGTCCGTTAACCCGCTCCAGCCGGAGCCTTATCGCATTCTGGCTGAAGCGGGGGAGCGTTCCGGCGATATCGAAGCCGCGATCCACGGGTTGAAAACACTGACCTTGATGGATCCCTTCGATCCGGCGGATGTGCACTATCGAACCGCACGACTTTATGAAAAACAGGGCCAACTCGAAGAGGCCAGTAAACACGTTCTCTATGCTCTTTCAGAAGCTCCCCGCTATCGTGAGGCTCACGAATTACTTCTGTTAGTGATCGAACAAATGAGTGCGAAATCGCTGAAAAAACAGGAGGCAGCAGAATGAAAACCCTACGAAATCCTGCTCGCGGTTTGCTTGTTCTATTCACGGTGTCCGTGCTGGCAACAGGGTTGTTTGCGCAACCAGACTTCTTTAATCAGAGGGGGTCAAGTAATCCTTTCGGTGGCAGAAGAAATTACTCTCGGGGTCAGGTCACTGCAACCGGAGTCAAAAACGATTGGGAAATTGACAAGCGATTTGAGCATGATGCTTTCCGTTTTGCCCGAGTCCGATATACCTCGTGGGGCTATCGAGATAAATGGCTCACCGATTATCCGGAAAGCGATTTGAATTTCCCGCATCGGCTACGCGAACTGACATCGATTGAAGTTCACCCTGAAACGGTCATCGTCGATTTGACGGATGAAAACCTGGGTGACTACCCGTTTCTGTATCTCGTCGAACCGGGGCAGATGTCATTGTCGGATGAGGAGGTAACAGGTTTGCGTCGGTATCTGCTCAATGGTGGATTTCTGATGGTTGACGATTTCTGGGGCGAAGATGAATGGTATGGCTTCTATGAAAACATCAAACGGGTCTTTCCAGATCGGGAACCCGAAGAATTGCCCCTTGAACATGATATTTTTCACCTCGTTTACGATCTGGCTGAAAAGCCGCAAATCGTAAGTATCGGAGCATGGCGGTCTGGAAGAATGACCGAACGATACGATGCCCGAGAACCACATTATCGAGGACTATTTGATGATCAGGGAAGAATGATGGCAATCATCTGTCACAACACAGACCTCGGCGATGGCTGGGAAGAAGAGGGAGTTGATCCCACCTACTTCAAAGATTACTCCGAACGATTCGCCTATCCCCTGGGAATCAACATCGTGACTTATGCGTTAACACACTAATCTTAACCCGAAACGTCAGCGAGGGGACGGCTTCCAATTCACAATCCGGTTAAACTCTCTTACTTATTCGTGGATGCAAATTCGCGTAATAAATTATCATCGAGGGGAAACGTTTGTTGAGTTTCAACTTCTTTCAATATGGTTTACATGGAAATGATGCAGCGGATTATGAATTCCATACTGTCCCCTCGCTGACGCGTCGGGTTATGATTGAACTGAAGTATTGCAAACCTTCAGTTAGTAAAGTCGATACTTATATCCATCAGAGAAAGCTTTTGCCTGTGAGTATTCACACTGAAGAATATGCCGCCGAGAAGCGTGCGGTAGAACAAATCCGAGAAGGCCGGGAGCGGATCCTTCGTGAACTTTCCAAAGCTGTGATTGGGCAGAAGGAGGTGATTGAACAACTTCTGCTCTGTCTGTTTGCAGGGGGGCATTGTCTGATCACCGGAGCACCGGGACTGGCTAAAACTCTGCTGGTCAATTCGATTGCACAGATTTTTGATCTCGAATTCCGCCGCATTCAATTCACACCAGATTTGATGCCCGCCGATATCACCGGGACAGAAATTCTCGAAGAATCGGACGATGGTAAACGGAAGTTGCAGTTTGCCAGAGGGCCCATTTTTGCTAATGTGATTCTCGCCGATGAGATCAATCGAACACCCCCCAAAACACAGGCGGCTCTTCTCGAAGCGATGCAGGAACATCAGGTGACCGCAGCCGGGGTTCGGTATCAGTTGGAAGAACCATTTTTTGTTCTGGCGACGCAAAACCCAATCGAAATGGAAGGGACTTATCCGCTTCCCGAAGCTCAGCTCGATCGGTTCATGTTCAATATCTGGATTGACTATCTTCCTGAAGATGATGAAGTCGCCGTGGTGAATCAAACGACATCCCGCCGCAATGAACCGATTGAAGCACTGTTCACAGGGGAAGATGTCCTTCAGTTTCACAATGTTGTTCGTAGTGTTCCCATCGCCGAGGATCTGGTTCGCTATGCTGTTCGTCTGGCAGATGCCTCTCGACCGGGGCGAGCTCGGACGCCGCAGTTCATCAACGACTGGGTCACATGGGGAGCGGGATTGCGAGCCGCTCAATATCTGGTATTGGGAGCCAAAGCCAGAGCGTTATTGCACGAACGAGCTCATGTGACGGCGGGCGATATCAAAGCACTGGCCCATGTGACCATGCGGCACCGTATTTTGATTGGGTATCGAGCCGAAGCGGAAGGGGTGACCGTCGAGAAAGTGATTGATCGACTGTTGGAAACGATTCCAGTGCCGGGGACCGAATGAGCAGCACACCGATCTCATCATCGAATGATATTGGAACCTCCAGCGGGGGATCTCGCGCAAAGCCTGCGTTGATCGATCCCGGTTCGTTGATGCGGATTAAAAATCTCGAACTGCGTGCCCGATCGGTTGTGGAAGGTTTTCTGACTGGATTACATCGATCACCTTATCATGGCTTCTCAGTAGAATTTACAGAGTACCGACAATATTCACCGGGAGACGACACCCGCTTTCTCGACTGGAAACTCTTTGCCCGTTCCGACCGTTATTTCATCAAATGTTTCGAAGATGAAACGAATCTTAGGTGTCATCTGCTGGTCGATATGAGTCGTTCGATGAGTTATGGAACCGTCGGCTATCAAAAAGCAGAATATGCCAAAACCATTGCGGCGACCATTGCCTATTTTCTGTCACTTCAGCGAGATGCAGTCGGCTTACTAACCTTTGATGAGTCGATCGTCGATCACATTCCCGCACGCTTTCGGCCGGGGCACATTCACCGCTTGATGATGAGTCTGGAACGGACTCCGACAGGAACGGCGACCGATATCGAAAAGGCACTGGAACAAATCGCGACAACTGTGGCGAAGCGGGGAATGGTTGTGCTCATTTCCGATTTGCTCACATCTCTCGATACTCTGGAGAAGCAACTCGGCTACCTCTGCGCCAGAGGACATGAAGTTGTTGTATTACGAGTTCTCGATCCGACTGAAATCGATTTCAGCTTTGATAAGCCCGCCATGTTCCACGATATTGAATCGGGGCGTGACCTGTTTATCGATCCTGAGTCTGTACGGGAAAGCTACCTGGAACAGTTTCGAGTACATGCCAAGGCTCTGCAGATCATTTGCAGCAAACTTGGGATCAGTTTGCATCAACTTCCGATTGATCGCCCGCTGGAGTTGATGCTGTTCGATCTGTTAAGCGACCGGCTGAATCGGAATCGACACTCCGTGCGACAACGCTCGCCACTGGGAGGGAGTGGCTCGTGAGTTTTCTATTCGGCTCATTTCTATTGGGAACGGCTGCCATCCTGGCTCCGATTCTGTTTCATCTGATCAAACGGACGCCCAAAGATTATTATGAGTTCAGTTCGCTGATGTTTCTCAAACCGACACCACCCCAGTTGACACGCCGAAGTCGATTGGATCAGTGGTTACTGCTGGCAATTCGCTCACTTGCCATACTATTACTCGCGATTGCATTCATGCGTCCCTATTTCCGAGCACAAGCCGATCTTTCCCTGGCCGATGCACCAACTCGACATATTGCAATCCTCATCGATCGCAGCGCCAGCATGCAACGCGGCGATCTTTGGAAAAAGGCGATTCAGGATGCGAAATGGGTGGTTTCCAATCTTGAACCAACTGATGAAGTCTCACTCTTTGCATTTGAGGAATCACTCGAAACTCTGGTCGGCCCAGAGTATTCAACCGGAGTTGACCGTCAGCAACGTCGCCAACTGATATTGGATCAATTGGACAATCTCTCGCCATTGTGGGGGGGGACCGAACTGGGTTCGGCACTACAGAATGTCGCCGAACGTCTCATTGAGGCTGATGACCTCAGCCAAGCTCATGCCGCTCTGCAAATCGTGTTAATTGCAGATTTGCAGGCTAGTTCAAAACTGGACGTGTTGCAGTCAAATCAGTGGCCGGAGTCTGTGAGACTTGATTTGAGAATTATCACCCCTGCAGAAGAGTCAAATGCACGATTGCGTTTGCTTCATTCCTCAGATGATGAGACTGTTGACAAACAGATCCCGCGCGTGCGTGTCAGCAATGCATTAGGATCAAAGATTGAACAGTTTGAAGTCAATTGGAGCGATGAGCAAGGGCAACAATCAGAATCGGTTCCATTTTATGTACCCGCTGGGGAAAGTCTCGTTATTGAAGTCCCGTATGAACAATCCAGGTTAACTCCTGATCGTCTCGTGTTGAGTGGTGATGATGAGAGAATGGAATTCGACAATAATTATTATGTGGTCCCTCCGATTCAGGAACAGATCACGATTGCCTATTTTGGATCGGATTCCGATGATGATCCTGCAGGAATGCGTTTCTACCTGAGTCGAGCATTCAGTGAAACAGCTGCTCGGAAAGTCAATGTTGAATCAGTCGTATCCAATGCCATCTTGAATTGGGAATTCGAGCAACTTCCCAGATTTGTCGTGATTACAGAAACGATCTCTCAAGCTCATCAGAGTGCAGTCGACAAATATTTGAAACGTGGCGGTCATGTTCTTGTGGTTCTGACAAGCGAACAGATGGTGAATGATCTCGGAGCCTGGTTGGGGAATGTCCAACTGGATTCGGCTGCATCGGAATCCACATCTGATCAAGATTCCTATGTAATGCTCGGAACAATCGACTTCCGGCATCCACTCTTCGTTCCATTCGCCGGAGCCCGCTACAATGATTTTACAAAGATCCGTTTCTGGAAACATCGCGCGGTGAAGCTTCAAGAAGTCGAGAACGCGACTGTCATCGCTCGCTTTGAAGATCAGACACCAGCATTGTGGTCTGTGAATCGAGACAAAGGGGTGTTGTATACCCTGGGTTCCAGCTGGAACCGGGAGGATAGTCAATTCGCTCGTTCAACGAAGTTTGTACCGTTACTTTCCCGTTGGCTCGAAATTGCGGCTGGCAATCGATTCGCAGGTGATTCTTATGTCGTCAATCAACCCGTCCCCATACCAGAAGGTGGGGAAACGCGAATAATTCGCATGCCCGATGATACCGAGATTCGGCTAGAGGACGAGAGTAATACCTTCAAGCAGACAACTCAGCCGGGGATATATTCCTTGATGGTGGATGGAAACGAAAAATCGTTCGCCGTCAATGTGGCTGATTCTGAAAGTGAAATTCAATCCATGGAGATTGAACAACTCGAACAGCTTGGAATATCGATCGGGACCACGCTCACTCAGGCCGAACAACTAGAACGGATGCGGCAACTCCGCGATTTTGAACTTGAAAACGAGCAGAAACTCTGGAAGTGGCTGATTGTTGCGGTTCTCGTATTATTAGGAATCGAAACGCTTCTGGCTGCACGGCGAACTCGTCCGTCAATCTCCTTTCAGGATTCACGCGAATGATCAATCGTGAACTTAATTATCAACTCGACCGTGTCGACAAACGACTGCGGATGTATCGATTCTGGAGCGGACTTGGAATCGTCTTGATCTCTACAGCTGTTTTGACCGGGCTGATTTATGCATACCAGCGCGGGACGGGGAATCCGATCGAAGGAGGGCTTCAGCTCACATTGGGCGTCGCTTTTCTGGGATCCATTTTTGTGATTGCAGCCAGTTTTTTTACGAGACGGGAACAACATCGGCTGGCTCAGAAGATTGAGGCTCGCTATCCCCAACTCGATTCCGTACTGGTCACCGCACTCGACCAGCAACCCGACAAATCTACGGGACACTGGGGATATCTTCAGCAATCGGTTGTCGATAAAGCCGTACATCACGCACTCGTTCATGACTGGCGTTCACTGGTCTCATCAAAACAGATGGGTTTTGCACGCTTTTCCGCGGTGGCAGGAATTGTGTTTCTGATTATAGGAACACTCGGGCTCAACTCACTTCCTGCGAATCGAATACCAGAAAAGGCGATGCCAGAACGTTCGTTTGATGATGTCGAAATTGGCAATCCCGAATATGACGTCACTATTGAGCCGGGTGATACTGAAGTGGAGCAGGGGACCAGTTTGCTCGTGCTGGCTCGATTTGACGATCGACTCCCCCCCGAAGCCACTCTCGTATACACAACCGAAGATGGATTGGAGCACGCGGTTTCCATGTCGCGTTCTCTGGATGATCCTCTCTTTGGAGGTCGGATAGAGTCCGTTGAAAGTCGACTGAAATACCGAGTGGAAATTGGCACTCAAAGGTCTAGTGATTTTCAAGTTGACGTCTTCACTTATCCACTGCTGCTTCAGACGGACGCACGACTTCTCTTCCCGGAATATACCAATCAGGAAGAAAAATTAGTTCAGGATGTAAGGCGTGTATCTGCGGTGGAAGGCACAAAATTAACACTGATGTGTCGGGTGAATAAAGCTCTCGCAACTGCGCAGTTTCTGGAAGTCTCGGAAGAGCAAAAGGAAAAGATTTCATTGAGTCCGAGTGATTCCGACTCATCAATCTATGAAACAACTTTTTTCATTGATCGTTCCCGAGAACTGGAACTTCATTTGACAGATGAAGATGGTCGCACCAACAGGCATCCTCCCAAGTTTCGCATCACGATGATTGAGAATCTCCCTCCCGATATCAAACTCATTAAGCCGACGCGGGACATTGAAGTCTCTCCTATCGAAGAAGTCGAAATGGCAGCCTCGGCCTGGGACGACTTTGGTCTCCAGCAGGTTGGGCTGAGTTATTCGATTCCCGGGAGAATCGAAAAAGAGATTTCTCTGGGTGATACTTTTCCGGCTAAGGAGCGAATTGAAGTTGAACATCTGCTGGCTTTCGAAGATTTGGATGCAGAGCCGGATGAATTGCTGACCTGGTATTTCTGGGCGGAAGATATTGGGCCCGATGGGGAAGTTCGCCGTGTATCGAGTGATCTGTTTTTTGCCGAGGTTCGTCCCTTCGAGGAGATTTTCCGTCAGGGTCAACAACCTGAGGAGAGTTCTCAACAGCAACAGCAGCAGAGCGGTCAGAATGCCCAGCAAGCTGAAGAGTTAGCGGAATTGCAGAAACAAATCATCAATGCGACCTGGAAAGTTATCCGTCGCGAAACTAGAAACGAACCAACTGTTCAATTCGAAGCCGATATGCAATTGATTGTGGAATCACAGCAATCTGCTTTGACGCAAGTGCAGGAACTCGAACAAAATCTGGAGGATGCCGAATCGCTTGCGCATGTGGAACGTGTGAAACAGGAAATGCTGAAGGCGATTCAATCCCTGGAAACAGCAGCCAAAGAATCCTCTATTAGTCAACTTCAACCGGCTCTTGGGCATGAACAGGCTGCTTATCAGGCATTACTGCGATTGCGAGCCAGAGAGCACGAAGTTGTGCAGTCCAGTCAGTCTCAACAGTCAGGACAATCTCAGCAATCTCAAAACAGTCGTTCTCAACTGCAGTTGAATCAGTTGCAACTCCGTGAAGATGAAAATCGATATGCACAACAGGAGCAGGCACAAACGGAACAAGAACAGCAGGCCAGTGAGGACCGTCAGGTTTTGAATCGATTGAAGGAACTGTCAGAGCGTCAGGGAGATCTTAATGAGCAGATTAAGGAAGTGCAGGCTGCCCTGGAAGAGGCGAAGACAGAAGAAGAACGGGCGGAAGCAGAGCGTCAGTTAAAACGACTGCGTGAAGAGCAGGAAGAACTTCTTCACGACACTGAAGAATTGCAGGAGCGAATGGATCAGCCGCAGAATCAGGAACGAATGGCAGAGGCTCAGCAGCAACTCGATGAGGCTCGTGAAAACATTCGCCAGTCCGCAGAATCTCTCCAACAGGAAATGTTGTCACAGGCCGCGAATCAGGGAACACGGGCTCAAAGGGGACTTGATGATCTGAAGGAAGAGTTTCAAAAACGAACTGCAGGAGAATTTGAAGAAGAACTTCAAGATATCCAGCAGCAGGCGCAGAAGTTGGTTGAGGAGGAAAACAAACTGGCAGAAAAGCTTGAGAAGCTTCGTTCGGGAGAAGACCCTGCCAGCAATTCGCTACGCGACTCAGGTGAAAAACAGGCAAGCGAACAGCAACTGGCTGAGCAGAAAGAGCGTCTCAAAAACCTGCTCGAGAAAATGCGTGAAACCATTGAGCAGGCAGAAGAGTCTCAGCCACTACTTGCAGAAGAACTATACGAAACAATTCGCGATACCCGCAAAGCCGACCCGGAAAAAGCTCTGGAAGCGACAGATCTGTCACTTCAGCGTGGACTGATTGATTATGCTATCGAGCAGGAGTCACTGGCACGGGAAAGTATGCAGGGACTGGCAGAGGGAATTGAAAAGGCCGCAGAAAAAGTGCTCGGCGATGAAGTTGAATCTCTGCGTCGTGCTTTATCAGAACTGGAGCAGTTAAATGAAGATCTCGAAGGAGAATTAGCACGAGCCGCAGAACGTGATTTTGATCCACAAGACGGTCGCAATACCTCGGGCGATAACCGATCAGGTGACGAAAGAGAGATGTCCAATGCAGAAGGGACATCTTCTGAAGGTCAGGCACCCACTAAGGAACAGCAGAACGAGCAAGATTCAAGTACGCAACAACCCGGGCAGCAAGGTAAGCCTTCCGATCAATCTGGTAAGCCCGGCGGCAGTGAGGCCGACCCAGAATCTCAGCAACCGGGACAAACACCCGGTCAACAACAAACTCCTGGTCAGAGTAATAGCCCGGGACAGTCTGGTCAGCCACAGCAGTATCAACCTTCTGGAGAACAGCAAAGCAGTCCGGGAAATAGTCAATCGGGAGGTGATTCAAAGGCGATGAATTTCGAGCCGGGAGGGATTCAACAATTCCTGAACAACGGAGGAGGCGCTCCCAGTTCACCATTTTCTGGGGACAACTTTGTCGAATGGTCGGATCGCCTTCGCGATGTCGAGGAAATTGTCGACGATCCCGATTTGCAGGCTGAGGCGGCTCGTATTCGAGATGAAGCCCGTGAAATCCGTAAGGAAATTCTGAACACATCTGCTCCTCCACAGTGGGATCTTATCAAACAGAAAATTGCAAAACCGCTAACGGAACTGCAGAATCGTGTCGCTGAGGAACTACTGAAACGGACAGCTGAAGATGCGCAGGTTCCAATTGATAAAGATCCAGTTCCAACTGAATATGAAGCGGAAGTTCGTCGCTATTATCAGCGGTTGGGGAGCGGCGAATGATTGACTGGATGCGCGAGCAGTTTTTTATCGAGTTGCCGAATATGTGGGGGGCTCCCGACTGGGCTATTCCTGCCTTAACTGCAGGCGCGTTGCTGTTTCTGCTGATTTTGTATTCTTATCGGGTCATCAAGGCTCCGTTGTGGCTCAAGTCTTGCTGCGGCCTCCTGAAAACTTTTGCGATTCTTCTGCTGGTTGCAACTCTTGTCGAACCGATGAGGAGTGATTTGAAACCGACGCCGGGAGCAAACGTCTTCGTCGT
Source organism: Planctomycetaceae bacterium UBA2671 (assembly GCA_002359185.1). Classification (GTDB taxonomy): domain Bacteria; phylum Planctomycetota; class Planctomycetia; order Planctomycetales; family Planctomycetaceae; genus Rubinisphaera. The sequence continues at coordinate 28,474 of DEML01000026.1, forward strand.
GCTCGCTGATCAGTCACAAAGTTTACAACTGACGGATCCGGGGCAATCGTCCAGTCGAGCAGAAATCCTCAAAGCCAGTTTGAATCGCGAGCAAGCCTGGCAAGTACGTCTGGGACAGGATTTCGAAGTTCGTCGATATCAATTTGATACACAGATTTCGGGAGTGACCGACTTCGACGATTACACTGCGGAGGGTGAAGGTTCATCGATTGTTACTACATTGAATTCAGTAGCAGAGAGGTATCGCAATCGACCCACAGCCGGGATGCTACTATTTACCGATGGCAATGCTACGGATCTCTCTGCAATAGATTTCTCTGGGAATGAAACCGACTGGAGTCAATTTCCTCCAGTTTACCTTGTGGTACTGGGCGAGGAGAAATCTGGGAAAGATATCAGCGTTCGACGTGTCACTGCCAGTCAGACCAATTTTGAAGCCGCCCCCGTTACGATCATGGCTGAAATCAGTGCAACTGGAGTTGCTGGTGAATCCGTCGTCATTGAATTACTGGATGAAAAGTCAAACGTACTCAAAACAGAAACCGTGACCGATGTCCAGAGCGATCAGTCATTCGCTGTTCGATTTCAAGTGAAGCCGGAACAACGGGGAGTGTTGTTTTATCAGGTTCGTGCATTCCGAATAACTGAGGAAGGTGTCTTTGAAAAGCCCGAGAAGAGTACCGAAGCGACATTGCTCAACAATTCTCGATTGGTGATGGTCAATCGAGGTCAAGGGCCTTATAAAATTCTTTATGTTTCAGGACGGCCAAACTGGGAATTCAAGTTTCTGAATCGTGCTCTGGCTGGCGATGACGAAATCATTCTCCACGCACTGGTTCGTATTGCAAAACGTGAGCCCAAGTTTCAATTTCGAGAAAAGGATTCTGATGCAAATCGAATTTTCACCAACACCGATGACGAAAAAAAAGAACAGGTCGAACGTTACGACGAACCGGTGTTATTGCGAGTCGGAAAATTGAATCGGGGAGAGCTCTCGGGTGGTTTTCCGAAAACACGAGAAGAATTGTATGAATACGACGCGGTCATCCTTGACGATTTGGAAGCGGAGTTCTTTACACAGGATCAGAAAACACTGTTGCAGGATTTTGTCAGTCAACGCGGCGGTGGATTTATGATGCTGGGTGGGATGGAGTCATTTGTTGAGGGAGAATATCACCGCACCCCTATTGGGGAAATGCTTCCGGTCTACTTAAGTGGAGTCAAGCAGTCATCAGGCTATGGAGATTTCAAACTGGAGTTAACGCGTGAAGGCAAGCTTGAGCCCTGGATACGTGTCCGTTCGACAGAACAGGAGGAGCAGATACGACTCTCTGATATGCCACTGCTGCAGACCCTTAACCCGGTTGGAGCCCTCAAGCCGGCTGCCAGTCCCTTGACGATCATTCAAAATACTCAAGTCGAATCTGGGCCGGCTCTCGTGACACAACGTTACGGGAAGGGACGCACATGCGCGTTGATGATTGGAGATTTGTGGCGTTGGAAACTGTATCAGGATTCTCCCGACAATGAAGATCTCGAAAAAGTCTGGCGACAAACAGCGCGCTGGCTGGTCGGAGAAGTCCCTCAACGCGTTCAGGTGAATTCTACTCGAAAACTGAATAATGCAGTTCAGCCGATCGAAATTGCTATCAATGTAAGTGATGAGTCATATCTGCCACTCGACAATGCAGACATTAAAATTGAAATCACACCACCGGTAGGGGAGAAAGTGACTCTGGTTGCATCTCCGAATGAAGCTTTTTCGGGAAAGTATGTTTCCAATTATGTGTCGCGGACTCCAGGGATTTATCGTGCAACGGTCAAGGCTTCAAATCCAGATGGAAGTGAAATCAATCAAACAGAAACCGGTTGGATTTCTGAACCTGTAACCGATGAATTTCTCAGTTTGAACCCGAATCGTGAATTTCTGGAAACGATTGCGGCGAAAACAGGTGGAGAGATTGTCAGTCTCAACGCCCTCGAAGAATTTGTCAGGTCTCTACCGGATCGAGAGATACCTGTTGTCGAGCCGGAAATCCATTCCATCTGGCACAAGTGGAGCATTTTTCTGCTTGCGGTTGGTCTGCTCGTTTCTGAATGGGGGCTCAGACGATGGAAGGGACTCGCCTGAAATGAAAGTTGTTTCTGCGTTTTTAATGCTCATTCTGGTTTCTCTCTCCAGTTCTTACGGGTTGGAGACACCTTCAAAAATGTCTCTCATTGTTGTTGTGGGAGAGCCGGGGGAGTCGACTTATGAAAAGATGTTTCAGGTGTGGGCTGACCGATGGGAACAAGCCGCGACGAAAGCTCAGTGCCAATGTGTACAGATTGGTTTGCAAAAATCAACTTCTGAATCACATGATCGTGATGTGATCTTACAAACGCTCAAATCAATATCTGAGGATCAACCAGAGACGCTCTTGATCGTGATGATTGGACATGGAACGTTTGATGGCAGCAAAGCCAAGTTCAACTTGCGTGGACCTGATATCACGGCAGCAGAATTGAATGACAAACTTTCTGCAATTTCCAGCCGTATTGCGATCATCAACTGCACTTCTGCCAGCGGACCATTCATTGAGCAGCTTTCTGCAGAGAATCGCGTGATCATTACTGCCACCCAAAGCGGGTTTGAATCAAACTTTGCTCGATTCGGTGACTATCTCTCGAAAACAATCGTCGATCCAGCCGCTGATCTTGATAAAGACGGTCAGACCTCTTTACTGGAAGCGTGGCTGGCTGCGTCGAAACAGACGCAGGAATACTATGAATCGCAATCTCAATTGGCGACTGAACATTCGATTCTGGATGATAATGCTGATCGAAAGGGAACACCTGCGGATTGGTTCCGAGGGATCCATCTCGTCAAGTCGACTCAAGACGATGCAATACCGGATGGAACGTTTGCAAATCAGTTCATTCTTGTTCCCGATCAAAATCATACCGCTTTGTCCGAAGATGTTCGGAATAAACGTGACCAACTTGAACTGAAACTTGCCAAACTTCGGCAACGTAAGTTGGAACTCTCTGAGTCAGAATACCTGAAGGAACTTGAAGCACTGCTGATTCCACTGGCAGAACTTTATCGCGAATCGAATTCTCAATCAGATGGAAATTAAAAGGAGAGACTATCATTGCTTTTGAGTCTGATCCTCACAAGACATTTTTCTGGTCGTGTAAAATTCAAATTCGTATTATTGTTAACGTAAACTCCACATTGTGCATAAACAGGTGATTAATATCGTAAATGAATGTGATTTCGGTTATAATTGGAATGAAGTAACGTGATGATTTCAATCTTTATGGCCTGAAGTCCTTCAGGGAATTGCATCGGTGTGCAGTATAAAAGAATGAAGGCTGTGGAATAATAAACATTAAAATATCTTTCGGCCTGTTCCTTATATCGCAACAAATAATAAGAAGCTCTTCATCAGAGGAGAAAAGTGCGATGTTGGTACGTTTGATTTATTGTATCGGTCTGTTATTGAATAGCAGCCTAATGCTCGTGGCGGACGAACCAGATAAGTTCGAGACGACTCTCTCCGCGACTGAAACAGAAACCGCAGATACATCTCGAACGTCTGATTCGGGGATCGACTTCTTTGAGTCGCAGATTCGTCCTGTTCTTATCAAGCATTGCTATGATTGTCACTCTACGGAATCGGGCACTGCTGAAGGGGGACTGCGCGTTGATGATCGCCACGCAATCCGTACTGGAGGTAGTCGAGGCCCGGCTATTGTGCCAGGTAAGCCGAACGCGAGTCTGCTATTGAGTGCGATATCTCATTCTGATGTCGATCTCAAGATGCCACCCAAAGAAGCGAAACTTTCGGCGAATGTGATCCGTGATTTTGAGAAATGGATCGAAATGGGAGCACCCGATCCGCGCGACGGTGATGTTGCAACTGTTCCTGGTGACTGGTCTGGAATGGAAGCCGCTAAGACTCATTGGGCGTATCAAAAACCAAGACCGTCGGCTCCGCCAGAACTTGAAGACGATTCGTGGTCAGTCTCCGAAGTCGACCGTTTCATTCTTGCCCGATTAAGAGAACATCAACTCAAACCTGCTAATGATGCGAAACCTCAGATTCTCATACGGCGTCTGCATTTCGATCTCGTCGGTTTACCACCTTCGCCAGAAGCAGTGAACCAGTTTGTGGCAACTTGTGAAGCAGAGGGTGTCGGTAAGGCTCTTGCTACTGAGGTTGATCGTCTGCTGGCTTCTTCCCGATTTGGTGAGCGTTGGGGGCGGCACTGGCTTGATGTGGCTCGCTTCGGTGAGTCCAGCGGCAAAGAAGCGAACATTCCGTTTCCTCATGCGTGGCGTTATCGCGATTATTTGATTGACAGCATAAATGCGGATGTGCCGATTGATCGATTCTTCACGGAACAACTCGCAGGAGATCTGTTGCCTTATGAATCTGACGAAGAGAGAGCCCGCCTGCTGATCGCAACAGGTTATCTCGCGGTTGGAACGAAGAATCTTTCAGAGTCGAATGAGAAACAATTCCAGGCAGACATATACGACGAGCAGATCGACTCAATGAGTCGAGGAATGCTGGCCAGTTCAGTGGCCTGTGCCCGTTGTCACGATCACAAGTTTGATCCGTTTGCCATGCGGGACTATTACTCACTGGCGGGAATATTTGCCAGTACGAAAACCTACTTCGGGACGTTTGTCTCACCTGCGAGTCAACAGGGAGGCGAGTTATTGCCGCTGCCACGTTTGCCAGACGAAGTGATTCTGCACAAAGGCGTTCCTGAGAAAAAAGTTTCCGAGATGAAAGAACAGCTTGCCGATCTTCGGGCGGAAGCAGCGGAGATGAAAGAGGCTCAGATCGCTCTCTTTTCAGGGAAGAAGCCGAAAAAAGTATTTACGCTTCGAGATGCTCTGGCGAACATCTGGAGGACTGGTCCGTTGGTTGGCAAACTGCAGACCATTGATGAGCAGGGGGAGCCGATCCCTATCGCGATGGGCGTTCTCGATTCGGACAAAATGATCGAGTCGCCTGTGTATTCCCGCGGTGATGTGAATCGCCCCGGTGAAACCGTACCGCGAGCGTTTCCTCGTGCCATCGCGGTGTCTGATTCAATCGCGGTTCCCCCTGATGAAAGTGGTCGTCGGGAATTGGCCATTTGGTTGACACATCCTGATCATCCGCTGACGAGTCGAGTTTTTGTAAATCGCGTCTGGCAGCATCTGTTTGGTGTCGGCCTCGTTTCGACGGTCGATAATTTCGGGACGACAGGAGCAGAGCCAACTCATCCTGAGTTACTCGACAACCTGGCGCTACAGTTCATTGAAGAGGGCTGGTCTTTAAAAACATTGATACGCAAACTGGTTCTTTCCCGAACTTATCGTCAGGATTCTTCGTTTCGTGAAAATGCATTCCTGAGTGATCCTGAAAACCGGTTTCTCTGGCATATGCCGAAACGACGCCTTGAAGCTGAGGCAATTCGCGATGCAATGTTGGCTATTTCAGGAGAACTCGACACGACACGACCGGAAGGATCTCTTGTTGCCCGGGTCATTCACGACCAACCGATTTCGCTGATTGGACTCGATAAGCGACTGCCGAAAGATCTGGATGGATCACTACATCGGTCGGTCTATCTTCCGGTTATTCGGGATCGATTACCGGACGTCCTGGAACTGTTTGACTTTGCCGAACCGAGCCTTGTCACGGGTGACCGTGAGCAAACCAATGTTCCGGTTCAGGCACTGTATCTCATGAATAGTCCGTTCGTTTTGGAGCGGGCAAGGGGGCTGGCAACACGATTGATGAATGCAGCCGATAACGATCAGGATCGACTGCGGCTGGCCTATCAGCTTTGTTTCAGTCGCGAACCGGATTCTTTTGAAGAACATTATGGGATGAAGTTTCTGGCGGAGGCAGGAGAAACGAACGACAAATCCCAGTCGGGTGCATCGTTAAATCTAGTCAGTTTCTGCCAGAGTTTACTCTCGACGGCAGAGTTTCGAAATCTCGACTGACAAGCAAACGACACTTCCAAAAACAAAAACAGTACCAGTTCAATACACATAATTTTATCAGGCAAACGGAGGTGCAATTATGAAACTTCCTCAGACGCAATATTCTCGTCGCACGGCTCTGCAGTCACTCGCATCCGGATTTGGCTATCTGGCGTTTGCGGGACTTGCCCATGATCAGGCGGTGCGGGGACAAAGTCCATCCGGCGAAGGGCTGGCTGTCAAGCCGACTCATTTTACTCCGCGAGCGAAACGAGTCATTTTTCTCTGCATGAATGGCGGCCCGTCGCATGTGGATCTGTTCGATTACAAACCGATGTTAAGCGACAAGGAAGGGCACAAAACTGCGGAGAGCGTTTTACGGGGAAATGCTGCTCTGATGGGATCACCTTTTGGATTCAAACGGCAAGGTGAATCGGGGCAATGGTTTTCGGAATTGCTTCCGAATCTGGCTCAGCACGCCGACGACATTTGCTTTCTTAAAAGTATGCACACGGATTTGCCAAACCACGCTCAAGCATTTATTCAGATGCATACCGGTAGTTTTCAATTCACGCGGCCTTCCGTCGGCGCGTGGTCGCTGTATGGTTTAGGAACGGAGAACGAAAATCTGCCGGGCTTTGTGACACTGAATCCCCCATCCGATAACGGCGGTGCGCAAAACTATGGAAGTGCATTTCTTCCAGCGATTTGCCAGGCAACCAAAATCGGCACAAACCAGATTCCCGGCTTTTATGCGGCTCTACTGGGTGTCGATAAGGAGCCCGGACCACCCCTGAAAAATATTGAGAATTCACTGCTGTCAAACGAGATGCAGCGGAAACAGTTGGATCTGATTCGTGATCTGAATGCACACAAACTGAGTCAGGATGTGTATCACCCGGAAATCGAAGGCGCGATTGAATCGTTTGAACTCGCATTTCGGATGCAGGATGAAGTTCCTGAGCTACTCGATGTCTCCTCTGAGACCGAACAGACTCTTGAGTCATACGGAGTTGGAGCAGGCAAGCCGACTGACCTGTTTGGCAGACAATGTCTGCTCGCCCGACGTATGGTGGAAGCGGGAGTTCGTTTTGTGGAAGTGACCTCTCCTGCGAAATGGGATCATCACTTCCTGTTGGAGTCGGAACTGCAAAAGAGTTGCGAACAGACCGACCAGCCCGTTGCGGCTCTTCTGGCCGATCTCAAGCAGCGTGGTCTGCTCGATGACACGCTCGTCATCTGGGCGGGTGAGTTTGGTCGAACTCCGTACGCGCAGAGCGGTACAGGGCGTGATCACAATAACAAAGGTTATACACTCTGGATGGCAGGTGGCGGCGTGAAAGGGGGACTCAGTTATGGTGCGACGGACGAACTGGGATATCAGGCCGTCGAGAATCCAATCCATATTCACGACTGGCACGCGACAATTTTGCATCTACTCGGTTTGGATCACAAACAGCTGACATACAATTATGCGGGACGAAATTTCCGACTGACCGATGTGTATGGAAATGTCGTTCATGACATTATGACGTGAGCAGCTGATACTTGTCAGCTTAAGGCAGCTTCCAGGAGTGCAGTTTGCCGGCAGTATCTCCAGCGAGTATTGTGGAGCCATCGCTTGAAACTGCGACTCTGGTCGGAAGAATTCGTACTCCCGGCGGAAGATGGTTTTCCCTGGCTTCATGATCAGTGATCGAAAAGTTCTTCAGTTCTTTCCCCTCAGCTGACCAGAGTTTGATCGTTCCATCGCGTCCGCAAGTGGCGAGTTCTCCGTTCGGTCCGAACTGGCAGTCGAGCACTCCATCAGCATGAGCGTTGGGTTTATTTGCCAGCGGCCAGCCATCCTTCACATCCCACCAGATAACGGTGCCATCCTCTCCACAAGAAGCAACCACCGCAGAGTCGGACCGCCAGGAAAGTGCGCGAACAGATTTTTTATGTTCGGATAGCGGAAGAATTACTCCACCGGATTTTCCGTCCCAGAGATGAATGTTGCCAATTCTGTCTGCTGTTGCCAGATATTTCCCGTCGGGTGAAAAGGCGACGGCAGTCACCCAGTCGGTGTGTTTTTCAATAGTTGACTTGAGACTTCCGTCTTCAGTGGAATAGAGTTTCACGAGCCGACTCGTGCAGCCGATCGCAACCAGTTTTTCATCGGGAGAGATATCAGCCGCGATAATTGCATCCGGCTCATCTCCTACGCTGGCCAGTCGTTTGCCAGTGGCGACATCATAGAGTACTGCCGCCCCACTTTGGACGGGTTTACCACCAGCTGCCAGCAGCAAACGCCCTGAGCGGCTGAAGGTGAGTACGAGTGGCTCACCTTCTGGAAATGGAATTGCACCATAGGGATTATTGGTTGTCGGATCGAACAGATCAATGGCCCCATAATCACTTGTGGCAGCGACTGGTGCTCGACTGCTGACAGCCAGCGCTAACACAGGATACGGCCGCAATGTCGTAACTTGAGGAAATGTCGTCAGGTCAGAAGGGATTGCACCCGGACCAGAATCATTTGTAGAAGCCGCGGGTTTGAAGCCGAGTGTTCGCATTTCAGCTACTGAACTGCCCGAGTTTTCACGCAGCCCGGTGTCGATCCATTTCCTAATCAGATCGATCACTTCAGGAGCGAGTGGATCGCCGTCAGGTGGCATTCGTTCTCCATCCTCTGTCGAAGTCAACACTTCAATCAGACGACTCGCCGAAGATCGGCCAGCCACGACGATTTCTCCTCCGCCACTTCCTTTGATCGTATTTGCATAATTCGCAAGATTCAGACCGGCTTCCTGCTTTCCATCCCCATGGCAAGGCGCACAGGATTTTTTGAGGACCGGGAAGACATGATCTTCATAGGTGATCGGTTTGTCTGTATCCGTACCCTTGCTTTCATCAGCCTGAATGCCGGAACCGCTGACCAGAAAAATGACAGCCGAGAGAAGTGGCAGTGTCAGGCGGCTGAGCAGGAACATCATCTTTATCTCCGAATCGAGTGAGTTAAATCTTATCTGTAATGAGGGGTGGGAACTCGTCAAAATATCAGTGATTAAACAGGAACTCACTCGAGTTGATGAGGGCGGCAAAAATATCTTCGTAGACAGACGTTTGATTCTCATCCGTTATCAGCCCAAGAGTCATCTCTAACTCTGCTGGAGTCGGTCGACGGGCCAGAACGCGAATGAATATCGCCTCGATAATCGCTTCCGGCGTGGTCTTATTTTCTATGATCTTCTTGAGAACTCCGTTCCTGGCGGCTGTATGCACCCGAGGGCCGGACGTGTCGCCCACAAGCAGGTGCATCACCTGCGTGAGCGAGGGGTCGGTTCTTGTGTCGCAGGCACATACTGTTTTGCGAGGAGACTGTCCGAAGGTATCAAGCACGAAATCACCTGTGGCTGAGTAGTAATGATTCCGATTGATGTAGTTAATCGCTTTGGTTCCCGTTGGAGCACGCGGATAGGATCGTGGCTCACCAGTTACGGCTACAATTGAATCCAGCATCACATCGGCCCGCAGTCGCCGGAGTTGAGCGTGTGAGAATTGGCGCTGATCATCTTTTCCCGAAGGAGTTGGCTCGATGGAGAGTTGGTACACCCTCGAATTGCAGATGTCTCGAACCATCGGCCGCAGTTTGCGGTCATGCTCGGCAAACCGGTCAGCAAGTGCTTCCAGCAGAGGTCCGTTAGCGGGCGGATTTGTGGCGCGGAAGTCATCGACCGGATCGACAATTCCTACACCAAAAAGATGAGCCCATAGCCGGTTGACGATATTCCGATTAAACAGATCGTTTTCAGGATCTTTGATCCAGGCTGCAAGTGCCCGCCGCGGATCGCCATCGCCACTGACCGGTTCCACTTCGCCGAGGAGTTTAGCCGGTACACGACGTCCATCGAGGGCATGCATCGCAGGCGGAGCTGAAGGGTCGAAGATGACTGTCCTGTCGCGGCTGTCGCTACCGGTTTTGCGTTCCACGCAGGTGAAGAAACTCACGAAACCGTAGTAGTCGTCCATCGTCCAGCGGTCGAAGGGATGATTGTGACACTCGGCACATTGCATCCGTACGCCGAGAAAGAGTTGAGAGTAATCGGCTGCCAGGACTTTGGGATCCAGTTTATAATTTTTAATGAGCATCGTGTAGAGGCCCGTCTGACCATCGATGTTCGTGCTGCCGACGGCTGTCGTCATATCGGCTACAACTTCGTCGAATGGTCGATCGGCTGCAATCTGATCACGCAGCCAGGCATTGAAAGCATTTGCCGGTTTGTGAGAGTCGGCCCGCCCTGTGTAGTCCTGACTGTTTATCCGAAACAGTTCGCCCCACAATGCAGTGATGTAGTCGGTAAAATCTTCGCTTGCGAGTAGTTCATCGATCTTTTGCGAGCGCTTGTCAGCTGAAGTGTCAGACATGAAGGCATGATATTCTTCAACCGAAGGTGGTCGAGCGGCAAGATCCAGGGTGACTCGTCTGAGAAATGTTTCATCATCGCAGAGTTCAGAGGGGGCGATTCTTAATTTTTGCAGTCTCTCAAAAACCAGCTTATCGATAAAGTTGTTCTCTGGCGGATTCGGCCATGCAAAACCTTCAATGGATGGCAAAACGATGACTTCGGCTCCGACTGTAAAACGACTGAATCGAGCAAAAACTGTTGTGTCTCCTGGTCCCTTCGAAGAGACACGACCCTCAGTATCGATTTCGGCTACGCTGGAGTTGTTGGTGCCAAACAATGCCAGATGTGTAACGTCGCGTGTCGAGCCATCGGCATAGGTTGCCGTCACTCGCAGGTCGACAATTTCACTGGCCTTATCAAAAACGATTGAGGGCTTTGAAACTTCAATTCCTGCAACCTCTGGCACATTCCCGACATCATCGGGAGCACCCGCTTTGATCCAGTCGAGGAGGACTTTTGCCAGATCGCTTTCGCGTTCAAATCGCTTACCCCCAGTGTGCGGTACGGCACCGATGGCTTTCAGAATGAGCAGGCTTTCATCGGGTAGAGCCGTATTAATTCGACGTCCCGGCATCTCTTCAACGGTCCGGCGGTAGTCGCCGTCTGCATCGTAACCAAAAAGAGATAGCATATAGCCATCTTTCCCACTTGCAGAACCGTGGCAGGTGCCTGAGTTGCATCCCGCTCGGAAGAAGACTGGCATGACATCACGCCGAAAACCAGGCACATTTGATTGGCTGGCATCATGTTTATCACCGAGTGAATCGGCGGCATGAATGACATTTGGGAACAGTGAGAGGCCCGCAATCACCAAAGTTAGAATTGATTTCAAATTCACAGTAATTCACCTTTTATTTTATCTGCGTTCTGATGTATCCGTAGGATTACTTTTCGAGTCTCGGGTCGATTCTCAGTTTTCCGGACCCCGTCCGCAGGAGAATTTCTTCACCGCCGATATTGAATTGCACTTCGCACTTGAGTTCACCAACCAGTCCCAGGAGTGCATCGTCATTCGCCTCAAGTTCGACCTCGACTTCCTTTGACGTCTTATCGATTGTCGGTTCCGATCCGACCGCAGTCAGACCAACGGGCAACCCCAGCATACGAACACTTGCCTGTCCTTCAAAAGGTCGCAATTGCTTGACTGTCCAGCGATACTTAATTCTGTTACCACGGCGGACGCTCTGTGGCTCGCTCGATAGTGAGACGAACGGTTCGGCCACTTCGATATTAATGACATCCGACGAAACTCTTACTCGTTCAGAACCCTGGTCGGTGTCACCTCTGACCGAACTGTTTTCTCGACCACCTCGCGCCTGTGTCGTCGTGACCATAACATACAGGGGCGAACTGCCGAGTTTTGCGTTGTCATTGGCTGAGAGTATGAGGTTGGATATGCTTTCTCCTGATGGAATAATTTCAGCTGGCGATGTGCCCACACCCGGCGGTGCAAACTCACATTGAATTTCGAGCGGTTCATCACACCAGGGTTGTCGCACAATTCGCACAGGAATTGTGAGTTCAGACCCTCTCATGAGCGGCTGATTGGGTGCATCGAGTATGACTTCGAATCCAGCCGGTTCACTGACCGCAGCAGCGAATCGATCGACACGAATATTTCTCCACGGATAGTGGGAATACGAAACCCGCTGCAGATTCTGTTGATTGACGGTTTTGAAAGGTTCGCCCCCTTCGGCTGGTTTCGCTTTGAATTCAATGATTGAGGCTGATAACGAAGCATCGGTATCAGCAATGAGTGTCATTGGCCAGGCCGATTGCAGTTCCGGAATTCGTGAAGACAACATTGTTATGCCGGGTGGCAACCCTTCTACAGAGAGATCGAGTGGTCCGGTAATGTTGCTCCCCTGAGCTGGGTAAAGGGATAGTCTGACCGTCCAGCGACTACCCCGGGGTACCGAAAGTGATGTCTTGCGTGGTCGCTCAGGTTTGTATCCTTCAAAGGATAGACCAATGTGAAGAGTATTTTCTGGTGGGGCAATTTCAACACGGTAAACATTAGTAGGGCCGCCTGCGCCGCGTGGGTCGTAAACTTCGAGAATGTAGTCGCCATCCTGTTTGGGAGTCCAGATGACGGACGGATCGAAGGTGTCGGGAAAATCGCCTTGCCCACCGAAAATATCGCGGTCAGGTCTTGTCGCATCGTCGGCTTCAAGTTCGACTGCTCCCAATTCGCCAGACGGATCAACTGGACGCAAGCGGATGGAAGGGTCGACAGGTGATCCGAGTGCTCTTGCCCAAACGCGAACCTGAAGGGGTTCTCCTTTTTTTACTGTAATGCGAAACCGGTCATATTCATCAGGATGGGTGAGAACTCCATTAACAGCCGCGGGAAGTTCTGCGACTTTGGTTTCTTTGTCGTTTGAAGCTTCAAGCACATTCGGAAACGGGCTGGATCGCAGAGTAAGTGGTTTGGGAGCATCTCCCAGAAGTGGAAATGTACCACTTGATTGAGGCATTGAAATCGTCTGTGTTTTCGGTCCGAGAGGGTCTCCAAGCAATTCCACAGAGAGTGAGGAACCTGCAGGTCCGCCAAGAGGATAAGCAGCTAGTGGGCGAAAGTAGCGACCAATGTGGATGGCATAGGTTCTTGCTTCCGGAATAAACATCGAACGTTGCAGGACAATCGTGTAGTCCCCATCGACCGGCAACTGCACCGACAAAAGTGGATCCTGGCGATTCAACGAGGAGTCATCATTTTTTGCAATCCGTTTTCCTGAGGGATCGAGAATCGTGACGACGGAGTCGTATCCTTCAGGGACAGGATTCCAACGTAGGTCGTCCCCCATTTTGACCATGTCGACTTCAACTGAAAGTCTTTCCCCGGCTTTGCCTGATACACGAAAGCAGTCGATATCGTCCTTGGAACTATTAGAGAGTGTGCCTTGAACAGTGATGTCAGGTTCGACGAGCATGGCTGTTTCCGGAGTGTCGTTCGTATTGGCTTTGGTTTCTTCCTCGTTGATGACTGGGAATGGTCCCACATAAATGGTTCCCATTGAGGAGAGTCCCACAGCAGTGAGGACACGGAAGGGATGCTCGCCTGCTCGGCAGTTCGTCGCGACTTCGACCTGACAGATGAGCCGCTGCTTTTCGGAATCGAATTGGGTACCAACGCAACGAATTCCTGGTTGCTCCGGATTTTCCTCATCCGGCCGTACTGAATTGTAGGGATAGAAGAGTACGTCAATTGCTTCATGCCGCCAGCGATCGATCACGATTTCACTTGTTGTTCCTCGCCCGACAAGACGCGGAGTCACTCCGGCAATCCACGGATCAGCCGAGACGAGATCACATGAAAATACGATGCAGATTATTAATGATAAAATTGGCCCAATGAACGCGTGCATGCTGCTATGGCTCCTGTAGGAATAACAGATCGACTAATAGATCAAGCTAGCTGATCAACTGTTTGACGACTTCAGCATCTCGAATGATTTCGATAGGCCGTGTGCCAAACGCCACCAGTTCTTTATTCGCGTCGATTCCCATCTGGTGATAGATCGTGGCGATAAGGTTCTCAAGCGTGACGGCATCACGAACAGGTTCTCCTCCTGTTGAATCACTCGCTCCGTGAACGAGTCCTCTCTGGAATCCGCCACCGGCCAGCATCATGGAATAACAGCGAGCCCAGTGATCACGTCCGCTTTCCTTATTGATTTTCGGTGTGCGTCCAAACTCACTCGTCACCCAGACAATCGTGGTATCGAGTAGACCACGGCGATCCAAATCAGAGACCAGCCCGGCAATGGCATGATCGAAAGGCCGCATCTGATCGAGACATGTTTTCTCCACTCCGCTGTGGCAGTCCCAGGATCCATATTCCAGTGTTACGAAACGGACTCCCGATTCGACGAGACGGCGAGCAATAATCAGCCGTTCTGCCAATCCTTTGGGGTGAAGTCTGCCATCGGGGCCTTTGACATCGCCAGTAACTTCGCTGCCATAGAGTTTGAACGTTTCGTCGGTTTCACCTTCAAACGAGAATGCGCTCTGGGCATCGGCTGAAGTCAGGAGAGAGTAGGCTCGATAGTGGAACTCATCCATTGTATCGAGCAGCACAGGATTCGCTTCAAGTCCGCGGATCCGCTGTTCGACCATATTGCGGACGGCTTGTCTTCGCTGGAGATTTTCCAGTGAGAGGTTGGCTGGCAGAGAGAAATCTCGAACTTTAAAGTTCTTTTTCTGAGTAGCCGGATCTCCACCTGTTTCGAAAGGACCATGGATACTGGGCAGGAACCCTGTTCCTCCGCTGGAAGCATTTTTCCCGGGAATAGCAATGTAGCAGGGGAGTTCACCGCGTGCACCGAGTTCGTGCGAGACGATCGATCCCATCTGTGGATAGTCGATGACTGTTGAAGGTGTATAGCCGGTGTGCAGGTGATAGGTCGCCAGTCCGTGATCAGGTATTTTTCCCACAACAGATCGGACGACCGTAATTTTATCGGCGATAGAAGCCAGCACCGGCAGATTGTCGCTGAAGACATCGCCAGTGTTTGTTTTGGCGACGCCGAAAGAGCCGCGATATTCAACGGGTGCTTCGGGTTTGGGGTCAAACGATTCGTGGTGCGGAAAGCCGCCGGGCAGGTTGATCTGGATCACGCTCATTGCACGAGGTTCAATTTTTTTACCGGATGCACCAGCAGTCGGCATAGTTTCCTCAGCCTGCAGGCGAAATAGATCGGCCATCGATAATCCGAGCGTGCCAAGCACACCTGCCTGAAGCATTTGTCGCCTCGGCATCGACCGAAAATCTGTGCAGCCGTAAACTGAATCCTGGGAAATTCTCATGAGCATAGATTCCTGCTTAAGGTTAAATAAGCTGATGTTATGTTACAAAAAGATGCGTCAGGGAAGCAAAATTTTTAATTCGGGCGTGATTTTATGTTGTGAATATCTCAGGGATAAACGCAAGTTGTCAGTGAGGATGCGAAGGAAGGTGATTTATGTGATGTTGCCTTGGAAGCCTTATCTCAAAACATCATTATAACAAAATTGGCTTATAGGTCAAACTTGATCAGTGTGTACTGGTCGATGACGAATTTCGTAGAAGAGGTGCCAATCAATAGGTTTTACTGATTTCGTTTTCCTGCAGTTTGCAGATTACTGTAATGGCTCTTGGATGGTTTGATTCCATTATTTCCAGTCAAACACCCGCTTCACATTCGTGGAAACGGCTATAAACTTAGTTACTGAAGTTTTGCAAATTCCAATAAATCATAACCCAACGCGTCAGCGAGGGGCCTGTGTGGAATTGTTAATCTGCTGGATTTGGTCTTTGGCAACCCGATTCAAAGAATCGATAAACAACCAGCTTTTATGCGTCACAGATCAGCTTTTCACGTGAAATATCAGTAGCCAACTGGGGTATTAGAGTTTAACAGAATTGTTAATCGAAAGCCGTCCCCTCGCTGACGCGTCGGGTTAAGATGCTCTCAATAATTTATACGCTGACTTCTCATTCGTATTGAATTCTAGCGTTTTGCAAAACTTCAGTCAGCTATTTCTTTCTAACGTCTTTTCAATCACGAAATCAATGCGTTGTTTCTTTTGGAGGCTTAGGTTTGTATGTCTTGAGGTTGACTAGATAAATCGTAACCCCAATGGCAATTCCAAAGAGAATCAAAGGTAACCACACTTGGGAAATCGATAAGAAAGCTGCCGAGCCGATTGATAACCAAAGCACCAGTATAGTCAATGACTTTTGTTTGAGAGTGATTCCTGCGCCTTCTCGATAATTTCTGATGTATTCGCCACAGTAGCGATTATTTGTTAGCCAATTATAGAACTTTGTCGAACTACGAGAGTAGCAAGTGGCTGCCAAAAGCAAAAATGGAGTTGTCGGAAGGAGTGGCAAGAGCATTCCAAGCATCCCCAAAGCGACACAAAGGGTGCCCAGAACGGTTAGAAGAACTCTTGTTGCCCCATTCGATTGTCTTTCTACCTTCATTCAAATCCTTTTCTATTTGAAATCGGGAGAATTTATCAACCTATCAAGAAACAGTTTTAGAAAATAATCATTCTTTATCCGCTTCGTAAGTGACCTTGTCCACGTCGACACGAAGTTCCTCGAGTCGCTTGGCAACTTCATCGGGAATCTCTTTCTGATAGCGACCGCCGATCTGATCTGCCAGGAAGGCTTCGATTTCGGCGTACATGGCCATGCGGTTGACCGGTTTGGCAAAGCCGTGCCCCTCGTCGTCCGCCAACAGATAGCTGACTTCGTGTCCCCGATCTCGCAAGGCAATCGCGATCTGATCGGCCTCAGCTTGTTTCACGCGCGGGTCATTGGCGCCTTGCACGATCAACAGTGGCTTCGTAATTTTATCGGCACTGAAGAGTGGGCTCGCTTCCCGGATTCGCTGCCTGCCTTCTTCTGTGTTTGGGTCTCCGACCATTCCATGCAGGAATGCACGTCCTGCTTCCCAATAGGGAGGAATCGAATCAAGTAACGTCGAGATATTGCTGGGGCCAACGATATCGACACCGCAGGCATAAAGCTCGGGTGTGAATGCGAGTCCCGCCAGTGTCGCATAACCTCCATAGCTGCCCCCCATAATCGCTACGCGATCCTTGTCCGCGATGCCTTCCTCAATCAGGTATTTTACCCCCCAGGTGATGTCATCCTGCATCAGTTTGCCCCACTGCAGGTCGCCGGCGTTGAGAAACTTTTTGCCGTATCCACCACTCGCACGAAAGTTGGGCTGCAGAACCGCGTAGCCTCTGTTGGCCAGAAATTGTACCAGTGCGTTATAACCCCATGAATCACGAGGCCCCTTGGGGCCGCCATGAACAAGAATCACGACAGGCAGATTCTTCGCTTTCATCCCAACGGGAATCGTCAAGTAACCCGGGATTTCTAAACCGTCACTGCTTCGGTAGCTAATCGGCGTCATCGGGGCCAAATATTCTTCGACTTCTTTAAGTTCCGGCCGGGGCGTATATTGATGAATCAGCTCATGCGTTTGAGCATCGAAGTACCAGGCCTCGGCAGCGTACTTGTCGCCGTGCACTGCAATTAAGAACTTGCTGTAGTCCTCGGTCGCACTTTGAAATGCAATCTCTCTGCCGGGAAATTTCTCCTGCAAAAACTCGTAATTCGCTTCCCAAGTTTTGTCCCGCCAGTAGTAACGAGTCTTATCATCGGTGTAGGAGGTCGAGATAATCTTGCGTGTGTTATGATCCATCCGCAAGCCTCCGAAATCGACTCGTTCGTTCGGATCGCTTTCCAGGAATTCCAGCACTTTGGTCTTTGGATTCATCTTATATAAAGTTTGAAGATCCAGATCTCCCTTATTAGTGACCAGATAGAAGTTCTCATTTTTCGCATCCCAACCACTTACACTCGCATCCTCGGTCACTGAAGTCTCGTAGATGGGAACCAATTCGTCGTCGTCTTTACGCAATAGAGTCGTATTACCAGCCTGATCAGTACGGCTGAGCAAACGAAGATTGTCGTCCCAGTCAAATTCATATCCGGTAATGCGATCCTCGTTTTGATAGACCATTGTCAATTCGCCTGTGGAAATATTGAGCTTGTAAAGATCATGCCAGGCCTTGTCTCGATCATTCAGTCCCACCCAGAGCAAATCGGGATTGTTCTCACTGGCGTGAACGATCCGAGCGGAGACATCCTTGAGCGGCGTCAAATTTCGCGAGTCTGGAGTCTGCTTGCTCTCCGCAGGTTTCGCATTGGGATCAACCGCAAACAAATTGATGTTTTCGTCGCCATCCGAATCTTTAACAAACAGAATGTACTTTCCATCTTCAGTCCAGGCGTATCCGTGCAAAGGTCGTTTGCTATCAGTCAACGGACGAGCATTTTCAAAAGGCTCGGCAAATTCTTTCACCCACACATTCATGATGCCCTCATACGGCTTCATGAAAGAAATGAACTTGCCGTCCGGGCTCAGCTGACCGCTGGAAATCTCTGGATTTCCAAAAAAGAGCTCCCGATCCAATAATGGTGAACCGGCTCCGGTCTTGGTTTCAGTTCCTTGAGAAAAAGCCAGATTCGAAAACATGCCGAGAGTCAGAAGGATCGTCAACAGCTTGATAGCAATTATTTTATTCATCGAAAACCTCATGGGATGAGAGGAATTAATTTAAGGAATCAAAGTGCAGTCCTGACTGGCACTTAGTCGAAAGAGTGCATTCAGCAAATTTGCCCTAAACACTTTTATGAAACATTCTATGCCATTGCACTTCTTTTGCATAGCGTTGTAAAACATAACAAATGGTAGTATCCATGCGCAATACGTACTCAACCCAGGGCCTGCGGCTGTGCGACTCTTAAAGGCTCAGCCGGTCCAGTGAAATAATATTCAAAAAGTAGATGGTTATGTTGATCGTTTTTGGATTGATCATTGGCTTCGAATGACTAATTAGAACAGGACTTTGAGGAGTGAGTAACATGTCGTTGGTGTTGCCATTGTGTCGTTGAAAGTTGATATTGAATTCAAAATAGGCCTGGTACAATCGCCACGTTTAAGGGGCAGGTCAAAGCCACGGCTTATAGCCGTGGTCGATTACTTTTTCACTTACAACGAAATCGCGGAAATAAATGATAGAAAAATATAAATTTACGGCCAGTTCAACTGCTTTCCATTCATTCCATCTCTGCTGTTGCGTTTTGATGCTGGTGACACTGATTCCGCTGCCCTCTTCTGCTGAGGATATTGTGCGTCCCGAACGAGCAGCTGTTGATATCGCAGAGAGTCATTCAGGAATTGTCGTTTCAGATACCGACATCGCTTCACAGATTGGAGCGGATATCCTGGCTCAGGGAGGTAATGCCGTCGACGCAGCGGTGGCAGTTGCTTTTGCGCTGGCTGTCACCTGGCCTGAAGCCGGAAACATCAGTGGCGGCGGATTCATGATGGTTGCGCCTCCGAACGAAGAAGTCGTTTGTGTCGAATATCGAGAAACGGCTCCTGCGTGTGTCGATGAACACAGTTTTGAAAAATGGCAAGAGCGTCACCACGCACAAATGGCAGGAGTGCCGGGCACATTAAGAGGTCTGGAACTGGCCCATAAAAAATATGGAAGTCTGCCTTGGGATCAACTCGTGAAGCCTTCGATTCGCATCGCTCGTGAGGGAATCGTTGTTGATGAATATCTGGCTTATTCGCTCAATCGAGTTCTCACGCTTTCCTCGATAAAAAATGAAAAGCGATTTGCAGAATTTCGCAGGCTCTACGGAAAAGCGAATGGAGAACTTTGGCAGGCAGGCGATTTGCTCAAACAACCGGATTTAGCCATAACGCTGGAAATCATTGCTGAACAAGGAGCCGATGCGTTTTATACCGGTGGCATCGCAAAGAAAATAGTCGCCGAAATGGAAGAGCAGGGAGGCTTGATTACAGCTGAAGATCTAAAGAATTACAAGGCGAACATTCGGCCTGCGGTCTCTGGTCAAGTCAATGGTTATACACTATACGGTGCTTACCCGCCAAGTTCTGGAGGGATCACGGTTCTCCTGCAAATGAGGATGGCCGAAGCGGTTGGCTTGGAAATGGACCCTGAAAATTACTGGAATGCCGATCAGGTTCATCTGTTAGCGGAAATCTCAAAAAGAGCTTTCAGAGATCGAGCGGCTTACTTAGCAGATCCCGATTTCAGCAGCATCCCGGAGTTTATGTTCTCCAATCAATATGCTCAAAAGCAGGCTGAAAAGATCTCGCGAAATCAAGCGACTTCCAGTATCGAAGTCGCTGGTGAGATTCCCATCAGTAACCTTCCAGAAGAAAGCCTGGAGACCACTCACTTTTCGATCATAGATCGCAATGGAATGGCTGTCAGTAATACCTACACATTGGAAGGAACATTCGGCTGCAGAATTGCTCCCAAAGGGACTGGATTTGTTCTGAACAATGAGATGGGCGATTTTAACTGGATACCTGGATACACAAATCAGCAAGGAAGAATTGGAACCAAGCCAAATTTGATGAACCCGGGAAAAAGAATGCTAAGTTCGCAGTCGCCAATGATTGTAAGAAAAGATGGAGAGGTTGCACTGATCATCGGCAGTCCGGGCGGTAGAACGATTATCAACACCGTCACGCAAATTCTGGTTCAGACATTACTTTTTGATCGTCCCTTGGTTGAAGCGATTGATGGGCCGCGTTTTCATCATCAATGGTTTCCCGATGAAATCAAATTCGAGTCCGACGACCAGGAGCAACTGACTCGATTAACAAGATCATTGATTGATCGAGGACATACCATCAGCCGCCCCAAAGGCTGGCTGCAGGGTTCGGCTCATGGAATTGAATATGATCCCTTAACGCGAACAGCTGTTGGCGTTGCGGACTGGAGGCGCGGAGGAAAAGCGGTCGCGGTTCCACAAATAGTTCCGTTGAAGGAGAAGGCTGTCACGAATGACTCTCAATAATATTATCCCACGTACGATATTATGATAAACGGCAGGGGGCCTTTATTGAAAAAGTTCTTGAAAACCCCCGTTGAGACGGGAGTGGGTCGGAAGAAAGTGCAACATCATTGAGTAGATAACCATAGCCGTTACAGAGTTTGTTTATCGGAGATTGATCCGAGCCCAGTCATCAGTTCGCGATTAGGTTGAAGTCCCTTCTGGGAGAAGGACGCTAATCATGGAATGTTGCTGTTGACGTTTATTGATCGGGGCAGGTGTAAATCGCCGCCGCCGCGATTGTGCCAATGCGACCCGCCAGCCGATTGACGGAACCTTTTCCATCGGGATGGACTCGATTACTCAGGAATATGACATACAGATCAAGTTCGGGGTCGATCCAGAATGAAGTCCCTGTAAATCCTCCATGCCCGAAAGCATGATTGCTGAATAAATCGCCTCGATTTGAAGAATAAGCCGATTGAGAATCCCATCCCAAAGTTCGAAGACCACCGGGAATCTGTTGTGGTGTCGACATCATATTAACCAACGATTGGTTAAACGGAGTAGTCGATAATTTCTGTGAAGCTTGTAAGATTGCGGTTGCATATTTAGCTAGATCGGTTGCAGTAGAAAAGAGACCTGCATGGCCCGCGATACCCTCCAGTTCCCAGGCTCGTGGATCGTGCACTTGGCCCTGAATCCATTTTCCTTCCCGCATCTGAGTGACGGCTGCTTTATGCCTTAATGTCTCAGATGGATTGAATCCCGTTTCATTCATTTGCAATGGTTGAAAGATTTCCTTTGAAGTGAACTCGGCCAGGTTGCTTCCCGAGACCTGTTCAACAATTCTACCAAGCACAATATAGCCGACATCCGAATACATGAATTTTTCATCGGGTTTTGCTCTCAAGTCGAGTTCATCAATCCTTTGGTATGCGATGCGTTTTCCGTCTTGATAGTCTTTCAAATTGTTATCGGGCAGCAGGCCGGACGTGTGTGTGAGTAACTGTCTAATCGTAATGTTGGCTTTGCCCTGAGAATGAAAATCCGGCAGATATAGACTGGCTGGATCATCAAACTGAAGTTGTCCTTTTTTCTGTAGCAGATGAATGCTGGTGGCGGTGGCGAGGGGTTTTGTGAGTGAAGCAAGATCGAAAAGCGTCTCTTTCAACATAGGTTGTTTTTCAGGCAGCAGTTGGCGGTAACCGAATGCTCGATGATAGACAATTCCTGCTCGACGTCCGATTAACACAACACACCCAGGCATTTCTTGATCAGCCACAGCCCTGTCCACTATGGGTTCAATCGCATCGAGTCGTTGAGAGTCCATTCCCGCCGACTGTGAAGAGATTTTCGGTGGCTCCGCATAGAGTACCACTGAATAACTGATAAGCAAAACGAAGATCGACAACGATCGATTAAACATTTTCTGATCCAGACAGAGTTAGAAGCGTCTCTGGCAAAATTCATTCCCAAGGATCAACTCTCCCCGGTTTCAGCCAGACACAATGTGGAGTTATTTACTCCCCGCGAAGCCAAATTTGTTCGGTTTACGATTAACGGGACAAACGGAGATCAGGCTTGCATTGACGAACTTGAAATCTTCACTGATCAGCACAATGTCGCGCTGGCGAGTCACCCACTTACTGCTACGATCTCTACCCTACAGTTCTGCATCTGCTACGCATCGATCATACAAAATTAACTTACTACCACAATGGAATTGAACGACGTTTAACCGATGTGCATGGCCACGTGATTCACGAGGTTCTTGCTTAAGACGCATCAGTCGCACTGTCTCTGATACTGAAATTTAAGCCGCATCATCTGGTCACTTTGGGTAAAACTGAATCTTCAGCAAATGCTATCCACAAACCCAGCTAACATTGCATTCCGAGAGTGAATTCAAGATAATACTAATATCTCACCTGCCTTCATATCGAGGAAATAAACTGATGCCTCTCCTCGCTCGTTCTCAGTTTCTTCAATTGAAACAAGTTCTTTCATTACTGATTGTGTTATTAAGTTCTACGAATATTTCCAGAGCTGATCAGCCGAATCCGAAAGCTGATCAACTCGAATTCTTCGAGCGAAAAGTTCGCCCACTGCTCAGTGAGCACTGCTATTCCTGTCATTCGTCTCAAGCCAAAACAATCCATGGAAGTTTACGTCTCGACAGTGTCAGTTCAATATTAGAAGGTGGAGACAGCGGTAAGTTGCTGGTTCCAGGAAAGCCAGAGGAAAGTCTGCTGATTGAATCAATCCGCTATGATGGCGATTATCAGATGCCTCCGAAGGGGAAGATGGCTGAGCATGAGATCGAACTTTTGATGCAGTGGGTGGAGCAGGGAGCCTATTTTCCGTCGTCAACAGACGAGCCACTTCAGACTAATGGATCCATCGATTTCACTGAAGGTCGTAAGCATTGGTCGTTTCAACCTGTGCTACAGCAAAAACTTCCAGATGTTATAAATTCGGATTGGCCTCAGACTCGCATCGATACATTCCTCTTGGCGGAAATGGAGCAGAAAAGCCTCAAGCCGACTATGAGAGCCGATCGTACTACGCTGGTAAGACGCCTCAGTTTTGATTTGATCGGTTTACCTCCCGCGCCAGAACAGATTCACAATTATATTGATGATGATTCGCCTGAGGCTTATGCACGACTGGTCGATCAACTCTTAAATTCTCCTCAGTATGGAGAAAAATGGGGACGATGGTGGTTGGACCTGGCAAGGTATACCGATCGAACCGCCAGCTGGCTGCCGCAAACCAGTCAGGCTCACCTTTACCGTGACTGGGTTGTTAACGCCTTCAATGCAGACATGCCCTATGACGAATTTATCCGACGTCAACTTGCAACAGATTTAATGCCAGAGACCGGGCCGGAAGATTTGCCTGCTCTCGGGTTCCTGAGTCTCAGTCCAACGTACTGGAAAGAGTTAAAGCTGCCTTGCGAAGTGATTAAGGTTATTGTCGCGGATGAGTGGGAAGAACGGGTTGATGCAGTCTCGCGAACATTTCTTGGGTTGACGGTTGCCTGTGCACGCTGTCACGACCATAAATTCGATCCCATTTCTGCTGATGATTACTACGCTCTGGCAGGAATTTTCGCCAGCACTCGGTTCGCAGAACGTCCGTTGATCAGTAAAGAAAAGTACGAACCTGTACGAATTGCGAAAGAAGTGGTCGGCAAATTCGAAGCAGAAATTGCGAAGTTGAAAAAAGAGAAGCCGATACCTCAGGAAAAGATCGACGAACTTGTCGCTAAAATTGCCGAAACGAAAGCTTCTACGCCTGACTACGACACTCCGATGGCGAATGCTCTGGTTGAAGAATCGACGTATGTCGTTCGTGCCGGGAAAACTCCGCAGGACGGAACTCGCATGGAATATCGAGCAGAGCCTCGAGATCTTCCTTCGTTTATCAGAGGGAACCCGAATAGACCCGGGCCTGTAATTCCACGCCGATTTCTCACTGTGCTGACAGAGGAGCCCGAGCCGTACCAAAATGGAAGTGGACGACTGGAGTTGGCAAATTCGATCACAACAGATGCCGCTTCGCTCTCGGCTCGTGTCATCGTCAATCGGATTTGGATGGCGCACTTTGGGCAGGGCATCGTCGACACGCCAAGTAACTTCGGTCGTCAGGGAGGGCAGCCGACACATCCCGAATTACTGGAGGATTTAGCGGCTCGATTCATCTCGCAAGACTGGTCTATTAAACAGCTTCATCGCGAAATACTGCTCTCGGCAGTGTGGCAGCAATCCTCAAACTCCAATTCAAACGCAGCCCGGATTGATCCTGAAAATCGACTTCTCTCACATATGAATCGTCGCAGACTCGGTTTTGAAGAGTGGCGTGATGCGATGTTGTTGGTCAGCGGAAGTCTCGATCCGCTTTTCGGGGGCCCCTCCGTTGCCCTAGATGACAAAAATAACGTTCGCAGAACTTTGTATGCCACCGTCAACAGGCGGGATATGTCACCGACCTTGATGATTCACGACTTCCCGGATCCAACTCAGCATAGTCCAAAGCGAACAACGACCACGACTGCACTTCAGGGATTGTACGCTTTGAATGGAGAGTTGTTGGCGGAACAGTCAAAGCAAATCGTTGATCGACTTTTTTCTGAGTTTTCTGAGAATGACCGAACCAGGATCACACAGGCATATTGGCTGCTGTTTTCACGCGAACCGACCGTACGCGAATTGGAGCTGGGGCTTTCTTACCTTGGTAATGGTGACGAAGAATTAAAACGATGGCAACAATACATTCATGTCTTACTGGCTTCGAATGAGTTTGTTTTTATTGATTAACTGAAATTAGAGTGCATTTCAAAAAAAGTCATACAAACAGGTTTCCATATGAACTCTCAAAGACAAATTGAAACGGTTGGACGAAGACAATTTCTGAAGCAATTCAGTGGTGTCTCTGGTGGGCTAGGTGCTGCCCATCTGATGGGAATGCCTCTTGAACTTGCAGCTTCGGATTCGTTTGCTGCTGCGGGGGCTCATTTTCCTCCGAAGGCCAAACGCGTTATTCACTTATTCATGAATGGCGGACCTTATCAGTCGGACTTGTTCGATCCCAAACCGGCACTCGAAAAGTATGCAGGCACAAAACCTTCTGGAGCCGATCTCCTGACAGAACGACCTACTGGTGGATTGCTCCCTTCGCCATTTAAGTTTATCAAAAGCGGCGAAAGTGGTGTGCCGGTCAGTGAATTGTTACCGCAGTTGAGCCAGCATATCGATAAAATATGCGTGCTCAATTCTCTGCATGCCGACAACCCGAATCATGGACCAGCACTCCTGCAGATGAATAATGGAACAATCATTCCTACTCGTCCGAGCATGGGAGCCTGGATGCTGTATGGATTGGGGAGTGAGAACAGTAATCTGCCAGGTTATGTCGTATTGTGTCCGGGACGTCCGGTCCGATTTTCGATCTTATGGAATAGCGCATTTCTGCCATCGAAGTATCAAGGGACTTATGTCAATCATTCGACAATTCAACCCGATAAGATGCTGCCCAATTTGAAGAACTCAAACTGGGATCACACTGTTCAGCGCGAGCAACTGGATCTGCTTGGACAACTCAATGCCGATCATCTCGCATCCCGTACCCACACTTCCGATCTCAATGCACGGACGGAAGCGATGGAGACGGCCTACCGAATGCAGTTTGAAGCAAGCGTCACCTTTGATTTGAACCAAGAATCCAAGGCCTCTCGCGAAGCGTATGGTAGTGGGCATTTTGCCAATGGTTGCCTTCTGGCGAGACGAATGGTGGAACGAGGCGTTCGCTTTGTTCAGGTTTACTACGGGAATGGTCAACCCTGGGACACACATAGTGGACACAATGAGAAGGTCCCCGAATTGTGTAAGACGATCGATCAGCCGATAGCTGCTCTGTTGAATGATCTGGAGCAAAGAGGATTACTTGAAGATACTTTAGTTGTCTGGGGCGGAGAATTTGGTCGAACTCCGACGTCTGAAAATGGGAACGGCCGAGACCATAACCATCATGGATTCACAATGTGGATGGCCGGGGGCGGAGTCAAAGGCGGAATGACCTACGGAGAGACGGACGAATTCGGATTCAAGGCTGTTACAGACAAAGTTCATGTCCACGATTTACATGCTACAATTCTCCATCTGCTGGGACTGGATCATGAACGCCTGACATATCGACATGCTGGTCGAGATTTCCGTCTGACGGATGTGCATGGCCGCGTGGTCCATGAAATCATTAGTTAATTTGCCGTATAGATGGTCAGGAAGATATGCGGTTGATCGGAAATAGATTAAGAAGACGAACTTGAAGCGGGAATTATTCGCCCTGATCTCTTATGCTTGGATGTGCCCCGCAAGATTACACAGAATTTCAATAACAGGACTTAAATTAACGATGAAGTATTTTGGAATGTTGCTCATGCTGGGAATGATCGTTTCCGGCTGCAATCCTGCTGATGAAGCTCGACAGTCTGATGCGAAAACTCCGGATCAATCCACTGAATCATCGGCAACTGCTCGTGAAAAAATGACTGGTGATAATCCAGAAACGGTTGCATCGATCGAAGCAACAGCCGCGAAGGTTGAGAAGGATGCAGAAGGATTTATTACGCAAATTGATTTCCGCAAACAGCAGATCGATCCAGAAGCCCTGAATAAGTTACCGGAGTTGACTCGTTTACAATCGTTACTTCTTAATGAGTCGAATATTAATGACGAGGGGCTGAAACCGGTTGGACAATGCACGACTTTGAAGAACCTCGATTTACGAGAATGTAGCGTTGGCAATAAAGGAATGGCTTATCTGACAGGGTTAAAAAAATTAAAAGCGCTGAGACTGTCTGGACAATCGGGAGCGACTACTGTCGATGACGATGGAATGGTAAGTGTAGGACAATTGACAGGTTTAAAAGCCTTGCTTCTGGATTTTCTCTGGGTCAGTGGAGCAGGCCTGGCAGAATTGAAAGATCTGCAAGGACTTGAAGAACTGTATCTAGCCAGCACACTCGTCGGGGATGAAGATCTCGAACAGTTAGTGTTATTTCCTCAACTGAAAAAACTCCGTGTTTCCAAGTTGTCGCAGGTTTCACGTCCTGGAATTGAACAGATTGCTCAACTTTCTCACCTGGAAGATTTGGACTTGAGCGAAAACAGTTCCTTGTTCGATGAGGACCTGGCTCCAATCTCAACGATGCTTCCATTAAGACGTTTGAATTTGTGGCGAGTCGCGATTACAGATAATGGAGTATCGCACTTAAAAGACCTGACGAATTTAACCTGGCTGAATCTGGATAACACACAATTGACAGACTCAGGTCTTGCTTATTTGCAGAAGATGCAGAATCTCACGTTTCTCCACTTGGGCTCGACATCGATTTCAGATGCCGGACTTCCCAAGCTGGAACCGTTGAAAAGCCTTAAAGACTTAAAGGTTACCCGAACAGCAGTTACGGAAGCGGGAGTTGAGAAGCTGAAAAAAGAACTTCCTGATACCGAGATCCAGCTCAACTATCTGGGGGATCAATAAGGTTCTGAAAGAGGATACTGCCAGCAATTAGACCATTTTCAAATGGTTTCTGCAGTCACATGAGCATCAAAAGAACATAAAACGCGGGGTTTAATCCTGCCGTACTCTGCAGTGAATTATTGAAAATGCTCTAGACAAAAAAAACGCCTCGGTACACATGTGCCGAGGCGTTTTTCGCTACTTGAGAAGATTCATCAACTAACTTCCCAGCCTTCGCGATAAGTTTTGCGAATATACTGATCAGCCTGAGAGCAATTCGTTGCCTTCAGATTCTCAGCATCCCATTCCAACCGTTCACCGACGCGATAGGCCACGTTCCCCAGCAAGACCGCTTCGGTGAGTGCTCCTGAGTAATCGAAATTGCAGGTCGTGGGTGAGCCATCCTTACAGGCTTTGATCCACTCGGCATGGTGTCCGATTGAGGCAGGGATGGTTTGCTCAGGAGCTTTGAAATCAGCAAATTTCTCCTGAGGGAAGAGGCGATAGTTGCTGTATCCAGAGAACAGTTTCCCTTCACTACCGACAAACATCACTCCGCTGCCAGGAACACGTTCTCCAGCAACTTCTTTGGGCGTTTGATTGCCATCGTACCATGTCAATTTGACCGCGGGCTGTGAATCACGAGCCGGGAATTCGTAATGAACCGTCAGGCCATGTGGACACGATTCCGGATGCACTTCCGGTCCCTCTGCGACACAACTCGTTGGATGTCTCAACCCGAGCGCCCAGAACGGTAAATCCATGTAATGACAGCCCATGTCGCCCAACGTTCCCTGGCCGAAGTCCCACCAACGACGCCACTGAGCAGGATGATATCGTCCAGCCGCAAAGGGACGCTCCGGCGCTGGTCCCAGCCATAAATCCCAGGCTAATGTTTCCGGTGGTGCCTGGCTTTCTTCAGGACGATCGCCGCCTCCCCAGCCTTTCCCAACCCAGACATGAACTTCGTTCACATCGCCAATCGCACCCGACTGAATCAATTCAACGACGCGGCGATAGTTATCTCCCGCGTGAATTTGGGTACCAAGTTGCGTAGCCACTCCATGCTTTTTGGCTTCCTCTGAAATCAGACGAGCTTCTGCAACAGTGTGCGTTAACGGTTTTTCACAGTAAACATGCAACCCGGCTCGAATCGCCCGAATGGTAGCCGGTGCGTGATGGTGATCGGTGGTGCCGATGACGACAGCATCAATTTTGCCTTTTTCTGCATCGAGCATTTCGCGATAATCGGCGTATGTACGGGCATCAGGAAACTCTGTGAGTTTCCGTTCCAGATAGTTTTTATCGACATCAACCAGTGCGACAATATTTTCTGAGGTCACACCTGCGATATCCGCTGCTGCCCTGTTGGCCGTTCCAATGCAGGCAATATTCAGTTTCTGCAGAGGAGAGGTCGGCTCTGCAATCGCCCCGCCAGTCCAGACGCCAGCCGAGATGGCTGCTGCTCCGGCGGATGTTGTTTTTAGAAAATCACGTCTACTGAAAGGGAGTTGTTGGGGACTCATCAGGCAGGTTCCTTTACGGGGATTGAAAACAAAAGTTTTAGTGCGCTGTTACGTTTCTCTTCTCTTAATGAGATATTATGCTTGCTTGATCAATGGAAGATCAAGTCTCCGATATTCATCTACTCATTATTCGAGGCAACCATTTTACTCACTTGATCAATAATCAGGTTTTCAATTTGTGGCGCCCAAACTGTTGGCAAGCCGTAATAAATCATTGAACGCGCCCCTTCGTATCCACCCTCAAGTAGCACGCGACGGGACGGAATATAAGCCATGACATCGTTGCAGTAGCCTGCGACCCAGAGTTCTGGTAGATCCAGATCCCCTTTCAACCGTAGTGAGTAATCGACAACCACTTCGCCACCCAGGAAAACAATGTTGACATTGCCTAATGTCCAAACCTGAATCGGATAGGGATAAGTCGCAGACAGTTCGCCAGCACTGTCTAACGTTTTCAGTAACATTTTCGCCCGACTGGCAATGTATTTATCGGAAGACATCGTGTCGGTTTCCAGTTGCGAGCGAGTTGGCAGTTCCGAAAACGGAATGGAAATTTCCTGGAACCTCGTAACAAGGTTGTCGGCAACAGACTGTTGATCTTCTTCCTTGATATTCTGGACCGCGACCGCGATTTCCTTTCCATATTTTTCTGCCAGCTCAACCGTACGGCGGGGGATTGGATTTTGATCTGCGCCGCACCCGGCGACAAACATGGCGACGGCACCAGGATAAGCTTTCTCTAATTCAATTTGTGCAAAACCAGGCCAATCGCCGTTCCATTGATAGAAACCCAGCGTGGTTGCATGACAGGCATAACCAAATAAAATCGCTTCCACATTCCCCTGAAGATCTTTCACAAACAGTGTTGGCAGAGCATGATCAATCGGCCCTTTCAATTCAGTACCTGCTTCGCGAAGGGCGGGGACATCTTTTTCCACGTTTTCCCGTCGATTGACTGCAAATGTTGCCGTACCGGTTGCAAAACTGAGTGCCACCGGATGCAAATTCTCAATTGAGGTTGCAACAGCTTGATTGACCTTCTCCGCTAATGCACTCGTGTATTCATCGATATCTCGCTGTTGTTCTTCATCAAGAAAATACATCGATGAAAGAGTTTCTCCGACAACCGGGCCACAATGCGTATGCGAAGTACAGAACACGATTTGAGAACGTTCCAGACTGAAGTTCTTCTTCAGCAGTGCGGTCCATTGATCGGCGACCTGCCGACTGATGCCGACCAAATCAAGAGAGATCAAAACAGCCCGTTTCCCCGAGCCACTTTCGAACGCAATCGCTTTGACCCACAGGTCATGCAGTTTGCCTTCAGCCGGTTTATCTCGACCTGCATAACCAGACATCCAGATCGATTTTTCAGGTGTGATGACAACTCGCCCAACTCCCGCCTTCCATCCTTCTGCTGCCTCAACTTTTTTGTACGTCGAGATACTTAACAGAACGATAGAACAGAAAAGAATCCTTGAGGAAATTCGCAATAATTCCTGTAACGTGTCGTTCATCATCCAATCCTTATCCAGTCAGCGAAAGTGATCTGCGACGTTAATTGCAGGTATGAGCGCTCTTGTAATGAAACAGGTCTACAAGTCTGTTAACTCCGCTTGTTGGAGTCTACCAGAAAGGTCATTTTATTTCACTAAGTCATCAACAAAAACATGAAATTTCCACAGTAGTATCACGAGATATCTAATTGATGGTGTAACTTTCTTTGTACAAGGTACTTCTCGCTTCCAAGCCATTCAATTATCGCTTCAAATATTCCTGCAAATAAAAAATGAGAGGTAATCATCTCCAGTGGAATACATACTGCCGGTGGTTGATGTTCTGGCAGTTGAGAAAGAAATTTAAGCAGAGAAGATTTCAACAGGCGCAGAAGTCGGGCCATTGATTCTGGACAATAAAAAGCCTGTCAACTTCACGCCAGCCTGATTCAGACTCCAATATTATTGCAAAGTGCAAGGGATGATTGGATTCCAGGAAATGTCGTTTAATCTTCTCGCGGACTTCCTTAAAACTCCACAAGTTAGGCATGACTGATGCTTTACAGTATTCAATATCGGAGAGCCAGTAAGGTTTTTCCAGAAGTTGAAAACTCCAAGTTTTCTTGTCCAGCCATTCGATCTGGTGGTGATAAAGCCATAGTCCTTTCAAATGATCTGGATTGAGCTCCTGCGGCAGGACGGTAGGCATCTTTTCCAGGGGATGGTAATAAATTCGGCCTTTGACGAATGGAATTCGTTGATCAACCGTATCTGGCCAGTAGCGACTCATCTCCAGTTGATGATCAAAGATCCGATTGATTTTCTTTTCGAATGTATCTCTGGAGTCTGGGCCAATCCAGTGGCTGCCAATATTGTTTCTGGTTGGCAAATGCAGATAGAACTTGACAGCAACTTCCCAGTGTTCGGTTACTCGATCTGGATTTCGAAAGATAAAATCGAGTTCACCAAGAGTTCTGGACTCCTGGTGTATTTTCCATCGATGGGCCAGGAGTTCGCACCCGATCTGTTTGACCTGCCAGTAATGGACCAGATTTTCAAAATATCCTCCCACTCTGTGAGTCTGTCTTTGATATATAAAATGATTCAGATCTTCGACATCGATTTCGCTTTTTGACAACGTTTGTAATGATTGAAGATTGCCCAACTCATTTCGAATCAAAGACGGACTATTGGCAACCCACTGCAAATCTCTGATGGTTGATTGCTTATCCATAAATCGAATCTCCAGTCGCCTGTTGTTTAGTTGCCTGACTGAAAAAAGTTGTTATCGACTCGTATTCAGGAATAATGAGCTGTCATTCAAGTACCGTCATAAACAACAACGCAAATTCGAAATCAGCGATCTGGATAAAACAGAGCCAATTTGTTAGAGTCCTGAACTCGTATTCTGGATCGACAGTCGCTCAAAGCAGTAGGGCAGGGCAGTTCATTGCAACGATCGCATAACGTTGTATCAATCACCCAATTCTTATCAAGAATACATCTCATTACCTTCAGGTCAGTATGAATATCATTGGAATCCAAACTTCATCCTATGATCAGACGCCAGAGGATTCTTTCACTCATCAAAAGCTGATTCATTATATTTTACTGGCAATGCTCGCAATTACATTTCTCAGACCTCTTCATTCTTCTGAGTTCTGGTGGCACTCAGCCCGCGGTGCAACTGTGCTCAATGGGAATATTTGTCCCAGCACAGTTATGCTCGCAAATGAAACGGCAAATGATGCGGACTGGTTGGCTGGTCTGATACCAATTCTTGTCTGGGAGTTGGGTGGAATATTGGGCGTCAGTATTTATCCAGTTATCGTATTTCTAATCTGTCTTTTCATTTGTCATTATCAGTTACGATTTCGTCGGGCAGAAGAAATTGTCGTATTTGGAAGCCTCTTGAGTTTATTTTCGTTTGCCTGGATGCAGCCGATCCCCCAGAGCCTGGAATTAATTCTAACGATCGTATTGTTCAACGTTCTGACGCAAACTGGTGACAAGTCTGGTTCAAATAAAAAGCATCTGTTCTGGCTGCTTAT
Organism: Planctomycetaceae bacterium UBA2671; assembly: GCA_002359185.1. Classification (GTDB taxonomy): domain Bacteria; phylum Planctomycetota; class Planctomycetia; order Planctomycetales; family Planctomycetaceae; genus Rubinisphaera. The sequence continues at coordinate 61,382 of DEML01000026.1, forward strand.
GTGCTGGGCGAATCTTGGAGCACACATTCTCGTACCTTACATACTGGTGTGTGTATCGATATTGTTTGAAGGCAGGTTGTGGAAAGAAAAATTGAGATTCCTTCTTCTCATGACCTTGGCAATCAGTATGACACCTCGAGGCCTACTGACTGCCTGGGATAGCTTACATCTGGTCACTCCCTGGCTATTCTCAAGTGATAGGTTAATGTTGCTGTCTCATCAGAGTTCGAACACCGACCATACTCCAATGCTGATTCAACAGGCATTCTTGATTTTCGCTTTAATTCCTGTTTGTATGGGATTGTGGTGTAAGATAACAACTCGTGACTATGTGTCCTGTCTACTGTTAATTTCTATTTCAGTGATGAATCCGAATCTGATAAGTATTGCTGTCGTGTGGATCGGTTTGATAATTTGCAATGCACTTCAGAAGCAATCCAAGCAGACAAACTACTTGATCGCTGTGGCATCGTTAGTATGTTTGATTGGTTTTCATGCAGCAAATCGGACTCCAATTGGTGTTGTCGGACTAAATCCACGTCTTGACCACCGGCTTTTGCTTGATGGACTTCCAGAAATGATTGAATCTGAAGTCGCCTGGTGTGATAGCACTCATGCCGGGGGATTATATTGTTATGCCTCTGAAGCAGGTCGTTGTTGGGATATTCCGATTCGTGCCCAGATCTGTGGGCGACTCCATGAACTCGACTTGTTTCGACGTGATTTGATTCGAAATCGTGAGAGCCGCTATCGTAGACCAGATGGGACCTGGGGCGGCTGGTGGGTGACCGCTGAAAATCGTGGCATTGAAATTCTGCTCGTTGATTCTGAAGAAACAGAGCTTCATGAATCGCTACAACTTACCGAATGGAAGCCGACAGATATTGACTCTCCGATCATTCCGTATGTCAAAGCGAGCAATGTTGCTCATCAACAGGAGTTGATTCGGTGCCTTCAGGCTCAGGATATTGTCAGTTTTACTGACTGGAGTTTTAATATCGATCAGTATTCCACGTCACAGCCCTATATTGCTTTTCATTGGACAGGTGCCGAGAAGTTGTCGAAGTCTGCCGTACTCAGGCAGGCACGTTTGTTCAATGGACTCGGATTGCACGTTGCCTCGTTGAAAGTGTTGCTCGCATTACGGAATGACTTTGACCCCGCTGAGTTTGAATCAGACGTGAGATTATGCCATCGGGGACTCGCATCGCGAGAGTGGAGTGAAGTTGGGCTCAACAGTTTGTTTCATCAATGGATTGGCCACGGCGAAACTCTTGTAGAGTTTGAGCCTGATAGAAAGGGAATGTTTTTTGACGATGACTTTGAAGCGGACTATCTGGCTGGGAATCTGAATAAATGCCTGCAGCGTCACGCAACAACAGCACAGGAGAATTTCGCACTGGCGATGATCGCACTCGAAGCCAGTAACGTAACAGGGGCAATTCAATATTGGCAGGCAGCAATCCAGACAGAACCCAGCGATTCCTCAATAGATCGGCTTTCAAAACATTGGCTTAAACTATTTGATGTGGGGGCTGAATCATGAGCCCAGCTAATCTGGTATGCAGAATTATGTTGCCCATTATTATTGTTGTTTTACCGGCAATATGGCAGTTAACAAAAAAAACGAACGATCGTCTCCCCCTGGCAGCTTACGAAACTGAAAACTATAAAATCGAAAGTCATTCCTGTCTGGAATGTCATGCAGAGATTGTGGAAGAATTCCAATCAGCGCCGCATGCTCGTACCTTAGCTTCAGCCTCGGACTATTCCCATTGGGATCGGTTCCTGGGAAAATCGTTTGAAGATCCCTCTACAAAATTGAATTACCGTTTTGAACAACGAAACTCTGAGTACATTCTCAAGTGTGAGTCGATGAACCAGATGGCACGAATTGACTGGATCTTTGGATCGGGTGAGCACGCGCAGACGCCAGTTTCTTTGAGTAAAGATTCCGAAGGAAAACCTCAATTACAGGAACTCGCGGTTTCCTGGTATCCTGAAAATGGACTTGGTCTCACTTTGGGGCAGACGGGGCGGGATATTGAGAAAATTCACCCGCTCGGGACATTTCATTCCGGGACAACATCAGAAGAGTGCTTTGCATGTCATAGTACATGGCTCACACTCGATGAGGGGCAGTTTGTTTCAAATCACATTATTCCCAACGTCGGTTGTGTACGCTGTCATTACGATGCGAAAAAACATGCGTCGCGGCAGTCAGAGGGACTACCGGTTACTCTTGAAGATCTTTCCCTTCTCAATGCGACCGAGTTAAATCGACGTTGCGGCGTCTGTCATCGGAGTCCGGACGAAATTCCTGAACAGGATCTCACGCCCGACAATAATCTGCTGATTCGTTTCGCTCCCGTGGGGATGTCAATGAGTCGCTGTTTCACCGAAAGTCAGGGCATAAAATGCACTCTCTGCCATAATCCACATCGCCTGGAAGACCGCAGTGGCGCTGCGTTTGCCAGGGTCTGCCACGATTGTCATAACCCGACTCAACCGAATCATACAGTCTGTTTAAAAGTGAAACCAGATTCTAATGAATGCCTCAGTTGCCATATGCCGCAGGTCGAAGTTCAGGATTCGCTCCAGTTCACAGATCATTGGATTCGTGTTTATGACTGAACAAAGATATTAATCCCGTTGAATCCACATAAACATATAAAATACGGCTTGATTATATTTTCATGATGAAGTAATTTTGAAGAACATTCTAAAAACACATTCGTGTAAATTCTGGTTTTCTCTAAATTGAAAGTAAGCAATGAAATCAACTCCGTTCTCATTTCGTTTCCATTCGCGTGGATTTACACTCATTGAACTTCTGGTGGTCATCGCCATCATCGCTATCTTGGTGGCATTGCTCCTCCCTGCGGTGCAACAGGCCCGCGAAGCGGCTCGACGATCGGCATGCAAGAACAATCTCAAACAACTCGGGCTTGCATTGCACAATTACCACGACACTCACAAGTCATTCCCTCCTGGACGCGTCCGCACATCGGGTTGCGCTTCAAACTCATGGCAGACGAGTAACATCACCTGGCTGGCACGTATCTTGCCTCAAATGGAGCAATCGGCCATTTACGATAGTATTGACTGGGAACGGGGATGCGCGTCCAATGGAGAAACCGGTGCCAATGGCCCACACAGTGCTAATCCCGGTGGTGCACGTCGTCAGGTCGTTGCAGCCTATCGCTGCCCATCAGAACCAGGACGGGGCAATGTGCGCTGGGTTGCTCCAGACGGCAGTGTGGTGAATGGAGCGACTCCAACTGCATCCTTTGCTCCTGGAAATTATGCAGGCTGCGTTGGCGCCGATTCACGGGAAGGAGGCACGAATCCTCAAGGAATGTTTGGCACAAATTCTAACGTGAAGATGCGGGATATTATTGACGGAACATCGAATACATTGATGGTGTCTGAATTTATTATTGGCTTCCCGCATCTGCAGCAAAATCCAGGATCAGCGAATGCGGGAACTGGGACCCAGCCCCATGAGCTTTGCCCGACGACTGGAACTGCTTCAACATCAGGGGGGCGTGCGACTGGTTATTCGTGGTTCTATGGTGAATTTCCCAATGCGGCATGGTTCTCAGCGAATATCGGTCCGAACAGTAAACAATGGGATTGTGGCAGCAACACAAACTACATCAATTTCGCAGCTCGTAGCCAGCACAAGGGTGGTGTTCAGGTCTGCCTTGCAGATGGATCGACAAGATTCGTAAGTGAGAACGTCGACCTTGAAACCTGGCGGAATGCTGGTGACAAAGATGATGGTTTCGTTTTGGGCGAATGGTAAGCCTCACTTGATTTCACGGAATTCATAGTTAATTTGATAAGGTAAAATTTGAAATGAGGACATTCTACCGGCTTAAGCCATTCATCATATTGCTATTCGTATTTGTTGGGGGTTTTGCATTCAATGGATGCGGTGGTCCACAGGATGGTGATGTTGCAGATGCCCCGGCAACAGAAGCAGATGAAGCTGAATTGACAGAAGAAGAAGCCGCAAATGAGCCTACTGAATATTGACATAAAACCGTAATACGGATTCGTACTCTAGAGAAAAGGCCCACTGCTATCAGTGTGCCTTTTTGGGGTACTTATTGCAGGACACACATCGAATAAACAGAAAGCGTTTTTTTATAAAGCGGACGTAGCCCAATCATATCTGAGTTGCCCTTAATAGTTCACGATTCCTGTGTGTCGAATCCTGGACTTGGATTATGACTGCTCGATTATTCAATGGAATTGAAAGACATGACTCGTTCAATCGCAATTGTCGTCTCTGGGGAGGGGCGGAAGTTTCCCGGGCGGTGTCCTTGAGCGATTTCCAGCGGCGTCCGCTTGAAATGATTCTTGCGATTCCACTTTTGGAAGTCGGCTCCATTTTCTGCCAAACAGGCCACCAGTTTTGTCCAACTTTTGTAAGCCGCTCCATGCATCGCGGAATTGTTGCGGTCGTCTATCGCGTTGATGTCTGATCCGAGTTCCAGGAGTAATTTCACAGTCGCAATGGCGTCTTCTTCCGTGCCTGCGGATTCATCTCCGTTACTCAAAATTCCGACGCCACAGGCAGCAAGCAATGGAGTGACATTATCAGCGTTCTTCAAATCAGGATCGGCTCCAAGATCAATCAATAGACGTAATAGTGGGAGATCTCCTGTTTCAGCAGCCAGCAAAAAGGGAGTCGCATCAGTTTTGTTGAGGCGTTGATTGCCCGAAGAATGTTTACTGTGTCGAGCGTTGATATTTGCTCCCTGTTTAATGAGTAAACTTACAAATTCCAGGCTACTCATTTTGCCAGACCCGATGGGCGGGGGATCGCCGTCTCCGCGAAGCGGTTTGCGAACCCAGGTCATCGCATGCAATGGTGTGAATCCGGTTCGATTTTCGTTGGGATCAGCCCCGAGTTCCAATAACTTCGCTGCAAGTTCGAAGTGCCCGTTTTCCACAGCCATTACGAGTGGAGTCGTTCCTGAAGGGGCTCCGTTTTTTGTCTTCTTTTCGGCTTTCATGGTTTCATTAACACCAAGACCAGCCTTCAGCAAACGCACGACAACTTCAATTCGCCCCTCGCGGACGGCGAAAAACAGCGGTGTAAAACCAGATTGAAGGGGAGTCCGAAAATCTGCGCCGGCTTCAATCAAAATGTCGACAACTTCGACGTTCCCCTCGGCAGCAGCCCACATAATAGCCGTCTGATCATTTCGATCTCTGCTCTCGATATCGGCTCCACGAGCCAAAAGCAATTGGACTGGTCCGGGGTTTCCCGTTCGGGAAGCGGTCATCAATGGAGTTTCTCCACTCCGCAAAGCCAGATTCGGTTCAGCCCCGTGTTCTAATAAATGTTCGACAATCGACTTATTTCCATTCAGACAACCCAGATAGAGCGCTGAGATGCCATATCGATTTTTTAGCTTAACATTGGCACCAGCGGACACTAACTTCTTAACCTGTTCCGATTTGTCATAATAAGCGGCCCAGTGCAGGGCAGTCATTCCATCGACTTGAGCGGCATTAATATTTGTATCAGATGCAATCAGTTCGTTAACTTGAATCCATTTCTGATTTTCAGCGGCCTCCGCAAGGAGAGGAGAGGAATCTTGTGCAATCACAATACGATCGCTATCACTGAACACCATTGTAATGGCAATCAGCAAAAATACTCTCGGGAATTTCACTTGAATGATCTTCTTCACTTCTGAATTCCGATTACAAATCGAGTGGCTCAAATAATTCGTCCACTGTTCCCTGACTATCGCCAAACGAATCTAACTCCACACCTACTTTTTGCAATAATGTGAGATGGAGATTGGATAGTGGAGTCGGTTTTTCATATTTGATATGCCGTCCTCCCTGCATGTTTCCGGCTGCTCCTCCCGCAACAAGAATTGGCAGGTTCGTGTGGTCGTGGACATTCGGATTCCCCATGCCGCTCCCATACAGGTAGAGCGAATGATCCAGCAGTGAGCCGTTTCCTTCGGGAGTTGCCTGCAACTTTTCAAGGAATTCGGCAAATAACGAAACATGGAAGTGATTAATCCGGGCAACCTTAGCGATCTTCTCGGGATCATTCCCGTGATGAGTGAGAGGATGATGAGGATCGTTCACTCCAATTTCAGGATAGGTGCGATTACTGGTTTCGCGTGCCAGCTGAAATGTGATCACTCGTGTGATATCTCCCTGAAGAGCCAGAAGCTGCAGATCGAACATCAAACGAGCATGGTCGGCATAAGAAGCAGGCACTCCGACTGGTCGTTCCAGGTCAGGAAGAGGATTCTCAAGTGTATCCTCTTCTGCTTTCTGGATCCGCCGTTCCACCTCGCGAATCGAATCCAGATACTGGCTGATCGTCTGACGGTCCTGGGGGCCGAGTTTCGTTTGCAGTCTTTTAATTTCACTGGTCAGAGAGTCGAGCAGGCTCGCTCGTTTTTCAAGATCTGCTTTACGTTCTTCAGCAGTTCCTCCTTCACCGAACAGCGTTTCAAATACCAGCCTCGGATGGGCTTCAGCAGGGAGGGGAGTTGTTGGAGATGACCAGGAGAGATTATTCTGGTAAACGCAGGCGTAGCCGTTGTCGCACTGACCAATAACGGACAGCAGATCCATCGACATTTCCAAAGAAGGGAGTTGCGTGCCCTGACCGATCTGCTGAGCGGCGATTTGATCGACCGTGGTTCCCAGGAAATAGTCTGTACTTTCAGTTCGCTTAGCCTTGGCGGCACTCAAAAAGGCGGCATTGGAAGTCGCGTGAGTTCCCGGATAGGCATTTTGCAATTCCATGTTGGAAATTGCAGTGACATGCTGCTTAACAGGTTCGAGAGATCGCAGAGTGGGCGAAAGCAGCTCCAGTCTTTTTCCATCGGGAGGTGTCCAGCGGGAGATATCACACCCCATCGGCATATAGACGAATCCCAATCGACGCAGCCGATCGGGACTGGCAGCAGTCTTGGCCATCGCCGTCATCGAGGGAATCATTGCATCGAGCAGTGGCAAGGCGATTGCCGTGCCTGCACTGCGTAGAAATGTTCGCCTCGGGAGTGCTTTTCTCATAAACGTCATTGTACCATCCTCATTTGAAATGGAGTGCTTATTATTATCCCCTGAATCAGTGACGAGAATCGATAATCGTCATCCCGAGCATTGCGGACAATCTTGCGAATCGCCGGCAAGTCATAATATTCTACCCCACGTCCCAGGGAATAGGTCATTAATTTTTCGATAAGCGTCTCCACAAACACTTCCGGTCGCTCAAGAATTCCGGTTTCAAGTCCATCGGCTCCTGTAAATTGACGACCATCTGGAAGACCTCCTTCGGCATCAACGGGATGATCCAATTCAAGGTCTCTCCATCGTCCGATAGCATCAAAGTTTTCCAGAGAAAAGCCTGGCGGATCGATCAAATTATGACAGCTGGCACAGGCTGCATCGGCTCGATGTTGAGCCAGTCTCTCTCGTATTGGTAGACTGGCCGAAACAGTATTATCTTCTAAAGCCGGAATATTCGCCGGTGGAGGAGGAGGCGGTGTTCCCAGAATGTTTTCCAGAATCCACTTTCCACGAATTACAGGGGAAGTCCTTGTGGCATACGAGGTAACGGTCAGAATACTTCCATGCCTGAGAAGTCCACCTCGCTGAGAATTTTCTCCAAGTGAAACCTTACGAAAACGAGTCCCAAAGACATGCGGAATTCCGTAGTGCTTCGCCAATCGTTCATTTAGAAAAGTGTAATCGGACTTCAACAGTTCAAGAACACTGCGATCTTCTCGCAGGATGCTTTCGAAAAACAATTCGGTTTCCTGGCGAAACGCCTGCCGCAGGTTGTCGTCAAAGTCAGGATAGAGTCGTCCGTCAGGGGTGATCGAATCCAAATTCCGCAAATGGAGCCATTGTCCCGCAAAATTTACAACCAATGCTGACGAACGTGGGTCGGCCAGCATTCTCATTACTTGAATTGATAAGACATCTGGTTCACTCAATTGTCTGGCTTCTGCCAATTCGAGAAGTTCTTCGTCGGGGAGACTGCTCCACAGGAAAAATGACAGACGACTTGCCAACTCCACGTCACTCACACGGTAAGCGGTCCCGGCCTCAACACCTTCGGGAACCTCTTCGATCCGAAACAGAAACTCGGGGTGAACCAGAATGGAACTCAAGGCCATTTCGATGCCAGCTTCAAACCCTGCTTGCTCACTGTGTTGACGGAATATTGTCAGTGGATTCTTCAGGTCAGCTTCAGTGATCGGCCGCCGAATTGCCTTCCGCAACAGATTTCTAATGATCTCCTCAGCGTACTCCTCTTCCTCATTGCAATCTGCCGGCCTTGTAATAAAGATTCGATTTCGACTCGGTGATTCGCCTCCAGCTTCTGCTGAATATGGCCCGGTAATTGAAACCTGATAGATGGCCGGACCAAGACGGGGATGGCGATACATGTTGTAATGCACATTGAGTGGTTGCCGATACGACTCCAGCAGAGAAGACGATTCCTTCAGAAATGTTACCCCAATATCATGAGGCCCCGCAGTCACATTGATTCGCTTCACGAGATGCTGATCGACATTTTCGTGAGAAGGGGGGCTGTAATCATCCTGTTCATTCGCTTTACGATTCGGTGGCCTAACCGTGAACGTTTTTACGAGTTCACGATCCAGTAACAATTCGAGATCGTGTGGTTTCGAAAGTCCTTCCACATGTTCGTTGCGGTCTCTGGTCAGCCGAATGCGAATCTCGTATTCCCCATCCTGAGGAAAAGTGTGCGATATCAGCGTGCCTCCGCGTGTTCCAACGGGCAAGCCGTCCATCCGTTGCTCCTGCGTAATATCAGGACGCAGGCGATATGTTTTCCCGCCAGGCGAATTGGACGATCTGCCGACTGCCAACTGGCTGATCTTCTGGGCAGCTGAGATGTATCGATTGAGCAGCGTTGGCGAGAGTTCTCCAACAGTAATGTTGTCGAAGCCATGACTCACCTCATCTGCCGGAAGAAACGAGTCGACATCAATATCTATCGAGAGCAGGTCACGAATGACATTGTGATATTCTGTGCGTGTCAAACGTCGGAAGGTTTCTGTATGGCCCGGATTGGGATTCTGCTCTACATGACGATCCAACGGCTGTTCGAGCGATTTCAAAACTTCTGCAATCGTCACTTCCTCAGGCTGATCCGCATCAGGAGGAGGCATCTGACCGGCCTTCAGCTTTTTGATAACTTTTTCCCATGTCGCCTGCTTATCAACAAGAGTCCCTGAAAGAAGGGATTCCAAATTGAGTTGTGCACTTGGGTCAGTTCCACTATGGCAATCGACGCAGTAATGATTGATCATTTTAAGAGCAACCGGAGCAGGTGAGTCAAATCCTGCCGCGGGAATTGCGAATACGAATTGAATTGGCAATAGAAGAAACGGGATTAACCTTATCATTATCAAAAGACCCATTGTGAAAATGTTAGAATACCATATCGTCCTTGGCATTCTAATCGAAAAATATGATTACACATAAAAGAGGATTGGCGGAATCATTATTGACTGGAAAAGTATTCTCGCACATTTCGTCAATGTTTATCAAACCCCAATACGTGATTTTTCGAAATGGCTATGATTATTGATCACACAGTGCTCGAGCAATGTAGTCTCGCCTTACTTTTGATCGTGGAACATTGTCCTCGAACCAACTGCGAATATCAGCGTCCAGTCCGACTCCATGCATGAAATTGTACAACGCTTTGTTAAGCCCCACGCCGAGGGAATCGTGATTGACACCCGTTGGATCGATGAAATCGATATCATTCTTTGCAAAGGAAACCTCAGACAATGGGACCAGTTGTATGCCGTACTCTTCCGGGTTCTTTCCTACCGGTGAGTGAACGGTGCAGGTGAATCGATGAAAGAAGCCGGACTGAATGCAGCCTTCTTCGAACAACTGCCGGACGTACTCCAAGGCATCGACAGTGTCTTGCACAGTTTGTGTCGGAAACCCATACATCAGGTAGGCATGAACAAGAATACCGACATCAGTGAAAGCCCGCGTCACCCGTGCAACCTGATCAACCGAGACACCTTTCTTCATCAGCTTCAATAGTCGATCCGAGGCTACTTCCAAACCTCCGGAAATTGCGATACATCCACTCTCGGCCAGAAGTTCACACAGTTCTGGAGTGAACGATTTTTCGAATCGAATGTTCCCCCACCAGGAGACCGTCACGTTGCGACGTAGCAGTTCTTGCGCCATCGCTTTGAGGGCTTTGGGCGGTGCAGCTTCGTCTACAAAATGAAATCCTGTCTGGCCTGTTTCCTGGATGATCGTTTCAATTCGATCGACCAGAGTGCTAGCCGCAACTCCGTCATAGCGTCCGATGTAATCCAGTGTCACATCACAAAAACTGCACTTCTTCCAATAACAGCCGTGAGCGACAGTCAGTTTGTTCCAGCGACCATCGGACCACAACCGATGCATCGGATTGAGCATATCCAGTGTCGATAAATACTGATCGATCGGCAGTCCATCCCATATCGGAGTGCCGACTTCAGCGAACGGCACATCAGGTTCCGGATGATTGACGTAGTGAACTGCACCGATGCAGTTGGTCGTCGCTTCATTTCCCCGTACAAATGTTCGAACCAGTTGCTCCCGGGGTCGCTCGCCACGAAGATGTTCCAGCAATGCCAGGAGAGGTCTTTCGCCATCATCCAAGGTGATGTAATCGAAATAGTCGAAGACGCGGGGTTCCGAAATCTCCCTTAATTCTGTATTTACAAACCCGCCGCCCAATAATGTGATAATGCCGGGGTCTTTGGATTTGATGGTTTGAGCAATACGAAATGCGGCATACACATTTCCGGGAAACGGAACCGACACGAGCACGAGATTCGGTTGATGTCGAGTAATGGCAGCCAGTGTCAAATCTTGCAAAGTCCTGTCAACGAGATTCATGGGGGCGCTCAAGGCTTCAGCCAGCGGGTCAAAAGTCGGCTGACTGGCCGCTAGTGATTCTGCATACCGAACAAATTCGAACCGGGGATCAACAGCTTCACGCAGGACATCGGCAAGATCACTGAGGTACAGCGTCGCATAATGTCGAGCCCGGTCCTGAACACCTAACGATCCAAACGCCCATCCGAGAGAATCACCATCGTCCTCGTCTTCATACACATTCAGAGCATCAAACCGCGCCCCTTCTGGAAGAAACATGCGACTATTTATTCGATGAGCCAGCGTGGGATCACGCCCTTGCAGGAACGCAATGACACGATCAATCGTTGCATAATAATTGTCAAACTGTTCGCAGAATTTACTGACAACAGGCGAAGAATTTGGATTGACTTCGATCTGCTCGAAAATACACTTCAAACCGGTCGATGAGAGCAGTTTCAGCACTAAAGCCAGCGCCAGATCTTCCTGAACGGCTTCGACTCCTCGGGACCGTAAAAAACCGGTCAAGTATGCAGTCGAAGGGTACGGAGTGTTTAACTGAGTCATAGGCGGGATGACAGAAAGTACTCGCGGTGGGTTTTGAAGAATTCGGTTCAAGTAAATTGATTCCAGAAATGAAATGGCTCTACAGTAACAGTGCAAAGTGAGTTGGAAAACCTGCCCGCACTCAAGTAGAGGGTGTATTCAAAGTGACGTGCAATGGATCTGTTCCAGAGCTTATTCAAAAATTATCTGCAGCGGTCGGCAGGAGTAAAGACTGCGTTTTGCCTTCACTTAATGCCCATGCCACTGCAGAATCCATTGAAAAATGATCTGAATGCATAAAAGTTGCATGGTACCATTGAAGCAGGTGACATGTATACAAATTCAACAATGAAGAATTTGCAGAATCTGATTGTTGATGCGAGCGAAATTATCGAGACAATTTATCTGGTGTGCCTCAACAAGTCTGTCATGATAATCAGCAGCAACTCGGTTACGCGATAATTTCATGTGCAACATGGCCAGCTACATCGGTCAGTCGAAAGTCGCGCCCGGCATGGCGGTAGGTCAATCGCTTATGATCGATTCCTAGCAGGTGCAGCAATGTAGCGTGCAGATCGTGAATATGCACTTTGTTTTCTACGGCATAGTAACCATAATCGTCGGTAGCTCCGTAGCGAATGCCCGACTTCACGCCGCCACCAGCAAGCCACATGGTGAATCCTTCCGGATTGTGATCCCGTCCGTCATGACCAGCTCCCTGACAGGTTGGTGTACGGCCGAATTCGCCACCCCACAAAACTAACGTATCGTCCAGCAAGCCTCGAGATTTCAAATCGGTCAGCAGACCAGCAATCGGCTTATCAACTTCAGCGGCATTCTGGGTGTGACCTTTACGAAGATTCCCATGTTGATCCCACTGCACTTCTGTGTTGCTGTGTGTGATCTGAACAAAGCGGACTCCACGTTCCACAAAGCGACGAGCCATTAAACACTGTCGACCATAATCGGCGGTAACGGATTCGTCGATTCCATACAGTTGATGTGTTGTCTGACTTTCTGCAGCCAGATCGAGCGCAGCAGGCATTTCCATTTGCATTCGGAAGGCCAGTTCAAAGGATTGGATTCTTGCTTCTAACTCGGCATGGGGACCGGTGGAGTCCAGGAGATCGCGGTTGAGCGATTGTGTAAGGTTGAGTTGTAGTCGCTGAGCTTCGCGAGTGAGATTTGCGTTCTGAATGTACTTCACTTGAGCCTGCTCTGAGGATTGGCTGGCCACTCCCAGAGGTGTTCCTGCATTTTCAGCGGGCAGAAAAGCGGACCCCCAGTTTTTGGTTCCCCCGTGGGCGAGTGTCGGGCAAATTGTTATAAATCCAGGCAGATTGTTGTTCTCTGTTCCGAGCCCATAGTTAATCCAGGATCCCATACTCGGACGCACGAAGGTATCGCTTCCGGTATGTAATTTGAGGGCTGCTCCTCCGTGGGCGGGATTCGTTCCGTGGACTGAATTCAAGATGCACAGATCATCGACACACTGAGCGACATGCGGAAAAAGTTCGCTGACAGGAATGCCACTCTCCCCATAAGGTTTGAACTTCCAGGGAGAAGCCAGCAGTTCTCCGGTCGGAGCGAACTGCACACGTGGTTTTTCAAAGGGATACGGTTTGTGGTCCGCATTTTGAAGTTGTGGTTTATAATCAAACGTGTCAACTCCTGAAGGACCACCCTTCATAAAGAGAAAAATGACACGCTTTGCTTTGGGAGTATGATGAGGCAGGTGTGATACCGTTTTTCCGCAAGCTTCTTCCGTCAGTAACGAAGCCAGAGCGAGCGCACCAAAACCGGCGCTCGATCGTTGCAGCATTTGTCGTCGCGATATTGGCATTAAAAGTTCTCTTCAATTTAACGGATATACAGAAACTCGCTGGAGGAAACGATTGCCTGGCACAAGGCTTGCCAGGCATGAGCTTCGGCTTCATCGTTAGTCGCTGTCAGTTTCTCAAATTGTGAGAGAAACTGGACGACGCGTTCGACCTCTTGCTCGTCAGGTGCTCTCCCATAGGAACGCAGATAAAGCTCTTCGATACGGTCTTCGTTTGAAGTATGCTGACGTAATAGATCCTGCGCCATCGAAGTGGTGAGATCAGTGATCAACTCGGAGTTCATCAGCAGCAGAGCTTGAGGTGCGATAGTGCTGGTCTCTCGTTTCCCATTGAGAACGCTCGCATCGGTGTAATCAAAGAGTTGAAACAGATCGTACAGATGGTTGCGGATCACGGGCAGATAAAGGGAACGTCGTCGGATGTCGTTGTAAGTTGATTTGTCCTGTGAGGTGTGATTGAACAGATAGTCGCGATTCTTCACTTCCAGAAGATTCCCGCCCAGTTCGGGATCAAGTGTGCCGCTGACCGCTAACATCGCATCGCGGAGACTTTCTGCTTTCAGTCGACGGATATTAAACTTCCAGTAAGTGAGATTCCCCGGATCATTCTCTGCATTTTGGGAATCAAAACCACTGCTGCGCTGGTAAGCGTCGGAAAGCATGATCTGTCGATGCATCGCCTTAACCGACCAGCCTTCCTCAATGAATCGATTCGCCAGCCAGTCCAGCAACTCGGGATGTGTGGGGGGAGTTCCCTGCAGACCGAAGTTATCGACGGTCGGTACCAGTCCGGTTCCGAAATGCCAGTTCCAGATACGATTCACCATCACTCGCGCAGTCAGTGGGTGATCCCCATCGGTTAACCAGTTGGCAAATTCCAGACGTCCACTGCGGTTGTCTGAAATTTCAGGCTGCTGGTCTCCTGCAAGCACACGCGGGAAACGACGTGGAACAACATTCCCAAGTGTGAGATGACTTCCGCGGAGATGGATCGCAGTATCAGCTATGGTTCCCTCTTTGACTCCCATCGCAGTGGGCATGACCGGTGCGTTTGATTCGAGTGTTTTGAGTTCTTCTCTGAGCAACTTTAACTGGGTTTGAGTCTCTTCCGGAAAACGTTTTTCGACATCTGCTGGTAATGTTTCGCCAGTGGGCGGTTTGAGTTCGTCTGACGCTGAGGCGATTAACGTGGAAATCTCTTCCTTCTTGGCAGAGATTATAGCGGTATGTTGTTCTTCCTTAGCAATATCAGCAGTTGTAGGAATTGGATTTTCATTCCAGCGGGCAACCTTCTCAAAGGTTTCCATTGCACGCGTACTTTTGAAGATGCCTGCTAATCCGTAGTAATCGTCGTTACCAATCGGATCAAACTTGTGGTCATGGCAGCGTGCACATCCGAGTGTTAAACCCATGAGGCCGCGACCGATGGTGTCGAGTTGCTCATCGACAATGTCCATCTCCATCTTATTACCATCAACTTCTGCCAGAACCTTAGGACCGAGCACCAGATACCCGGTCGCGATCAATCGTACATTACGAAGCTCATAGTCGTCACCAGACTCTAACAGATCGCCAGCGAGTTGTTCGCGAAGAAATTCGCTGTAGGGTTTGTCTTGATTTAATGACTCAACCACATAATCGCGGTATCTCCAGGCATTACCATGAGCCACGTTCTCATCCAGACCATTGGAGTCTGCATAGCGTGCGATATCGAGCCAGTGCCGCGCTTGACGTTCTCCGTAATGGGGAGAGTCAAGCAAGCGGTCCACAACTTTCTCAAAGGCATCCGCCGAATTGTCGTTGACAAAGTTTTCGATCTCTTCGATCGTCGGAGGCAGGCCGATCAGGTCGAAAGTTGCCCGGCGAATGAGCGTCCGTTTGTCAGCTGGTCCTAAAGGCAGAATCCCTTGAAGCTGTTGACTCCGTGAAATGAACGCATCGACTGGGTTATTACCTTGTGATGGTACTTCCGGCTTTTTAACAGGTCGAAAAGCCCAATGCTTTCGTCCTTCAGCAATATCGATATGTTGAGTGGGACGTCGAGAAGCCGTTTCAAGATCCGCATCAGGATGAGGTGCCCCCATTTGGACCCAGCGAGTTAAGTCAGCGATTTCCTGTTTCGAGAGTTTCTCGTCCGGCGGCATCTTTAAATCGTTATCACGATAACTGACAGCAGTAACGATCAAACTGCCCTCCGGCTTACCCGGCAAGAGGGCAGGGCCAGCTTTTCCTCCATTCAACATTCCAGATAACGAGTCCAGTCGCAGATCGGATTCCTGGGAATCAGCTCCGTGGCAATCCGTACAATGCTTCAGCAGCAGAGGACGGATACTCGTTTCGAAGAATTGAATTTCTTGATCACTTGTCTTGTCATCACTCATAACTTGAGTGGGTACGTGCCCCAGGATGATGGCAATGATGATCGCATAATAAGAAAGGCAGGTCGTATTCATGTGGCACATCTCGGGGAGTGTGATATGACAATCATCTGGCAGGCGAGTTCTCTTTATCTTAACTCATATTTCGATTGAATCAAACTGGAATCCGAAGTTAACTGCAATTCAGGACCTGTTTTCTGCATTAAGGCAAAATACGTCTGCGGAATTAGAAATCTGTCATTTTGTCGTCGGCTCAATCAGAGTCAACCATAGCTGACTCGTTGTCGTATCTGGTAATATTGTTGGTGTGACTGCAATGACACGCTTACTCTCATCGCCCACAGGATAGCCCGCAAGCTCAATTGGTCCATTCCAAATTGTCGTTGTCTCTGCTGCCGTTAGTTTGAGAGTGACTTTTTTCTCTGTCGACTGTTTGTGCTCGGACGGAATCGATTCATACGTAATGTTCTCTGGTAGTCCCGCGACCAAGAATGCGATCGATAATTCGAAACCTCCCAAACGTTCTACGGTGATGTTAATTTCCAGAGGTTTGCCTGGCGTAAGACTGAAGTGATTCTCAGACAGACTCAGACGAAAACGAGGCTCATCATCTTCGATTCGAAATTGGTAATAATGCCGAGGACTAAAACTTTGATATCGATCTGAAATGAAAAACGAATATGTCTCATCCAGGGGAGCAGTCCATGCTGTGTCGATATCGAAATTTGTTTTTGCAATATCGTCGAATTCCTTAATGAGTTTTCCAGAGGAATCATTGATTGTCAGCACGGGATCGAGGAAGGAACCGAGAGATTGGGAGAGAACCTGCAGTCGAACTTTCGCACCTTTCTTCAATGACGCCTGATAATGAGGTCGTGCATCACTTCGGTCAATAACACCGAAAACTGAAGCCGGAAGACTCAGTGTTGCGGGAAATGTTTCTGGGCAACTCAAAGGCTGCTTGCCATTTGACTCAACCGGCGGGCAAATCAACTCGACTGGTTTCGAATTGAGCTTGTCCAGATTCCACCCCACAGTTTTATTGACTGTCGTTTGAATGTTTTTAACAGGAACCTGGTAAGTTGCAAAAGCCTGATTGGTTAGGGTCAACCGATATCGAAAGTCTGCTCCCCCAGCATAGTTGATTGTGCTGTTGGGAGTGGAGGGGAAACCAAACAGACGAACATAGTAGGTGCCTTTCTCAGGAACCGTGAAGTTCACCAAGGGGTCAAAACCATGATCGTCGTCGTTCTGAGCAATAACAAAACCACGATGATCCAGCAATTGCAGGACACCATCCATTGGAGATCCAAGTATTTGATGAGCATCCAGCGAAGCGATGAACGTTTCGCTGGCATTCAACGTGACTGCAAAGGTATCGATTTCTCCTGACTTGCTTAAAACTCCATCGACGACCTGCGGAAGATTTTCGATGAGATGAGCTTCTGAAATCGATTGATTGGGTTCCTTTTCCTCGATCTGAGGCAATGCCCCAATGATGAAAGGGATTAATTCGCTGCTGCCGGATGCGTTGTAAAAGCGTATCCATGTCAATTGAGGAGCCGCATCTTCAGCAATTTTCACTGTCAATTCGGTCGCTGTCTCATTGAGTTCTGCCTGCAGCAAATCATCATCTGCGACCCAGATACTTAATGGCAAACTCCCTGGCTTACCCTGCAGTTTGATGACACTTTTTGTCCCTGACTGTCCGCCGGTCGGGAACAGGCCAGTCACAGTTGGAGCCTGGGCCAGAATGCCAGAAGCGGGATTCAAGAGTAAAGTGAAGAATCCAGACCAAACGAACAGGGCTCGGATGTAATTCATGGAAAGATATATCATGATATCAGTTTATGTCATTAATTCGCTAATTGATTCGGCATCGCTGACCAGATGAGTCGGGCGGCCTAGTGGGGTGTAGAGAATCTGATTCGGATCTATTCCCAGTTTGCTGTAAACAGTGGAAACAAAATTCTCAGGGGAAAGCACACGCTCGCTGGCAGAATAGCCTTGTCGATCGGTAGCCCCGACAACGGTTCCACCTGGAGTACCAGCTCCAGCCATCAGCACAGACATCGCATTCGACCAGTGATCCCGACCGCCATCTTTGTTGATTTTTGGCGTTCTTCCGAATTCCCCCAGCACGACAACCAGGGTTTCTTCCAGCAGGCCACGTTCTTCGAGGTCTTCAATCAATGTGGCGATGGTTGCATCGAGTGTCGGCAGGCGGGTTTTACAGGTTTTGAAAAGGTCCCGATGATGATCCCAGCCACCTTCATTCAACGTTACAAACGGGACACCAGCTTCGACAAGTCTTCGTGCAAGCAACGCTCTCTGGCCAAAGGAATGCCGACCGTAACGGGAACGGACGGACTCGTCTTCCAGTCCAATATCAAATGCCTGCTGAGCCGCAGCAGAGGACATCAGATCGTAACTTTGAGAATAAAATTCATCGAGTGCTAAGGCGGGATCTCCAACGGACTTCTCTGCGTAGCGGGGTAGTTGATCGACCAGGTTTCGCAAATCCTGACGATTTCCAAAACGCAGGTCATCCAAACCTGCCGGGAGTGCAACATCGCGAACCCGGAAACTCTTACTGTTTGGATCGCTGGGGACGACGAATGGAGCATATTGAGCACCAAGAAAACTTGGTCCACCAGAGCGTGTCATCGAAGGCATCGAAAAATATGAGGGCAATCCATTTTGATGTCCGCGTGCATGAGCAGTTGCCGAACCCAGACTGGGATGAAAACTGACAAACGCACCACAGCCAACTGGAATTCGAGGAGGAGCCCCCGTCATCATGTAATGGTTGCCCGCACCATGATTTCCCTGGTTGTGACGAATGGAACGGATCACCGAAAATTTGTCGGAAATCCCAGCCAGTTTTTTCAGATGTTCTGAAAACTGAACTCCAGGAACTTTTGTATCAATCGTGTGATATTCTCCACGAATCTCGACAGGAGCTTCTGGCTTCGGATCGAAGGTTTCGTAATGCGTCGGACCTCCATCCAGCCAGACAAGTATACAACTTTTGGCTTTGGCCTTCAGACCTTTAGGCGAATCAGCCGCCTGTAATTGGAGTTTGAGCAGATCGGCAAAGCCAATCCCCAAGGCTGTTTTTACACCCAGTTGGAGACAGTCTCGCCGACTGATTCCCTGGCAGTTTCTATTCCACATGTCTGAATCCTTACAGCCTCTTATTCAAGAGGGATTTCGTTGTACTGTGCTATTAGTCTTTGAAGACGAACTCGGGAGTGTTCAGCAGAGCCCAAAGATAGTCTTCTATTAGTTTTCGTCGATTTTCGGAGGATTGATTAAGATATTCGAGTCCCTGTGTCTGTTCAGTCGGATTGGGATATCGGGAATAAACAGAAAGATAAAGCTGGTTGATCAATGCCTCAGGGGCTTGATCACTCTCTGACAACTGTTTGACAAACCCGCTGTCAGCCGAGATTTTCTTCGCAAGATTTTCAGAATTCATCATGTGAAGTGTTTGAATAACTGTCGAATCGGGAATCCGTTCACAGGGAGGATCCTGATTCGGGTCTGGCCTGGCAAATGCGTCCAGAAACAGCGAGGAAATTCGGTGAGTCCAAAGTTCTTTGGCCCGTGATTCGGGAGCCATTGCGGAAAACGATTCCGGAACCCCCGTTATCTGGCAAACAGAATCGAGCATCACCTCTGCTCGAAGTCGTGTTCGGTATCTTCTGGAGTAATAACGCGTGTCAAATGCATTGGTTGGATTCGGTTGAGAACTCAATCGATAAACCTGCGACGACATGATATATCGAATTAACTCTTTGAGATCGAAATTGTGTTCAACAAAGTATTCTCCAAGATGATTGAGCAGTTCCGGATTGCTGGCCGGGTTGGTCGCACGTAAATCATCGACAGGTTCCACTAATCCGTTGCCCATCAGATCTGCCCAAACGCGGTTCGCCATTGTTTGAGCGAATTTCTGATTATCGGGGGAAGTCATCCAGTCCGCCAGAACAACGCGAGGATCCTGACCTTCTTCGATGGTCTTGGCACTGCCGTACAAAGGTTGGGGAGCAAGTACTTCGTTGGTGAGAGGATGCCGGACTTCGCCTTTATCGCTGACAAACACAAACTCTTCAGAACCAGAAATGGGTGGTGAAACTCCCGTTCCTTTTCGTCCCAATCTGGCAAAGTAAGCCGCGAAGCTGTAGAAGTCTTCCTGTCCGTAAACTTCAAAGGGATGATGATGACATTTGGCGCATTCGAGTCGTACTCCGAGGAAGAGTTGACTGACAATTGTGGTCAACTCATCAGGAGTTCGACGGTCTCGAAACAGAGTCACACTTCCATTTCGGAAAGTGCTCCCCTGAGCCGTGATCAAATCTGTCACAAACTCATCATATGGTTGATTCCTGCGGAACGCATTGCGGATCCAGGTATCAAAACTCATTGTCGCTTTGATGCCG
The DNA here is from genome assembly GCA_002359185.1 of Planctomycetaceae bacterium UBA2671. GTDB lineage: Bacteria > Planctomycetota > Planctomycetia > Planctomycetales > Planctomycetaceae > Rubinisphaera. Next base: position 81,514 of record DEML01000026.1, read on the forward strand.
ACACGATAAGGATTAGGACGCAATAAATCCGCCCATTTATTCGCCCAGTGTTCCGCGTACTCAGGATCAGCCAGCAATTGATCGACTAGTGTCTTCTCTTTTTCAGGGGCAGTATCATTCAGATAACTGGCCGCTTCATCGGCAGTCGGTAAGCGTCCGACAATATCAATATAAGCACGCCGCAGGAATTTATGCTCCTCTGCAGTTTCTGAAGGGCGTACATTCAACGTTTTCAATTTCCCCCAGATAAGCCGATCAATCTCATTATGAACTGGCAGGGAACTGTATTCGCTCTCGGCTACAGGCTCCGTAAGAGGAATCGACGCGGTGAAAACAGCAAAATGCCCGGAATATCGAGCCATGATGGCCGCTTCGCCTGTGAGATTTCCTATGGTGACCACTCCATGTTCATCAACGTCTGCAATCGGACTTTCATTGGATTGATACGTGGCAAAGTCAGTGACATCTCGTTTTGAGCCATCGCTGTAGAAAGCCGTCACCTGAAGTGACTCACTTCGTTTATCCAGAAATCGGGTTTGAGTCGGATTGACTTCGACTCGCAACAATTCAGGAGTTCCAGGAATACTCCGCGGCATCCCGGAGACGATCCATTCCTTAAGGATCTGATATGCGGCTTCCTCTTCCGAAAAAATCTTTCCACCACCATGCGGCAACTTCGCAGCAGGTTTCGCTAAGAACAGACTTTCATCGGGGCGAGCCGGGGTGATGCGTCTGCCACGGGTATCGTTGACCAATGCGTCGAAATCGAAATCGGAATCAAACCCGAGCAAAGAAAGCTGAAATCCGTTCTGGCCACGCTGCTTGCCGTGACACGCTCCGGAATTGCAACCGTAGCGGGTCAAAATCGGCTGGATATCTCGATCAAAATCGATCCCCGAGTTTTGCTGTGGAGTTGCTGCATGGGAAATCGATGTATCAGAACAGATTGAAGCCGTTAATAGCATAACGATGGTTAGAAAATGAGCCATAGAGATCAACATCTGTTGACTCTTGCACCAATCCTTCGATAAGCAAATGGAATTCATTGAAAATGAGGCTTCCGAATAACAGCAGGTGAGAAGGCAGGGAGGGAGTAATTAAATTACTTCAGTATCATCACATTCGTTATTCCGGTTTGTCAAGGTTATATAGAAGATAATGCTACAAATCAGCGTGAACGGAAGGTGTTGGATGTCAAGACTTCGATGACGATTGTTTGAAGTCCATAGTGATCAGCTTTGACACGTTCCAGAATGTCTTCGATTTCAAACTGATCCGACCGTTCCATGTGTCGACCGGTTGAGTAGGTGAGCAGTTTTTCGATCAGGCTGCGTGTGAAGAGATCGAGGCGAGTTTCGAGAAGGACTTTTTTAAAGCTATCGAAGTCTTCAAACTTTTCTCCTGAGGGGAACTTTCCTGTGGGATCGACTTTGGGAGATTTGGAGCCAGCATACTTATCTCGCCAGCGACCAATGGGGTCGAAAGATTCAAGAGCATGACCGTGGGGATCGATGTTTCGATGGCAGACATAGCAGGTATGATCGCTACTATGAATTGCTAATTTCTCACGGATGGTTTTCGCACCACTGACGTCGGCATCGAATGCTGGAACTTCGTCCGGGGGAGGCGGAGGGCTCGTTCCGAGAATATTTTCGAGCACCCAGACGCCACGAGTCACAGGGGAAGTATCGACACCATTGGCGCTGACAGTCAACACGCCAGCCATCCCAAGAAGCCCACCACGCTTTTTGTTATCAGTCAGGCTAACCCGTTGAAAACCATCCTCTAAGCGAAGCGTATCTTTCTCTGGCAACTGGTAAAGATTCGCCAATTTCTTATCAACGAACGTGTAGTCAGAGTCCAGGAAATCGGCCACCGAGCCATTCTCATCGAGCAGAGCCCGGAAGAATAAACGAGCCTCCTGCTTCATCGAATCCGGTAAAATTTGAGCGTAATATTCCCAAGCCTCTTTTCGGGGTGGAGGCAGATCGCCGATTGCTCGCAGGTTGAGCCAGCTATCGAGAAAGCCGTTGATGAATTCCTCAGAACGGGGATCACTAAGCAGGCGGCGCACCTGTTTCTTCAATTCCTCAGTCTCGGTCAATCGACCAGATTCGGCAGCCGCAAATAGTTCGTCATCAGGCGGAGTCGTCCACAGGGCATAAGAGAGACGGGAAGCAAGGTCATAAGGATGGAGTTTGCTTTCTTCTTCGGGAGTAATCTCGCTGAGGTAGAGAAAAGAGGGTGAGCAAAGAATCATCTTTAGCGTATCGAGTGCCGCCTGGCGCGGTGTCGCTTGCTCGAATAATCGTTTCTCGTAAAGCGCTTCGATCCGTTGCTGATCGGATTCGTTCAAAGGACGCCGATAGGCACGCTTAGCAAAGGCGAACAGCTGCTGAATCGCAAGATCTTCCTGAAAGCCTTCGCTTCCAAAGACCGCAATTTCTTCTTTACTTCCCCCCGGTTCAACAATCGGTCCATGAACTTTGATTTCGCCGATCTTGATATGCGGCAGTTTCCCCTCACGTAGCAGAGTTGTGCGACTGACCCCATCTTGCGGCTTCTCGAATTCGTCTTTGTATCGTTTGTTGGTTTCGATCACCGATGCCCTTGATTCATAAGGCCCATTTGGAAAGATAAAACGTGGTGTCTGACCTGCTTCGAGCCATACGCGGAAGGTCAACCACTCTGGTTGATCATCCGGGACGATTGCACTTGCCAGAATCGGTTCAATCGCCTGTGGGTAATGGATGTGTCCCTTGGTGACATCACCGGGAACGACAGCGAGTTGGAAGGGTTCGGAAAAATCGATGCGAAAGATTTTGGGATCGTAATGAGTATCCCGATGCATCGCTTGAGCATTCACTTCAATGTCGTAAAGTCCAGAGACCGGCACACCTTTCAGAAAATCTTCGATGTGACCATATCCGCCTTGCCGCGTATCTGTGTTGGGTTGTTCGTACAGACAGAGGAACTCGTAATTAAAAACACTTCGGTGAGAATTTGAGAGTTCCTCATACTGCTTAAAATTATCAGTGAAGTGCCAGGATTGGGTCTTGATCTCAGGTTTTCCCAGACGTGTCTCGACCAGTCGCGTGGCTGCCTCAAAATATTGATCCAGAAGGAAACCTGAAGTGACCAGCGCCTCGCCGATGTTATCCATATGCTGACTGGTATTTTCTTTTGGAAAATCAGCCGTCAGTCCGAGCGTATCGACGCGGCGGTCAAAAAGAACCGCCAGGGTGTTTTCATATTCGCGATTGGAGAGTCGACGCATGACCGTACGTGACCCAGAGCTTTCAAACTGACTGCGAGCTTCCTGAATTCGATCTCGCAGTGCAGTCACCAGCAGGACGCGATGCTCATCACTTGGCTGTACGGCATCATCAGGTGGCATTTTCCGGAGAGTGACCTGATCAATGATTTCATCAGCGGTGATCAGATGTTCGAGCGATTGAATCGGAAGGACAAATGATTCGAAGTTACGCTCACCCTCAGACGTACTTGTGTTGTGACAATCAAGACAGTGTTTTTTTAGAAAACTGGCAACGAAATCATTGTCTTTAGGATCTGTTTCAGCCGCGAATATCGATGAGGAGACTGCTACTGAAAAGGCAATGCCCCAACTGACTCTACATATTGTCGCTCGAACAAATTCAAAAAAATGCATATTCATGGTTACGAAAACGTTCCGGTACTCGTTCCGAAGGATTCTTTCTGAACGCCCATACGTTGGGCGATATCCAGGAAGAGATTGCACAACGGGACTTTGCCAGGGCCACTGGTCGGTGCCTGTTTAAACTCTCCTTTTCCATAGCCGCCACCAGCCACGATAATCGGCAGATCTGAGTTTGTGTGAGAGTTGGCGCTGCCCATACCACTACCGAAGAGGACCGTTGTCGAATCCAACAGCGATTGTTCGCCATCCTGAATTCCGGCAAGTCGCGTCAGAAACTTTCCATACTGCTCCAGTTGATACTTTTCGAGTGTGATGAGTTGGGCAATCGTTTCTTCATCGTTGCCGTGATGCGATAATCCGTGATAGGACTTATCGATCCCCAGATGCTGCGGTAAAAAACTGCCTCCAATCTCCAGTGTTGCGATGCGCGTTGAATCTGTCTGTAACGCGAGCGCGATCAATTCGTAGAGCATCGGGAGATCTTCAACCGTGTTTTTGTCAGCTGGCTTATCAAATGGAGCCTCCGGCTTGGGTTGATCCGCCCAGCGTTGGCGGAGTTCTAAACGTTTTTCGACATCACGAATCGAACTGAAATATTCATCGAGCTTGGCTTTGTCTTCGGTGTTCACTCGTTTGGAAAGAGCACCCGCTTCCTCGCGGATTGAATCGAGAACAGATGCCTGCAAAGAGTTTGCCTTCACTTGTTGTTTGTGACGTTCTTCGGAATCGGTGACGAACAGTCTGTCAAACAACTCAGCCGGCCCCGTGATCGGTGGAACCCGGACACCGGACTTGGTCCACGAAAGTTGGCACCCGCCATGAATCCCACCTTCGGAGCCTACGGTTAGCGATGGAAATCGTGTTTGATTTCCCACTTCATCCGCGATGAACTGATCAATCGTGACATTGCCATCCGCCCGGTTTTTTGACTCATGATGCAGCAAACCCGATAAAAACGTATGCACCGCGAAGTGGCCTCCACGAAGACCATGATCCAATCCACGATAGATCGTGATCTGATCGCGATTCTCAGCCAGTGGTTTCAGCAGGGGCGTTTCTTCAAATGCTTTCCCCGTCGTCTCTGGGAAAAAATGCTTCTGCTGAAAGCCGAGCAGGTTCCCGATAGCAACAAACCGGCGAGCTCCAGTTCCTGCACCGCGAGAAACAGCAACTGCCGAGTTCTCAATATCTGCACCAGTCACCAATGATGGCAACCCCGGCAATGCGAGAGAGGCTGCAGCGGATCGAAGAATAAAACGTCGGCGATTGATGGAATTTTTCATATAAAGATTATATCCGATAATGTTAATTAATAAAACACCTGATTATCAGTTAATTCGCTATTTCACTGTACTTCACAAGACTGAGTGTAACTGCACTGGTCATCACACTTAAAGTGAAAACCATGCACGCAAGACAGGCTCTAAATTTGGAAACATACCTTTCCCTTGACATCAGTATCGGAAATCTCGACCGTTAATCTCTAAATCGTAGTAACGACGACCTCCCAGGATAGTCAGCTAAATGCCGTATGAGAACAGGATCAGGAATTCATTCATACGACATTGAATTGGAATCTTTAGAGAATTCGAATTAATCAATATGAGAAAGATGAACATCATGACTGCTGACTCAAGGACCACTCGACGTCGTTTTCTGGCAGCATCAACTGTCGGTTTTGGCAGCATGTTGTTGACTGGGAATCAGACTTTGCGGGCTGATTCGAGCGAGATCGCATCGACCGATCATTTCTGGTATCGCCTCGCTCCTGCTGGACCCTACATCGATTCTCAACGAGATAATAAAGCCTTTGGCTTCGGGTATGGGAAAGTATATCTCTCTGAAGACAACGGAAAAACCTGGCCACACGATGCGAATTTTCGCAATGCAGAAAATATCACATTCAGTTGCATCCTGAAGACCGGTAACATTCTGTTTGCGACGCGCACCAAACTCTATTTAAGTAAAGACAACTTAAAAACCTACAATCAAGTCATCGTCCAGAAACCTGATGGCAATGATTATCTGCCTCACACGCCACTTGATCCGAATAATCCTGGATGGTATTTCCACCCTCTCGATGGTGTTCATACCTGGGAGGTTGAAGGAGAGGAGATGCTCGTTTGGGGGAATTATTGCAACGTCATGGGCGGTGCGGTTCCAGTTAATATTTATTACTCAACCGATCAGGGCCAGTCAGTAAAAATCGCATACTCGTTTGGTCAAAACCCGGTCTTTCAACAGAAAGGTGCCCAGGCAGGGGACCTGTTAGGCAACCCGGATAATCCTGTGGTCTGTCGCCATGTTCATTCGGTGGCTTATAATCCAGCTGAGAATGCTTTTTATGCCTGTACCGGAGATCATGATCGAACGGCGGCTGACGGGACGAATCTGCAGGAATGTCATTGGTTGCGAGGAATCTATGATAAAACTCGGGATTCCTGGGATTGGAAGGTTCTAGTTTCCGTGAATTCCAACTCTCGTTTCAAATCTGGTGGAATCAATTTTGTAAATGGCCAACTTTATTGGGCAGCCGATGCTAATGGAAACAATGGGACGATGCCGCATGACCGTGGCTTATTTACCTGTGCACCGAGTGATCTCACGGATATCAGAAAGCATACCCGGTTGTACAATCCGCTCTATGAATCCGCCAATATGATCATTGAGGACGATGTGATTTTGTCGGCTCACTATGCCCCCGCATCGCCTTATTCGACCGGCTTTACAATATCACCTGATATGGGCAAGACCTGGGCAGAGTATGATCTGAAAGAATTTGGCAAACGATCCCCGGTTCGCTTTCACAAGAAGAACAGCGAAGGCTGGTTTCGAGTCGATCTGAGAAAAGGTTGGATCGAACGTAGCGAAGTGCTTTTCATCAAGCCAAAATCAGTATAGCGACTATGTGAACTGTCATTAGGCTGCCAGCCGAATGACAGTTCTTGATCTTCTTGTTTGGCTTTTGGGCGATTTCCGGGTGTGAAGTTACATCCAGGATTCAATCAGAATCAGAACGATTACGAAAAATGTGGAGAATACAGAATGCAACGACGGACATTTCTAAACAACTCTCTGGGGATCGCTGCGACAGGTATTCTTGCGAATCATTTTGCCAGTGTCAGTGAAAGTGGAACTCCTGCAGAGTCAACATCTGTGGAAAATCTGACAGCTCGACTCCCCCCAGCCGTCGAACATGCCCGCTCTGTGGCTCTGGATGTCCTGAAGCCATCGACAAAACAGCTGGAACATGGCCTCCGGCTACATGCAGAGTCGGTGGTGTTCGACTCCTATGGCTTTGCTCCACGAGCCGCAATTGATGGCTCAGCCATTGCGGCAGCGATCGAAGCCGGGGCGTCCGATATCGAACTTTCAGATATGCGGGAAGAGATGTCGATGACCCGCTACGTTCACGACGCAGTCGAGCAACAGGAGTTTCTGAATGCATGGAGAATATCAGGCGTGACTTGCATTTTTCAGAATGCCGGGGAAGAAGGGCAGGACCCTCTCGTGCTCATGAAGAGGCTGGCACGGTTTACTTATGCAACCGATCTGCTGAAAGAATATATGACCAAGGCGACGACGCCAGAAGATGTGCTTACAGCCAAGCAGGCAGGAAAGCATTGTCTGTACTTGACTGGCAACGGGGTGCCGTTAACTCAAGCATGGGTGTCGGTGCCGGATGAATTGCGGTATCTGCGTCTGTTTTATCAGTTAGGCATTCGGATGATGCATTTGACATATCAGCGTCGTAATATGATTGGAGATGGGTGTGGTGAAACTGCTAACGCCGGATTAAGTGATTTCGGGAGAAGCGTGATTGCAGAGATGAATCGTGTGGGGGTGATTCCTGATTGCGCCCATTCGGGATGGCAAACGAGCCTCGAAGCGGCACAGATTTCGTCTAAGCCGGTTGTCGCCAGTCATACTGTTTGTGCGGAACTGGACAGCGATCCTCATGCGCGCAGCAAACCCGATGAAGTGATTCGTGCAATTGTCGACACTGGCGGACTGATCGGTATTTGCTGCATCCCCAAATTTCTTCGGGGCTCGGGCGATATCGAAATGCTGCTCAATCATATTGAATATGTCGCGAAGAAATTTGGTGTCGATCACGTCGCAATCGGGACTGACATCGCCTATACCTCTCAAAATGCAGAAGCAGAAAATAAGAAGGTTCCCCGCAGGCCCCGTCGCAGAGAAGATTTTCGATCTTTGTGGCCGAACGATTCGTTTATGACAACATCGAAAATGACAGCAAGTCTCGCCTGGACAAACTGGCCTCTGTTTACCGTGGGGCTCGTGCAACGAGGCTTCAGTGATGAAGAGATTCAGAAAATCATTGGTGGGAATGTCATGAGAGTCTGTCGATCGAGCCTTCCTTAAACCATGCTGATAAACTTTTGAACTGGCATAAAGACTGACCCGTTCCTCAATTCACTCTGGAGAAACATATGCGATGCATTACACAATTAATGCTCATTCTGGTTGCGCTACTTTGTGCAAGCAAGCACAGTGAGGCTGCTGAAAACACGGAAGCACCTAAGTTACGCATCATCTGTTTTGGTGCCCATCCTGATGATGCCGAGTACAAAAGCGGAGGCACAGCTGCACTCTGGGCTGAGCAGGGACATCACGTTAAATTGGTTTCGGTGACGAATGGAGATATCGGTCATTGGAAAATGGCGGGAGGAGAACTCGCACAGCGAAGGACAGCGGAATCGGCTGAAGTCGCAAAACGTCTGGGAGTCACTTCACAGGTTCTCGACATTCACGATGGAGAACTACTGCCGACTCTCGAAAATCGGAGAACAATCACACGGCTGATTCGTGAATGGGATGCCGATATCGTGATTGCTCATCGCCCCTGGGATTATCATCCCGATCACCGTTATGTGGGAGTTCTTGTTCAAGATGCTGCCTTCATGGTGACCGTTCCGTTCTTCTGTCCGGATACGCCACCTTTGAAGAAAAACCCAGTATTTCTGTATTCGAGCGACAACTTCAAAAAGCCTTATCCGTTCGATGCGGATATCGCTGTGGGGCTTGATGATGTGTTTGAAAAGAAAGTCGATGCGCTTCTCGCGCTTGAATCTCAAACATTTGAAGGAGGAGCGTTGGGTAGTGCGGAAAAAACTGCAAAAAGTCCTCCTGCGTCTCAACCGGAGTTGAGACGGGCATGGCTACGGGAACGCTGGGAACGTCGACAGGGAGGCGAAGCCGATCGATTTCGGGCTGCACTGGTGCAATGGTATGGACCCGAAAAAGGAAAACAGATTCGTTTTGCGGAAGCATTTGAAATCTGTGAGTACGGCCGACAACCCAATGCTGCAGAGATTAGAGAACTCTTTCCCTTCTTCCCAGAACCAGAGTAGGTTACGGCCTCTCCAGATGTTACTATTAATTACTGGAGTTGGATGACGTTGTAAATTAGTTCCACAGATTTCGTTTCTGGAATTATTCAATAATTCGTGTACTTAAACCTGAATCTGCCAAATGTTGGGCATGATTCTGTATAAAGTTATTTATGTCGAAAAAATCCTTACCGTTAAAAGAGTGGGATGGCATCATGACCGCTATGATTTTAGCGACAATTGTAGTTGTGCTGGGAGGAAATTCTGCAGTCGCAGCAGACGAGTTAGTTTATCCAATCGACATCGCCGTTGGGACCGAAGGACAACTTTTTATTGCTGATTTAAAATTACCCGGGCTCTGGCATATTCAGAATGATTCAACCAGTGTTGTTTTGCGGGGAGAAAAAAAGTATGGAACGCCATTAAATGCAATCCGGTGTGTAACGGTTGATCAGACTGGAACAGTATTTGTCGGTGACTCAGCTACGCGAGAAATCTATCGTTGTGATGAACAATGGCAATTGGCCCCACTGACGAATGGAACCATTGGTATTCCACTCGATGTCATCGCTGCAGGCGAAGATTTGTTTGCAGTGGATGCAGAGAATCAAACCATCTGGCGTCTGTTTAAAGATGGAAGTAATCCTCAGAGCATCGGGAAAATTGATGGTATTCGCAGCTTAGCCGAAGGTGCGGAGGGACAGTTAATCTGTTTGACGACTCGCGGAAAACCGATTCGAAGTCTATCTTTTTCAGGAGAAATGAAAGAGATAGACTGTGGAATTGAGTTTGAATTTCCAATTCAGATCGTGAAGAAGCAGGAAAAATACATAGTCCTTGATACTTACGCGGTCAAGATATGGGAACTCGATCTGAACTTGCAGAATTCGCAGGCTCCGCGTGAATTGTTATCCGGAAATCCATTGAAAAAGCCTGTTTCACTGGCAGTGTCCGGAAACGACCTATTGGTAATTGATGCGGAGCTCAAGTCGATATTCCGTATTTCACAATCGGGTGAAATACAGAAAATTACCAACTCTTTTTGAGGCATTTCCAGTTACGCTCACTATCTCTGACTTAAAAAGTTTATTCACTGATCAGATCACGAATTGATGTCCAGAATATACGTTGTCGCTGAGATCTGGATTGCGGAGTCGGTTCAGGAGTATCTGGTAAATCGTCATTTGCCCGAATTGCCGGGTATGTCGCTGTTGCTCGCGTTGGAAACGGTTCGCTGGACTGGCCATAGACTGTGTTCAAATCAAAATCTTTATCATAGCCGACATTGTGCAGAATAAAGTCACGTGTCCAACCGGAAGGAAGATCGTTTGCTGGTGCCTGAAAACTCATTACGATTTCATCTCCCGGCTGCATGACAACCAGTTGATCGTCTTCCGCTCTGAGCAAATGGCCGACATCCCCGTAAGCTGTAAAAAAGCCATGGGCAGGGGGCCATGCTGGCAATGTATTTACTGAATTATAGTCGTACGATTCGGGGCCTGATCCCGGATGAGGTATTATCTGAGAGACACCCCGATAGTGTAAATGGCTTGTTTCCATTTCGAGTACTGTTGGGGTCAACTCCTGTTTAACGATGTCCGTCGAAAAAAAGAGTTGGTCCCAATAGATTTCCATACTCGAGACAAGACGGACTCGATAATCGTCGGTGAGAAATCGATCCGTCAGATCAATGACAATCGTCTTCGTCTTTCCACCAGGAAATCCACAACTGGGGTCGATGGTTTCCCATTCTCCAGACGCGTTCGGAACCTGCAAATACGGAGGGCGAGAAGCAGCTGCTTGTGGACTTTGGCTCAGTGCAACATTCAAAGAGGTATCCGACGGAAAGACCCAGCCTTGCAGGAAGAGCTTAATCGATTCCGCATTCGAAAGTTCGCCGAGGTCAATTTCCATAAACCAGGGCTCTGTCACGCCCTGAAAATATTTCCGATGAAATGGCTTTGCATATTTGTCGTCTCGCAGTTTCAGCAGTGGCAGCAGATCATTGCCTTGATCGTCAATTACGGCCCTCGGAACTCTGGGATTCTCGACAACATGGATCATGAATTCCGGAGTGCTTGAAGAGGCAACTTTCTCATTGGAATAAACATCGAGATTTGCAGGATGGTCAATTGCTAACAGGCGAACTTGATCAAAGTAAGCTGCTTCCCACAATTCTTCGGTCAGCCGAATTTCATATTTATCATTACGTGGTTTCAATTGGTCAGATTCTATCAGTAAATATTCCCAGGGGCGAGTTGGAGCGATGACGCCTTCGGCAAATTGCAGACCAACCGGTGATGCCCAAAGCAAGTCAGTCACGAATTCGAAATAATTTCCGTTCCAGGCATAAAGATACGGACAAGATCCCTTCAGTCGTTGCTCTTCACAAATAAAGAGATTGTTTTTTGGTTCAATGACATTCTGTGGTATTCCATTAGGCCAGACGACTCGAACGACATCAGCCTGTTCAATCGCTCCCAAGCCAAAATGGATCACTTGCCGGTCCACAACACGGGGCTGATAATTCTCGCCAGCCTTCAACTCCATCAAACTTCCCCAGCCATAGTGGTTGACGCGGCCGCTCGCTGAAGTTTGCTCGCCCTTGACCTGCTGTCCATGAAGAGCAATTTTAAGAAAAGGATTTTGATTGCCTCCCTCATTTCTCTGCCACCAAATTCCCGTCGAATTCCAGATTAAGCCATCCAGATCGCCATCCCCGTCCAGATCTTCAACAACTCCTGTTTTTTTGACCTGTTGATCGAAGTTGTCTGAAGACCACTTGAGAGACGAATTGGTTTGTTCAAATGTTATTTCACCCGTCCGGCGAAGGATTTTGAACTCATCGGATGAAGCATCTTTTAAAGCGATGTCCTGAAATCCGTCATTGTCATAATCGAACAAATACATCTCATTGCCAGTCAGTCCGGTCTCGTTTACGGTATCCGACCATCGAATAGAGCCGGGAATTGAAATTTTACTTGGCAGATAGACAATTTCTCCCTCTCGACAAAACAGCAAATCCCAGGAGGCGTTGGAATCGAAATCCACGATCTTGAGATCAGTTATATTCTTGCTCTCGCCAATTGAGTGGATTTGTTCCCAGCGGAGTGAGCCATGACGCATGTTTTTCAGATAGCCGATTGATTTTCGACCTCGCAGGACGATGTCGAGATCAACATCCCGGTCGAGGTCGATCGCAATTGCCTCTTCACAGAAAAAATCATCAGGAGGTAATGCAGAGCGAGCCGTGACGTCAGAGAATTGGAACTCTCGATAATTGGCCCAGAGAGAAACTTTTCCCTCAAAATCGATAATGATTAAGTCCAGATCGCCATCGAGGTCAAAATCAGCTGCAGAGACAGCAGTAACGTTCGAAAGCTCTGCTAAGGATTCTGATTGAGTTTGTCGAAACGAAGAATTCTCATTAGAAACTTCTGTGGGATTTCCCATGAGATTCTCATAAATGGCAATCCCGGCTGAGCCAAAGCAAATCAGATCAAGATCCGCAAGTGCGCAGGGAGCCCCCTCTATTTTTGAGGACAAATTTGGGTCCGAGTCTTGATCAAGATCAGCAAGAATGAAATCTGTATATCCTGCATCGATCATGACACTGGAAATCACACTGGAAGCTTTTCCGTTTATATCTGGTGTAATAACACTTAGTAGATTATCAGCGAGTAATACTAATTCGAAGCTTCCGTTCAGGTCCATATCTGCAATTTCAACCCTTTTGAGTTCACCGATGGATTTCGGTAAGTCAATCTGCTGGGAAGAAAAACTAACTTCAACAGCCTTTGGAATATCCAAGGGTTGTTCTGAAATGTTTGCTTCAGTGTTGGTGGAAAAACGGGTGCGAATAAATTCAAGTGTATTCGGCATTAAGCTCATCCGGTCGCTTTGTGCAATTTCTTCCGGTCGTAATATGTTTCCCAGTAGTCGGCACTGACGCGTGACAACATCCCATTTTTCGGCATGGACTGCTTCCTGAATTTCAGAAATCATCTTTGTTGGATTTAAGCGTGTACGTTGCTCAACGCCACTTGCAAAGGGGGCAATCATTTCTTGAAGTCGAATGAGGCTGACGGTAATTTCGCGACGCTGAAGTTGATCTTGATAGTTAATAATCTGCAGCAACGCCCAGACATTGTCGGGAGCAAGTGCAGTGACTTGTTCGAGAGCTGCTAACGTATTATTAATTTCTTCCGACTGTCTGTCAGACTCTGAACGGGCCAGAAAAAGTTCAAACCACACGGACGGATTATTTTGACTTCGCTGGGTCGCGCTGATTGCTGCTGCGATTTGCCCTGAGAAATTGCCTTTAATCTTATTCACCCGACTGAGTAGTAAATACGGTATTGCGCTGTCAGGGTCTGTTGAGATTACGGATTCGATTTGTCGTTCCGTCGCATCAATTTGATCAGCGAACTTGTTCGGATTCGCTGCGGCGTTTTCTAATTCCAACTGAAGAGTAAGCCCGACTGCTAAATTATACTGAGCAAAAGCATCCTCAACTGGAAACTGAGAAGCGATCTCATTCAGCAACGGGATCGCGTCTTCGGGCAATTGATTTTCCAGATATGCGATTGATCGTTGTCTCAACTTCAGCAAATCGGGAAGCTGAGATGAATCAATCCGAGGGGTATCCAGAGGGCTAAACCAATTGAAAATCAGGATCGCTAATACCGCTATCGCGACAGCGAATGCAACAGAGATGACGTAGTTACGAGTGCGCATTTTGGTAATAACAATGTACCTTTCCAAAGTAGTTCAATCATAACTTGTTTCCAGCAGTTCGCTATCGTATGATTGAGGGCTTATGTGTGTCTGCTTGTCATAATCTTTTCAATTCGAGTCATTATTCAAATGCCCGACCATAATGCTTTAAAGCCTAAGAATCGTCCTGCAATTGGTAAACCGTTACGGAAACTTTACTTTTGCGTCTTAGCGTTATGTGTTCTGATTGTTGCCAATTCAATATATTTGGCCGGTGTGACATTTCTGGAATGGTTTCGGAGTGAAATTCTCCAGAACTATTTTTATCAGGTGATGTTTCTCTTTCATATTTTGATAGGACTCATCCTGCTGGTACCGGTCGGTTTGTTTATTGGCTATCATTGGAGTAATACCAGAAATCGCAAGAATCGGCGAGCCGTTCGGGTTGGCTATGCGCTAACTGGTATCGTGCTGTTACTCTTTGTGAGCGGGTTGCTACTCGTCCGTGTCTCAGGCATCTTTGAGTTGAAGCATCCGCTGTCTCGCTCGGCAATCTATTGGCTTCACGTCGGCACTCCACTGATAATAGTGTGGCTGTACTGGATGCACCGACTGGTTGGGCCAAAGCTGCGCTGGAATCATGGAGCTCGTTTCAGCATCGCAACATTGGCATTGGTTGCCGGGATGGTCGCCCTGCATTTTCAAGATCCTCGAACCTGGCAAGTTGCCAAGCCGGAGAGCGGGACAAAATATTTTGAACCCTCATTAGCGCGAACTGCATCTGGGAATTTCATTCCCGCTAAAACATTGATGAACGATCAATACTGCAAGGAATGCCATGCAGATGCCCACAAAGGATGGGAGAAGAGTGCCCATCATTTCAGCTCATTCAATAATCCTGCCTATTTGGTCAGTATCCGAGAAACCCGCCATATCGCATTTGAGCGAGATCAATCTGTGCAGGCGTCGCGCTGGTGTGCTGGTTGTCACGATCCTGTCCCCTTTTTCAGTGGCGCATTTGATGATCCTCAATTTGATGATGTGAACCATGAAACATCTCAAGCGGGAATTACCTGCACAACCTGTCATGCGATTACTGATGTTCCCAGCGTCCGTGGAAATGCCGATTTTGTCATTGATGAACCTGTTCATTATCCGTTCGCATTCAGTGAAAACGAACTTTTGAAGTGGGTCAACAAGCAGCTCGTCAAAGCCAAGCCTGAATTTCACAAGAAAACGTTCCTGAAACCATTGCATCAATCGACGGAATTCTGCTCAACCTGTCATAAGGTTAGCCTTCCTTTTGAATTGACCAAATATAAGGAGTTTTTACGAGGACAAAACCACTACGATTCCTTCTTTCAAAGCGGTATTTCTGGGCATAATATCCGCAGCTTTTATTATCCACCTATTGCTGACCACAACTGCAATCGTTGTCACATGCCTTTAAAAACGTCCAATGATTTTGCAGCTGCTCTTTTCGATGATTCGAATCAACTGAAAATTCATGACCATTTGTTTGTCGGAGCGAATACTGGACTGGCGTGGCTGAAGAAGAATCCAGAAATCATTCAGGCTCATAAAGAATTTATGAAAAAGGATGTCATTCGGCTGGATCTGTTTGGAATTCGTGAAGGGACTTCAGTCGATGCAAACTTGATCGCACCACTTCGGCCAACGGTTCCAGAACTCGAACCTGGAAATAGTTATTTAATCGAGATGGTGATTCGAACTTTGCGGGAGTTGGGGCATCATTTCACACAAGGTACGACAGATTCGAATGAAATCTG
This sequence comes from Planctomycetaceae bacterium UBA2671, assembly GCA_002359185.1. GTDB lineage: Bacteria > Planctomycetota > Planctomycetia > Planctomycetales > Planctomycetaceae > Rubinisphaera. Next base: position 97,053 of record DEML01000026.1, read on the forward strand.
GATTGAAATCATTGTCAAAAGTGGCGATCGCATTATTGGCCATAGTGGTGGGATGGATGAGAAACGTCAGGTCGATCCCTGGTCGCATTTTGTGAATACATTTATGCTTGATCGGAATGGAAACCGAATCGACCGACGAAATGCTCAGGATATTTTTACGCCTCTTTACAGTCACCAAATCGCTCCAGGGACCGCTCAATCTGTCCACTATCGAATTGATGTGCCTGAAGATCTGGTACAACCAATCGAAGTCATTGCCAGGTTACATTATCGCAAATTCGATTCGACATACATGGATATTATTGCCAGGAGCCTGAAGCCGGAGGATGCACCTCTAAGAGGCTACGAACCCGGTCAGGAATATTTGAATCCATTACCCATCATTACATTAGCGGAAGATCGAATCATGTTACCTGTTGCGGGGCAGGAGGATTCTATCTCCCAGCAGGAATCAACAATTCCCCCATGGCAGCGCTGGAATGATTATGGGATTGGATTACTGCTCAAAGGGAAAGTGGAATTACGCCAGGCGGCTCAAGCATTTGAAAATGTAGAGGCCAGTGGACGATACGATGGTCCGCTTAATCTGGCACGTGTCTATTTTACGGAAGGTCGACTGGATGAAGCCGTCGCGGCTGTAGCCAGGGCGTCGAAAGCGATTGACCCGAAGGCTCCCAAATGGACCTTGGCCTGGATGAGTGGAATTGTAAACCGCCAGCAAGGTTACTTTGTGGAAGCCATTTCAAATCTGGAAAGTGCTCTTTACGATCGAACGCCCGATATGATTGAACGTGGCTTCGACTTCAGTCAGGACTACTCCGTGATTAATGAACTGGCACAAACTTATTTTGACGTGGCAAAGCGAAATCGTGGTGAAGAACGTCGTCCTGTTCGAGAAGAATTTCTCAAAAAGAGTCGTGATGAATTCAAGAAAGTGTTACTGCTCGATCCTGAAAACGTTACGGCTCACTATGGCTTGCAACAAGTCTATGCGCAACTGGGAGACCTGAAACGCTCTGAAGAACACATGAAGTTGCATACGACGTTCAAACCGGATGATAATGCCAAAGATCGTGCGATTGCAGCGGCTCGTACAAAGTATCCGGCTGCCAACCATGCCTCTGAACCTGTTGTAATTTACGACCTTCAGCGTGAAGAAGCGAAAAGCTACACGGAATCTCCGAGTGCCGAATAGCATGTTGATCTTCCCGAAATACATCGATCTCTTTATCAACGATCAGCCGATAGAAATTCTTACTCTGTGATGACAAATTTAAACTACTCAAAGCATGATTCCGAAATTGACGAAGAGGATGATGCGGTCATTGGCCAGGCATTTGGCTACTCCGTCCTGGTGATTCTCGTGCTCCTGTCAACTGGCGGAATCAGTGTCTACTTCTTCTGGCCTGAAGCTTCACCGGAAGAAATTCGGACTACAGTCATTGAGATGCCGGAACTCCGGGATCGTATGGAGTCGGAAATTCCAGATATTCCTTTTGAGGATATTACAGAAGAGGCCGGAATTCATTTCCGTCACGAAAATGGAGCTGCTGGAGAGAAACTACTTCCTGAAACAATGGGAGGAGGCTGTGCTTTTTTTGATTGCGATAACGACGGGGATCAGGACATCCTCTTCATCAATTCCAAGACTTGGACGAACACCTCAAATGAGATGCCTGCCCGGACAGAACTCTATTTGAACGATGGAACTGGACAGTTCAGGGAAGCAGCTCAGGAGTGGAATATCAACTTAGAAATATATGGGATGGGCGTTGCATGCGGTGACTATGACAATGACGGCAATACCGATGTCTATATTACCGCAGTCGGCTCTAATCGTTTACTTAGAAATACGGGATCTTCCTTTGAAGATGTCACAGAGTTAGCGGGAGTCGCCGGGGGAGAGGAAGACTGGAGCACGTCGGCGGGGTGGTTTGATTATGATAATGATGGACGACTGGATTTATTCGTCTGTAACTATCTTGAATGGTCCCGTGCGTTCGACCTGAATCAGAATTTTCAACTGATTGGAAATGAACGGGCTTATGGCCGCCCTCAGTTTTTCCCAGGGGCTTTTTGCGTGCTTTATCACAACGAAGGCAATGGTCAATTTCGGGATGTCAGTCAGGATGCCGGAATTCAAATCACGAATCCAACAACAGAGAAACCTCTGGGGAAATCATTGGGGGTAACGTTTGATGATTTTGATGCAGATGGCTATCTGGACATTTTTGTTTCCAACGATACCGTGCACAATTTTCTATTTCACAATCAACAGGATGGAACCTTTGCAGAGATTTCGATCGTTGCGGGCGTCGCATATGATTCCAATGGAAATGCTCGGGGAGCGATGGGCATCGACAGCAGTCGATTTCGAAATAATAACGATATTGGGATCGCAATTGGGAACTTTGCTAACGAAATGACAGCTTTGTATGTCTCTCCTGAAAAGAGCTTACTATTTAACGATGAGGCGATTTCCAATGGTCTGGGGCCAATGACTCGACTGGAGTTGACCTTTGGCGTATTCTTTTTCGATGCCGATCTCGATGGACGGCTCGACTTAATGACTGCGAATGGTCATTTGGAAGAAGACATCAACAAAGTTCAATCCAGCCAATATTATGAACAGCCTCCTCAGTTATTCTGGAACTGTGGACCAGATGCCATCTCTGAATTTGTACCTTTGAACTCAGACAAAACCAGCGAGGAGTTTTCAAAAAGACTGGTTGGCCGAGGGGCTTGTTATGCCGATATCGATCTCGATGGCGATCTCGATATTTTAATTACAACAACCGGAAGAACTCCTCGCCTGTTACGCAACAATCAGGATACGGCAAACAACTGGATTCGATTCGAGTTGTCCGGAACTGATTCCAATCGAAATGCAATTGGTGCCGTCGTAAAGATCAAGACGGAAACAGAGACTCTGGTACGACGTATCATGCCAACACGAAGTTATCTCTCTCAGGTTGAGTTGCCAGTGACAATAGGTCTGGGAACTTCAGAACAAATCCATGCATTAGAAATTCTCTGGCCGGGCGGTAATACGGAAGAATTCAACAACCTGGAAATCAATCGAACTTATCAAATCGCAGAAGGTGCCTCGAAACTGAACAATGCAAATTAAATCATTTTGCTTTATATATTGGGTCTGAAAATTATATATAGGCGAAAGATGACTTGCGGCCAGTCGGTATGACTTGTGTACCGAAAGTATTGGCATTGAGAGATTATAGGCTTACCTGTTCAAGCTGAATCAGAAATTCTATTGCGGTGTAAACTGATTACGGATCACTTGTGTTTAAACCAAAAAGGGAGAACAAGAACATTATTAGTGTTTCGCGTTGTATTAGCTTTCGTGGTTTGCTGTAATTTGCGAGAAAGATCCGCTGGTTTTGTTGGCGTAGGCAACAAGAGCCAACATCACAGGGACTTCCACCAGCACGCCCACAATCGTGGCAAGTACAACTGGAGAAGAAGCGCCAAACAAGGTGATCGCGACAGCGACCGCGAGTTCGAAGAAATTAGACGCCCCAATCATGCCTGCAGGGGCAGCAATTTCATGATGGCAATGGAGCCTGTAACAGGCTCCATAGGCCAGGAAGAATATCAGCACCGTTTGTATAATCAAGGGAATGGCGATCAGTACAATGTGCAGTGGGTTGTTCATGATGACTTCGCCCTGAAACGAAAAGATCAAGATCAACGTTAGCAATAGCCCTGCGATGGTGATGTGGTTGAACTTGGGAATGAATGCGTTTTGAAAATATTCTTCACCTTTGGAACGGATGACTATATTTCGAGTCAGGATCCCACCAACCAACGGCACAACGACGAAAAGAACCACAGAGACGATCAACGTCATCCATGGAATCGTAATCCCTCCGATGCCGAGTAAAAAAGCCACAATTGGGGTAAAGGCAATGAGAATGATCAAATCATTTGTTGCCACTTGAACGACAGTGTAAGCAGCGTTTCCATGTGTTAAGTGACTCCACACGAAAACCATGGCTGTGCATGGTGCGGCACCGAGCAGAACCGCTCCGGCAAGGTAATCCCTGGCCAGTTCCGGTGAAATCCACGGCTTGAAAACGATATAGAAAAAGAAGGCAGCTATGCCAAACATCGTGAAAGGCTTGATTAGCCAATTCACGACCCAGGTTACGAAAAGACCTTTCGGATTCTTGCCGACATTCTTCACACTGGCAAAATCAACCTTCATCATCATCGGATAGATCATCAACCAGATCAAAATCGCGATCGGAATGGAAACATTGGCATACTCGAACTTTGCAAGATACGCGGGAATTGCCGGCACATATTTTCCAATCAACACCCCTATCACCATGCAAAGTGCAACCCAGTAAGTGAGGTTCTTCTCAAAGAAGCTGATCGTGGCTTTTTCCACTTTGTCCATATCGCGTTACTTTCAGTGGCATTGACTAATAAATGGGCTCGTTTCTCAGAATGTTTACAGATCTTTGAAAGAACGATGCCGACTCTATGCATTCCCTGTCCTGCGTTTCGGACGGCAGCCTTCAATCGCTTTTGCCAATGCACGAAATGCTTCTGTGAGATGTTTGTATCGAACGGCATAATAAACGGTCCGTCCTTCTTTCATAGAAGTAAGAACGCCAGCTTTCTCTAAAACAGCCAGATGACGTGACACTACGGAAATATCGACAGCACAGCATTCGGTCAGTTCTGTGACAGAGCATGGCCGTCCGCACTTTGCCAGGCAGGAAAGAAGTTTCAATCGAGTCGGCTCTCCCAGCGACTTGAAGAGTTCCGCATCGAGTAAATCATCGATCGGCCCGCAGCACTGAGAAACTTCCGTTGGTTTCATGTTGTAAATTCCATTATTGCATATTTGCGTCATTATGCAATTATACTGGTTTCCCACTTTCTAAGTCAACCTGCATTATGAAGCACTGCTCAGTGCACATGTACACAAGAACCCCGTCTTTTAGTATGAAGACAAGAGAGCCCGAAGCCGACTCCACTGAGATTGTCGAAATAATCGTGAGTCCGGTAGGATTCTGACTCTGTGAAACTAATGGAATTCTGGATCGAAAATGAGCGATGCAGTGATCAATAGAGAATAGAAAGAATAAATATGAACGCAGGAGCCTACGGCACTATCAATAAATTGAATGAACCAGTCGCAAAGCATGTTCCGTATTCATAACGCCAGATTGATGATTTCTCTTGTGTTTTAATGAGATGCCATCTACCATTTAATATGATATCGCGTAATATCTTCCCGCCAGCTCGCCTGCCCACCCTGAGTTATGTTGATAGGTAATATCATGATCTTGAGATCGATAATACTCGCTGGCCTTATTGGTACCTGCCTGGTCACATCATTGTCTGCTGAGGAAACGATTGTTCCGGAAGCGGAAATCTCATACGAAAAACAGATTCGTCCGATTCTGCAAGCGGCTTGTTTTCATTGTCATGGAGAAGAGGCAGAAGTAGATGGTGGATTGGATCTGAGACTTCGCCGTTTTATGGTGCAGGGCGGCGATTCTGGACCTGCAGTTATCCCTGGGAAACCAGACGAAAGTTATCTACTCGATCGCATTTCGAGTGGTGAAATGCCTCCCTCGGGATCAGGTCACCCTCTCTCTTCTGAACAACAGGATCTGATCACTCGCTGGATAGCTCAGTCGGCACCAACGCTCCGTTCCGAACCAGATACGTTGGCTCCAGGGATGGTCATACTGCCCGAAGATCAGGAATGGTGGGCCTATCAGCCTGTCTCACGACCGGAGCTTCCGGAAGTTCGCAAGTCTGAATTGGCAGAGCAGCCGATCGATCGATTTGTGTTGCACAAACTGGAAGAGTCTGGCTTTGAATTCTCGCCTCTTGCAGATCGTAAAACGCTCATTCGCCGTGCCTGTTTCGATTTGTGGGGCTTACCACCAACACCCGAAATGGTCGAGGAATTCGTGAATGATGAACAACCAGACGCTTGGGAGCGTTTGCTCGACCGCTTGCTGGCTGATGATCATTTTGGAGAACGCTGGGCTCGCCACTGGCTCGATGTCGCTGGTTATGCCGATTCAGAAGGGGTTACGACTAACGATCCCGAACGCAAATGGGCTTGGCAGTACCGAGACTATGTGATTAAATCGCTGAACAAAAACAAGCCCTACAATTTATTCGTGCAGGAACAACTGGCAGGGGATGAAATGGTGACCCCGCCCTATAAGAATATGCCTCCAGATGCGATTGAGAAGTTGATCGCCACCGGCTTTTTGCGAATGGCTCCCGATGGCACGATGTCTAAACAACTCGATGATGATCTGACAAAAAATGAGGTCGTAGCCGACACGGTTGAAATTGTCAGCAGCATTTTTCTCGGCTTAACGGTCGAATGTGCCCAGTGTCATGAGCATCGATATGATCCGATCCCGCAAGCAGACTACTATCGATTGCGAGCAGTATTCGAACCGGCATTAAACTGGAAGAAATGGAAAACGCCCAACCAGCGTAGCATTTCTTTATATACCGATGAAGATCGTGCCCAGGCAGCAGAAATTGAAGCAGAGGCAAAGAAAATCCTTGATGAACGCCTGGTCAAACAACAGGAATTCATTGATCGCAACTATGATAAGGAATTGGAAAAGTTGACCGAAGTCGAGCGCGAAATTGCCGTCGCAGCTCGTGAAATTGCTGAAAAAGACCGCACACCCGAACAAAAGGCAGTCTATAAAAAATACCCCAGCCTCAGCATCACTGCCGGTTCACTGTATTTATATGACAAACCGGCAGCAGACGAATTGAAGAAAATGGCCGATGCCGCTGCTGAACTCCGAAAGACGAAGCCAGAAGAACTTTTCGTTCGCGCATTAACCGAAACCGCCAGCGATCTGACTCCCACATTTGTTTTCAATCGGGGAGACCATCAACAACCCAAACAAGAGGTTAAACCGGCTGGGCTGTCGATTTTGAACCACATTGTGGAATCGCAAATTCCCGAGAACGATCCCGCGATCCCTTCCACTGGACGCAGACTCGCTTTCGCCAAACAGTTAACCTCCGGTCAACACCCGTTGACATCGCGCGTAATTGTGAATCGCATATGGCTGCATCTGCTTGGTCGGGGAATTGTAATCACACCGTCTGATTTTGGTCGTCTCGGAACTCCTCCCTCGCACCCTCTGCTCCTGGATTGGTTAGCTGATGAATTCGTGCAGCAAAACTGGGATATCAAGCAATTTATCAAGATGGTCATGCTGAGCCGCACTTATCAGCAGGCACTTTCAACTGATTCCGCTTATTTGACGAGCGATCCCGATATCGCTTTGTTCGGTAGTGCACGGCTGAAACGGGTTGAAGCGGAAGTCCTGCGCGATATGGTTTTGGAAATCAGCGGAAACTTGAACGAGAAAATGTATGGGCCCCCCGTGCCGGTCATGTCGGATCCGGTTGGTCAGTGGGTTATCGGCATTGAAAATCTAAGTGCCGGCAGGCCTGGGAAAGTGCTCGAAATGCATGGGGAAGATCTACGTCGAAGTGTCTATGTGCAGGTGCGACGCACGCGCCCCCTTTCCATTTTTGAAGTTTTTGATAATCCCCGCATGGAGCCGAATTGCGAACTTCGCAGTTTCTCGACGGTCGCGCCGCAATCGCTCATGCTGATGAACGGCGACTTCATAATGCAGCAGGCCCAGGATTTCGCCACGTTATTAAAAACTGAGTACGAAGACGATACTACCCAGAAAATTAATCATCTTTGGCAGCGAGTTTATGCACGGAATCCCGACCAGTCTGAACTTGCAGACGCACAACAGTTTTTGATCGAACAGCAGGAAACATTAACCGAGCGAGCAGGGAAAGAAGATGATCCTGCATTGCTTGCGATGGCGAACTTATGTCAGATTCTCTTGAGTTCCAACGAATTTCTTTACATTGATTAATCAACTTGACTCGAATAACTTGCCTCCCTGCGCTCCCGCCTCTATATCATCAGGACGTTCTCATGAACAAAGAGATTTCAGCCGACAAGATCGCAGGGAGTCGCCGCCATTTCCTGGCCAGTTCCGCATTCAACCTGGGTGGACTGGCGGTTGCCTGTCTGGCCCAGCAAGTCAGTCAAGGTGCTGAGGGAACTAAGCCTCCTCTCGAACCGCAAATTTTTGATACGCAACCGAATCAACCGCATCATGCTCCCCGCGCCAAGGCTATGATCTCCCTGTGGATGCAGGGGGGGCCCAGTCATCACGATCTCTTTGATCCCAAACCGGAAATGACCAAACACGATGGCGAAACCTATCCAGGAGAATTGAAGTACGACGACCGCGCAAATTCCACCTCAAAAATATTTGCATCGCCCTGGAAATTCGCGCCCCGTGGCCAATGCGGGATGGAACTCTCTGATCTGATTCCCCACACTGGAGAAATCGCTGACGATATCACGCTCATTCGCAGCACTCATACCGGCGTCAATAATCACGGTCAATCGATCACCGCGTTAAACACTGGGCGGATTATTTCGGGTCGACCTTCCCTGGGAAGTTGGCTGACCTATGCGCTGGGGGCCGAAACCCGGGACCTGCCCGCTTACCTGGCTTTGATCGATCCGGGACAACTTCCGGTCATGGGAACGGAAAACTGGTCCAACGGCTGGCTTCCAGCTCTCTATCAGGGAACAGTGATTAGACCTCAGGAACCGCGCATTCTCAATCTCGATGTCCCGGCTCATTTACAGGGTGCCCCACAAGCACGGGCCTTGGATTTTTTAAACCGCCTGAATCAGAAACATTTGATCGAACGACCGCATCAGAATGAATTGCATGCCCGCATTTCGACTTACGAGCTAGCCGCGCATATGCAGCATGCCGCGAAGGAGGCGCTCGACTTATCCAAAGAATCCAAAGCGACTCATCAAATGTACGGCCTCGATGACCCTGCGACCAAAGAATACGGCGAACGGTGCCTCATCGCTCGACGGCTGGTCGAACGGGGCGTTCGTTTTGTCCAGGTTTTCACCAGCAACCAATTCTGGGATCATCACTCTGGACTGACGGTGAGTTTGCCGAAAGCGTGCAAAAAAGTTGATAAACCATCGTCTGCCCTCGTCAAAGATTTGAAACAACGTGGCTTGCTCGATGAAACGATTGTGCATTGGGGCGGAGAAATGGGGCGCTTGCCCGTCATTGAAAATGACGGGGCTCCCACGAAAGTTGGTCGTGATCATAACACGTATGGTTTCAGCATGTGGGTCGCCGGCGGAGGATTTCGAGCCGGGTATACTCATGGAGCAACCGATGACTTTGGTTACAAGGCGGTGGAAAATATCGTGAATCACCACGATTACCATGCCACCATTCTGCATCTATTCGGCCTTAAACACGAACAAGTAACATTCCTCCGCAACACCCAGGAACAAACTTTGACCGATGCCCAGGAATGTCGTGTTGTTCAGGAACTCCTTGCCTGAATTTGAGCTTCGGTTCCGTATTCACTACATGGCTTTCCTATGCTTTGTAAATGATATTGTCTTTGTTTTTGATGTGTAATTCCAGAACAATCCATGGAGATATAGATGTTTCAAACTCGTCATCCCAACTCAGTGTTGCTGATCGCTCTAATCATGCTCATGGGGCTTAACCATTTTCCGACCGTGGTTCAGGCAGAAGCACCTCAGGGGTTCTCCCCTCTATTCAATGGAAAAGATTTAACGGGGTGGAAAGGGCTTGTTGGAAATCCAAAGACTCGCGCAAACATGTCCGCTGAAGAGATGGCAACAGCACAGCAGGCAGCGGATGATCTCATGCGAGAACATTGGAAAGTTGAACAGGGAGTCCTTGTCTTTGACGGAAAAGGAAAAAGTCTTTGCACCGAAAAAGATTATGGAGATTTTGAACTCTACGTCGACTGGAAAATCCTCGAAGCTGGCGACAGCGGTATTTATCTGCGCGGCAGCCCTCAGGTTCAAATCTGGGATACCGAGCACGAACCCTATTTCCGGCACGGGGCTGAGAATGGTTCCGGAGCGTTGTGGAATAATAAAGACCATCAACGGTTTCCGCTTATGAAAGCTGATAATCCCGTCGGAGAGTGGAACACCTTTTACATTCGAATGATTGGCGAACGAGTCACAATAAAGCTGAACGATCAACTCGTTGCCGACAATGTTGTGATGGAAAATATTTGGGAACGCAATCTGCCAATTTATCCCAATGGACAAATCGAACTGCAAAATCATGGGAACACACTCTATTTCCGAGAAATCTACATTCGAGAAATTCCAGCGAGTGAAGCCAATAAACTCCTGCAAGCTCAAGAAGAGAACAGTGGCTTCGTGAAAATTTTCAATGGGAAGGATCTCACGGGTTGGACGGGAGCAGTCGACAGCTACAAAGTTGTTGATGAAAAACTTATCTGCAAAGAAGGAGCAGGGGGGGCACTCTTCACAAAGAAAGAATACGCGGATTTTGTTTCAACTTTAGAATTTAAGCTTCCACAGGGCGGAAACAATGGCCTCATCCTTCGCTATGCTGGTGAAGGTCAGCCTCATATCGAAGGACTTGAATTGCAAGTTCTCGACTCGGAGGATCCGAAATATGCGAAGCTCGACCCGCGACAATACCACGGTTCTGTGTATGGGCTTGTTCCGGCTCATCGGGGCTATCTGCGACCAACCGGGGAGTGGAATTTTCAGAAGGTCACGATCCATGGCTCCAAAGTTAAAGTGGAATTAAATGGGACTACGATTCTCGATGCTGACTTATCCGAAGTTATGGAATCAAAAGATGGCGAAGTTCCTCCGGGAGCGAAACGAAAGAGTGGTCACTTTGGTTTCGCTGGACACAATGATCCGGTTGAATTTCGAAATATTGCGATTCGAGAATTACCTGGTGATCCAGCAGTTCCCCTCTCTCGTAATTCTGCAATCAGTCCGACGAATGGCCCGATTGAGCTCTTTAACGGGCGTAATCTGAAAGGGATGTATACTTGGATTCGTGATTCTCAATACTCCGATCCCAAAAAGGTATTCACTGTTGAGAATGGTATGATCCATATTTCAGGTGATGGTTACGGCGGATTAATCACGAATGATTCTTATCGGGACTACCACCTCATACTGGAATTCAAGTGGGGCGAAAGAACCTGGGGTAATCGAATTGATCGCGCACGTGATGCAGGTCTTCTGGTCCATTGCTGGGGGCCGGATGGTGGTTACGCGAAAACTTGGATGGCATCAATTGAAGCTCAGATCATTGAAGGTGGAGTCGGTGACATCCTCGTGTTGTCGGGAACAGATCCTATCACTGGTCAGGCTCTACCAACTTCCTTGACCGCCGAAATTACTAAGGATCGAGATGGCGAAAAAGTCTGGAAAAAAGGCGGAGAGCGAATCACACTTTCCAGTGGACGCATCAACTGGTTTGGAAGAGATGTCGACTGGGCAGATCAGATCAATTTTCGAGGAAAAGACGATGTCGAGAGTCCATTTGGCGAATGGACTCTGCTGGAAGTGATCGCAGATGGTGGACACTTAATTTATAAAGTCAACGGAATTGTGGTCAACGAAGCGTTCGAAGCAAAGCCAGATTTCGGAAAACTGCTTCTGCAAACCGAGCAGGCTGAGCTATTCGTCAGACGTTATGAATTGTGGCCTATCGGAAAAGCTCCAAATGATGTTCTGAAGCAATAAACGAAGTTTTGTAATCCCGTTAAATATTCCGACCACCAAGGCAAAGCCAAAAAGACTATGAATATCAAGTTCATGGAGCCCCGCGTAAGCCATATGGGCTGGGGACGATCAGCATGCCCTTCAACACACTGTCTCGCATCGCAATAATCAACGTGACATCAAAAGTTGTGGAACTCTCTGACCAGTTTATCCAGTCGTGTCTCAGAACGAAGGACTGTTCATCTCCATAGTGGAGGTTTGCCGCTTTAACAATGGGCTGATTCACTTCTCCGAAATCAACCTGAGGAGATCTCCAATTTGCCGGTGGGCTTCAATGGGATGTCGTAACGATTTATTTTCAATCACCGTATATTGATTCTTTCTTCCCACCTTTACGCGTTTGATGAATCCGCCTTCTTCAAGATCTTGAACTATTCTTTGGACCGCACGTTCTGTTATTCCAACTGAAGCTGCGACTTCTCTGAGAACCATTTGTGAGTTTTCATGAAGGACGATCAAAACATGAGCGTGATTGGTCAAAAACGTCCAACGAGCGTGATCATGACGTTGTGAACTCTCCTTGATTTCAATTGACTTTGAAGAATCTGCTAACGCATTCTTTTTGATGACTTCCTTTTTCTTGACGGCCTCCGAAAGTGGAGCGTCCTCAGACTTTTTCCTGGTCACTTTTGCTGATTTCTTCATCCGAGCACTTTCACTAAACAACATATCAACATTCGACAGTAGATCATTTTTAACACGCTCCATCCTAACAATATTAATCGGAATTGGAATTCATGAGATGAATAGCACGAAAAGCTAAACATATTGGCTCTTTTTTAAATTCCTTCAAAGAAATTTAAGAAAACAGCAGAATAAGCACGATAATTTATTGACGACTTATTTGTCGTGCATTATATTTCGCGTATCCTGATTCGCTGTTACTTCACTCCTGGAGGCCATAATGATTTATGCTGTTCTGCTACCGATATTACTCTTTATGGGGATTGCCCTTGTACCGGTCCACCAATTGAATCGCCGAACCTTGGGAATTCGTCGTCTCGTGACCTCGGTAGCCGCTCTCCATTTGGCAATTTCATTATTGGTCATGGTGGTATTTGTTTTTGAAGGAAGAATTCCTCAATTTCTGGAATTGATTTCAATTGGCGAAAACAGTTCATTCGGACTCAATCTCTACTTCGATGGTTACAGTTCTCTGATGCTGCTACTGGTGAGTTTTGTTGGCTGGATTATTTGTTGTTTTTCCAGTCAATATCTCGATGGTGATGAATATGAAGGTCGTTATTACCGATGGACGGCATTCACAATTGCTGCTGTTTCGCTGATGATTGTGTCGGGTAATTTATTGATGTTCTTTGTGTCCTGGGTATTGACAAGTTCCGGACTTCACATGCTTTTGACACATTATCGGGAACGGCCAGCTGCAACTCGGGCTGCCTGGACAAAATTCTTTATCAGTCGAATTGGAGATGCTGCCTTAATCCTGGCTCTCGTCCTGACTTTTCAGGAGTATAAAACCTTCGATTTTCCTGAGTTGTTCGCAGCCGTCCAAAATAACTTCGCTGAAGGAATCCCCGTTAGTTTCAATTCGCTAATCATCAGTTGGCTGTTGATGCTGGGTGCGGTTACGAAATCAGCTCAATTCCCTTTTCATGTCTGGTTACCCCAGACTCTGGAAACACCGACTCCAGTATCAGCTCTGATGCATGCCGGTGTCGTCAATGCTGGTGGTTACTTAATCATCCGGACTAGTCCAATGCTGGTTTACTCTCCAGGCGTCCTTGAGGCTTTGGCGGTCATCGGAGGATTCACAGCCTGCTTTGCTGCAATCGTAATGGTTACACAGACAAGCATTAAGAAAACGCTGGCCTATTCAACGGTTGCCCAGATGGGATTTATGATGCTGCAATGTGGACTCGGCGCCTTCTCTCTGGCGATGCTGCACATCCTGGCACACTCCCTCTACAAAGCTTACACCTTTCTCGACTGCGGTGGAGTCATCTCTCGGAGAGCAGCGACGGTGGAAATATTTAACGACACCCACAAAAAGATCCCCATTGGATGGGCGATAACCTTCTCGGCATTGATTACATTAGCGATATTAGCAATCAACTTTTCGATCTTCTCCGTACATATCACTGAGAAGCCCGGGGGATTGATTCTGGGAACAATCATGCTTCTCGCATTTACGACTTGGCTGACGCAGGTTTTTCAGAGAACATCCTGGAGTGGGAAACTGATCAGTGTTCTCTTCACTTCCTTTCTCATCAGTTCTTACACGATTGCTTACTGTCTGATTGAAACAATGGTTCAGGCAAGTTCCGCATCTATGCAGGGAACTGGTTCCTGGTTGAATGCGATTCTGATTGGGCTTTGTTTCGGAGGATTGCTGCTGACTTATGCCGTAACTCAAACTGGCAAATTATCTCCCAGGCTAAACCGATTTTACATTCACGCTTCCAACGGTTTCTATATGGAAGCGTGGTATCGCCGGCAGTTCAAACAGTTTTCTTAAGAGTGTTACCCCCTACTCATATTTCCATTCAAAATTGAAGAAAGTCTGAAAATACCATGTCTACATCCGATCTGAGAAAACAAGTGGAAATTCAGTCTGAGATAAATGGTGATCACTCCAGATATCTCACCAGAAATTTACAGGAACATCAATTGAGGGATGTTCTGAAGCAGGTTCAAAAGGCTGTGCCTGCCGTATGGCCGCTCAAAGACTACGTGGCCATCAATCCGTTTGCAGAGATTTCCAATCGAAACTTTTTGAACGCAAGAAATTATCTGAGACTGTTTTCTGATACTGAACTGCTCATGCCTCTTGAGTATTTTGCGAAACTTTTCAATGAGGGGAAATTTCATTCAGAAGATATTCATACTGCGATTGAGGAATTAAAGGACTCAATCTTTAACTCTGCCCCTGAAAACTCGCTTGATGAGATTATCCAAATTTTGCAGGACAATAACTCCGGCAAACCGGAAGTTCCTCGAATGCCTGAGAATTCTGATCGGCTGATCTTTACGATTGCAGAATCCTTGGATCGCTGCACAGGTTCTGAATGGAATTCTGTAATCTGTGATGAGATTTCAAAATACTGCTCTGCTCACTACGACGATGGTCAGGCAAACTGGAAAAGTCCATGGAAGAATTTCACTTTGTATCAAGCCTGGAAATCAGCCGCTCAGATTGATCGTAATATTGAGATCCTTGGAATTTCCAGATTTCGAAAATTCGTTTCTCATCTTCCTGAGGTTCCGGAGGCGGCTATCCTTGAATTGCTCAATCGAATGAACGTCCCTGAGAAAATCTGGGAATCCGTTTTGCTGTGCTACGCAAACAGCATCCCCGGATGGAGTTCATGGACACGATATCAGGTCGATTCGGGACAGCGATCTGGATTTGAAAATTCTGACCTGAATGGATTACTGGCCATGCGAATGGCTTATGATGTTGCTTTGTCGGAGACGACTGCTTTTTCAGTAGACTGGACATCTCTGATTCCTGTAAATGCCTCCTCGCTCGAGCCAGAAACATTGAAGGTTAACAATGATGTAAAACTTCGCTACACACTCCTGCGAGCGGCAGAATTGGGGTATCAACGAGAACTCCTTGGCCGGCTTTCTCCAAATAAAATGAGGCTTGAGAGCTTTGATCAGAGTAAAGTAGAAGCAGGTGAACAGAAACTGGCACATTTTGTGTTCTGTATTGATGTTCGATCAGAACGGATTCGAAGAAGTCTGGAGTCTGTTTCTCCAGAGATTAGTACAGGGGGGTTTGCAGGTTTCTTTGGGATTCCACTTGAATATGTTCCTCTGGGTGAGGTGACAGGAATCAGTCAGGTGCCCGCGTTGCTCGAACCGTCGTTTCAGGTCAAGGAAAGTTTAGCCCCGCTTGCTGGTTGTCATTCATGCGCATCAGCAGAACCAGAAGCAGTGAAAAACAAACAGTTAGTTCGTAGTCTGCGAAGTGCGATTAAAAATCTACAGAGTTCAGCGATTTCCTGTTTTTCATTTGTCGAAACTTCGGGACTCTATTACATCCAGTATCTCCTCGGACGGACTATGGGATGGAAATCAGTTCGAAGTGATGCTCGGTTTGATGGCGTTTCTTCTGCACAGAGTAGGCAATTGGCTCCCGGCTTTGACGGACTGGAGTCTCAGGGGATTGGACTGGCCGAGCAAACTCAAATGGCTAAAAATATCTTGAGCGGGATGGGGCTAACCAAGACATTTCCCCGTCTGATTGTGCTGTGTGGCCACGGCAGTCAAACAGAGAATAATCCTCTCAAGGCAGGTCTGGATTGTGGTGCATGCGGAGGGCACTCTGGAGAACCAAACGCCAGGTTTGCAGCAAAACTCTTAAATTCATATCCGATTCGATGCGAACTGAGCAAAATCGGTATTGAAATTCCAGAAAGCACCCACTTTCTTGCGGGGTTGCATAATACGACGACTGATGCCATCACTTTTATGGACTTGGCGGAACTTCCTGGCTCTCATCAAACGGAATATGAATTTATCGTAGAGATGTGCACATTGGCGAGTGAGTTTACTCGCGGGGAACGAATGAATGATCTTTCATGCAAAAATACATCTCAACTTCTCAGAAAAAGTAATGATTGGTCAGAAGTCCGCCCTGAGTGGGGTTTGGCTAATAATGCCTCAATCGTAATTGCGCCGCGACGCCTGACAAGAACAGTTAATCTTGAGGGGCGAGCCTTCCTGCATGAATATGACTTCAATCACGATCCCGGTGGTGAAATTCTTGAAACCATCATGACGGCTCCCATGATCGTTGCCCATTGGATTAACATGCAGTATTACGCCTCGACTGTCGATCCAATACGATATGGCAGTGGGAATAAAACGATTCATAATGTTGTGGGACGATTTGGTATTCTGTCCGGGAATGGAGGAGACCTGATGACAGGTTTGCCTTGGCAGTCTATTCACGATGGTCAAAATTACCAACACTATCCTCAGCGTTTACTCTCAGTGATTGCTGCCCCTAAAATGATGATTGATAAAGTGATCCAGAAACACGAAAATGTTTCTGATCTACTTGCTAACGGATGGCTCAATCTGATTGCTTTTGAAGATGGAAAATATTTTCAGTATTCACAAGATCACACTTGGTCAGAAATACCTGAAAACTATAACTCAGAAGGGGAATAGTCCGATGAAACTTTCGGAATTCTGCACATACTGATTCGTACATTGCCCATTTTCAGGTCAAAAAACCGACAAAGCGATTACCTACCAGCAAGGATGTGACGTATCTTTTGAATAGAAATATTCAGCAGATAAGATCCAAAACATCACTACAGCTGCAGCGATTGCCGTAAACCATTGGAGAGATAAGCTTTGCGTCATATAAGCCGAGAAGAGATCTGCTGGCATATTGAACAGCTGATGGTTCATTCCGGATTGATGGTCGATCGTCCGCGGATCAATCATATTGTTAATGATGCACTTGCTCAGTATTCCAATTCAGAGAGGGGGAACTGGTGGAAGGTGATCCTCGAAGTCAGCCGTAGTTTGTCGCTGAACTGTCGGGTGGTCGATTGTTCTGTACAGCAGTTGAAAGAATTGGTCACCAACGATTCGAATATCATTCTTTGCGATCCCTCTTCAAATCGTCTGATTTCCGTTTTGAACATGGTGAAAGGTAAATATGAAATTTGGGAAAATTCAGAGAAACCCATTCGGCACACGGTACGGACACGCGAACTCATAAATAAGCTTGGATGCGAAGGGGAATCGAGTCCAGTTCGTTGTGTCCTCTATGGATCTCAACAGGTTACGAGGACGCTTGGTCCTACAGATAGTCATTCGAAAAAGCCTTTAGATCGACTAATCGGTTTATTGAAGCCGGAAATGAGTGATATCGGAATCATAGTGATTTTTGCCTTGATTACCGGATTGCTGGCCCTGGCAACTCCTCTGGCAGTAGAAACGCTGGTGAGCACTGTTGCCTTTGGCAGGTATCTGCAGCCGGTTGTCATCCTGGCGTTGATTCTTTTTGCTTTCCTGTCATTTTCAGCCGCTTTGAGAGCGTTACAAACCTATGTCGTGGAAATTATCCAGAGACGTCTTTTTGCTCGTGTGACAGCGGACCTGGCATATCGTTTTCCTCGAATTGAAATCTCATCACTTGATGGAAAGTATGGCAGAGAACTGGCCAACCGGTTCTTTGAAATTGTGACCGTTCAAAAAGTGACTGCTCAACTTTTGTTGGATGGGATCTCTCTTATTCTGGGGACGTTGATCGGTATGGCGGTTCTCGCCTTTTATCATCCATGGCTGTTAGGGTTCGACATAATTTTACTCGCGATGATTGCTTTGATCATTTTTGTACTGGGGCGAAATGCAGTTGCCAGCAGTATTAAAGAATCGAAAACTAAGTATCGGATGGCGGCCTGGCTGGATTCCCTGCTGGCAGCGGAAACTACGTTCCGGCATTCTAATGCAGCTGAATTCGCTTTGGCTAAAGCCGATCAAATGTCATACGACTATCTTAAAGCTCGCAAAATTCACTTTCGAATTTTGATGCGTCAAATTCTGTTCGCGTTAGGCTTACAGGCGTTTGCGAGCACCGTATTGCTTGGACTGGGAGGATGGCTCGTGATTACGGGGCAGCTAACTCTGGGCCAACTTGTCGCTTCCGAGTTGATTGTGACAGTTATTGTCGGCTCATTTGCAAAACTCGGCAAGCACATGGAAAGTTATTACGATTTGCTCGCTTCGGTTGACAAACTTGGAGCCCTCTTCGATTTGAAAGTAGAAAGGCACGATGGTTTAATCCACTATAACAGTTCCGGCTCAGTTGAAGTCAAAGCGATTAATGTCAGCTCAAAACTGGCGAATAATCATATCAGTCTCGATCATTTTTCGCTGCATCTCAAACCAGGAGATCGTCTGGTTCTGCGTGCTGATGAATTGAATGGTACCAGTCTTCTACTCGATCTGCTCTTTGGGATGAGAGAACCCAGTGGGGGGCATGTCACGATTGATGGGATTGACCCACGTGATTTCCGACCTGATCTCCTGCGGAACCATGTTCAGCTTGTCCGGAATGTGGAAGTCTTTCAGGGAACAGTTGCCGAGAATATTCATCTCGGACGTCCTGAAGTCACACTACATTCGATGCGAGAAGTCCTTGAAAATATTGGATTGCTGGATGAAATTCTGAGATTACCTGACGGACTGGAAACCACAGTTGTTGAAAATGGTTATCCTTTCAGTCGAGATCAGATTAGTAAAATCATTCTGGCTCGCGCATTGGTAGGTCAGCCAGGATTACTGCTGATCGATCGGCTTCTCGACACACTTTCCGACGAAGATGCTGCAAAAATTGCTAAAGAAATTATGGATAAGCGTCACAGTTGGACAGTTATTTTAGTAACCAATCGGAACTGTCTCTTGAAATCGGGAAGGCAACTTTTGCCAGACGTTGATTCTTCGCCGGAAAATGACCAGGAGTTAATGAATGTCTGAATTGATCCCGAGGAAAGTTGAAAAATCGACGACATTGACGCAACGAAGCACGTTACTGCTTCCGGTCGCCTACGACGAATCGGTCATGCCCTCTTTGCAACTGGCAAAATCATCCCGCTCGATTCGTCGCATAGCAAGGCTGCTTTTTGTCGCTTTGCTATTGACAATTCTATTGGTCGCCTTTGCTCCCTGGCAGCAATCGGTAACCGGCTCTGGCAATGTCATCGCATTTTCACCGGACCAGCGTCAACAAGTCATCGAATCCCCCATCAAAGGAAGAATTGTGAATTGGGGTGAAGGGATTGTCGAGAATGCGGTCGTCAAAAAAGGAGATTTGATCGCTGAGATTCAGGATTTGGATGAATCCTATCAGATGCGACTTGAGCAACAGTTAAACAACAGCGAACGAACAGTGGCTGCGGTCGAGCAGCAACTAGCCGCCAACAAGCGTGCCCTGGAATTTGCTCTGACTCTGGTTGAATCTTTCTCATCGCAGGTCACAGCTTATAAGAAAGTGAAGCAGGAGACCATCGCTGCTCAGGATGCCTATGTGGAAATGGCTCGAAAAAAAGTAGAAGCTGAAAAGCAGCAACTGCTCGAATATGAAGCGGCTATTCCTCAGCTCAAAGCTGAAGTCGATCGCATGGAAATGCTCTATCAGGAAGATAATATTGCCTTACAAAAGCTACAGGAAGTTCAAAGAAAACTCTCAGAAGCCGATGCTAAAGTTGCCCGGGCTACTGCTTACGTCTCCTCTGCGGAGTCTGAACTGGAAGGCAAAATTAGAGAAAGAGTTTCTAAAATTGAGAAAGCTCAAATTGATATTGATTACGCCGAAGCGACTTTGCGCAAAGCTCGAGGTGATATTTCCAAAGCCGAAAGTGATGTGGCAAAAACAGAGCAGGAATTAAATAAGTCGCAAAAACTGCTGATCGAATCACAAGTCAAACTCTCTCGCCAGGAAAGACAAACATTAAAAGCACCCGTTGATGGTTATATTGTTCAGATTAACCCAAATATGGGATCAGCGGTCCTCAAGGAAGGGGACCCCATCTGCACCATTGTTCCGATTACAGAAGATCGAGCAGTTCAAATCTGGATGGATGGAAATGATGCTCCTCTGATTCAGAAAGACCGGCATGTGCGTCTGCAATTTGAAGGCTGGCCAGCTCTTCAATTTGCGGGATGGCCATCAGTGGCAGTCGGTACTTTTGGAGGTGAAGTCATTTCAATCGATGCTACTGATAATGGAATGGGGCAATTTCGAATCCTTGTCAAACCGGTCGAAAATGGTCAAAGCTGGCCTGATGAACGCTATTTAAGGCAGGGAGTTCGTGTTAACGGATGGGTTATTCTCGACAGAGTTCCTTTGTGGTATGAAATCTGGAGAAGACTCAATGGTTTTCCTGTGCTTCCACCTGAAAATAAAAGCAAATCAAGTCAAGAAAAGCCTAAGCCACCAAAAATTCCTAAGTGACATAGTGTTTCCGTGAATAGATGGGTAAATCTGGGGGTTTATGGCAAAACCGCCCATGAGAGGCTTTTTAACGACAGACGCATTGGTATTTTGAGTCATCTTAATGTCATTTTCACTCCGATAATGATTACAGCCTCAAAAAACAATGTAGTAATTTGAACATGAGTTATGCATTGGAAAATGTGTAGATTCTTTTCTCAATGAATGACTTCATCGTCAAACCACCCCCTGAGCCTCGCTGTGATTGAGAGTATTGAGTGTGCAGTCGTATTCTGACAATTCTGGCAGCGATGCATTTCTCGGGATGCGTTACGGTCAATAAATACGACTCTCAGGCAACACGTGAGTCTTCCAAAGCCAAACAAACTCAAGAAGTGAGCCTGGAAAGCTCGGTCGCTCAAGCTGGGCAAGCTCAAGACGTAGGCAATGACGAGGAGACGAAGATCTCCTTAACCGCTTTTGAAGAGCAGGGTGAAGGTACTGCAGCAACTTCCAACCCACAGGAAGTTCAGACAGAACTCCCACCATTGGAAATGCCTGCCGAAGTAACTCCCCTCCCGATTGAACTTCAGGAACCTGCCACAGAGGACACTACAGTTTCACTAGATTCCGTGATCGGCAGTGTCTACCAGAGTTTTCCCTTGCTGGAGTCGGCATTTGCTGGCCGGATAATTGCACAGGGCGATCAAATTTCAGCAGCTGGAGCCTATGACTTCAAATTTAAGGCAGCTTCAGAAAACAATGTTCTGGGATTTTATCAGAATTACCGTCAGAGTTTAGGTTTCGCTCAACCTCTTTATAACGGTGGAGAATTCTTTGCCGGGTATCGAGTCGGTAACGGCGAGTTTCAACCCTGGTATCTGGAACGTCAGACCAACGAAGGCGGGGAATTCAAAGCTGGTGTAAACATCCCGTTGGCAAAAGATCGAAGAATTGACCAGCGTCGAGCCGAACTCTGGCGAGCTAATTATTCCCGTCAAATGGCAGAGCCAGAAATTCATGCCTTACTGATTGCTTTCATCCAGGAAGCCAGTTACGCCTACTGGGAATGGGTTGCTGCTGGGGAAAAACTTTTGATCGCAGAACAAGTCCTTGTTCTCGCACAGGAACGAACCGATCGGATAAAGCAGCAAGTTGAGAATGGGTTTATCGATCCACCAGAGTTGACTGACAACTTAAGGCTCGTCTCCGAACGGGAAGCGAAACTTGCCGAGGTTTTTCAGAAGTACCAGAAAGCAGCGATAAAACTTTCACTGTACTTAAGAGATTACGAGGGAAATCCCATTATTCTTGGGAAAAATGAACTACAACGGTTTCCGTCACCTGATGAACGATTTCATGCAATTGTCGATCTCGACATCCAAATGGCCATTTCAAATCGCCCCGAATTGGTGGTGATGGATTTCTTGAGAAAACAACTCCAACTCGATTATTCGGCAGCTCAAAATGAAACTCGCCCATCCATCGACACCCAATGGATCGCATCTCAGGACATTGGGATGCCAACCAGTCCCAAAAACGATAAAGGGGAATTCGAACTGGAAGCTTCAGTGTTTATGGATGTACCACTTCAAAGACGCAAAGCCAGAGGAAAGATGTTTGCCCTGGAAGGCAAAATGACTCAGTTGCAGGCGAAAAGAAGAATGACAGAGGACAAAATCGCAGTCGAAGTTCAAACAGTTCACACAGCTCTGCAGGCTGCCCTAAAACGATACGACTCAACTCAGCAGGCAGTCGAGTACGCAGAAGACCTTGCACAAAGAGAACGAAGGAATTTCGAATTAGGTTCCTCCGATCTGCTCAAGGTTACTCTTAGAGAGCAATATGCCGTAGAAGCCTCGGAAAAAGTAATCGACTCGCTTCTGGACTTCTACAAAGCCGAAGCCGATTACCGCGCTACGCTGGCACAGGACCAACTCCCCTGAGACTCTCCTGGATTTCACGAACATCAACTGGAGTTGCTTATACCCATCCAGAATAGTAGACCAGTAGGTCAGGCTGTGCCTGACGAGCTGTAGTGCCACCCCACTAGACTAGTAGGGTGCGTCCTGACGCACCATGCTGCCGACATGGCTTCCTCATAGAGTTTCTCTCCATATACGAAATCACCCCGGCTCAAGCGTCACAACTAAGTCGAATTCGACACTCCACTCCGGTGCGTC
>DEML01000117.1 GCA_002359185.1 Planctomycetaceae bacterium UBA2671
TCGATAGAATCTGTCAAAGACGAGTTGGAAGCAACGGCCGCTTCCGTGGAGACGCAACTTCATCAAAGCCAGAAAGTCGCAGAAGAACTACTCCAGACCAGTGACGTCTGGAAGCCGGATCTGATAGTGATAGGACATCAGGGGCACGGGGCTGTTGCTCAGTTTCTCCTCGGAAGTGTCGCGTATCGCGTCGCTGAACACGCCCCCTGTTCTGTGATCATCGTCCGTTAATTCGGTGTGAGTTCTCCTTGTTAAACTCATTCTCAAATAGGATATTTCCATGAAGATTCTGCTTGCCCACGATGGATCGCATCAGTCTACAGTCGCAGGGAAGTTTCTGAGGAGATACTTTTATCCTACAAGTGATCCCATTGAAATCGTTTGCGTGATTGATGCTCTGCGAGACCACAGTTGTCATGTGTTATCAGATCTGCAGAAAGAGGCTGATCAAAAACTCCAGGCGATTCAAAGAGAATTCATGAAGGATGACTGGAGTGTTGAAACGAAGCGACTCGAAGGAGAGATTGCCAGAACTCTGGTGAAGGAAGCCAAGGCGGGAGAGGCCACACTTCTGGTCGCTGGGGACCGGGGCCTTGGCAAGATCGATTCTCTGCTGTTGGGAAATGTGTCCAGTCATCTTGTAAAGCACGCAAATTGCTCGGTGCTGATCGCAAAGAAATTTCCTGAACACGATTCCAGGGAAGTTGTGCGAATCCTGTTGCCCTACGATGGGTCCCGAGCCGCAGAGTCTGCTGTGCATTGGATGGAGACGGCTAACTGGAGGATCCCCGTCGAGTTAATGCTCCTCAATGTGATGGAGTCTCAGTCTGATCATTTGAAAAAAATGGCGATAGCAAATGCCACCTATGGTGAACTCGACGCTTTAAAGATACGTCTCATCAAAGAAATGACAACAAAATTACGCCATGTGGAAACGGAAGTGATTGATGACGACAATATTGATGAAACCATCCTGAATGCTGCAGCGACGTGGAACGCCGATTTAATTGTGCTTGGGCATCAGGGACACAACAAAATAATTGAACATATCATCGGAAGTACGGCTTATCATGTCGCCGAACATGCTTCCTGTTCCGTGTTAGTGATCAGGTGAACTGTAGATGTTCGAACAATGCTCTTCCAGGAAGTTGGAATGCTGTTGAATGCAAAGTGAGAGCTAAGAGATGGCACGTTGCTAGACAGGGACGGATGATTGAAAGACCAGCAATAATGGAACAAATATCATTTGGCAGAAACTTTTCTGAGAAGATGATGTCCAGGTTTATCTCAATGGGAGAGCCCAAAACCGTCGCCGGAAATTACTGTTTGTTCCGCGAGGGTGAATATCACAAGTGCGTGTATCTGATTGTCAAAGGGAATGTCTTATTGGATACGTATGTGCAAGGGCGAAAATATATCGAATTGTTAACTTTGAGTGATGGAGAATTTCTGGGTTGTTCCCCAATGATTTCAACTCGACCAATGTCACTTCGGGCAACGACGTTGACAGAAACTCAGCTGATTGTTTTTCAGGCAGATGAGTTAAAGAACTATTGCGAAATTGACCATGATTTCGGATACCAGTTTATGAAAGAGATCGCCTGCATCTTTGCTCGTCGTTTAATGGCCACTCGATTACAGTTGCTTGATCTGTTTTTTTCTCCAAGTGTCGATCAGGCTGAGAAATCCAAAGCCATCTGAAGCAGTGTTTAATTCTCTTATCACTTAACATTATCTCGGAATAATATGATGAACGACTTTCGATATTTTCGAATAGATCAGTTCCCCGAGTTTCTGAAGCAATTGATGCAATCAGGCTATCGAGTGATTGCTCCGACCATTGATCAGGAAGCCATCGTCTACGCTGAAATTCAATCGATTGATGACATGCCACAGGGATACACTGACGAACAGAAACCGGGATATTATCGACTTCAACATACAGGGAATCAGCGATTCTTCGACTATGCCGTCGGTCCTCACTCCTGGAAAAGATATCTGTTTCCTCCATTGCAGTTGATCTCAACATCGATCAAGTCTCAGGACGGTTGGACTTTTGAGGATCATGTCGACGAAGGCGAACCCTATGCGTTTCTGGGAGTTCGAGCTTGCGAACTGGCTGCGATGCGTATTCAGGATCGTGTGTTTCTGGAAGGTTCATACGTTGACACAAATTACCAGAATCGTCGAAATGCTTCATTCATCGTAGCCGTTAACTGTGCTGTACCTTCTGCGAATTGCTTTTGTACCTCGATGAATACAGGACCTAAGTGTAAGTCGGGATTTGATATCGCATTGACGGAATTGTCTGATGGATTCCTGATGGAGATTGGGAGTTCACTTGGAAATGAAATGGTGACGCCGTTGGGATTTCCAAGTGCGACTGAGGAACAGCTGACTGAGTCTGAATCGATCTCTGATCACGCTACAGAACAAATAAAAAAAACAATGGACACAACCGATTTGCGAAATCGGTTAATGGGTCAACTAGAGCATTCCCACTGGAAAGAGGTTGCGGATCGTTGTCTCTCCTGCACAAATTGCACAATGGTTTGCCCGACCTGTTTTTGCAGTCATGTTGAAGAAGTTCCTGATTTGAATCAGGAACGAGTCGATCGTCGTAAATCCTGGGACTCCTGTTTCAATCCCGGGTTCAGCAAGTTGCATGGAACACCTGTCAGAAACGATACACGTAGTCGTTATCGACAATGGCTCACCCACAAACTGGCGACCTGGCACGATCAATTCGGCGAATCTGGTTGTGTTGGCTGTGGTCGATGTATCACCTGGTGTCCTGTCGGTATCGATCTGACGGTGGAAGTCGCAGCCCTTTGTGAGGAAGAACCATGACTCAGGGGACATCGGCTCCGACTGCCAACTCTGCCTGGAAACTTCATGAAATTCGTTTGGTCTCAAGAAAAAAGGAAATACCAATCGTCGAGACTTTTGAATTCGAATTTGTCGATTCCGCGGTTGGGCAGCAATACGTGGCAAGAGCCGGGCAGTTCAATATGCTTTATATTCCTGGATATGGAGAAGCAGCAATTTCTACAAGTGGAGTGTCGCAAAACACCGGAAACATCGTGCATACGATTCGTCAGGCTGGTAATGTCACCAACGCAATATTCAGATTGGAGTTGGGGCAAACACTCGGGTGTCGAGGGCCGTATGGAAACGGTTGGCCGTTACGGGATTTCGAGGAGAAGCACCTCATTCTGATTGGTGGAGGAATTGGAATGGCACCACTGCGTTCTGTTATTGAATCATTGAGACAATCCGGGTGGAGTTTTTCGAAAGTGACCATACTCATTGGTGGACGCAGTCCAGACTCTCTCTTGTATTCTGCAGAATATGATCAGTGGCGGTCTTCAGGCTTTGAAGTTCTGACCACAGTCGATCACTCGACAACCGGTTGGCAGGGTAATATCGGAGTAGTGCCGAGTTTACTGGACCGCATCGAGCTCTCAGATCCCAACGCCGCGATTGTGATGTGCTGTGGCCCCGAAGTGATGATGAATTATTCTGCTCTTGCGGCTATCGAACGAGGAATTCCTGAAGACCAGATTTTCTTCAGTCTTGAGCGTCATATGAATTGTGCGATCGGACATTGTGGGCGATGCCAATTAGGGTCCTACTTTCTTTGCACGAATGGACCGGTTTTCCGGTATAATCAAGTCAAAGAATTAATGAAGATTCCAGAACTCTGAATCGAGGAGAATCGATGCCGGAAAAATTAAGGCTGGGAATCTTCAAATTCGCCTCATGCGATGGATGTCAGCTTTCACTACTTAATGCGGAAGAGGAATTGCTGGAACTGGCTGAGTTGGTCGAGTTTGCGCACTTTCCAGAAGCAAGCAGCCGTATCGAATCTGGACCTTATGATCTGGTTTTGATTGAGGGATCGATTTCGACTCCAAATGACTTGGATCATATCCAAAAAATTCGCAGGCAAACTGATACGCTGGTCACGATTGGAGCCTGTGCAACAGCAGGGGGGATTCAGGCGTTACGTAATGGAGCCAATCATGACGAGTTTATGAAACTGGTCTATCCGCATCCTGAGTTTGTGCAATCACTGGCGACTTCTACTCCAATTTCCAATCACGTTTCGGTCGATTTTGAATTGAGAGGTTGTCCCGTCGATACAGGTCAACTTTTACAAATTATTTCCGATAAACTTCACCATCGCAAATTCAGCGTGCCAGATCACTCCGTCTGTCGGGACTGCAAACTGCAAAATATCGTATGCGTGAGTGTCGCTCGGGGAATCCCCTGCCTGGGGCCGCTCACGCAAGCTGGATGCGGAGCCATTTGTCCTCGATTTCATCGGGGCTGTTATGGCTGCTTCGGGCCTTGTCATCAAACGAATACAGATGGCTTAACAGATTGGCTGATTAAAGACGGGCACTCATCAGCTGAGTTGATTCCACTCTTTCTCAATGTGAACGCAGAAGCTCCAGAATTTGCACGGACAGGTGCACAACTTATGAGGCAAGACTCGGCTGAAGGAGAGTCTCATGAGTGAGTCTCGTACAATTCGTGTTGGCGCCCTGACGCGTGTTGAGGGAGAAGGGGCACTGCATGTCAGCTTGAACAATAATGTCATTGATCGTGTTGAGTTAAACATCTATGAACCTCCGCGATTTTTCGAGGCCTTTTTGCGGGGACGCCCTCTGGAAGATGTTCCTGACTTAACGGCCAGAATCTGTGGAATCTGCCCGGTGGCGTATCAAATGAGTTCCGCTTGTGCGATTGAGGCGGCTCTTGAAATTGAGATCCCAAACGAAATTCATCAACTCCGGAAGTTGCTTTATTGTGGAGAATGGATTGAAAGCCATTGTCTGCATATGCATTTGCTGCAGGCTCCAGACTTCTTCGGCTACTCCAGTGGACTGGAATTGGGGAAACACTTTCCTGACGAAGTTAAACGGGGACTAAGACTCAAGAAAATTGGCAATCAGATTCTCGAAGTCCTTGGGGGACGTTCGGTTCATCCTGTCAATGTCTGCATTGGAGGGTTTTATCGCACGCCTGTTCCCGATGAGTTGCAGAATTTGATTCCTGAACTGGAATGGGGACTCCAGGCAGCGATTGAGACGACTCATTGGATTTCCGGTTTCGACTTTCCGGATTTTGTACGCGATTACGATTTGATCTCGATTAGCAACTCCAGTGACTATCCCTGGTTTGGAGTTACCATGGCCTCAAGCAAAGGAGAGTCGTTCGATGTGAAAGAGTACGAGCAGGTGATCTGTGAATATCAGGTTCCGCATTCAACGGCCTTGCAGGCTCAAAAAATAGAAAGTCGAACCAGTTGTCTATTCGGGCCACTGGCTCGCATCAACCACAGTCGAGACAATTTCCACCCCAATGCTCGAAAACTTGCAGATCGTGTGAATACCCAATGGCCCTGTAATAATCCGTTTCAATCGATACTGGCACGTGGTTTAGAAGTCGTGCATGCATTCGAAGAAGCGCTGGAGATCTGCAGAAACTATCAGCGACCATCCGAATCGCGAATACCCTATCAACCACGAGCCGGAGTTGGCATGGCCGCGACAGAAGCTCCGCGTGGCACGTTGTTTCACCATTATGAAATTGACGATGCTGGCCTGATTCAACATGCGACGATTATTCCTCCGACATCACAAAATCAGAAACAAATTGAAAACGACCTGAGGGATTATCTTCCCCCCTTACTATCGATGGAAGATGATCAGGTGGCTCAGGCATGTGAGCGATTGATTCGATCCTACGATCCCTGCATCAGTTGTGCGACTCATTTCCTTAAACTCTCGATTGAACGTGTGGAGTAATGAAAAGTCGCGAAAAATAAACATAGTGATTTGAGAAAATGTAATGAGCGAAATTCGGAAACAATCTCGACAACCGACCATGCTGATCGCTGGACTTGGAAGTTCACACGGGGACGATCAGTTCGGCTGGGAAGTCATCGATCAGCTGCAGGGGTGTGACGTGTGCCTGAAGAAAATCACACATTCACAGGCTTTGCTCAATCATCTTGATACGATTACACACCTGATCATCTGCGATGCCAATTCTGAAACCTCTCATGAGCCTGGCGAAATCGCCTGCTACACCTGGCCTCAATTACCGGAACTGCAACGAATTCCTGCCAGTTCCCATGCTTCCAGTCTGACCGGGACACTGGAATTGGCTACGGAAACATTTCCGGATTTGATGAAGATTCATATCTGGACGGTGACAGGCAAGAACTGGAAACCGCTCAGTTCCATGAGCCCCCAGGTCTTATCAGCAGCCAAGGATGTTGCCGAGTTACTGCAGCGTAATGAAATTGAACCTCACACTCGGGGATTACAAAATCCTCAATTCAATAAAGTAGGTCAGTTCGATGCATGAGTATTCAGTCGTTCGTTCATTGCTACGGCAGGTTCAAGAAATTGCTCGATCAAACGGGGGAGGAGCGATAGAAACGATTCGACTCGCCATAGGAGAGTTTTCCGGGGTCGAGTGCACTCTGGTTGAGTTAGCGTTTCGTGATCTGGCCCCCGAGAAAATCGGACGACAAGCCAAATTGGAAATCCAAAATATTCCTCTTGAGGCAAAATGTGAGAATTGCCAGCAGAATATCATCATTACGAATTATCAGTTTTGTTGTCCACGATGTAATTCACAACAGGTCCGGATTACTGCCGGAGATGAATTAACAATTATCGATATTGAATTGCGTGAAGTTGGAGTGAATGCATGAATCAGACAATTACCGTAAACCGCGATCTGAAAGCTGATCTTAAAGAACAAGCGAATCGGTTTCGCCAACGAATGTCAGATCAGGGAACACTCGTTGTAAACCTTGTTTCATCGCCCGGAGCCGGGAAAACCAGTCTGCTTCAAAGAACGGCCACGAAAATCGGAGATGAGTATCGCCTGGCTGTGCTTGTTGGCGATTTGGCCACTGATCGTGATGCAGAACGGCTCAAGCCTTACGTTCCGGTACAGCAATTAACCACAGGGGGAGCATGCCACCTGGAAATCCCGCTGGTGGAAAGTGGATATGAGCGTTTGAATCAATCGGATCTCGATATTCTGTTCATAGAAAATGTGGGAAATTTAGTATGTCCAGCCTCCCACGATTTGGGTGAATATCTGCGGGTAACACTTCTGAGTGTGACAGAGGGAGATGACAAGCCAGGAAAGTACCCGAAGATGTTTCGAACCAGTCAGGCAATGGTCATTACGAAATCTGATCTGCTGCCGTATGTTCCTTTTGACGTTTCCTCAGCTGTTGAGGATGCTCGGAGAATTCAACCTGAACTGGACTTTTTGACGACCAGTTCACAAACCCTGGCTGGAGTTGACGAATGGTGTGAGTTCCTGGTCCGTCAACTTCGTAAGATTCAGAAATAATTTAATAAGCAACATCGATGTTATCTCCTGATTCAACACTTCAGAACGTAGTCGCTCATCGAATCATCCTGAATGGAATCGTTCAGGGGATCGGGATGCGTCCTGCCGTTGCTCGATTAGCTCAAATGCATCATCTGAGTGGCTCTGTGAGTAACCAACTGACTGGTTTGTTGATCGTGGTTGAAGGATCACCGTCAGATGTGGATGAATTTCGCGATCAGCTTTCTTCACATTTCCCGACAGACGCAAAGATTACAAGTCGTCAGGAAATCAAATGTGAAGCAACCGGAAATACGGAGTTCCGCATTCTTGAAAGTATTGCAACCGGCCGGTTAGAGACAATTCTTCCAGCTGACTTGGCAACATGTGACCAATGTCAACACGAATACTCGTCGCCGGATGATGCCCGATATCGCTATCCAATGATTTCCTGTACCAGTTGCGGGCCGCGGTATTCGATTATTAAACGGATGCCTTTTGAACGAGAGCAATCGAGTCTGAAAGATTATGATCTCTGCGTCAATTGCCGAGAGGATTATACGAATTCATCTTCACGGCGTTTCCATGCACAGACAATTGCCTGTCCAGACTGCGGACCGACATACTGGTACGAAAAACCAGGACAATTTGTCGAACTGAATTATGATTTGATGATTCAACTTGCGGTAGAGGATATCAAGAGAGGAGACATTGTCGGTTTATGTGGTGTAGGCGGTTACCAGTTACTGGTGGATGGTACGAATTCAGCTGCTGTTCAACGATTACAACAGAGAAAGAAGAGGGAATCGAAACCTTTTGCGGTCATGGTTCAATCGCTCGATGCAGTCGTCCAACTTGCCAGTATGAATCAGATTGAACGGGAGATATTGGCGGATAACCGCAATCCGATTGTATTGTTGAATCAACTCGCCAGGAACAGATTGGCTCGTGAGGTGACAGGTCCTGTAGGGACAATAGGCGTGATGCTTCCGACCACTCCTGTCCACCAGGAATTGTGTCGTCTTGTGAATGTCCCGTTGATCGTGACAAGCGGAAATGTCGAAGGCAAGCCAATCGAGAGCGTCCCGTCCAAGGCTCGATCGGAACTGGCTGATATCGCTGATTGTTTTCTCCATCACAATCGAGAAATTGTCAGGCCAATTGACGATAGCGTCGTTCGTATCGCTGGCGGTCAACAGATCACCATCCGTTGTGGCCGCGGACTATCCCCTTTGAAACTCCCGATTTCTACTCAGATGCAAATCCTCGCTGTTGGCGCAGAACAAAAGAATGCAATCGCGTTCTCGAATGGCTCTCAGTCAATCTTGAGTCCTCATATCGGTGATCTCAAAACTCTGGCAAGTCGAACTTACTTCGAACAGCAAATTGCAGAACTGCAGACTCTGTATCAAATGGATCCCGAATACATCGTTCACGATCTTCACCAGGAATACTATTCCACCAAATGGGCGACTCGTCAGGGGAAGCCGCTCATCGGTGTTCAACATCATCATGCGCACATTGTTTCAGGAATGCTTGAGCATAATTTGTTAGACGAGAACGTTTTAGGACTTGCCTTTGACGGAACCGGTCTGGGAGATGACGCGACGATCTGGGGAGGCGAATTCCTGCTCAGCAGTGCAGTTGGCTATAAGCGGGTTGGAAATATCGCAACTTTCTCACTCCCGGGGGGGACCGCTGCAATTCTCAGTCCCTGGCGTATTGCGATTTCGTTGCTGGAATCAGCGATGGGAGCGGAAGCAGCAAGTGAGATCGGACATCAGATATTTTCCGATGCTTGCGTCGAGAATATCCTTCAAATAACAGGCAGACAACATCTTTCACCACTGACTTCGAGCATGGGACGTTTGTTCGATGGAATCACTGCTTTGATCACTCGTCGTACGGAATCGAGCTATGAAGGTCAGTTCCCCATGATTCTGGAAGCCTTAGCTCAGATTTGTGATTCCGTACAGACACCCTATCGATTTGAGGTATCTACTGTTGATCACCGAATTCAACTCGAATGGAAAATTGCGATTCGACAAATCGTACATGATCTTAACGCAGGCACTGCACCTGCGGTTATCGCTTGTCGATTTCATCGTGGACTGGTTCAGGGAATTCGAAAGATGTGTCGGTATTTCCCCGACTATCCTATCGTACTCTCAGGAGGTTGCTTCCAGAATCGAATCTTATTGGAAACATTACGTAGAGAACTGGAACAGGATCATCGGAATGTTTTTTGTCCTGTCTCTATTCCGCTGAACGACGCAGGTCTGGCAGCGGGTCAATTAGCAATAGCGGTCGCGAGACTGACACGAAATGTAGAACATAATTCGGTAGGAGTCGTTTGATGTGCCTGGGGATACCTGGACGTGTGACTCGCTGGCTAGACCAGGATCCACTATTTGCGAAAGCGGAGGTTGACTTCGGCGGACTGAAAAAGGTCTGTCATTTCGCCTGCGTTCCTGATGCAGAGATTGGAGATTTTGTGATTGTCCATGCCGGGATCGCGATCACACAAATCTCCGCAGAGCAAGCAGCACTCATCGAGACCGATCTTTCAGATTTCGATCCCGCGAACAAAAGTCAAGAGGAAGGAACAAGCGGATGAAGTATCTGACGGAATATCGAAATCCGCAAACAGCCCAGGCTCTCGTGGCAGAAATTCGAAAACTGGCGACGCAGCGCTGGCGGATTATGGAGGTCTGCGGTGGGCAGACTCATAATCTACTCAAGTACGGTATTGAATCTGAATTGACTGACGTGGTGGAATTGATTCACGGCCCCGGATGCCCGGTATGCGTCACACCGGCTGAGATCATCGACATCGCACAACAGATTTCTCTGCAGCCAATGACCATACTGACTACATTTGGGGATATGCTTCGAGTTCCCGGAACTGCACAGTCTTTGAATCAAACCCGAGCGAGTGGCGGTGATGTGCGGATAGTTTACAGCCCGGTTGATGCCGTAGAACTCGCACGCCTGAATCCGGATCTGGATGTCGTATTTCTGGGCGTGGGTTTTGAAACGACCGCTCCTTCAACGGCGTTGGCTGTCCTGCAGGCAGATCAATTACGACTGGATAATTTCAGTGTTCTGGTTTCCCATGTTCGTGTTTTGCCTGCGATGCGAATCATACTTGAATCTTCAAAGTCGCGTTTGCAGGGATTCCTGGCTGCCGGTCACGTTTGCACCATTACGGGCCTGGAAGAGTATCAGGATTTAGTGGATACCTATGAGATACCTGTCGTCATCACAGGCTTTGAACCGATTGATCTGCTACAGGGAATTCAGTCATGCGTGCAAATGCTGGAACACGGAAAGCCTCGGCTACTGAATTGCTATCCCCGATCGGTGAAGCGCGGTGGCAATGTCAATGCCATGAAATTGATTGACGAAGTTTATCAAATCGTTGATCAGTCCTGGCGGGGAATTGGAATCATTCCCGCAGGCGGTCTCTCACTAAAACCAGACTATCGAAAATATGACGCCTGGAGTCGATTTGTTGGGAGTCGTTCTCCAGTCAATCCGATCGAAACGGTATGCCGGAGTGCGGAAGTGTTACAAGGGCTTATCAAGCCGCCGGAATGCAGTGCCTATGGAAAGTCATGCAAACCCGCCCACCCACTCGGGGCGCCCATGGTCTCCTCGGAAGGAGCCTGTGCTGCTTATTACCGTTACCGAATTAACAACGATCCCCAGTCAGAAAAGGCTCCATTGATCGATGGATGATGGACTTACTTAAGATGCAATTGAACGAAAATTGTCCCATTCCTCTTTCCGGATCTCACGGGTTAGTGACACTCGCCCATGGCGAAGGCGGACTGTTGTCGCGGGAGTTGATTCGGGACCATATGCAGGTCATTCTGTCAAATCCCACCTTAAACGCTTCTGGAGATGCGGCCTGCCTGAACCTCAAGAGCTCGTCAATCATGATGACCACTGATTCCTATGTTGTCTCACCACTATTTTTCCCGGGAGGAGATATCGGATCTCTGGCGGTCTACGGAACCGTTAACGACCTGCTCGTGAGTGGTGCAATTCCTTATTGCATAAGCTTGGGCATCATCATTGAAGAGGGATTTCCGATAACGACCCTGGATCGCATCCTGAAGAGCGTGAGGATAGCATGTGAAAATTGTGGCGTCTTCGTATCAACGGGCGACACGAAAGTTGTTCCGCGGGGCCAATGTGATCAGATCTATTTAAACACGACAGGAGTCGGGAAAGCCGGTCCTGTTGTGCCACCGGGACCTCAGGCCATTCAACCTGGTGATGAAATTCTGGTGACTGGACCCATAGGTCAGCATGGCATTGCGATCCTTTCAGCCCGAGAAAATTTACAGTTTGAACCAGAACCCACCAGCGATGTAAAAAGCCTGGCAAATGAAATCAATGCCATCAAGGAGCATATGGAGCAGGTTCGCTCACTCCGGGATGCCACGCGGGGAGGAGTCTCGGCTGTTTTACACGAGTGGGCTGAGGCTGCTCAATGCACTTTCACAATCATGGAGAATCAATTACCGATCTCCCCGGAAGTACAATCAGTCTGTGAATTGCTCGGCCTAAATCCCCTTCATATTGCATGTGAAGGAACAATGGTGATTGCGACAGCGCCAGGGCAGGGACCCTTATTACTGGAGTCACTGCACGCATCCGGTAATCGTGATGCCGCAATCATCGGGACTGCTCGGTCACGTCAGAGTGCTCCCGTCACCATAAAAAATCTCTTTGATCGTGAACTTCCAATCGATGAACCGATGGGGGCACCGCTACCTCGAATCTGTTGAATATCTTCTCCGAAAATAGGAACTACTCCGAATAACAACTAATCATTTTCGGGACGGATGTATTTAAAGCTGTTACCGTTTCAGTTCAAACCACACTAAGGAGCTAACAAGATGTCTGATGCAGTAAAAGGAACTTCTGAATACATCCGTTGGTTCAACGACATTTCGATAGACGATATTGCATCGGTCGGCGGAAAAAATGCTTCACTTGGTGAAATGTATCAGTCGCTGACCGACCAGGGAATATTGGTTCCTAACGGTTTTGCAGTCACTGCTCAGGCCTATCACGATTTTCTCTCTGTGACTGGCGTGGATCAGAAAATTAAAACCATTCTTGCGGATCTCGATACCAGTGACATGGAGAACCTGCAGCAGCGCGGCCACGCCGTGCGGCAAGCCATTCTCTCAGCAGCGATGCCCGACAGTTTGCAACTGCAGATCATCACCGCATACGAAACGTTGTGTGGAGAATCCGTTGATATTGATGTCGCGGTCCGCAGTAGTGCGACTGCGGAAGATTTGCCCGATGCCAGTTTTGCCGGACAACAGGAAACCATGCTCAATGTTCGCGGAGCCGGAGTTTTACTGGAAACATGCCGTCGTTGTTTTGCCTCCTTATTCACA
This sequence comes from Planctomycetaceae bacterium UBA2671, assembly GCA_002359185.1. GTDB lineage: Bacteria > Planctomycetota > Planctomycetia > Planctomycetales > Planctomycetaceae > Rubinisphaera. The sequence continues at coordinate 12,792 of DEML01000117.1, forward strand.
GATCGTGCTATTTCTTATCGTCAGGAAAGAGATTTTGATCATTTCACAATCGGACTTTCGATTGGTGTTCAACTGATGGTTCGTTCGGATCTTGCTTATTCCGGCGTTATGTTTTCGATTGATACCGAAACCGGATTTCCAGATGCCGTTCTTATCAACGCCGCTTATGGCTTGGGAGAGAATGTTGTTCAAGGCTCGGTGAATCCTGATGAATTCTATATCTTCAAGACAACTCTCCTGAAAGATCCTGAATGTCGTCCCATTCTCCAACGTCGCCTCGGGACAAAAGAATTCAAACTGATTTACGATCTCGGTGGCACAAGGATGACAAAGAACGTTCCTGTCTCCCTGGAAGATCGTCGACGATTTTGCATTCCTGATGAGGACCTGCTGCTCCTGGCACGATGGGCCTGCGTGATCGAAGATCACTACTCTCAAAAGAAAGGTCAGCTTTGTCCAATGGATATGGAATGGGCTAAGGATGGGCTGACAGGAAAAATGTATATCGTTCAGGCACGGCCAGAAACGGTTCAGTCTCAGAAGATAAAAAATGTGTTGGAGACATTTGAACTTAATAACCGAAGTCAGGTTCTCGTTACCGGACGTGCAGTCGGAGAACGAATTGCTAAAGGCCCCGTTCGGATTATCGATTCTCCACTTGGGCTCAAGCAGTTTCAGCCAGGAGAAATCCTTGTCACAGATAAAACAGATCCCGATTGGGAACCGACCATGAAGAAAGCAGCGGCGATTGTTACGAATCGTGGCGGGCGGACTTGTCATGCCGCCATCGTCAGTCGGGAATTAGGACTTCCCGCAATCGTGGGAACTGAAACAGGCACAGAGCTTCTTCAGACCGGTCAACCAGTCACCGTTTGTTGTGCCGAAGGAGATGCCGGCTTCGTCTATGAAGGATTATTGGATTTTGAGCAGAAGAGAGTGGAACTCAGTGAGGCCAGTCGGCCCAGGACAAAGATTATGATGAATCTGGCCAACCCCGATCAGGCATTCCGGCTTTCCTTCTTGCCAAATGATGGAGTTGGCCTGGCCCGGGTCGAGTTTATCATCAACCATTCCATAAAAATTCATCCACTCGCACTGCTGGATTACGATCAACTGACGGATATCAAAATCAGGGAAATGATCGATGAGATTACAGTTGGATATGAGGACAAGCCGGAATTCTTTGTCCAGAAACTAGCCGAAGGGGTCGCGATGATTGCGGCTGCGTTCTATCCCAAAGAGGTCATATTGAGGATGAGTGATTTCAAAACCAATGAGTATGCAAATCTGGTAGGCGGGAAACCTTATGAACCGACCGAAGAGAATCCGATGATCGGTTTCCGGGGAGCTTCCCGCTATTACGATGACCGCTATCGTGCAGGCTTCGCACTCGAATGCCGGGCGATTCACCGGGTCCGAGAAGTTATGGGATTACATAATCTCAAAGTCATGATTCCGTTTTGTCGAACTGTCGAGGAAGGACGACGGGTGATTTCCGAAATGGAAAGTCATGGACTTGTTCAGGGCGAAAATGGTCTGGAAGTTTATGTGATGTGTGAGATCCCCAGCAATGTCATCATCGCCGAACAATTTGCAGAAGTCTTTGATGGTTTTTCAATTGGATCCAACGATTTGACACAACTGACATTGGGAGTGGATCGCGATTCTGAAATTGTCGCCCATCTGTTCGACGAGCGGAATCCAGCTGTAAAAAAGATGATTTCTGAGGTGATCAGCAAAGCGAAAGCCGCAAATAAGAAAATTGGAATCTGTGGTCAGGCACCAAGTGATTATCCCGAGTTTGCAAAATTCCTGATTGATGAAGGTATCGACAGTATCTCACTCAATCCCGATACAATCATCAAGACAACGTTACTGGTTGCCGAACATGAAGCGAAACAGTAATGAACTGGAGCAACTTGATCAAATAATTAAGTCAATAATCCGACTGCAGAAATCATTGAGAATGGGATTATGACATCACTAACACATTGGCCCCACGCGTGGGCGAAAATTTAAGGTCGCGCAGAGCCTGGTTCGCTTCTTGGAGTGGAAATGTTTTGATTGTGGGGCGAATTGGGATCTCTGAGGCAATCTTTAGAAACTCGCTGATATCATAATGGGTGATATTCGCAACAGATTGGATCTGACGTTCCATCCAGAGGTGTTCATGATAGTTGAGCATGAGTAACTCTTCCTGATCACGGGCCTCCTTTCGGATCGCATTAATCACTAACCGCCCGCCAGGTTGCAGATTACGGAGTCCGTTTACGACAGGTTTCCAGGCGGGAGTAGTGTCGATGATTGCCTTCAACGGTACCGGAGCAGTCGCTTCGATCGGACCTGCCCAACTCGCTCCGAGATCGAGTGCGAACTGTCGTGATTCAGCATCACGTGCGAAGACCGAAACGGGAGAACGCGGATACAGATGGTGAATCAAAGACAAGACGAGATGAGCGGATCCTCCAAATCCAGTCAAACCAATCGGATCTCCATCCTTGCATTGAGTCAGTTTCAGCGCCCGATATCCAATGGAGCCTGCGCACATCAAAGGAGCCGCCTCAGCATCTTCAAATAACTCTGGAATTGGATACGCATACCGGGCTGGAACAGACATTTTTTCTGCGTATCCACCATGATGGTCACATCCGGTACCCTGAAATGTCGGATCCAGATTTTCGTCACTGTCTCCGGTCGATGAGTAAATCCAGCCGACTCCGACGCGATTTCCAATACGATGTTGATTGACTTTATCGCCAACGCTTTCAACATATCCAATGACTTCATGTCCCAGGATGAGCGGCAGCGAAGGCGGAATTAAGCGTCCTTCGATTTCATCGAGTTCAGTATGGCAGACTCCGCAAGCAGCAACACGTAGAACGACTTCATCAGGTTGAGGTTCTGGATCAGGCCAGTCTACAAACTTCAATGGTTCGGAGTCTGGAGTGAGTTCCTGAAGAGTTTCCAGGATCATGGCTTTCATGAAACACTCCTCCAAAGATTGATCATTCCAAAACTTGAAAACACGACCATCGAAGATGCCTCAGGAAAGCCATTCGGGACGAATCAGCATGACCAGTCCGAGTACAAGAATGACGACCCCACTCATCAGTTTGAGCCAGCGCCCCTGCCGTTCCTGTAATTTGTTCTTTCCTAACGTGATCACAACGATGGCGACCATTATGCTATCGTCAAACATATAAGCAATGTTGTAAAGCAGAAGATAGCCATAGTTTGTCCAGGTCGAATAATTCTGCTCTGTGAGTATTTGAGTATAAAGCGCAGGGAGCCCGGCTGTGCATAACAGTTCGACAATATTCACAAGTACTGCGAGCACAAACGCACCAAACAAAGCTCCGTACAGGTTTTCAGCAGTAATGATTTGTCGTGTTCTTGCATAGATGCCCGGTTTTGCAGACTCAGGAATCGAGAGAGAAATGCCTTTTTTGAAGAGGAAAAAGTCCTTGATGTGTATCGAGCCAATCCCAATGGCAAGAATCGCCAGGATTACCTGGACTGATCGAAGATATCCAATCAGCAGGAAGACGTTGAGCCATGCAGCCATGAAAGCAAAGTAGGCCAACCCACTCACCAGCACGAAAGTCGCGGCGATTAGTAGTATCCTCAGACGATTTTTCAGATTAACGAGTAAGGATAATAGAAATAGAAGTACCCACATCGCACAGGGGTTAAACCCATCAACCAGTCCCACAAGAATGGTGAACAGGGGCATTCCAAGATGATCCGCATTCACTTCGCCAATCCACGGCAAGATGATCGTCGTATCAGATTCGGGGCCGAGAGGCGAAGCATCATTCAGATCCGGTTCAAAAAAAATGGGGGCATCCAGAGACGTCTCATCCTGTAGCAAACTTGTCGAACTTTCTGGAGAATCCAAGCCGACGGGGACAGTAAACAGGGATCGTTCCCAACGTAGTTGTGCTGGAAAAGGAATTTCAGAAAAGATTTGATGCTCTAAACTCGGTTCCATCTTTGATTGTGTCTGTCCGGAATTCATCGTCCAGGTCGTCAACAATTTCTCCAGACGATTTCCGGTAATTTCGATTCCCTGAAAACCAACAATCATCTGATTGCACAGATGAAAGACCGGTGTGCTTGCTGCTGCCTGTTTATAGCGTTGCGTGAGAGCGATCAGATCCTGTCGTGCTTCCGCGTCTTGAAAGATATCCCGGACACGAAATTCAAAACCTGGATATTTATCCCGCAGGAGATTTAAATATCGTATGGCCTCCTCGCAATGAGAACATCCTGCTCGGGTATAAATATCAACCCGTAACATCTGCTCAACATAGGACTCAACATTTTGCTCGTTCAAACCACGAGAACGATAGGCATTGCAGCCAATCAGTAACGGCGTTGAGTCCGCCGTAATTGAAAAATAGTCCAGAAACCTTTGATACTGCAGCAACTGCTTTTGATCGGCATTGTCCAGATCGACAGCTTGAAGTGTTGTGGCCTTGCGTGATCGTATGATTTTATTCAGGGAGTGAAATAGCTGCAAATCCGTATTCTGATCACTGTGATAATAGAAAACCAGGACTGCGGTACGTTTGGTTTCCATTTGAGCATGGGCGTACAGCGTTTCAAAGCCCGAAGAAGTAGTCATCAGTAATGCCACAATGGCCATCAATAAGAAACATTTCCATCGTGCTACACTATTCCACAACAAGTTACTTGTATAATTAAACAGCATTAATCCCTGTTTCCAGTTAACTTTTCACGTTCGTCCCGTTCCGCTTCAATGAAAAATAAGGGAAAGTAAATAAGCTGGACGAGGACAGCGAGCAGGAATGTCACAGTAGCTGCGATGCCCAGGACGGAGAGTTCAATAAATGCGACCGCAGTAATGAAACTGCCTATTGCAATTAGGCCGAGAACTTTGACAATTGTGGTGACTCCTTCAGGTTCTTTTTTATCGTGGGTTCAAATTTGTCCAAGGACAATAAAAAGCTGGCATGTGAGCGAAAGGACTTCAGTCCGAAGCTCACTGCCAAAAAACCTATCGGCTTCAGCCTATAGTAATTCAGTTCAACCATCCTTCGATGGTGAGCCTCACGAC
>DEML01000095.1 GCA_002359185.1 Planctomycetaceae bacterium UBA2671
ATTGCAGTAGAGTCTGGATTCGCTTCTTTGTAATTCGAAGCTTGTCCAAGTCACGAACCCTACTGCTCAAAAACGAGTGGCAAACCGTGACAATCGCTCGACAACGCGACAATGACCTAAAAAGGGCATGAATCGTCGTCATCGAAATTCAGGCTCTGCGGAGCAGATGTCGCTATAGGGAGTGTAGTAACTCGTGTAGTAGTCTCCTGTGGGCTCTGTGGGACTGTAGGCGTCCTTAGAGTGGTAAAGATCTCTTCCTGCTTCTGCTTCCATTTACTGTAGGAGTCTTGCATCAGCTTGAGACATCTTTCAGGGGACATTGAGTCGTTTAACTTCAGCTCATTTAGAGAACTGAGGATTCTCTCCTTGACGACATCTTTGCAGCACGGACTAAAAGCAGGACCATATGAGTTGATCCATCCCGTAAGGAGAAGACTCCCAGATGAGATAGGGTCAGATGATCCGTGAGTTTCTTTCAGTCGCTCAATCAGGTTCAGGTAACCAGATTCTGGAATGTCGAATCTGGGGTTAGAGTCATGAGGCATAGACATGACAAACCCCATGGTTTCCAGGGGAGTGTCATAGATGTTGAGTGGTCTTAAATTGGTATTATCTGAGTGGCGGTCTCCTTTAAATGTTAAACCAAGTTGAGAAATGTGAGCTCCGATCTGCTGGCGGAAATCCGCCAGCATGCTCTCGGAGGCACATAGGTAGAACATGTCGTCAGAGTATCTCACAGCAGTCACCCCTGGTTCGATATCCTTACAGACCTGATCATGATTTACGTGAGCAAAAATATTCATGGCGACCGGGCTGAGTGGACAGCCCTGAGAAATGCCTACTGATTTCCCAGCTGCCCCTCTCAAAACGTTCTCAATCAACGCTCTCCACTGCCCGAAGATCTGTTCTCGCTGTTCAGCAGACTCCACAGCAACGCTTGAAGGATCCACTCCGGCTACTTGAAGTCCTTCCAGGATCAGATCGATTGGCACATTATCGAATGCGTTTTGGAAGTCTTCTCTGAAGTAGAAGGTTTTGTGTTCATGTGCGACGGCATACGAGAGTCGTGCCAGCAAGTCATAAACTCCCCGGTTCGGTCGATATGCATACGAAGTTGAAACAAAATGCTTGTCGACCAGAGCAGTCAGAATCTTACTGATCACGGTGGCAACCATTCGATCAGCTACATTCCCAATATTAAGTGTTCGGAATCCACCATTCGATTTAGGTATCTTCACCTGGCGTTGTTCGGAAGGCCGATATGTTCCGTTGAGCACGAGCCTGTTTACCATTCTGCAGATTGAATATCGATCTGCTTGGGTCAGTTCTGGCATCCGAATCCTATCTGGTCCAGCTGCCTGCCCTTTGTATTGAATCATGTCATCAAAAATGTTTTTCAGTCGTTCGACATCAAACGCCCATTCGAGTGGTGGTAACACTTCAGAAATGTCATAAGAGGGACCGTTGGAAATAACCTGTTCTCTTATTTTTTTATTCCGCTGTCGCTGACGGCGGATATGCTTGAGAGCCTCCCTATCGAGATGTTTTTGGCTCTCACGAAATCGTCCTCCAGATGGTATGGCATCGTGACTCATACTGTGCTCCTTTCTCGAAGAGGCATCCAGCCGATCTGTCGATACCCCTCTTTGCGAGCGGTGGACCAGCGAGTTAATTCCCGATGATGAGAATCATGAAAATCGATGACTAAAACGGGCTCAAACATTTTGTTAAGCGAAACTAAATCGTTGAGCACCATAGGGTTACCGTTATTGCCGTCTGCTCGGATCAGTAAGTTAAAGTTCACTCTTTGACCGTTGCCCGCTTCGCTAAAGGTCACTATCTGAGGAGGATTCTGCCCTATGAGTCCACTGCGTGCATCGAGCGATGATTTGAGATTTTCGCGGTGATATGTGTTTTCAGCCAGCACAGCGACACGAGGGGCTTCCTGGACTAAACTCGGAGGGAGTTCATGGTTCTGGAGATGTAGTGTCTGCCAATCCCCAGTTACGAGTGACGCAATTCGTTTCGCCATCAACTCATTACGAGAGGAATTGTTCCACAGGCCTTGCTCCTTGATCTCCAGAGGATCGAGCCTGCCTGATAAGTTGCCAGTCTTAGCTCTGCGAGTTTTGAAGAAGTAAGTCCAGACTGGCGAGAGATACCTGTTTTTGCCGAGCATCGTGATCGAGGCATCTCCATACCAATGTGCCAGGTGTTTCCGCTGGTCTTTCCCCAGAGTCCATGACTGGCAGAACCCAAACAAGCGATATCGCTGATCAACTTGGCACAGAAAAGACTTCCCTTGCGAATGAGTAATGGAATTGGCATCGAGCAAAAATACAAAGTCTCGAAGCTCCAGGTCCCGCTCCGACGCTCCCGCATCTGCAGCAGTGGAAAACTCCAATTGACGAAACCGGCTATTTCGATCGGGATCACTGATGTTGGGTTCATCTCGATACCGTTCCGGCAAGAATCGTTTTCCGAGATCAGCTTTGGATAATTCGTTCTTTACACGCTGGATATCTTTTGGCGACCCTAATACGGCAATTCCTGAGTTGGGATACGCTTCGGCAACTGTCTTGAGTGCTACAGGGATCTGAGAGAGTTCGGTGACGTCGATCAGGCCTCGGGCATTACTACGAACGAAATCACCCAAAGGATGGCTGTTTGAGCTTTGAGATAATTTATAGGGCCCGCACTGTTGAGTGATTTGCCAATTGATCCCATGCTTTGCGAGTACTTTTTTAATCTCTCCTAGTCTTGCGGAGGGATACTCGTAATGCCCCCAGGTTCCCTTCTTTATCATCAACGATGCGATCACGTTATCTGGGGCACAGGATTCAGAGATGTTCATTACTGCTTTCAGGCAGGCATAAACATGAATCGGATCAATACGACCTCAAAATATGTGCTGGCAAGCCTGATGATGTTAGCCGGAACGATGCACTTTGCGAATCCTGCATTTTTCCTGAAGATCATGCCGCCCTATCTCCCGCTGCACAAAGAACTGGTTCTACTCAGTGGTGCTTTTGAGATTGTGCTGGGTATTTTGCTGCTGATTCCACGATTCTCACGCCTGGCTGCTTGGGGAATTATGGCTTTACTGATTGCCGTGTTTCCTGCGAACATCTACCTCTACCAGCATCAGGAGATTGTTCCAGCGTCATCAACGATTCACCTGCTGCGACTTCTGTTGCAGGGAGTGTTAGTGCTGTGGGCTTTTTGGCACACACGACCGGAAGAGAAGAAACCATGAGGGATGTTTGCATGTTTGTCAAAAAACTGAGGAAGGTAGCAGGGCAATCGCATGAGAAAACTCTGTAAATACAGCGTTTTTAGTGTGATTGTTAGCAAAAAAGATGCGATTTCGTGTCATCAACTTTAGTGGAACTGTCGATAACTCCTGTTTTTTAAGTGTTTTTATAAGTAATTCTCATGCGTTTGCCCTGGGAAGGTAGGGAGAAGGTGAGAATTTGTAGTAGCGACATCTTGGTTCGTTGATGCATATTATCCAGTTCAGATCGGCACATTTGATTACATGCAACAGTCGTGTCACTGGACATAATCATACCGTTCTTATATAACAAGAATTGTCTACATGGAGAATAGATGTTGCTTTTTGTACTAATCAGAAGGAGTTTTACTTATAGCGATCGGTGGTACCCTCCATTATGTCTCGAAAGAACCACACTTCAGATTTCATTACAGAAATTATTAAAGATGCTCATAACGGCCGATGCTTTGTCCCGTTTATCGGTAGTGGAATGTCAAGTCCTTCGGGCATAATAATGGGAATTGAGTTCACGAATTATCTCGCGTTTACCACATATCTTGTTCTATGTGATCCAACTATGCGAGATTTAACTCATGGAGAGGGACAAACATCGCACTGGGATCTTCACGAACAGGGATGGCCGCCATTACCATCGTCAAAAGAAGTAGATCAAGCTCGAGAGTGGATTCATGAACAATTCACTTCAATCTGTAATAAATTATGCCTTCAAATTGATTACGATACAAATAAGAAAATCCAATCACTTGGCCGTGAAAAAGTCGCAAGCACTACTTTAGATAGTTTGGCATCTTCGATTTCTCAACCTGCTATACCGATGATTTTGAGAAGCAGCATATTGAGTGACGATCAAGAACGTGTAAGACAGCTTAAAAAGATGCTTGGGGCTCCAATGCCCCGACAAGAAGTAAGACTGAATCAAGTTGTGCAAAGAGATCTTTCATATACGGATTCGGTGGTAGATGCAGGAATCCGGTCGCTTGGAGACTGGAGGGAAACTCTATCCTTTCTAGCTAGTGTACGCGTTCACAATGCCCGACCTCCTCAGCTTTCGATTGATGAGCTAGACACATCGATAATCGATCATTTCAATGCCACAATTACTCGTGACAAACGTCCCAATCTAGGACACAAAATTATCTCTCATCTCTCAGAACCAATGAGAATCAATACGATCCTAACAACTAACTTTGATACTCTTACTGAAGATGCTTATCGTTCCATGTCAATTCCCCTGACTGTTCTCCCAGTGAGTTCACGGGGAGATCTACCCCACCCTCGAACTGTCAGCTCATGTGACGCTTTAGTAAAGTTACATGGTGAAGCACATGACACACGAGCTGATCTAAGTTTGGACGAAGAACCGAAAAATGAAGATAAGGCGACCTTTTCTGCATATATGAGTAGGGGGACCGGTCACCTACTTAAAAAATGGCCAGAATTGCAAAGGGTAAGAAGAAACCATCGTTCTTGCAGATTACTTGTCGTTGGCTATTCCGGGAACGACCACCGTTGCATTCAAATGATTAAGCATTGGCTTGAAAGAACTCCAGATGATCCAAAAATTTATTGGATTTGTTTTTCTACTGCCGATGAAGAAAAAATCAGTAGACTATTTGCGTCAAATAGCTATTTAGGAAAAGTGCACACAGTCTTGAATTCACGTCCAGATCTGTTGTTATATGAACTGTATCAAAGACTCGTTTTAGCATTGCCACCTGGGGGCTTAACTTATGAATTCTCTCATGAGTTACCACCAGCACGTCAAAAAGCTTTTGACAATGTCCCCAAAACTGTTTGGAACGTGGTGACTGAAACACTACAAGCGACAGAAACATCTGGTTTGGCTGCAAACTATGCTCCACGACTTTTACGAGATGCCGCGGTGCTTATCAATAAAAACAATATTCTCGATGCCACCTTGAAAAGCAAAGAAGGTCTGTCGAATTCGAATATCCTCGGGTGTGCAATCCCGTGGTCTCCTCATTATCGTTTTCCCTCTTTGAATGTTAATGATTCCGAATTTAAGTCTAGTATTGAATCCTTGAGTTTTCGACCAACCATAATTGACAGTCCAGGTGGAATCGTCAGAGCCAGTGCACTCGCTGCTAAAGAACTCTCAAGTCAATATTACAAGAAAGTATTTTGGATTGAATTGCAAGATTACCTCGATGCAGATGCACTATTAGGTGATCTTCTCCGTTCAATTGCACTACGATATGGACATTTTCAGGCAAAACATGTAACGACCCATCCGTTTACTCACGGTTTGTCGATTCATGATGCTAGAGAATCAGGTGATAAAATTGATATTGAACTTTTCAAATATAAATCAGCGAAGCTAAGAGACCACTTGGAGAGTATCCTTAGCGAATATCGTGTCGATCCATTTTCTATGCTGGTGATGTTGTGTGGGCGTGACTCTTACGGTAACGGGGCTGGTTTACTTCCCTCTACATGGTCAGATGACTCTAGAAATTTTAAGCAATTACATTTCATAATAGAAGTTCTTGGACTAGTTGGCATCCCAACTGTTTATTTCCCCTGCTCGGAAGCTCGTACCAGCAGAAAAATGAAATTTCTTAACTCAGTTTCTGTTATTACTGAATCTGGAAATACAGAACTTTCTGAAGATGAGCACGGAACTGCACCAGAAGTAGGTAATAAAGATCGAAAGTGGCCTTTCGATCTTGTATACGAAGAAAGCATAAAACATCAACCTCAGGCAGAAAATGATGCATTTTGTTTAATGAATAACTTTGCTAACGATATGAGCGTATTTAAAAATATTGTTGCCGAAGCATTGTCGGATTTCTACAAAGTTACTTCGGAATCTGACAATGAAATAATGCAGTTTTGTGTACGTCCAGGTCTTAAATCCCATGAGATCAAAAAAATGCATTTTATCTACGCTCTTACGCTTTATCGACACTCTCGTCATACAAATGCAATTTCCTCAGAAGGGACTTTTCCATGCCCATATCGTTTTCAGCCGCGAGCAATAGACAATGATTTTATCCGTTCAATGCAGGCTCAAAAATGGGTGTCTGAACTTAGCGAGTGTCGGGTGTTTTTCACTAAGCCAGGAGGAGCTCTATGGATGCATCGCGATGTACGTGAAGCACTCCATCTCATTATTGAACAGACTAAAATTCCAAATCAGAATGGACGTCAAAATCTTACTTTCCGAGAACTCAGAGGTCGATTGCACTTCTGGATCGGAGAGTGGTATCAAAAAGCCTATTGTTCCAGCGGACATATCACACCCATTGTTGAAAGCATCTATCACCTTTTATCCAGTGCAGTTTATTCGCAATATTCTTATCCAAAGAGAGAACTCGTAGCAAACTCAAAGCCTGTAAAATCAGAGGATTTACTAAACCATAGAGCAATGATGTTTGAATCTGCAATTGTTCAGGCTAGCAAAATGTTGTTGCTAAGTTGGAGTGCCATTGAATTGTGGCAAGCGAGTTCCGCCAATGTTGCATGGTTAGGCGAAGATCATCGGAATGCGATTATGAAATCTCTTAGATCAGTAAATAAAAAAATTATCAATTCATCTCAAACCAAAAATGTCAAAGCCAAGCTTTCGTCCAGACTGACAATTTGTATTAACGAATTTAATCAAATTCACAAAGCTCTTGAAGCAGCTGTGGTGCTCGAAGGTGGGAGAAGTAAAAGAGCAGCGTCATCATGGTCTACAGCTGAATCAATTATGATGCAACTTGCTCAAGAACAAAACCAGGTCAACAACAGGCAAAGTAGCAATATGTCTAAATTAATCTCATTGGAGCATGGGGTTGAATCCATAAGCAAAACGGCAAAAGAATTTAATGAGCATTTAAAGAAGGCGTTTCAGGATGCGGACAAAAAGGTGATGTCACTCTGGGAACAAATCCTTGATGTTGCTGATAATGTCACTTCTGCTACAGAAAGTTTTGGTATTAAAAAAGCAATCTGGAAATCAAAAGCTTCCACCAAAGATTTCCAGAATGTGATTTGGGCACTTGGCGAAGCTGGTTATGTCCTGCTGCGGCGGGCTAAATTGTTGTACCACTCAAAAAACGAAATCAGTACGGAAACTTGGCTACAATCCACAATTTGCTGTAACTTGGGCATAGATTTATGTAAACATCTTCCGGCTTGGACTCTAGGATATGAAGTAGAATCTAAAATTAAAATGCACTCGATTTACTCCATTGGATTGGCAAATATAGGACGTTTTTACGAAGCGAATCGCCATTTAAATGAAGCTCAGGCTCTTTTGAGTAAGAGTAAAAACGAGAGTAAACGAGGATATGCCATTATTGCACTCAGAAGAGCTGAAGTGAAATTGACAGAATGCTTTTGGATTGGTCGATTTTTGCAAGAGCATCTCGAATATGACTTCACTGTTGCTGGAGAATTATCGCTTATGAAGCTTAGTAATTCTGTATCCGAGAATTCAATAAAAATGAAGATCGAAACATTCCTCTTACCCTCTGTTTCGATGGGGGCTGCAGAGTGCTGGGAATACGACAATCTCCAGAAATCGTTGAACCCAACCTCATATTCAAAAGGTAAATTGCAAAATGAGTATAAGGTAATTCCCCCATGCATTTTTGAGTGTATTCGCGAAGCTAAGCCAGTTGGCTTTAAAAAAAACGATGCTATGTTGAATAAAGCGTGGCAGCTGGCAACTCAGGCACGGCTCCGTGTACTCTTTTCCGCTTTGCTCGACGAAGCCTCTCGATCATTAGAAATCGCTGAGAAAAATTTAGGAGGAGTAGCCCAGAGTAGCTTATGGTGGAGCAGGCTTCATACTCTACGCTTGCGTATCTATGGACTATTGAAATATCTCCCAAATGATGCCGAACTATGCATAATCTTCCGTAAGCAATCAGCAGATCATGGAATATTCAAGAATTTTATGGCCGCGATGAGAATTGCAGGAGAAGACGATTTCCGACGTCTCAGAGCATTGAAATACTTTCTTGAAGCCAATAGATGGTACTGTAACTTTATGAAACAGCATGATGAATCAGAACATGACTCACTATTATTATATTTACCCGAATCTATGGATAGAGCTCGAAAGTATGCCATTGAGTTGATGGAGAGTAACAATGGAAAAGATAATGAGAATTTATTGAAAATTGCTATTGAAAGATGTATCAACGAACACACCGAATTGAAAATATGAAACGAAAGCGATCAAATAATATATTTATAAAATTCAAGTATTATCGCTTGGGCACAATCGAGAAGAATTTGTTTTATTTTCGATATGCTTGTCCCAGCGTTGTGTGAGTTGGTCGAAGAATTGTAGAATCTTTGCAGGCCGAGTGGAGACCTGTCGAGCGAGCAGGACACAGCCCTGTAGGTCTCTTTGCGAAATGGTCAGTTATCGTGCATGTTGATCGATACCGAGAAAGAGCATGGTCGTCCTCCTGTGAGAAAGAGTGAGTGTGATTTACCAGTGATAGGAAAATCACAATTCCCACTCAAAGCAACTCTTTCATCGATATCAAAGGGCAATTGACCGAGGCTGTCTACTACCTGCAGAAACGTTTCCGGCTGGATGTCCAGGCAATCATTGACCTGCAGACAATCGAGGACGAACCGGAACGCATGAGTCGCTACGAACGGGAACTGCGGAAGATTGTCGATTATCTCGACCGGCATCATCGATGGGAATTTTCCGAAGCGGTAGAACTGTGGGATTGATCGGAAACCTGACACTCAAAACGGGTCCTCCGCTGGGGGCCTTGCCTGCAGGGGCCTTCACACTGCAGATTTTGTGCCTATCACACATCACAAAAGTAATGTCAGTCAGTCGCATGTCGGACGGTCGGACTTACGGGTCCTTCCGGCTCAATCTGAGGATTGGGACGCACTTCACGGCGAAACTTTTCTGCATGAGGAAAATTTTTGCATGTCAACGACGACAACACTTTGAGAGTAGTGCACAAGACCGAGAATCGACCGTTTCAGACTATTATTCAAGTGCTTTTGAAGGTTTTCGCCAATGAGTTTAGCAGAAAAGAAAAACCCACGTCCTCTGGACGTGGTCAGAGATAAATGGCTCCGCCAGTTTCAAATTGTCACTGTGTGTTTATTAAATGTCATTTGTAATGACACTTGGCGTTTAATTCTGTTTGGAATTTGATGTGACACCAAATGGAGTTGAAACGATGATCCCGAAATCAGGTCACTCAGAATTCATGCCCTATGGGCTTAACTCAAAGCCCCCACCTCTGGTGGGGGATATTTACTGTGTCCAAAGTGTGACATCGAAAACCCCCAGGGGGTCATAATCTCTGGAAATGATCTTTTCCAAACCTCACTAGCAATCGGAAAGATTTCTGCGGGGTATTTTGAGGGGGTGGGGGTATTGCATGCTGGAAATGAGATTATCCCAGATTTTAAGAGAGCAACGATAAGGCAATACTCTGTGCATGAAAATATGGAAATCCTGATTTCACAATGATGTTCTGAAATAGAAACATTTTCTCATGTTTTTTTAAGATAATTTACCACAATTAATTCATTACGCTTATGCTTCCGATTTCTAGTAACGAGTTGATTGGTCGGCAATTGTTTGCCAAAATAAATTTTTGGAGTTTATATCGTTAAATGTGGTTTCACATTGGTTATGAATGTGATCGCTTCGGTAACAGTAGCCAATATTTTCGATATCAGCACCAATGCCAAATCCTTTGAAAATCCACTCATTCTAAATCATGGAAATAAAACAATTTATGAATAAGACTGCAGGAGAGGTTAGTACGGGTTTAGCGACTGTCATGCTGCCTTCGGAACTGGTTAACCTTATTCATAATGAACAGAATGAACCAAGATTCAAATCAATGGTCACTCACTATTCGATCATACCTCAGGATAATTAGATACTCATGGCAACAAAAGTAAAATTTGCAGAAGAGGCAATCATTCCAGTTGTCAAACAATGTGTTCATTGTGGATCCACATGTAAAGAAGATATCACATGGAGGGAATACACCGGTCCATTTAATCAGCAACCATTTTCACCGAAGAACACTGCACGCATCATGGACCGTCTCATGATAAACCCAGACGTAGTAGCTTATTGTCCAACATGCAATAAATTTTCAATCGTGTTTGAACGGAAATATTTTAAAAAGGGGAAACGTAAGTTTTTGAAACCATGGCCATCATTTGTCTTAGCAATCGTCAATGGCTTGGCCGTGTTTGTTGCTGGAGCAGCGATCTCTTATTTCTTTTCCCATTCGATATCTCAACAATTTGGACTCGGTTTGATTTGCATCAGTCCATTGGTACTGATCGCAAAATGGTATGATAGTCGTTGGATTACTCAACGAGTTTCAACTATTTCAGATAGAGCAGTAGATGAAATTCTCGTCGCTGAATATAAGCACTTCTCATCCTTAAGTTTTAATAATCCAAATGGCAGAATACCTCAACGAGATAATAAATTTTGTTCAGGATGGGAGAAACGGCAACGCAAATTGCTTAAGAGCATGGACAGGTGACCGCAATCCTCCGGTACAACGAACGTGATCTGTGTTCCAAAATAGGATAACCAGACAATACCAAATTCAGTGAGATATACCAGTCCACGGTTGGAGGCATAAACGCCGAGAATTTCGCTTATATGAAGCGGGGTGAGAGCATTGAAGTGGGAAAAGCTCGGCACATCAAGTTTGCGAATTTATGAACTGCCTTTCTCTCGATCAAGCCACCTTCCGCTCAAACGACTTGATCAATCCCCCAACGTATTTTTTGACTTCAATCTGATCGATCGAAATGGTCGTCACTTCATCGGGCTCCTCCCGAATCGGCGGCAGGTCATCCCGTTCCATGTGGCTTCTTTTTGTGTTGTAATAAATCGTAAACCCGACTGTGAGATAATCGAGATGCTTCTTCCCAAACACAATAAATTTGTTGAGGCATTCCAGTTTGATCGTCTCAATAAACCGTTCGCAGCGACCATTCAGGTTCGGGGACGCTTTCGGTATCCTCTTGCTGCCATTACTCATTTGTGTCTGGAAGTTCCGGAATTTCCAATATAAATGGCTCCGTAGAGATGAGTTTTGGAATCACATACGAATCGGTGAAGTGGTGGTCGGTCAGCCATTTTCGGTTAGAGGCTTTGTATAATCGAGGGGGACAGCCAGTTGGGTAAGTCCAGGTAAACAGACCTTCTCGATTTGTCCTCACACCACCGACGCCGACATCGTTCCACGAAATCGGATGTCCATATACGCTCCAGTCATTGGCTGGTGAGCCATCGGCGTATTGCAGACGACCACTTAGAGATTTCCTGGGGACGTAAACTTCCGGAGGCAATGTGACGAGTTGATCGGTCACCGGAACCTCGGCTTCGATTCCCAAATGGCCGCTGCGGCCATCAAACCATGAGGTACCCGCATAACCTTCTGGTCTACTGCTCACTCGGATATTGATCGGCCCCGGCAAGACATGGGCAGTCCACCAGCCGTTCTTGTCAGTGGTCGTCGGTTTGCTTTGACGCCAGCTTCCATCATTTATCGCAGATCCCCAGAGGACGCGTAATTTCATATCGGGGATCCCCTCTTTGGTGTCCGACTTAATGAACTGCTGACGCACAACGACAGCGGGCACCAATTGTGGATTGTCAATTATTATGCGATCTTCACCGGGTGTTAATGACGGGATATAGGGGATCTTCATTTTCATAAGTGAATCAGCCGTGAGTGAAGAGACCATCAAAACTCGACCCGCAGCAATATTCTCAACAGAAAAACGACCATCCTCGACGAGGTCTACCACTGCTCGGCCCGACATGGGTGGCTGAGCACCACGCGTTTCCGTGAGAATTTGCAATTGCAGGTTCTCCATTTTAGAACTCTCATACCCTATAATCTGACCGCTCAGGCTGGCGGTCGGGTGCAGCGTGAGTTTGAGCGGTTCCTCCCCTTTTACCCATTGCGATGCG
>DEML01000036.1 GCA_002359185.1 Planctomycetaceae bacterium UBA2671
GGTGCGTCCTGACGCACCATGCTCCCGGCATAGCTTCCCCATAGAATTTCTCTCCGTAGACGAAACCATCACGGATCTATCATCACGTATAAGTTGAAATCGACACTCCACTCCGGTGCGTCAGGACGCACCCTACTGGACTAATTTGAAAGAGCGCGATTTCACGACTCAAACAACAGCTGAAATATTCCGATTTTCATTGTTATAAATGTTTCACGCAAAGCCGCAAAGCCGCAAAGAATTTTTGATTGTTGTCTTTGAAACATCTTTGCGACTTTGCGGCTTTGCGTGATACCTTCTTTTTTCTTGAGCGATTAGAGTTTCCATTGGGATTGATCCCAAAAATGATCTCCAGTTCCACCTCATAGATGCATAGACCAAAACCCAGTGATTGCCTTGGAAACCTGGGAGTCTTGCAGTGGCTTTCATACTGGGGGGTATACGCGCTCTTTCTTATTGGAATTCGTATGAGAACTCTGGGTTTTCAGTAATCGGAAGCCGTCCCCTCGCTGACGCGTCGGGTTAAGATGCTCACGATAATTTATACGCTGACTTCTCATTCGTTTTGAATTCCAGCATTTTGCAAAACTTCAGTTACTATAGAGAATAGGCGATCTTTCGGCATGTGACTCGTCCTATGATGAGACAAATTGGAGGAGCATATGGGTGATTGGAAGCTGTAGGTCATGCACAGCCTGACCTACAGCTGTTATTGGAATCGAAAGAAGCACTGCTGGACAAGCCAGCAGTGGCACACGCTTAGCGTCATTTCATGGTCGATAGAGCTTGGGGTCCGCTGAGCAGGTCATTCTGACGTACATACAAAGTATTAAGAATCAAGAATCAATCGATCCCGCAACTGGTCCGCACAGCGGACCCTACGAACTGTGTCTGTCGAAATGTGGGTGCCAGATTGTTAGTAATCAGGCACAGCCTGACCTACGACGCTTCGGGGGCTTCTCTTCGAGAGCGCCCCCGCCACCCGGATCTTAATAATTTTCGAAAAGTTTGTCGTCAGGCAGTGTCTGCCCAGGGCTTATTGACTTTGTTCAGTGCTCATCTGAGCTGATTATCTATCAGGAAAGCAAATTCAAGAGAAATTTACGCAATCTTCACCAGAGGGGACGCGTACACTAATTTCTGTGAAAAACTTTGGAAAATGTCAAAGTGCCTTTGACAAATCGAATTCGTCAACCGTAATATCTTCCGTTAAGAAGACCCGCCACTTTTTTTGAGGTCTAGGTTGCGGCTCGGGCGGGGCTTTGAAACACATTTTCGAGATCGGAACGCTATGGCTGAAGGTACAATCACACGACTGACTGACAAAGGATTCGGATTTATCCAGACCGATTCAGGTAAGGATATTTTCTTCCACATGTCAAACCTGGAAGGTGTCCGCTATGACGACCTGCAGGAAGGTCAGCAAGTCTCCTTTGAAAAAGGTCAAGGTCCTAAAGGGCCACGAGCAGAGCACGTTCGCGTGGTCTAGTCGTTGAGACTGTGAAAAAACGATGAGCCGACGGTTTTTGACTGTCGGCTTATTTATATTGCCGGTGGTTTTTCAACCACTGGCTTTTTTTGTGGATAAATTTAAAAGGTGTCGGTCAGGCAGTGCCTGACCGACACCTTCCTGGAAATCCAACAGACTTGTGTATAAAGGACAGACACTATTGCCCTTACATTAAACCCGAGCCATCACTGACTCGGCTCTCCTATTCCTATTCACTTGTATCGGGGGGTTGCCAGTCTCCCCAGTGGCTCAGGTAATGTTCAAAGGCTTTGCAGTCCGTCGCCCGTTTTTCCAGATAGGTTTTTGTTTCGACCACGCGCTGATGTTCTTCATCGAGCGTCAGTTGTCCGGTGAGGACGCGGGTTCTCAGGAATACAAAATAGGTATCGAGCACATCGCACATGCAGTAATCGTTGATTTCTCGAACACCGCCATTGTCGTACATGTCCTGAACCTGGGAGCCATCGATTCCCGTTTTGCCAGGTTTCCCGATGATGTTGGCCAGCACATTGAGCCCTCCCTGCAGTCGGCTAGCTCCGAAGTTGGACATCATATCCATCAAATCGAGATGGCTGCTCGTGTTGTAGCGATTGCGGGCCTGATCGAACGATCGGCCGCTGACCTGGAACCAGTCGGGAAGTGATAAGCCGAATCGATAGGCGGAGAGTTCCATCAAGGGGAGATCGTAACCCCGTCCGTTGAATGTTACGAATGTCGGGCGTTTGTAATGTCGCCATCCCTGCCAGAAGAGATTTGTAATTGAAGCGGGGCGATATTCGGGATCATCGAGCACGACGATATCATCCAGATGAAAATCCTGGGTCACTTTGGCGATTGCGACCGAGATTGGCAGCATGAAGGTGTGAGCGATAAAATCGCTCCCTTTTTCCTCCATCAATTCCTGACGATAACGTGCAATCGCGGCTTCGCCTGAAAGTTCCTGATCGGGATATTTCAGCTTGGAGATCAGGTCGCCATCGGCGATGGCTTCGACGTCAAAAATCAGCCAGCCGATGTCCGACATGAATATGCTTTCAGGCGAGGAATTGAAATGATGAGTGAATTCCCGGTATTATATTGAAAATACCCTTTCGATTCCAAACCAGTTGATTCCTGACGCACGATTTCAAGGCGACTCAGGGGCGATCTGGACAGTACTTCAACACGGAATGAGTCACATGATTGAACCCGGCTTCAGTTCTGAACCGATTGATTTGGATTCCAACAGTAAAGCAAAAGAGGCGCAGGCGATTAAAGGTCTGGTGAACGCTTCGAGCCGGATGAAGGAAGAGATTGGTAAGGTCATTGTGGGCCAGCAGGATGTGGTTGAGCAATTATTGATTGCTCTGCTGTGCCGGGGGCATTGTCTGCTGGTTGGTGTGCCCGGACTGGCAAAAACGTTGCTTGTGAGTACGGTCTCTCAGTTGTTGCATTTGTCGTTTCGCCGTATTCAGTTTACTCCCGACCTGATGCCCTCGGATATTACGGGGACGGATATTCTGCAGGATGATCCTGAAACAGGCCGCAAGCAATTTCAGTTTATGCCGGGACCGATGTTTTCACATATTCTGCTGGCAGACGAGATCAATCGAACACCACCGAAAACACAGGCGGCTCTGCTGGAAGCGATGCAGGAAAAGCATGTGACCGTTGGCTCGAGTACCTATCGATTGCCTGCTCCATTTTTTGTGTTGGCCACTCAAAACCCGATTGAACAGGAAGGAACTTATCCTCTACCCGAAGCTCAACTGGATCGTTTCATGTTCAATACGATTGTCGATTATCCAACCGCCGAGGAAGAACTCGAAATTCTCATCCGGACAACCGGCGATGCTCCACCCAAGTTGACACCGATCCTGAACGACAAACAGATTCTGGCACTTCAGGATGTGGTCCGCAAAGTCCCTGTCGCCGAGCATGTTTTCATTTATGCCCGTGACCTGACTCGTGCGACTCGACCGGGAGAAGCGGAGGCATCATCGTTTGTGAAAGAATATCTCAGTTGGGGAGCGGGACCACGAGCCGGGCAGAATCTGATTAACGGCGCCAAAGCTCGTGCGTTATTGCACGGTCGTTTTCATACGACGACTGAGGATATCAAAGCGGTTGCTCATCCGGTATTGCGACATCGTATTGTGACGACGTTTCAGGCGGACAGTGAAGGCATTTCGACGGATGATGTGATTACGCAATTGCTTAAAGATGTGCGTATGCCGTTGGATAAGCTGTCGAAGAAGGCGGGTGTTTGAACGCCCAATCAGCGTGACAAACCCAGTTGGCACCGGTTGACGCGAAGTGGCTACCGGAGTGACGAAGTCACAAGAGATGGTGAATGACTGTCATTACCGTTTTTGTAAATTCCAGTTACCGTCAAAAAACTGAATTACCATCGGCTGAAGCCGATAGGTTTTTTGGCCGTGAGCTTCGGACTGAAATCCTTTCGCTCACATGCCAGGTTTTTTATTGTCTTTGGACAAATTTGAACCCACGATAAAAAAGAACCTGAAGGTTTCGCCTGAAAGCGATGGTTTTAGACCCATCGCAAGGACAATAATCCAGGTGACCAGTGTCATTGGATGTGCTCATTACGCATGAAATGGTCGAAGCTTTTAGATCGGCAGGCTTTTTCAACTCTCTGATGGCAACGGATGTCATGAAAGTCGCTACAAGCTCAGACATGAATATCTGGTAGT
>DEML01000067.1 GCA_002359185.1 Planctomycetaceae bacterium UBA2671
TCATGGTGAAGGTCTCCAGTAAGAAAGTTTGTTTTGAAGTGTGTGTCAGGTCGTTGACAAGGTGTAAAGCAGCCGGTGTGCCAATAGGGGCTTTGGGGGACCCGGGAAGAAAAAGGCAGGCAGGTCAACCTTGTTGTAAGGCTTTGTGATTCATGGGTTTGTGTCATTGTAAAATTTCCAAAAAATTACGTTCCAATGGATGAATAGGCAATCTGGCAGAATGATGCAAAAAATCAACAGGAATCATTAACCAGCTTCCTTGAATCCATATCCCATTGTCTTATATAGACTTATATCGATGATGTCCCGTTGCATCATGATGTGAAGCGGCAACAGCCTCTTAAGGAAGCAGAACCGGTCTTCAAATAAGGCTGAAAAACTGTTAAACAGCGGCTTCCATACAGGAAAATCTGGATGGATTCCGGAGTCTTTTCCTGGAGTTACCCCTAAAGAATGTTGAATTCACCATCCATGACGGATTGGAGAAAGCCGAAATGATTCGGAAAAACATGCCATTTCTCAGAATGTACTCACCGATTTCCTCCCGGTGGGTTCTCTCTACCTTAATCCTGCTTTCAGCTGGATGTGCTTCCTCAAGAATGCCATCAAGCTTTTCCTCGTTGGTTCCCGGTCAGGGAATCTCGGGGCAATATGAGCCGGATGTCGATTACGAAGCCGAGCAAACTGCTCAGGCTGAACCTGATGAATTCGAGTGAGATAGTATCTCGAATTCATCTCACCCCTCCCGTTCTAAACACTCCCCGAGGAAGTTGATCATGGCATGGATGCCAGAAACTCGTTCGCTGAGAACTTTCTGTAAAACGACGATGCTCTTGTCCGTCATTCTTGTGATGAGTGGATGCGAAGTGGGACGCACGATGTTCCAACACAGCAGTGGGCAAAGCTCTCCCTGGTTGGGAATCGATTTGATCCCCCGCAAAAAGAAGGTCTCGTCTACCAATCAGATGGAACCGAATCTCGTGAAAGAGACTTCCACGAAGACCGCCAGTCTCTCCCTGGCAAAGCAGGAAATTGATTCATCCGACAAATTCAAACGGAAACCGATCCGCCTGAATCTTCCCACCAGCAGAACCGAACTCAAACCGACCGAGCTGACAGAATCTGAAGATATCGATTTCAAGGTCTCTTCAATGCGTTCTCGTCAGTTTTGAGCAGTTGACAGTTATGTTTCCTTCTCCATGGGGAGCAGTTAACTTCCCTTCTCCTTAGGGAGCGGTGAACTTTCCTTCTCCTTGGGGAGAAGGTAGCCAAAGGCCGGATGAGGGGTTGGTTTGGACGAAATTAGTAAGTATCACCTCGATTACCCCCTCTCTAACCCTCTCCCTCAGGGAGAGGGAACTATGTTGGTCTCAGGTCAAATCGCACATTTAGTGATCCGACTGCCCCATAGTTCTCAAATCGATTACACTATTCGGGCTGCTCTTTTCGAGTAACATATGCTTGAAATGAGATTTGTTTTCAAAGAGCAATTCTCAGAGATGCGTGAAATTTAAGTGAGTTAGAGGCTGCTGGTTTGAGACAGGGAAGTCCAACACAATCGTTCGCACTCAATCTGCCTGGTCGGATCATCGCCATTTCGTGCGCCTATCCGATCAAAACGCTCTTCATTGTATTCTGCATAACGCTCTTCTGCGGCCTCGCGGCTCTCACCAATCTGCAATTCAAATCCGATCGATCCGACCTCATCAGTCCAGACGCAAAATTTCATCAGCGATGGATGGAGTACTGCGAGCGATTCCGTGAATCCAACGAGTTAGTCATTCTGGTAGAAGGTTCCGATGCGGTCTTGCGTAAACAGGCAGTGACCTGGGCAGAAAAAGAATTACTTTCTCGTCCCGAGCAGTTCAAGAATGTGATGACCATCGATTCATTTTTTGCTCCCGACGAAGAACAGGAATTCTCCGAGCAGGTGCAACTGCTGACACGCGAATTGCAAATGACCGAATCGATTACTCAATCGAACGCCGAAAGATCGCCGTTATTGAGCCTGCTGTCGATGTCGGAACAGGAACTGAGTTACTCGGATAACAATCCGACACCGGACCCATTACTGGTTACGAATCGAATCGCAAAATCGCTCGAGCGATCTCTACAGGAAATCGATCATTCCTTCAAACAGTATTTTCCTGATTCCGCCAGGGGCAACGAAGATTTCTGGCATCGCTACGTCGGTTCTCCACAACGCCTGGAGTCGAATCAAATTGAATCCGCAGCCCATTCGACTCTCGATCAACCGAAGGTTATCGAACCCGAAACTACAGATGAAAACAGTCTGATCACACTCGTTCCTCAGGCTGAGACAACTGAAGATGGAAATAAATATCAAAAATCGCTGACGTCATTGCATGAAATCGTCTCAGCCTGCAAACAGCGGTTTCCACAACTCAATATCGGTGTCACTGGCATCCCACAACTCGAATACGAAGAGATGTCCCGTTCGCAAGCCGACATGACACTCGCTTCCCTGCTTTCAACAGCCGGGGTGATACTACTACTGATCTTCGGCTACCGGGGACTGTCATTGCCAATCATCTGCTGCATCACAGTTGGCGCCAGCATGATCTGGACGCTAGGTGCAACTACATTTCTGATCGGACACTTAAACATCCTGTCAATGGCATTCGCGGCGATTCTGGTCGGGCTCGGCATCGATTTCGGTATCCACCTGCTGTCGAGTTATCAGGATTTCCTCAGCCAGGGAAAGCCGGTTGAGACCTCTTTATCGCTGGCAGGTCACACCGTCGGACGAGGAATCGTGACCGCCGCATTAACAACTTCAGTCGCATTTTTATGTGCCGGATTCACGGAATTTCCCGGAGTCGCAGAGCTGGGAATCATTGCAGGAGTCGGTGTTCTGCTCGCTGTCGCTGCAACATTTTTCATCTTCCCGCCACTTGTCGTTCTGGTCAATTCCCGACAAACAACCGCTCTCACTCACAAACGGATCGCCCCGACCATCAAGCATGGTGCATTCATGAATCTGCTCAGATTCTCCGTCGTCGAACGCCCCTTCCGAACTTTGCTGCTGACACTATTGCCCATCTCAGGACTTTGCCTGCATGCCTGGGAATGGAATTCACAAGGCCCGGACTGCCTTGTGAAATACGATGCGAATCTACTCAACATGCAGCCCCGCGATTTGCCAGCTCTGGAAACCAGAAATGCATTGACGAAAAATCAGGATAACGATGTTCTGTATGCCGTCACCTGGTACGCATCACGTGAGCAGGCGATTGAGCAGGCTGACCGTTTCCGAAAGTTGGAAACTGTCGGTGAAGTCATCGAACTTGCATCAGAACAGACTGGCAGCTTCAACGCATTCCCCGGCATGCCTGAAGGCGGACCAGCAGCTGGTAGGAATCTCCAGGCGTTAATGGCTAGTGTTCAACGAGCCGTCTCAATGGATAGTCCAACGCTGACCAGCATACCCCATAATCCGTCCGAAGTGGGACAACAACTGGAATCCATTCTCGCAAATCTGACTCAATTCGAGACGATCCTCAGCACACAATTGAGACTCGAAGTCGATCATTTCCTGGACATCTTCGCCCAGCAGCCGTTTGAAATTCAAATTCAGATTCTCGGAGCAGCCGAGCGGGAAATGATTCGCTCGCTGTGGTCGGAAGTGAGACTCATCGCTGTCAACCTGCAGGAACATCTCGAACTTCAGCAGATGTACCAGCAGGATATCGTCGAGCGATTCCGAAGTTCCGAAGGCGACTGGCTCCTGCAGATTAAACCAAATATTGATGTCTGGAACGATGCTGGCCTGCAGCAATTTGTGACTGATCTCCGCACAGTCGACAACAATGTAACTGGCGTACCGATCCAGAACTTCGAAGCCTCCCGGCAACTCAAAGAAAGTTACCTGAACGCGGCTGCCTATGCCTCTCTGGCAATCGTTCTTATTCTGATGCTCGATGTCTGCCACAAAAGAACGATTGTCCGTGTCTGGCCGCTATGCCTGCTGGCAATTTCTGGAATCGTTGGACTTCGAATCTGGAATCACTGGGAGCTGGCTTCGGAGTTAACGCTTTTAAAACTTCTCTTCGCCTTCACAGGCTTGATTGTCGCCTTTAGCCTGATGATGGAAAAGCGAAGATGCGTCATCGGCTTACTCGCATTACTCCCACCAGCCATCGGAGCAGCGATGCTCCTCGGTTCGATGTCCCTGTTTGGAATCTCCTTCACCCCAGCCAATCTCATCGCCTTGCCACTTGTGTTGGGTATCGGCATCGATGATGGAGTGCATGTCATTCACGATTTTTATCGCAGCAAAAAACGCTACGCGATGTCGGGGAATACTTGCCGGGCGCTGGTGTTGACCACGCTCACCTCAATGGTCGGCTTCGGCTCTCTCGCTTTCGCTTCCCATCGCGGACTGGCAGGACTGGGACAAGTTGTTGTCACCGGAATCGCCAGCTGCCTGATTGTTTCGATCATAATCCTTCCGGCATTGCTGTCCTGGTTATTCGATGAACAAAACATGGCTCATTCTGTCGACGATGATCTAATTTCCTGTGAAGACCAGAATCAGATTCTCCCTCAGAACTTCGCGGCTTAATTGAGCCTCACTCTACGAAATACGCTCGAAGTGATTCCAGATCAGTGCGACAAGAAAGAGAACTGACAGACTGATCACAAGAAAGCGAAGCAAGCCAAAAGGGTTGAATTCATGCCGGGAAATGCGGCGGTGGATCATGCCTTCGCCCCACTCGGCCAGCAGGGTTTGAAATTCCCGTTCGCTGGTGGTTATGCAAATTCGACTCCCCTTGCGATGATCGTCGTAAGCAATCCCTTTCGCGAACTTATGCTCCCCATCGTCATCTTTGGTAACGAGCAGAAACTGAAAGATCTGCTCCCAGCCTGGTCGGGCAATGGCGATCAGTTCAGTTTCCTTCAATTCGTAGCTGCCATCGCGATAACCCTTCTTCTTAAGATATCGCTTGATTTCTCGTTCAATGCCTCCATTAGGCAATTTATTCCACATGATTCCCCTGACTATTTTTTAATTGCGACAGGGAATTGTAGAGTCGAAAGCGACAGAGAAAAGTGGCT
The DNA here is from genome assembly GCA_002359185.1 of Planctomycetaceae bacterium UBA2671. Classification (GTDB taxonomy): domain Bacteria; phylum Planctomycetota; class Planctomycetia; order Planctomycetales; family Planctomycetaceae; genus Rubinisphaera. The sequence goes on from DEML01000067.1 coordinate 5,080, forward strand.
GCAGGGGGCCTTGGCAAAAAACATTTCTGTATAGAAAACTGGCAAATGTGATTCAGCCGCCGATCATCACCGTCGGACATCCCGGCCCGACAATCACTCCCCCATGAGCGGTTGTATCTCCCAATCGAACAGAGGGTTTGCTCATGATTAAGACCGTCGCCGAGCCTTTCACCAGCGAATCGGGAGGTCCCACACAAGTAACCATGTCCCCGACAATGGCAGCCGGCATCATACCAATCAGAACTGTGGGAGCCCCAGGACCAATAATCGGTCCACCCACATGAGGCACAATTCCGGTTACCATCGGGCAGGTATGCATATCGGTAATTCGTGCAGCTGGAGGCATGTCAAATGTCCTTGAAGTCTATCTTTCAATCTCGTATCCAAGGAGGAACTTGGGTACGAGATTGAACTTTGGGTTGTGTGCCACTGGCTATGCCAGTGCAATACGTGACTAACTCTGATGATATGATGCACTGGCAAAGCCAGTGCCACCCTGATATTTAATTGGAACAGACGTAGATAGAACTACGGTCATCTGAGGGGGCTTCGCTACGACCCCACCCCCCCAGCCGCATTGATGAATGAAGGCCGTCCACTCGCTGACGCTTTTTGAAGTTGCACGTTTTGCAGTCAAAAAACAAAACTTGATCAATACAAGTGTGCCACGGCTCTGTGAGCCGTGTTTTTTTGGTGTGGTGACATCAGGAGCGTTGGAAGAAAATTAGATCACGCAATGCACGGCTCACAGAGCCGTGGCACAATTTATCAACGTGTTTTCCTTATTTTCAACTATCATTTTAAAATGTGCAACTTCAAAACTGATGCTTCGGGTTAAGATGATCCATGCAAAAATAGATGATGCCTTCAACCTTCAACCCAATACCCAACTCAATTAATTTTCACCATGCCCCCTTTGAGGGTCAGCATGCCATCGCCGGAAACGGTTGTCATCGGAGATTTCAGATCGGCCTGGGCATCGGCCTGTATGAGAATCTGAGGGCCTTTGATGGTCACTCCCTGCATATCAATTTTGATCATGCTGCCGCCAACTTTCAGCGTGATCGCCTTGGCAGCCGTGATGGAACTCTCTCCCGCTTTGATATCAATGGTATGATTTCCAGTTTTGACGGTGAGTGCATCATCAGCTTTAATTTCGACGGTTCGCGAGCCCGTTGTCAGGGTGAGTGTGTCATCCCCTTTATCAATCGTGACGGTTCGATTGTTGTAGATATCGATCTTCTGATCGCCCTTGTCTTTGGCATCGAAACCAACTTTGAGAGTGTCGTCATTTTCAACAACGCGATTGAAGTCCCGCTCGGCATGGAAATAGACTTCCTCTTTGCCGATCGTATCATCGAAGCGGAGTTCGTTAAAATTCTTGGCTTTCGCTTTATCGGTCGAGAGAGTTTTGAATCCCGATTTATTCTGCTCATCCGGCAAGGCATAGATCGTACTGTTATCGCCGTTGTAAACACTGCCTGTGATAATCGGCCGGTCGATGTCTCCATCGAGATATTCGACAATCACTTCATTACCGACGCGAGGCATGAACTGAGCCCCATATTTTCCACCGGCCCAGCTTTGAGCTACGCGAATCCAGCAGGAACTTTTGTCGTCCATTTTGCCTTCGCGGTCCCAATGGAACTGGACTTTCACTTCCCCGAATTTGTTGGTGAAAATCTCCTGAGCCTTCGGCCCCACAACAACAGCCGACTGGGGACCAGCCACGTGAGGTTTGGGAGTGACACGGGCGGGACGGAAGGCGACTTTGCTCGGAACACATTCGAATTTGTTCCAGTAGATCGGCATATCTTTTTCGCCGGCTCCGATGATGGGACCAGATGAAAAGATAATCGGCTCCTGCGCACGATGCTCAACCGAAGTCAGCACGTACTTCGCATTCACTTCAGCTTTAACAGGATGAGATTTGAGTTTGAATTTCCCCCCTGCCTGAAATCCGGGATGGTTTCCCGAACCAGTGGCGACATCGTGCATCGCTTCCTGGGCTTCCATACGAACAGTCGCCAGGGCTTTGCCATCGGCTGCTTTGAGAAATCCGCCCGCGTATTCATATTGCTCCATGGAAGCAGTCGACTTCAGTTTGACAATCGTCTTCTCTTTAGCAATCAAAGCCGTCGAGGGATTCACGTAATCGTAATCGCGCAGCTCCACTTTCCCGGTGATACATTCATAACGGCGAGACCAGGAGTCAATCTCTCCGATAATGGGATCTGAAAAATCCCCGCTGTAATCCACTTCGCTCTTTGTCAAATCCACATAAGCACTCGCAGCATCTCCCAATACAAGCGTATGCTTCGAGTCTTCATGATTGAAGTAATAGTAGATGCCGTATTGTTCAAGCATGCGGGAAACGAAATCGTAATCGGTTTCGTTGTATTGAACGCAGTAATCCTGTTTTGCGTAAGTCCCTTTCAGCGAGAGTTTATAGTCGGTCAAGCCATTGTCTTTGAAAACCTGCTCGACGATTTCCGGCGGCGTTTTCTCCTGAAAGATGCGACTGTTCGAATTCAATTTCAGAAAGTAAGTCCAGGGCACAAGCTCGGCCTGATAATTCCGCAGGATCGAATCCTCGATATTCGAAACCGCTCCCTGAGTAAACCTCCAGACGATGCCGTTGAAGTTTCGCTCATAATCATCATCGAGCTTGGCATTGAAGGTGGCCGACTTGCCCAGGATTTTATCGAATTCGATGGCCTGATCTTCGGAGACCATATCGACCAGAAATTGAAATGGTCGAGAAATGCCTTCAGTTCCCGTGAGCGATATCGCCACAAACTTATCATTCCCCAAGGGGGTTTTGATAGTCAGAGCGCGATCGGCTTGTGATAATTCATCCGCCATTCAGAAGCTTTCTGTGTGGGTTTTCCAGTTCAACGGGAGCTATTATCAGGAGGAGGGTCTCTGATTTTTGTATTTGATTCTCCGATAGCATACCAATTCTGTCACATTCGGGAATCTTAGAACCGATGATGGACTATGTGGGTTTGAAAACAGGATTTCCATTCGTGAGCATTCCCGGTTGATTCCTTGAACTTTACCAGTCGGGCTTCTATTCTTATCGGACGGTCTGACTTATGTGTGAAGAGGAATCCCCTTGTTGTCAAAATGCACGTCGTTCTGCTGATCATATCGGCTTGAGATTTAATCAATACACTTCAGTGGAAAGCCCTTGTCAGTGCTACTCGACTCCTATCTCAAACTGACAGAGCCCACGCTGGATGGGGAAAGTACCGATTCGCTGCATGAAAAAGAGATCAGTATTGTCTCTTTCGAGCAGATCATCAATCGGGCCAACATGATTTCCCAGAATGATGCCGGGACGGAAAGTAAGACTCGCTCCGAACATTCCCCTTTTCGAATCATCAAACTGCTCGATAAAACATCGCCAAAATTGCTCGAAGCCGCCTGTAAGGGAACGCTTTATAAGAAAGCGGTGCTCTCACTCTGCCAGCCGAATGCCTCTTCGGGGACGACCAGTTCCTCCTGGAAAAAAGCCGTCTATTTTGAAGTGACCCTGGAAAATGTTTATATCACCCGGGTGCATCTGATGGGAGATCCGACGACGGTTCCCACGGGGTTTATGAATTCAGAAGTTATGGAAATGGGGCCCATCGAACAGATCGATCTCTCCTATCGAAAAATCAAATGGCTGTATAAAGGTGGCACGGGCACCATCAATATCAGTGGAAGCTGGAATCTGGGAACAAACTCGAACGCATGAGAGTTGTGTTGAAAGTTGAGGGTTGAAAGTTGAAAAAGTGATTCTGCCATAATTCATCAACACTTAACATTCAACACTCAACTTTCAACCTTGTTTTATTAAGCGGGAATTGAATTCATGGCCACGAGTAATGTGTATCTCATCCTCAGTGAGAAACTTTTTGATGAGACAACCGATGGCAAGTACGGAACCACAGCCATCAATCGACCAGGTGCAATCGAAGTGTTGAACTTCGGATTTTCAATCAATCAGGTCGGCAGTGAAGATCCCGGCCGTCCTCGCAGCGTGGAAAAAATCGATCGAACCGATGTGAAAATCACAAAAGCAGTCGATTCCCGCTCGCCATTGTTGTTCAAATATTGTTGTCAGGGAAGTTTTATCGGAGCAGCCGAGATTCAATGCTTCGGCCCCGACCCCTCTACTCCCTATTTAGTGTATCGCATGCAATTTGTGCATATCAGCAGTTACACACCTTCCGGCGGAGGGGATGTCCCGACCGAAGAGATCGGTTTACGTTTCGGAGAAATGGGCGTCCGCTGGAACGATGCCGGAATCGGCTCGGAGCGTCAAGGGAATTCCAAAACCGGCACGCTGCACAGCAACTGGAGTTGGGTGATGGAGTGGCCAGTCACATTGGGCGATCCCATTCAGCGAATCAAAGGAATGGATGGCGAAGAACATCCCACTGTTGGTTAATGCAGCCGTTTGAACATTTGCGATAATTCTCAAGTCAGGATCAGAAGAATGAATACTCAGATCTATCTGCTATTGAAAAAAACGGGTGATTTCAATCCAGCTACACTCAATTTAAAAGATGTGAAGAACCTCATTCTGGGTGATGCCCTGGATATGCCATTCGTGAAATGGATTCGTGTCACCGGTCTGGCAAATTCCATCGGATTCAGTTCGGGAACGATTCGATCAATCAATGCTACTGGCGACATGGTCGAGAAAAGTTATGGTTCTTCGGCTGGGTCCTACAGTGATGCATTGAATGCTTCCTATGTCGATCAAACTGCAAATGAAGTGGAAGATGACTTTATACGGCATCGCGGGGTTCGTAGGGGGCAGGCTACAAGTAAGTTCAATTCCTACGCAGGGAAAAATCGTTTTGGAGCCCAGGGACGTTTACAGCCCAAAGTGCAAGGGCAGCAATTTTCACAAGAGTCCGTATGGAGAGATGATGATTGGGTGGATTCGCCTGTTCAAGCACCTGCAGGGGGAGCAAATTTTACTGGAGGCGTAGCTGGCAATACCTCTTTTACCCGCTTTCAAAACTCCAAACTAAAAATTTCATTACCCGATCATGACAGCCTGACATTCACCAAAAACTGCGACAATGCAACACCACAGCTAGCATTTGCCGCTTCTGCCCAGGAACCGGTTAAACACGCTCTGTTTGCGTTTCGGCGAAAAATCGGCAACGGGGTCCAGGGAATTCGAGTTCCTTTTATGATCATCTGGCTTCGGGAATGTTTGATTGAAGGTTGGGAACTTAATGGAGATGTCGAAACCGTCAAAATTAAATACAAAACCATCAAATGGTGTTCCTACGATCAAGTTTCCGACTGGAACATGCCCACAGGAATGAGTAATCGTGATTGGGATACTCAGGATCAATCGGGGGGTGAAGACATTAAAACATATATCATTATGGCTGCCATTGCTGCAGCGACGGCTGCGTTGGGTTTAGGATTGTCGATGGGTCTGTCTCCTCTCAGTTCGAATTACACTGCAGGAGACCGGACCAAAACCCTCAAGTTGATCGAGTAATTCACTCACTTCGCATGTACTCATTAGCTGACGACACAGACACTGGAGATGATTATGGCTGGCATGATGTTTATGAAATTGACGGGAATTGATGGTGAAGAACCGATCGGCTCTTCACCTGCCCAGAAGATGATTGCCATTGCCGGATATTCACATCGAGTCTCAACTCCAATTGCTCAGATTCGCCCAAACTCGGGAGAAGATATTCGTAATCGCCGCGGACCTTGTGATCATGGATTATTTGTTGTGCAAAAAGGTTTCGACAAAACCAGCCCGAAACTCTTCTCCGCCTCATGCAATGGAGTCATCTTCGATAACGCCGTCATTTATGTCTGCAGTCAGGACCGAAACAGTCTGACGAACTCCAGTAAAATTGCTCCCTTTTTCACGATTACCATGACCGAAGCAATCATCGCTAACTTCAGTTATGAGTCTTCCGGGACTTGGCCCATGGAAGTTATGTCGCTGCATTACACTTCGATCAGTTGGAAGGTCGACTGGATTGATCCTGATGAAGAAAATGACACGGCATCCAAATCCAAACTCGAACCCGTTGGCTGGGATGGAGAACTCGATAAAGAATCGCCGACCGATGTCCCTTCAGCACTGAGTTGGAAATCCAGTCTGCTATAGAATTTCGTTCTGCACAACTTTAGAAACACGCTCTTACTTTAGCTTTAGATTATTTAAATCGGACACTGATATGCCGTCAATTGTTGGTTGGGTCGCCTTTCAATTTCATATGGGAAGTAATAGCGATAATGTCATGGGGGGAACTGGAAGTGAGGTGACCGGCTTTACTCCAGAGGGCGTACCGATCTCCACACCAGTGACTCTTGATGCTGCCAAAATGGGTTGGTTTGCGACCGGCCGAACCTTCAGCGAGAAATCGGTCAAATATACTCCTGAAGGCAAAGCACAACAGACGATTCCTTCAACTTCATGGGGACAGGTGCGGGAAATCCAATACGGAGTTGTCCGTGAATACGGGGGTGTCAACAGTAGTGGAGGCCCTCAGCAGTCGGGACGGGCGGACCATCGACTGATCACTATGCAACGAAATATCGATCAGGTGACACCGTATCTTTTTAAACACTGCTGTAATGGATTTCAGATCCGCAGACTCGCTTTTCTCGATTCGACTGAAACGCTGGGCAATATTATTGTGGTTGCAGAAAACTGCCAGGTTGTCAGCTTGAATACCTCGGAAACCCGGTTTTTTAAGGACACCAGACGCTACAATCTGCAAATCCATGGTCAGGCTCCCAACATGAGCCTGGCGGGATCAGGGGCAGATGAATCGACGTTCCTTGGGGCGACTCGGGTGGAAAGTGTGTCCATTTTATATACAAAGCTCAGCATCAAAGTGGCGAATTCCGATTGGCAGGGCTGGGATACAGGTACGGAACAAGCCTGGAATACTCCAGGATATGTTGTCACCTGACAATCAATAAGTTTCCGAATTGAGTCTGACTGTTGTTTGGGACATTTTAAGAGAAATAGAATATGGCGATTGCACATCTTGCATTACTGACTTCCGCAACATTTCCGACGGGACAGAATATCTGGAACTGGTTTGATTCATATATTCCTCGAACAGTAACGAATAATGTGGCCTCGGGTACAATCCAGGTTGCCAATATCGAAATCCCAGGTGATTCTCTGGTCAAGCCTTATCGTAGCTGGATTTCAATCCAAAGCTTTCGCTTCGATCTTTCAGCCAGATCCGGTTCAAACAGCTATAGCATGTCTTTGATTAAACCTCATGACCGTACCTCACCCAAACTCTTCAAATACTGTGCGAATGATACACAAATCAGCATGGCAGTTCTGGAAGTTCCACATCCGGATCGAGCCATTCCCGATAAAGACGATCGAGACGTTGATACGTCTTCCGCAAAACATAAGACGACCTATTTCATGAGAGATGTCAGAATCCGTAACTTCATGTCGTTTGGTGAAGATACTGCTGGAACCCAGAATACCTCTGAAGAAATCTCACTAACCTATTCAGGCTTTGGAGTGCTGTACGATACTGCCAACGATGGGACTGTCCGCGAAAAATACGATTGGTAAATCGTACACAGAAAGATAACCCCGAATTAAAGCAGTTTGCTGATTATTCTTGCGGCTTTTTGATGGTTTGGGCCTATATGTCCAGTCGATCTCCGCTACGCATTTATGGAAACGGCTATAGAAACCTTGTGAAATTGCTTCAATTAAAAATCCGGGTCTCAGGAATTTGCTTTTGCAAATCAATCACGACTTGTGAGGGAATTCCGCAATTAGTCAGATCGAGTTTTTCGAGTTGACTCAACTGCGATAATTTTGAAACTTCCGATTCCGGAAAGCTGGTCCCGGCCAGGTTCAGAAAAATCAATTCGTCCAACTGACAGATCTCATCGATCCCGGCTGCACTCAATTGACTCTCGGAAATCTGCAGAGATTTCAACGATCCCAAATCAGCAAGAACAAGTCGATGAATTTCAGCATCGGTCACATTGTTCAAATGCACTGCCTGAACACGCCCCAGAATCGTCTGTCGCGATTCAACAAACCCCGGAATCTCAGCGACGCTCGACTGCTCTCGATAAGCGGTCCAAAACATCAGCAGCAACACGATCAGTGCAGCAAAAACCAGACTGATTAAAAATCGATTTCGACTGGTATTCAGAGATTTTGTATCTTCAGGAACCTCCATGAAATTTCTTCCTAATGAAAAAATTATCTTTGATCTGGAGTTTTGCAAAACTTCAGTTTGAAATCAAACTTCGAAAATGACAAAAAAGATTTTAAGAAAGATCAAAACCACAGAGACACAGAGGACACTGAAAAATTTTCGGAAAGACCTGTAATTACCAAACAATCGAACACTTTATAAGCCTTTGATATCAAGACTTCTCCGTGGTCTCTGTGCCTTGTATGTTAAATC
>DEML01000027.1:0-34434 GCA_002359185.1 Planctomycetaceae bacterium UBA2671
AGCGATAGTTGGAATACTACTATATTGTCTATCACTCCAGATCATATTTCTCTTTGAGAATCTCTTTCGCTTTGCTGCTGGCATCATCCATCACCTGTTTCAGAGAAACCGTTTTTCCGTCTTGTTGACGGCTGGCATCGGCGGCCTGCATAAACGCGTAGATTTCCAGTGTTTCCTGAGGATCGATCGGAGTGTCTCCCGATTTGAAAAATTTGATGATTTCTGAAAGCAGAGGCTCGTATCCACTGAAGCTGCCGATTGGTCGTGTGCCTTTTGTACCGAACGCGGTACCGCCGTAGCCGCCCATGTATTTGCCATCTTTGCCGCGTCGCCCGCGAAATGTTCCGATACGTCCATCCGACCAGGTTCCGACGACAACATCACAACTTTCGGTATGTACACGGGTCACAGTTTCACAACCAGGGCCCATCAAAGTGAAGAGGGGTTCGACTCCATGAATTCCGTACCAGAATAAATCGGGATGAGTTGCTTCAATCGGACAGGGGCTGAAGGTGTCGCAGCCGAGAATTTCTCCGATGGCCCCAGCTTTAATTTCCTGAGCTCCGGTTGTGAATCTTAATGAAGACGAAGTAAACAGAGGCACATTCAGAATTTCAGCAGCTTTATAAATCGCGATCGCATCGACCAGAGAAGCCGCGACCGGCTTGTCGACAAACACGGGTTTGCCTGCTTTGAGAACAGGAATAACCTGTTCCAGATGCGGACGGCCATCGTTTGTTTCCAGCAGAACTGCATCGACTTTTTCGAGCAGTGCGGGAATCGAATCGACAATTTCGACGCCATACTTCTGGACCTCTTCGGTGTAGCCGGGAATTCTGCTCACGCTTGATTCAATATCGGCACTGCCGTGAGGATAGGCGGCGACGATGCGACATCCTGAAAATTGCGGTAAGGGTGTGTCGCTGTTAATTGTTTTTGTGAAATGAACTGCGTGAGAAGTATCCAGACCAATAATGCCGATGCGTAGCACTTGCTTGTCTCCCTTGTTCAAGTCGTCTGCAAAAGATGTGGTTGAGATTAGAAATGCAACACAGCAAGACATCAGGAATGTTCTCATGGGAATCTCCAGAAGTAAATTCGTTATCGAATTGGTGGGGTTCTCCACACAGGGGAGAACGGTCAGGTTGGGGGATTGTTTTCATATTGCTCAATCATTTGCTGAGCGTGGTTCACTATCATGTTACGTAATTCCGGCGGTTGCACAACGTAAGCCTGATTTCCGTAGCCGAGAATCCACCAGCAGATCTCCTTCAAGCCTTCGACTTCCACATGAAAATCGATCGTGCCATCATCGAAATAGTCGATCTTCTGAGTTTTATGCCACAGGACTTCGGCCACATTTCCGGCAACGGTTTTACCAAACCGAATGATCACATGATGCTTCTGAGATTTATCCCGAATCATATGCCAGGCATTGCCGAAATACTTCTCCAGAGAGAATCTCTCCGGGATATTGTATGTTTGCCTGGGGAGCAATTCTGCGTTTAGAAATCGCTTCAGATGAAAAGTGCGCACCTGCCGGAATTGCGAGGCATAGCCAATCACATACCAACTTCGATTCCCGAAATAGAGGGCATAGGGATTGAGTCGGGTTCGTAATACTTTCTGATCCGTAAAACTGTTGTATTCGATGAGTAAGGGATGTCGTGTTTTGAGCGAGGTTTGTATCTGTTCATACAATTTCTCAGACTGATCGAGAGCTGCTTTGGCGGGAAGATGCAGGTGATGTAACTCCATCAATTCCCCGACCGTCTGGCGGACCTCCTTCGGCAAACGACTGGCCAGTTTGAAAGCCGCCATACGAGCCGGCCCCAGATAGGGAATTCCCGAATCTGAATTCGCAAGATCCTGACAAAGCACCAGCAGGGCCAGAATTTCTTCCGCAGTCAAATCAGCCGGGATGAGAAAGCGGCTGTTTTCAAATCGATAAGTTTGTTTCTTATCGTCATAGGAAATTCGCAGTCCCGAATCCCGTAGATTCTCAATATCCCGGAAAATTGTTCGACGGGAAACCTCACACTCCCTGGCCAGATCGGGAGCATTCACGGCTCGTCCAGAATGAAGAATCGCCACAATTCGCAGCAGTCGGCGAATCCGATTCGTTTGTGACATTCCCTTTGGTTCCAGTGTCTGTCTAAGTGATTTCAAAATTCTCCAGCAGGGCTGCTATCTTAGGAGTCAAATCGATAGATCGTCAACAACGTCAAATTCAACAGGCGACCGATAGCGCCTGGAATAGGATCATGTTAAGGTCATATCGAAATTCCTGCAGACAGAACTCGACAACGGGGACTTGGAATAATCTTTCCGCTTCGCATGATGAACTATCATTGTCAACGACAATCCATAGATGACAATGATCACGCAAAACAGGCGAGTGAGTCAAAAGTAACTCACTCGCCTGTATCAATGTCTCAATAGTTGATTACAGCAATGGGATTAATCTTCGTCCATTGCCAGGGAGTATTCTGGATTTTCTGAATCGAACTCCTTGTCGTGAGGACAATCGATGCAGTTGAAATCGTGATAGATATATTTTTCGGCTATTCCTGCTGGATCCCCTTTGTAATCCCATTCGCAGAGTTCGACGCCGTAAAGCAATTTTGATTCTGCATCAAACAGATATTTACAGGTTGAATATTTTGATTCTTCCTGAGAAGGGAAGGTCATCTGGACGACAATTGTTGGATGATCTTCCAGGTCCTGCATTTCATGGGTACAGGTAAAGACTTCACATTTATTTTCATCAGTAAAGAATTTACGAACCCGCTCAGTTAATTTCTGAATTCCGATTTCCGTAATTGGATATCGATTCCCTTCCATTGCCTTTTTAGAGTCAGGCTCAAGCTTCCACACACCCTTTAAGGCGGCCAGGCCTGTCTTGGCTCGGGCGAGGACATGGTTTTCATGCTCGCCATCGACATAGAGAGCCTCCTGGCCATCACCTTTCCACTGCATGTAGACACTGAATGGTTTGTGACGAACTTTGACTTCGATCTCTTCAGGATCCTGTAGTTCTCCGTCGACACGAACCTGCTTTTCCAAGGTAGCTGTGTAGCGATCTACAGATTGAATCGCGGCTTCAGATTCATGAAGCAGAGTCAGAAAAACTTCCATTGACTCGGCTTGCTGATCAGGAGCCATTTCCGGTATCTGATCTTTAGAATTCAGCAAAGCCGTTTGTAGTTCTTTTTCAGCATCTTCGACAGCGACCTGTTCCTGACCATCGAGAGTCTTAATGGATAATACGCCCATTGTGGAAAATGTCATTGTCTGAGCCAGCAAGGCTACACCGAGTTTATAATACAAATGATGATAGCCAATCATGGTTAGTCTCCCTTGGTTGATTTCAGTTGTCCCCGCTGAAATTGAAATCACGCAAAGGCTATGCCAAAGGAGTAATGCAGGAATAAGGAAGACGACGTATCTTGTTGGATAACATGGAAATACGAATTTCCGATTGTCCAGAGTGGCTGGTCCAATCCCAGATTATTGGGGTTTACGCAATCAGAATGTGCGACTGTCGTTCAGAAAGATTTAGCCATTTCTGATGGTATCTCTCAGATTTGCTGAGAAATCTCAGGTGGCAGCAGGCCTGCGAGCGACGGGGCAACAGTTGGTGGGGCAGACATCGTGATTGGGGGGATATTTGCCGATGGCACGTTTTGGTAGCGAAGGATCGAGGCGTTCCTGAATCAGTTCGACGAGCATGGCGATGAAATCGGGATGGGTGCCGACCGTTTTGGCACGGCTTAAGTTCATATTGTGTTCTTTGGCGTAATCGCGGGCTTCGACATCGAGATCGAAGACGACTTCCATGTGATCGGAGAGAAATCCGATCGGGGCAATCACGACGGCTTTGTGGCCTGATTTATTCAGAGTTTCCAGATGATCGAGAATATCGGGTTCGAGCCAGGGGTCCTGCGGTCTTCCACTTCGGCTCTGGTAAACCAATTCCCATTGATCATCCCGTAAACCTGCCTGTTCGGAAAGGAGTCGAGCAGTTTCCTGGAGTTGTTTTTCGTAGTCGCAGGTTTGAGCCATGCTCATCGGCAGGCTGTGAGCGGTATAGGCAATCTGGACATTCTCCCGTTGATCCTCCGGGATTTCAGCGATTGCGGCCTGCAGCCGATCCAGATTCGCGCTGATAAATAGAGGATGATTGTAGAAGACTCGCAATTTGTCGACGCGGGGAGCAGTCCCCGAATCAATTTTATCGCAAGCCTCGTAGACATTTTCCCGATACTGCCGACAGCCGGAGTAGGAACTGTAGGCGGAAACCATCAAAGCCAGAGCCGATTGAATGCCGTCATCAGCCATCTGCTGGATTTCATCCGTGAGGTAAGGTGTCCAGTTTCGATTGCCCCAGTAAACGGGCAGATTAATGCCAGCCTCTTTGAGCGCAGGTTTGAGCGCATCGAGCAGGTCTCGCATTTGCTGATTGATTGGGCTTACGCCGCCGAACATTTCGTAATGATGGGCGACCTCGAGCATCCGTTCTCGGGGGACATTTCGGCCTCGCAATACATTTTCGAGGAACGGAATCACATCATCCATCCCCTCCGGCCCCCCAAAGGCGACCAGCAGGAGTGCATCGTAATTGTTTTCAGGGTTGTTTTGACTCGCCACAGCACCGCCTCTTTTCAGTCAACAAAGCAATTTTTCAGAAGTTATTACAGAATCATTGTAACCAATGCTATTCGAAACCCAATTGTGCAATGACACGCAGCGTAAATGTCGGTATCCTATTACCAGGTAGAGGGTTATGGAATATTCCTCTCAATGTCAAATGATGGGAATTTTGGAAGAATCCTGAGATTGCAATTAAATCAGGTTGAAAATTATGATTTTGAATGCTTTGAATCGAAATTTTTTGTTCGCAGAGCAGATATGAATTGCTTATGGTTTGAACAAGCTTTTATGCGTCATAGTGACACATCGTAAGTGAATGTCACAAAATGAGTTTGGAGAAATCTTATCGATTCGGTACTATGCAAGGTGAAGGATCGCCGTAAAATGCATGGACTGGTCTCCAGCTCAGCAAAAATTGTTAACTAACAATTGGTAGCCAAATCGCCAGAGACAATTCGCTTACAAGCCTTACTTCGTGCGAAGACACGAAATTTCTGACTGATCAAGGGAGTTGAGCAAGTAAAACTGTGACATTTGTTCTCAAGGCGGCGATCTCTGGAACAAACATACTCCGAAGTTGATGCTTTCTCAGCCTGAATTCTGCATCTGAATAACCCCTCCTGAATATGGAATCTCAATCAACTCAGCTGTATGAGTATGACAACTGAGAATAATTCATTCTGCCTGCATCGTTGGCACTTTAAGGACTTTAGTCTACGTTACAGGTCTGGAATCGAGCAGGTTGCTCACCGTTCAGATTGAAATGAGTTCAGAATGAAAACTGAATCAAACCCCACGAGTGCGGAGCCAAGACGTTAAATCTGAAGAGCGAATGATTTTCCTGGTCCTTTTATTGGGAGAAAAATTGCTCACCTCAAATTCCAGCCCGGCAGGGCCTCTAAAAAACTAAAAATCTGACAACCAGCGATATCTGGTTGTTTCATAAAGGAGCAGATATTGAGTTCAACCATTAGCAATCCAACGGAGTACAGGGATAGCGATCCTCTCAACGAGCCGATCGTTCCACCTGCCGAATTTTTGAAGGCAGCCGAGGAGCCTGCGGATACGAAACCAAAAACCAAATGGCAAACGCTCAAAAGTCGTTTCCCTCATGGTGTTAACTGGGGAGTTGCTCTCTGGCTGGCAGGGATCCACGTCGCTGCGATTTTCGCATTTTTCTACTTCAGCTGGGCGGGAGTCATCACGTTCTTTGTGCTGCACTTTGTGACCGCCTGCCTGGGAGTGACACTGGGGTATCATCGACTGCTGACTCACGGCAGCTTCAAGGTGCCCCGCGTACTCGAATTCTTCTTCTCTTGCTGCGGAATTATTTCTGGAGAAGGGAGCCCGATTTTCTGGGTCGCGACACACCGTAAACACCACGCCCTGTCCGATCAGGAAGGGGATCCTCACTCACCACTGGAAGGTTTCTGGTGGGCTCACTTCATCTGGTTGCAGCCTGCGAAATCGAATGAAGAAGTTCAGCAACTGCTTTCCCGCTGGGCTCCCGATATGTGGAAGGACCCCATGCATCGGTTCCTGCACTACACTTACCCCATCATCCTGATTGCCTCCGGAGCCGCTCTTTATGCACTGGGCGAATATGTGATTGGTGGAGTTGGCCTGTCTGTCTTTTTGTGGGGTTTCTGTTTGCGTCAAGTTGCCGTTTATCACGGCACCTGGTTTGTGAACTCCGCGACACACGTCTGGGGTTACCGCAATTACAAAACCCGCGATCAGTCCCGCAATAACTGGTGGGTCGCCTTCCTGAGCTACGGCGAAGGCTGGCACAACAATCACCATGCCTACCAGCGACTGGCTCGACATGGTCACCGTGCCTGGGAAATTGACATTACTTACGCGATGATCTGGACGATGAAAAAACTCGGCCTGGCCAAAGATGTTCAGGATAAAGTGCCGTCCAATAAGACCAGTAATGCAAAGGCTGCTTAACTCAAAACTCACTGATTTCTCATGAAATCAGTTTTTATCTTCAGGAGCGTATTTGGGAAACCGAATACGCTTTTTTTTTATTCGTGCTTGTACTGCAATATTGATAAAAATTGTTTCACGCAAAGCCGCAAAGCCGCAAAGATTTATTGAAGACCTCGTTTTAAACTCTTTGCGTCTTTGCGTGATTTATTACTACTTTCATAGGACTTTGCAGTTTCATTTGAAACAGAGCACTGAAATGATTTCCTACACTTTTTCGATGATGTTTCGCTCAAAATCCAATGATGACATATGAATAACCAGGAAATGCCAATAGCTGACAAACTGGGATGGAAACTCGCTATTGTTAATTAGAATCCGTATGAGTCTCATTTTCATGTTTGGTCACATTTTGCTCATTGTGGTCGAATTTGTCGGGAACTATTCCTGCAAAGTGATCGTCCTAATGCAGGAAGTAAGATGGGTTTCATCCAGTCTGTTGAATATCCATACTCAGTTCCCACTCGGGCAATTCAGGCGTTATGATTCCGATTGACATCAGGTATGACACGGGCCGTCGTACTCTTGCAGATAATAAAAGGATTGGTGCGATGCGTATTTCAGGATTTCTGCTGGGCTTTCTTGGCATTTCCATTCTGGGACTCTTCTTATACGGAGCGGAAATGTCGGTCGACGAACTCAAAACCAGTGCCGATAAGCTGCGGAAAGAGGGAAACTTCAACGACGCTCAGGAAAATTATCGTAAGGTGCTTATGAATAAAGAGGCGACTCCAAAACAGATCGATGAATCTCTGGATTCTTTCGTCGAATGTCTGAATCGACTCGGGCGAATCGATGAGATTGATCTCGCATTGGAATCCTGTTTGAAAACTCATCCGGATGATTGGCAGGTCAAAGTTCATGTCGCGGAAACTTATCAACGGATCCCTCACTATGGTTTTGTTGTCGAAGGGGAGTTTCAGAGGGGGAATCGTCGTCGAAGTCAGGGGGCGGAATATGTCAATGCCTTTGAACAAGATCGTGTTCGGTCGCTGCAACTGTTTCAGGAAGCAATGGCTCAGGTCAAAAATGGGACTGCACAAGAGCAGGGCGAGTTTTATCTGAAGTTTGCTCAAAATGTGATGTCCTCACGACAGAATAATTCTCAAAGCTGGCAACTGCAGGCGATAACCGATCTTTCCGAATTGCCCAATGTAAATCCCTCAAATCGTTATTTTGATCCTACCGATTTTGGGAGTACTCATGTTTCCGGCACTCAGGGAGCACCCGTTGATGCCGATGGAAATCCGGTTGTCTATGCCGTACCTGAATCCTGGGAAACCGCAAGTAGTGATGGGGAACGCTGGAGATGGTTGCTCGATCAAGCTGTCAAAGCGAATCCGGCTTTGGAAAACCAGGTACTTTGGACTCGAGCCAATTTTGCATTTGGTCAATTCGGTGTGCAGACACTCGGAGGTTATATTTCGCTACTGCGCGGCGGTCAGGATGAAGACGAAGCTGATGCCGAGAAGGGAAAGTTCAGCGTTCGCAGTCTGAAAGAAAATGAAACCATTGCCCGGCTGGCCAATGGTGTCAAACGCTTCGAATTCCCTGAAGAATACAATCCGATTCAGCTGTTCAAGCAAATCGTGGAGAATTCAAAAACAGGATACGATGAATCGGCTTTGCAGAGTCTTGTCCGCATCTTTGAAAACCGGATGCAGTATCCGCGAGCAGCCGAGTTTCTCAAAACGCTTATCGAAAAACATGGCGACGATGACAACAACAGCCGAGCGAAACAGCTCAGTCAGATTGTCGATCCCTGGGGCACCTTTGAAGGAACATCCATCGAACCAGTTGGCGATCAGATTGAACTCTCCTTCAAGTTTCGCAATGGCGAACTCCTCGAACTGGAAGCGTTCGCTCTCAAGCATGAGTTGCTGATTAATGATGTGAAAGCGTATCTGAAATCGCAGCCTGCCAAGTGGGATTGGGACAAGGCTCAGTTGGGAGACATTGGCCATCAGATTATTGCCAAAAATCAGACGCGATATCGGGGGAAATCGGTTGCGAAATGGACAGAAACGCTAGAGCCGCGGGAAGATCATCTGGATCGACGGGTATCGATCAACGCTCCGCTGAAAGATGCGGGGGCGTATTTGCTGATCGCGAAGATGAAAGACGGCAATACGAGCCGGATTGTCGTCTGGCTGGACAATATGAGCATTGTGCAGAAACCACTCGATAACAAACAGTGGTACTACTTCGCCGATACAAAAACGGGCGAGCCGATTCCGAATGTGACCACACAATTCTTTGGTTACAAAGTCGAATCTCAGCAGAATAGAAGACCGAATATCATCGTCTCGGAATTTGCCGACCGCTGCGATGCGGATGGGCAGTTAGTTGTTGGTGAAAAGCTTCAGGATCATAATAAGAACTGGCTGGTGACAGCGAAATCGCAAGATGGACGAGTTGCTCATCTCGGGTTTGATCGCATCTGGCATCAGAGGCGGCATTGGGTAACGTATCAGCAAAACAAAGTTTATGCGATTACTGATCGTCCGGTTTATCGTCCCGGGCAAGCGGTCAAATTCAAGTTCTGGATTCGTCAGGCGGATTATCAAAACATAGACAAATGCAAATTCGCAGGCAAGTCGTTCCGAGTTGAGATCGTAGATCCGCGTGGCGAAAAGGTTCTGGAGAAGACGTACACAGCCGACGAATACGGTGGATTCGATGATGAACTCGCATTGCCGGATGATGCGACACTGGGAAGTTATTCGATCAATGTTCCCTGGGATAATGCCAGCAATGTTGGTGGTGGAAATTCCTTCCGCGTTGAGGAATACAAAAAGCCGGAATACGAAGTGACGGTTGATGCTCCTGATGAGCCGATTCAACTCGGCGACAAGGTAACCGCGACTGTTAAAGCGAAATACTACTTCGGTGCTCCCGTCACGAAAGGGTTTGTGAAGTACAAAGTTGAACGAACCTCCCACGATTCCCGTTGGTTCCCCATCGAACCTTACGACTGGTTGTACGGGAATGGCTACTGGTGGTTTGGTGAGAATTACAAGTGGTATCCCGGCTGGAATCGCTGGGGTTGTCTGCCGCCAACTCCGTGGTGGTGGCACAATCAGGCTGATCCTCCGGAAGTGATTATGGAAAACGAAGTTCCGATTGGCCCCGATGGCACGATCGAAATTGAAATTGATACCGAGTTAGCCAAAGAACTTCATGGTGATACCGACCATAAATACTCGATTACGGCTGAAGTGGTCGATGAATCCCGCCGGACGATTGTCGGCTCCGGTTCTGTGCTGGTTGCTCGCGATCCGTTCCAGGTTTTCACCTGGATGAATCGTGGCTACTACAACGTTGGCGACACGGCTACCGCCAGCATCAAAGCCCAAACACTGGATAAAAAGCCGATTGTCGGCCCGACTGTGATCAAGCTGTATCAAATTCGTTACGACGAAAAAGGTCAGCCTCAGGAAACGGAAGTCGAAAAATGGGAGACAGAAACGAATGCTGATGGAATGGTTGAACAGAAGCTCAAAACCAGTCAGCCTGGTCAATTCCGACTCTCCTGCACGGTGACCGATGCGAAAGGGAATTCTCGTGAGGGAGGAATTGTATTTGTGGTTCGGGGAGAAGGTTCGAATCTGGCGGACTATCGGTTTAATGATCTGGAAATTGTACCGGATAAGAAATCGTATCAGCCGGGCGAAACCGTCAAGTTGATGATCAATACGAATCAGGAAAACTCGACTGTCCTGCTGTTCCTGCGACCTTCGAACGGCGTTTATCTGCCCCCACAAACAATTCGAATGCAGGGGAAAAGTACGGTTGTCGATATTGGTGTGAAATCCGAAGACATGCCGAATTTCTTCATTGAGGCGATGACGCTCAGCGATGCGAATATCTATCAGCAGTTGAAAGATATTGTCGTTCCTCCGGAAAAACGAATCATCAATGTGAGTGTCGAACCTTCTGCGGAACGGTATCTCCCGGGCAGCGAAGCGAAGGTGGATGTGATTCTGACCGACATGGACGGCAAACCGATTCAGGGATCGACCGTGCTGACGGTTTATGATCGCAGTGTCGAATACATTTCCGGGGGAAGTAATGTTCCTGAAATACGCGAATTCTTCTGGAAGTTTCGACGTTCTCACAATGCGAGTTATCGATCTTCTTTGCAGAGATATTTCGGAAATATTCTCAAGCCGAATGAACTGAGCATGCAGGCGATTGGAATCTTCGGAAATCTGGTGGCTGATACGGAAGTCACTAGTTTTCAACTTGAGTTGGCTGAAAATCAATCCGGCAAGGATTTTGGAATCGTTCGTTCCAAAATGAGTAGAATGAATATGATGGCCGATGGAATGGCACCAATGGCTGCTCCGATGGCGGGGATGGCTTTAGAGAAGTCCGCTGCTGATAAGGATAGTTCCGGCTTCAGAAACGATGGACTCGGCGGCGAGGCAAATCTGATTGAGCCGACCATTCGCAAGGAGTTTGCTGATACCGCATACTGGTCTGCCAATGTTACGCCCGATGAAAATGGCCGGGCGACGGTCACGTTCAACATGCCGGAAAATCTGACCGCCTGGAAACTCAAAGCCTGGTCGATGGGTGAGGGAACTCGCGTTGGTGAAGGCGAAGCGGCCGTCGTGACGGCTAAGGATGTACTGGTCCGTTTGCAGGCTCCTCGGTTCTTTGTCGAAAAAGATGAAGTCATCATTTCTGCGAATGTGCATAACTATCTCGAAGAAGCCAAGTCCACTCGGGTGGTGATGGTGCTTGAGGGAGGAACACTCAACGGAATGGATGAACTGACACGAACGATCACCATTCCTGCCGGTGGAGAACAACGCGTCGACTGGCGTGTTAAAGCGACAGCCGAAGGTTCTGCGGTCATCACGGTGAAAGCCTTGACCGATGCTGATTCGGATGCCATGCAGATGACCTTCCCGGTTTATGTGCACGGCATGTTGAAAACGGAATCGTTTACGGGTGTACTTCGAAATGACGATGGTGCAGGCAAGTTCACCATCAATGTGCCAGCCGAGCGTCGTCCCAATGAAACGCGATTTGAAATCCGCTATTCACCGACACTGGCTGGAGCGATGATCGATGCGTTGCCTTATCTGCTCGATTACCCTTACGGCTGTACCGAACAGACGCTCAATCGGTTTGTGCCTGCGGTGATCACTCAAAAGATTTTGCAGGACCTGGGCGTCAACCTGGAAGAGATCCAGAAGAAGGTAACAAATCTGAATGCTCAGGAAATTGGCGAGGCTGACGAACGAGCCGCTCAATGGAAACGGTTCGAGACTAATCCCGTTTATAACACCGACAAGATGAACGAAATTGTCAAAGTCGGCCTCAAACGTCTAACCGACATGCAACTTTCCGACGGCGGCTGGGGCTGGTTCTCCGGTTACGGCGAGCATGCTTACCCACATACCACTGCAACAGTTGTGCATGGTCTGCAGGTGGCCGAGGCCAACGGCATGGTGCTGGTCGAAGGCATGCTTGATCGCGGAATCAAGTGGCTCAAAAAGTATCAGGACGAACAGGTTCGTCTGCTGAAGAAAGGAGAAGCCAAGAAGCCCGAGCATCCTTATCGCACTAAGGCAAACAATCTTGATGCGTTGGTGTATATGATTCTTGTCGATGCGGGGATCAAAAATCAGCAGATGCAGGATTATCTGTATCGGGATCGTACCGAGCTATCGGTTTACTCGCTGGCGATGTTCGGACTGACACTTCACAAACTTGAAGTGCAGGATCGCCTTGATATGGTACTCAAGAACATCGAGCAGTATTACGTTGAGGATCTGGAAAACGAGACCGCTTATCTGAAAATTCCTGTGGGCTACTCGTGGTGGTACTGGCACGGAAATGAAGTCGAAGCGAATGCGTACTATCTGAAACTGCTCTCCCGAGTTGAACCGAACGGTGTGCGTGCTCCGCGACTCGTTAAGTATCTGCTCAATAACCGCAAGCATTCGACTTACTGGAACAGTACGCGAGATACCTCGTTATGCATTGAAGCACTGGCGGAGTATCTGCAGGCATCGGGAGAAGATCAGCCGGACATGGATCTCGAAGTCCTGGTTGATGGTCAGGTCAAACAGCAGATTCATATCGATGGCAAGAACCTGCTGACCTTCGATGGAACGGTAGTCATCGAAGGCGAAGCATTGACGACCGGTCAACACACGGTTGAATTCCGCAAGGTGGGCCGCGGGCCTCTGTATTGGAATGCCTACCTCACGAACTTCACACTGGAAGATCCGATCACGGCGACCGGACTGGAATTGAAAGTTCGACGTTCCGTTTACAAACTGATTCCGAAGAAGGATGCGAAGACGAATGTCGCGGGTTCGAGTGGTCAGGTTGTCTCTCAGAAAGTGGAAGAGTATGACCGGATTGAACTGCAACCGGGCGATGAGGTTGTCAGTGGTGATCTGCTCGAAATCGAACTCGGCATCGACAGCAAGAACGATTATGAATATGTCATCCTGGAAGACTTCAAAGCCGCGGGGACGGAACCGGTCGATATTCGAAGTGGTTACATTGAAGGCGGAAATGGAGCGTATGCTGAATTCCGGGATGAGAAAGTTGCCTTCTTTGTGCGGGCACTTCAGCGAGGAACCAGTAGTATGAAGTATCGTCTGCGAGCAGAAATCCCCGGAACCTTCTCAGCTCTGCCCACCTTCAGTTATGCGATGTATGCTCCCGAATTGAAAGCGAATTCGGATGAGTTCAAAATTACGATTGAGGAACGTGTGCGGGAGTAACCTTGATAAACCTGAGGTAAAAAAGAATCACTGATACGCACGGAATTTCACAGATGTTTTAGTCTGGGATTCTCCGGCGAATCCGTGGTTCTTTAATTTATCAACTATGCAAGTTCTTTGTTAAAGAAATCGATGGTCCGTTTCCACGAAAGTTCTGCGGCTTCTTCGTCAAATCGGGGTGTCGTATCGTTATGGAAGCCGTGGTTGCAGTCTTCATAAAAGAAAACCTGATAATCGACGTCATTCTTCTTGAGGGCATCTTCATACGCAGGCCAGCCGGCGTTGATGCGTTCATCGAGGCCGGCGTAGTGGATTAAGAGAGCCGCTTTGATTTTTGAGACATCGGCTGGATCGGGTTGGCGTCCGTAATAAGGAGCGGCTGCATCGATCACATCGGGAATCTCGACGGCCAATGTATTACAGATTCCGCCCCCATAACAGAAGCCGACGACACCGACGTTACCATTCGACATTTTGTGAGTATCGAGCATTTTGGCAGCGGCGGTGAAGTCGTGCACCATTTCTTCGGAATCCCGCTTCTGCTGCATGGCCCGGCCTTCGTCGTCGTTGCCGGGATATCCTCCCAGTGGATAAAGGGCATCGGGGCCGAAGGCCAGGAAGCCGGCTTTGCCCAGTCGACGTACCACATCGGCAATGTAGGGATTCAGACCACGATTTTCATGCACGACCAGCACGGCGGGTAATTTGCCAGTTGCCTTAGCAGGCCAGGCCATGTAACCCTGCATCTCTCCTGCCCCTTTGGGAGACATGTACTTGACCGTTTCGGTTTTGATAGCCGGGTCATCTTTCTTGACCTGCTCGGCCCACGCATAGTTCGGGCTGATCGCCTGAATCAATCCTTCGACGGTCATGCCGCCTACGGCAAACGCACCGACACCACGAACAAAGTCGCGGCGGTTGACCCGGCCGTGGGCGTAGTCGTCGTAAAGATCGAGAAGTTTCTGATCGAAGTCTTTAGCCTGTTTGCGTTCCATGAGATTTCTACCTGTTTGAGGAGGTGTTGGAAATGAGATCAGTGCAGCTTGTAAGAATCGGTAACTGTGGAGAGTTCTTCAAGTGACTCCACACTAATAATTATGGTTTCAACTCCAAATGGAAAATCGATGAATTCATCTCTTGATTTTCACAAAAGTGATGTTATTGAGTTTAATCACGAATCGATCCTTCAACACTTACCTGCCTCGTGGCACAAGAAATAGCCAGAGTGGAGCCGTCAGGCGTCCCAGGAATGAGAGGGCGAAAATCAGCAGGAACGGATTCCATTCGTAGTTCATCCATTGGAATGGAGCCTCACTTGCCAACTGCTTTTCCAACCAGAACCCGCCCGCCAGTCCGGTCAGCCCGGCGATCAGACCGGCTCCCTGACGGCACAACGCCAGTTGAAACGTGTTTCGATGTCTGGGCGTGACGATCAATAATTGATTTTGTAACGAGAGGTTGACGGCTCCGAATAATCCCCACATCGCATACGCTCCCCACAGCCAGAGCCAGTTTCCCTGTAATGAAAACATCCAGAAAGGAATCGCAAAGCTGACTGCGAATGTGCTCAGCAACAGCATGTTGCGGTAACCACGTCGATCTCCGAGTTGCCCGGCGATCGCAGCGGTCACCATCTGGAGTGCATACATGACACCGGTCAGTAGATAGTAATTCGTCAAACTGACTTGCAGTTCTCGATAGCTGTGGAGAAAGAAGGTGGTTTGTGTCATCCCCTGAAAAAAGGCCAACCACCAGGAGAAAGCGAGAATTCCGAGAAAGCCCCGCATTGAATAGCCGGGGTGATCCGTCATTGATGGAATGGTGGGTGCTGTCTGGTGAGCGACTTCAGAATTGACTTCGACGGCAGGCCATTTCAGGAGTGGGATCAAAGAGATCAACTGGAGTAGATTTCCAACTCCGAAGGCGATGAGATATCCCGCCCATTCGATGGAATCAGTGGTGAGGGGATCGCGCAGATAATCTTTCAGGATCGATGCCGCGACAGGAATGAATATCAGGACGAGGGCTTTGGCGATATCTCGCCGGGCAAAAAATCGGCCCCAGCTGTTTTCGGAGGCCAGATCACTCAGCCAGGAGAGATATGCCGTATAGGCAATCGACTGAAAGATTCCCTGCAATGCCAGGACGCCAATCAGGAAACTCAGCTTCGACCAGTTCTCCGGCAGAAGGACAACGAGCGGAATCCCACACGTACAGAGCCGAGCCAGTATTGAAGTCGCAACAAACAGACGTTTTCGATTTGCGGTGAGCCGCAAAGCCAGGGGCGTCAGTACAGCGAGCACACCCACGATTTCCGGCAAGGTCAGCAGAACAGTGAGAACCCAGGTGGCTGCTCCCAACGCTCCCATGAAGTAGTAGAGAAAACCACCTGTCGTGAGGGAATAGCCAGCCGTGAAGAGCATTTGATTCTGAACGACACTGCGTCGAATCTGCTTCGTGCGTGTCGAAAGTTCAGAGGAATTCAAGGGAGTTCAGTCCGTAGTCCAAGAGGAAGTCTTGATAACGTTGAAGAGAGATCCTATTCGGATCCATTGGTGGGAATTGCTTTTCTTAATCGAGGATCGTCAAGAACGGCGAGTGCTTTTTGCTGAATGGATTTGGCGGCAGTCGGGTCATCAATGGCTTGAGCGACTTCAATCAGTGTGAGGCATTCTTCAACGAAATGGTTTTCGTTATGAGATTTGAATTGATCTCCTGCTCTTGCAATTTTGTTGTAGTTCTTTTTTCTGATTTCATATAAATATTTACAAGACTGAAATTCCTGATCGAAGCTGTCCAGATATTTTTTTATGAGATCATATCTCTTAGCTGCGATTATTGTACGCTTGATAAAAATCCAATAACGTTCAGCTTGCTCAGAATTTTGTTTATCTATTTCATCAAAATAAATTATTGACTTGCTGTCTTCTCCCAGAGTTCGATTAAGTGCCACGACATCTTTAAAAATATCGATATTACCTTTATTCTCTTGTAGTAGTTTCAGCTTACGGTCACGAGTTTCAATCATCGCTGTTTTCGCCTGTGGATAAACTTTTCCCAAGTCTTCCCAATAACCTAGAGCAAATGATAGTCGAACTCCAGACATGGCTTGATCATGCTCCAAGGCATGGTCGTGAAACCAGAGTGTTCGTTCAAGGGCTTTAACATACTCCCCTTTCCTTGTTAATTCATTGGTTTTCTTCAGATATTCCTGCATGTTTTCAGCCATTGTGGTAGTTCCTGAAGCGAATAGAAAGCTGGCGAATAGGACATTCAAACAGGATCTGAGCATGATGTGAATACAATCTCTTAAAGTCGGACAAGTTTGACTGATCAAATAAACCCAAACAACTTCAACAATGGCCAGTAGATCACCTGAAGGATAATAGGACTGACTGGAATTGTGTTTTGCACCCAGTGGGTGCTGTAAATGACTTCATCAAGATACAACAGACCGAACGAGCCTGCATAAACCATCAGGATTAAACCGAGATAAAGACTTACGTTCATTGCGATCGAATCTGATTTTTCTTCATGGTTCATAACAGCCCCATCAGTTTCAAAATTGGCCAGTAAATCAGACGGAGGAATTCTTCTCCCTCATTTCCCAGGGGGACATAATTGCTGAAGAAATAGGTTCGGAAGACCATTTCATCGAGGATGATCATGCCGAAGAATCCAAAGTAGATCAGCGGGAGCATGATGAGGCCGAAGAGCACGTAAGAACCAGTTTTGTCGGATTCGCCATCCATCGGTTGCGACTCCCGTTTCATGGGTGAGAAGAGATGTTTTGTATACGCTATCAGTTCAGGATCGGGCTGCCAAACGTTTTTCTGAGTTTTATTCGTTTCCTAATAAGCGGAGAAGGTATCTCGATTTCAAAATCCTTAAAGAATTTCCGAAACCCTGCTCCGTGGAGCGGGGTTTATTGATTGACTGAGTGTCAAATTCACATCCAGGACACCCACTGCTCTTCTCATTCAAAGAGGAGCTGAGATACAAATTCGACAGGAGATCATCATGCGTTTGAACTGGTTAAGCTGCGGAGTAGCCGCATTGTCACTGACCGCCACAATGGCTGTTGCCCAACCCCCGAGAGAGGGAGACCGTCCTGGTGGAGATCGCCGTGGAGGCGAGCGTGAAGCTCCTCCAATGGTGAAAGCATTGGACACCAACTCCGATGGCAAAATTACGGCTGAAGAACTGAAAAATGCCACGAAAGCGTTGATGGCACTCGATGGAAACGGCGATGGAGTTTTGACCGAAGAAGAATACGGTCGCCCACGTGGTCCACGCGGTGGATTCGGCGGTCCGGGCGGTGGACCTGGCGATTTCATGGGCCAGTTCGATAAAGATGGCGACGGAAAGATCAGCAAGGAAGAAGCTCCTGAGCGGATGCGGGAAAACTTTGATCGGATGGACGTCAATGGTGATGGGGTTCTCGATCAATCTGATTTCGAAGCAATGCGAGATCGATTCCGTCAGGGTGGCGGTCCCGGAGGCCCAGGTGGTGACATGGCCAGTCGCATGAAAGAAATGGACAAGAACGGCGACGGGAAAATCAGTAAAGAAGAAGCTCCCGATCGCATGAAAGAAAACTTCGATCAGATCGACACCAATAAAGATGGTCAGGTCGATGAAGCTGAGATTCGTCAAATGTTCGAACGCTTTCGTGGCCAAGGCGGCGGACGTCCTGATGGAGATCGTCCCGGTGGTGGTCGACCAGATGGCGATCGGCCTGAACGACCAAAAGCAGAATTTGAGTAACCAATCCTGAGTGGCGATCCCCCCAATCGCCAGCAAACCGAGAAGCCCGGACATGTTTGTTCGGGCTTTTTTTGTTCTTAACCATGCATCAGTGAGATTATGAATATTGGTAACTTGGGTGGCTGGGGTCGAACGAAGTGAGCCCCCAGAACGGTCGATCATCTGGGGGCTTCGCTGCGCTACGACCCCAGCCACCCATGTGTTATTTTTGTTCAATCAATCGAGATCGCCCGTAATCGCAATGCGTTGCTGATTACTGAAACTGAACTGAAGCTCATCGCCGCTGCGGCGATCATGGGATTGAGCAGCAGGTGATGCGAGATTGGGTAGAGAACGCCGGCGGCTATTGGCACGCCGATCGCATTATAAATGAGTGCGAAGAACAGATTCTGACGAATATTCTTCATAGTTATCCGACTCAGTTTTACCGCTTTGACGATGCCTCTCAGGTCTCCTTTGACGAGCGTCACTCCAGCCGATTCGATCGCGACATCGGTGCCCGTTCCCATTGCGATCCCAACATTCGCTTCCGCCAGAGCCGGAGCATCGTTAATGCCGTCTCCGGCCATGGCAACGATCCGGCCCTCTGCTTTCAGGGATTTGATTTTCTCGTGTTTATCTTCCGGCTTAACTCCAGCTTCGAATTCATCGATACCCAGTTTCTTCGCGACGGTTTTTGCGGTCTGTTCATTATCGCCAGTCAGCATGATGATCCGCAGGCCCATTTCATGGAGAGTTTTGACCGCTTCGGGTGTCGATTCTTTGATCGGATCTGAAACTGCAATAATACCAGCGAATTGATTATCGATGGCAACGAACATGACGGTTCGTCCCTGCTGCTGAAGCTCGTCGGCCTGCTGATCGAGAGCGGTCACATTCTCGACATTGCGATCAGCCAGTAGAGATTGCTTTCCAATCAGGATTGATTTTCCATCGACAGTTCCTTCGACTCCGCCACCGGTGATCGAATTGAAAGCGGATACGTCTGTGAGTTTGATATCACGATCTTTGGCTCCACGCACAATCGACTGCGCCAGCGGGTGTTCGCTGTTGCGTTCAACCGAAGCGGCTGCTTTCAGCAATTCCGATTCTTCGATGGACTCGACCGGAATACACTCTGTCAATTTCGGATGTCCTTCGGTCAGTGTTCCCGTTTTGTCGACAACAATTGTGTCGACTTTTTCGAGAGTTTCCAGGACTTCGGCATCTTTAATCAGCACGCCTTCCTGAGCACCGCGTCCGACTCCAACCATAATTGACATGGGCGTTGCCAGTCCCAGTGCGCAGGGACACGCAATGATCAGCACGGCGACCGAATTGACTAAGGCCCATGCCAGAGCAGGCTGTTCGGGTTGAGCGATTGCCCAGACCAGAAAAGTCAGAATTGCAACCAGCAAAACGGCGGGCACAAAATAACCTGCGACCGTGTCGGCAACTTTTTGAATGGGTGCCCGGCTCCGTTGGGCATTCGCGACCATGTTGACGATTTGGGAAAGAACCGTCTCTTCACCGACCTTCTCGGCTTCGATAAGAAAGGAACCAGTCTGATTGACCGTCCCGCCAATCACAGAATCTCCCGACTGTTTTTCGACGGCTCCCGGCTCACCGGTAATCATCGATTCATCGACCGAACTTTTTCCCTCTTTGACCTGACCATCGACAGGAATCTTTTCACCTGGTCGAACTCGGAGTTGATCCCCCTGCTTCACCTCGTCGAGAGAGACATCGCGTTCTTCCCCATTTTGGACAAGGTGAGCAGTTGGCGGAGCTAGTGAAAGCAGTTCGCGAATGGCACTGTTGGTGCGGCGGCGGGCTCTCAATTCGAGCACTTGCCCCATCAGGACGAGTGTGACAATCACACTGGCAGCTTCAAAGTAAACTGCCACTTGCCCCTGATGTTTGAAATTCTCCGGGATAATCCCCGGGAACAGAACTGCCACCAAACTATAAAAATACGCGGCTCCTGTCCCAATCGCGATCAACGTAAACATATTGAAGTTTCCGGTGACGAACGATTTTCCACCCCGTACAAAAAACGGCCAGCCTGCCCACAATACGACTGGCGTGCTCAATATCAGTTGCAGCCAGGCGTGCAGTGGATGCCCCAGCCATTCATTCACGGGAACATTCACCATCGGCAACATCGCCAGCAGAAAAACGGGAAGCGTGAGCGCCAGAGCGACCCAGAAACGAAAGGTCATGTTCTGAAGTTCCGGGTCCTCTTCCTCGGTATTGGCTGAAACCGATTTTGGTTCGAGGTCCATCCCACACTTCGGGCAATCGCCGGGATGATCCTGTTCGATTTCCGGATGCATCGGACAGGTGTAAATCGTTTTCTGCTCGGCTTTTTCCTTGTAAGCGGGATTGCGTTCCAGAGACATGCCGCATTTCGGACAATCACCCGGCTTGTCACTTTCGACACCTGCGCACATCGGGCAGATATATTTTGCTGTTGAACTTGAAGGCTTTCGATTGGAACCGAGTTCCACAACCTGCTGATCGCCACCACAGCAACTATGCCCGACTGACTCTTCCTCAGCCCCGCTGACGAATTTCTGCAGACAATGCTGACTGCAGAAGTAATACGTTTTGCCGTCTTTTTCGGCGGTCAGATTTGTACTTTCATCGACCGTCATGCCACAAATAGGATCGATCGCCATTTCGATGCCTTTCCATTTCGTCTGATTCTTACTCGTTGTTAATAATTGTTTCTACTTTCATCATAGATTGAATGATACAGGAGTAAACAACAGGGGAGAGGAATCGCGTCTACCATAACGAAAACGGCACCTGGTACAATTTACCAAGTGCCGTTTTGAGATTGTTTTCTTTGCTGATTGATCGCTTACAAATCCAAATCAATTGTCCATTGCGAGGCTTTGTCGGTGGAATGCATCCAGCCGTCGTTGGAATCGACGGAAAGTCCTTTGCTGCGATGTTCATTATTCATCAGCAGGAACGGCTGGTTGGTGCGGATATAAGGGTCCTTTTTGGCACTGCCATTGCGGACCTTGATGATCTCCCACTTGGAAGCAGGATGATTCGAGTTGTTTGTGTAATAGATGTTATCGTAGGCTCCGTGATGCATATAGAGCTGACTTTTGTTGTAGGCGGAGGTTGGGTTCACCGTGAGGTAAACAATGTCCCCGTTTTTAATTGGTCCTGACTGTCCATTGACGCGACGAATGTAGTGGAGGACGCCGGCATTGGATTTGTGCATGGCCACCGCTTCGCCAAATGTGCCGTGCTTGTAGGGCTTGGAAAGATATTCGTTTCCCGATTTCAAATACAAAGCGGTGCCGGCATCGATCACCGCTTCTACCCGAGGAGCTTCGTAGCCACCATCAGAAAGAATCAGATCATTGTGGACGCTCATCAATTTGGGAACATTGACTTTAATGAAGCCGCTCTGTTTGCGAATGGTGATATAATAGACGGGCTGATCGCCTGAGACGCCGAACTCTTCGGTCAACCCTGGTTGAATTCTCGATTCTCCAGCTTCAATAAACGGACTCCAGTCGTATTTTTCTTTCAAAAAACTGGAATCGACATTACGAGTTCGGCCACCCAGATCGATTTCATCTTTGGTTCCGACTTCAAAACCTTCAAAACCGGCATTGGCTTCTCGCGAATACCTGGCATGAGCCTCAATTTCCCGATCGGCAGTCACTCCTGAATCACTCTCGACGACATTCTTTTTCTCGAAAGCCACGGTCACCCACACGGGTTGCGATCCGGCATTGGTCACTTTAATCACTTTCTGTGCCATCACAGACTGTTCGCTACCAGTCGTAAGCAGGCCGATCAACCCGGTCAGTATCGTTCCTCCGAATTTGATTCTGTAATTCATCTTCAGTATCCCCTCGTCCTAATGCTTGAAAATCCATCAGAGCCCATCACTCTGATTCAAAGTTGGTATTGACTGCCTGCATGTTGTGGCAGTGTTCCATTCATCAGGCTTTACGGGGAGCAGTAGAGAAAACTGCGCGGATATTTGCAAAAACAGAAAGAATTTTGTGTGCTGGAAAACAGCTGACACATTTACTCGCGGGAAACGGCCAGCCAGGCCTCGATTTCATCCCGTTTTTTCCGAGCTTCCAATGCGTCTTCATTTTGTCCCATCAGTTGATAGACGCATCGCAGCCCGTCATAGGCAACCGCCATGCCATCCTTCAGCATTCGATCTTCCGGATCCAAGGTCAGTGCCTGTTCCAGGCTCGTCTGCATTTTCTGAAAGCTTGCTAAAGACTCAGGCAGATTTTTCAATTGTCTCCAATGTATCGCCATGCGTTCGTGGCACCAGGAAAAATTATCGTGGGTTGTCGCTGTGACGGGGAATCGTATCGCATATTCTTCAGCGACTTCCAGAGCCTTCTGGAACTGTTCATAAGCCACATCATTTTTTTTAGAAGCATGAGCAGCATCACCGGCTGCAATGTAGGAACTCAATAAATTATTATAGAAAGACTCTCTGGCATCTTTTGATTCCTTAAGAGTCTCCAACAGGACAATGGCCTCCTGAATCGTTTCAAAAGCTTTGTCTCGCTCTCCTAAATCGTCAATGGCTTGCGAATAACCCTTAATCGTGCGGGCCAGTTCAAATTGAATCTCCTGATTGTCAGGATCATCCCGTAACAACTGGCGGCAGATTTTTGTTCCCTGAATCAGATAGGGCAGTGCTTTGGCTGGTTCTCGCTGATGGGGATGAGCTTCATCGATCCAGTGTTCGTTCTGTAGATAGTCTGCCAGAATTCTTAGAGCTCGTGCCTGATCTTCCAGGATATTTTGATCGGTCGAACTTCCGCCAGGAGAAAGGGCTTCGAAAATTTCGACCGCTCGCAGCATATTGGCTTTCGCTTTGAGGGAGGCATTCCCGCCGCCCGCATCTCCGTATTCGTGATATAAGACGCCCATATCGACAAAGACATTGGCCATGTTGCGGTCGATACGATTGGCATAGTCAGCTGCTCGCGTGATGTTCTCCAAATCCTTTAAGGTGACTTTCAGTAAGTCACGTCGGATTTTTGAAGCTCCGGGAACCTGATACAACTTCATCTGGACGGTCTCAATAATCGTCTCCAGCGAAGTCAGGGCGACTCGAATACCTTCATCGGCTCGCTCGGCTCGTTCGGTGGCCAAGATGGCAAAGTATGTTGAAACAGCCGTTCCTATCAGCAGGCTGGCAACGACACTCACCATCATCCCAGCCAGGGCAGGCTTTCGGACACACCACCGCCAGAGTTTAACGGGAGCAGAAACAGGTCGAGCGAGAATCGGCAGTCCTTCCAGATAACGCTTCAGTTCCAGTTTCAATTCCTCAGCTGATTGATAGCGAGAAGCTGAATTCTTCTCGAGACATTTCAGGCAGATTGTTTCGAGATCGCGGCTCACTTGGGGATTCAGGACGCGCGGGGAAACAGGAGGATCTTCAATCACCTGCATGATTGTTTTGACGGCATTGTCCGACTGGAACGGGGGGCGTCCCGTTAGAGTGGCATACAACAATGCCCCAATCGAATAGACATCCGAGAGTGGACCAATTTCATAGACCTGTCCACGTGCCTGCTCGGGAGACATAAAGCTCGGAGTGCCAATCACCTGTCCTGTTTTTGTCAGCTGATCATCCCGATTCACCTGCTTGGCCAAGCCAAAGTCAGTCACATGTGGATCGCCATGATGATCGACGAGAATGTTCCCCGGTTTCAAATCGCGATGCACAATTCCTTCCTCGTGTGCGTAAGCAATGGCCGCTGAAATCTTTCGAATCATTTCTGCTGCCTCACGCTCCGGGAGGGGTCCGTTCTGCAATAACTCTTTCAAACTGGTGCCGGAAATATAACCCATCGAAAAGTAGTGCTGGTCTTCACTGACTCCAACATCAAACACGGGAACAATGTATTGATGGGTCAACTTAGCCGCGGCTTGAGCTTCGATTTGAAATCGTTGAACTTCTTCTACATCGGCCTGCTGACCATAGAGCATCATCTTAAGAGCGACTTTGCGATCGGCATTAATCTGGTGTGCCAGATACACAATTCCCATCCCGCCATGGGCAATGATCGATTCAATTTGATAACCTGCAACGGCAGGCAGAAATTCCGTTTTAGCCGTTCGTTTCAGACTGTTCTCGGCGATCGCAGCCGCGATTCGATCTGCGATGCGGGTTTCCCACTGAGGATGCGAGGTCTCATGATCAAGATTCAAGACGGTTTTAATCGTCTCGGTTTGCGCAGATAACGTTTCCATGCGAGACTGGCAAGCCTTGCAATGGGACAGATGAGGTTCCAGATCCTGCAGATCACTGGAGCTGATCGTTCCCTGAAGCACCTCAATCAGCAAATTGTCATTCGGGCAGTGTGACATTTGTCTGAAAGTTTCTCATGAAAGAAAGTTGGTTATGGGGACTGAAAGTGAAGTCGATCAGGAATTGAGTCGGAATATCTGCTCACTGCATTCCTGAAGTTTCTCGACTTCAGCAGCAATCATCTTCTGCACCTGATAGCGACTCGAATAAACTGTTGGCACCAGCATGCCAAGTTCGTCGGCGACTTCCTGTCCTGACTTTTGTTCGATGGAAATCTGTTCCCACGCTTTCCAACGCTGAGGCTCGATTCGCTGTTTCACTCTTTGCTTGGCAATATCGAGGATTTCCAGATCGAACTCATCACACAAGCGAGTTGTCAGATCCGCCTGTGCGATCGCAGAATCCAACTGATCCAGTTCGGCCTGAATTTCAGATGCCCGTTTCTCTGCACGAAGTTCCCGAAAGAAATCGGTAATTGCATTTTCCGTAATGCGTCGGAGCCAGCCTCGAAATGTGAGATTCGATTGATACTCGAAGCTCCCCATTTGCCGAGCCAGTTTGATCAGTACATTTTGCGTCACATCCTCCGCATCAGCCGGCTGCAACTTCCGATTCAGACACCACTCATAAATCCGACGTCCGTAACGATTCACAAATGCATTCCACGCCTCAGGATCGCGATCATTCTCACGAATCCTCAGTAACAGACTCACATGCGTTTGGGAGGTCGATACGTCTGACATAAAAATTCTTCGCTGATAAAATCCACTCTGCAAGTTCACTCTATCAAGTTGTACAGTGAGATCTCATACTACCCAAATCCGACTTCCGAATGCCAGTTGAAACCTGGCAATTCAGGCATGTCTCTTGCGATCCTTTTTGACGTCTGCGACAACGAAAGATGTTGCCATGAATCACGATGCAGAACCAGATTCGATTTCCGCACTAACATCTCAAGCAAATCAAGGGAAAGATACTCGATTTCGCTATGGCTGTCTGGCCGTCTATTCGATCTTGACAACCCTGGCGGTACCAATTGCTTTTCTATTGGGACATACGGTATGCGCACTAAGTTTTTACAAGAGTCGTGCAGAGTACCAGGAAATCAGGATCGAGCACTATCTGAAGGAAAATCCCCAAGCATACGGCCAGCTTGAAGTTGTTCACGCATCCAATGGCTGGGCTTATCCTCAGGGGAGCGTCAATTCCCAGGCAGACCACGACCGGCTCTCTAAAGAATTGCTGTGGATGTTTGGAGATGAACTGTCTGAGAAGATGATGGACAACGTTGAAGTGAATCTGAAATGAAACCGCCTCTCCTCGGTATCTCTGTGCACTCTGCGAGATGTTCAAAATAATGGCATTCAAGCTGAAATTCACAGCACATGGTGAATGCGTACACTGCACTCCAAAGTTGCATAAGTATGAACTCTCAATTGAGTTAATGCGAATCATAAGAATTGCTGCTCACTGGCATATCCTTTGCTTGTGATGTCACGTGTTATCATTAGTCTTTTCGTTCAAATTGGATCATATAAATCGAATTTGTTCACCCCACTTAGTTAGATGGCGATGCGTCTCCTATTGGATGTCGGCAAAGCCATAATGGAGCCTCTCCAATGAAGATGCGTAACGGATTCACTTTGATCGAGCTGTTAGTTGTCATCGCGATCATTGCCATACTGGTGGCTTTATTGCTCCCAGCAGTTCAACAGGCCCGTGAAGCTGCTCGTCGTTCCAGTTGTAAAAATAATCTGAAGCAACTGGCTCTGGCGATGCATAACTATCACGATGTCGTCACGAAGTTACCTCCAGGAGCATTTCGAACGCCGCAAGTGAATTACCCGTTAGGCTGGGTGCCTCGCTTGCTCCCCTATATTGAACAGGGGGCTCGTAGTGATGCCATGGAAGCCATTGTTAAAGACTACACAACACTTCGAAGCCCGTATCGTTCACATGATCTGCAGGATCCGATATTCACAACTCCAATTACGGTGCTAACCTGTCCTTCTTCTGCTCTGGGTGATATTGCTTCAGATCATCCCGTTACCGCAAATTTCCCATATGCGAACACTCAAGGGGCATTGCATTACCGAGCCAATGCGGGATCGGTCGATGTCGATTTTGTCGCGGGAGTAACTTCTGCCCGTGATCATGCTCGATCGGGAATTATGTTTCCCGAGAGCAAAATTCGCCTGAATGATATTAAAGACGGGACGACAAATACCATCATGTTTGGCGAAACCTCAAAGTCTGCTGGTTGGAGCAGTTCGATGATTACGGGATTCGGCGGAATCAAACCGTGGACCTGGGGCTTCTATGATTATTCCGATGGCGATTTCCTGTTGATCGACCATAAAGTCATTCAGTTTCCAATTAACTATAAAGGCACATTCCTGACAAGTATGACTCCATTCACCAGCTACCATCAGGGAGGTGCCCAGTTTGCATTGTGTGATGGAAGTGTCAGATTCCTTAGCAATAATATGTCTTTGGAGATTCTGAAAGCATTGGCGACTCGGCAAGGTGGCGAAGTGATTGGCGAATTCTAATTTGCCAATCGAGGTGTTATTCCGGATGGCCATTGGCTGCAGAAATTTATTGCAAATGGTTTCTTCAAGCCAAACCATTCAAATGATGATTTCCTACACAATAAAGATTCAATCGAGATGATAAAAATCCAGCTCTCTCTCCTGCTTGTCGCTCTCGTCGTAGGCTGTGGCGATGCAGGACCTCCACTTGCCGAAGTTTCTGGAATTGTGACCTATGATGGACAACCTCTCCCAACGGGCACAATTACCTTTGTGCCTCAGGGGGCCGATCTTCCCTATGCCTATGCAACAATCCAGGGAGATGGCACCTACTATGCAGAGACACCTGAATATGGCAACGGAGTACCCGTAGGTAATCACAAAATCATGATCAGTGCCATGAAAGACATGGGGCCAGAAGCACCTGTCGAACTCTTGATCCCTTCCAAATACAGTAGCGACCAAAGCTCTGGTTTGACTGCGAATGTCGTCGAAGGCGAGAACACGATTAACTTTTCACTTGAGGTGGAAAAGAAAAAACGCAGAAAACTATAATCTTTCCTAATCCCCTACTCCCACTCATCGCTCATCTCTTCATTCAACTCAAGCCACTCTTCTTCCAGAGTTGCAATTTCGGCTTTGAGGGATTCCAGGTGTTCGTGGGTTTTCTGGGCTTCAGTTGGATCAGTCATGGTGACGAACTTTTTCTGAATCGCCTGGCGTTCGTCGTCGAGGGTGGCGATTTTCTTTTCGATTTTGTTGAGCTGTTTGCGAGGGTCTTTGGAGCCCCGTTTCTTTTTGGCTTTACCGGATTTGGGAGCCGGTTCGTTGCTGGCAGCTGCGGAGCCGCCTGCTCGTTCGGCTTCATGATCGTCAATTTCTTTTTCCACTCGATACAGATACGAATCGTAATCGCCCGGATAATAGGCGACCCGACCATCCTGTACTTCAATCACCTGCGTACAGACTCGCTTCACAAAGTGACGATCGTGGCTCACGAAGATGACGGTGCCGTTGTAGTTCTGTAGTGCATCGGCCAGCGCTTCGAGAGTTTCAACATCGAGGTGGTTGCCCGGTTCGTCGAGAATCAGCACGTTGCAACCAGTGAGCAGCAGTCCCGCCATACAGAGCCGGGCACGTTCGCCCCCGCTCAGCACCTTGACCGGCTTTTCAATCAGCGGACCACGGAACAGGAAACTGCCAGCCACTTCGAGCAATTGCTGAGTCGTTACTCCGAGTGCGGCTTCGCTTTCGAGGTATTGCTTAACCGTCCAGTCCTGCGGCAGCGATGTGTAAACGTGCTGGGCATAGACGCCGAGTTCGCAGTTGTAACCCCACTTGGGTTCGCCTTCGATGGTCGGCAACGAGCCAACCAGTGTGCGGAGCAATGTCGTTTTTCCCTGACCGTTATCTCCCACGACTGCAGTGCGGGTGCCGTGATCGATTTCGAAGCAGACATTCTCAGCAACCACATGATCGGGATATCCAATCGTAACCCCCTCACATCGCAGTGCCACTCCCTTACGCAACTCAACATTCGGCACCCGAATGCGGACATTCGACTCGGACTGTTCAAGTTCAATCAATTCAAGACGATCGAGCTGTTTCGCTTTGTTGCGAGCTTGGGCGGCAGTGTTGGCATTGGCCCGGTTCTTGTTGATGAAGCGTTCGAGCTGCTTCATTTTCGATTGCGTCGCTTCGTTAACACGTTCATCGTGTTCGCGCTGCACTTGCTTGGCTTCGAAGAATTTTTCGACATGGCCAGTGAACATCGTCAACTGACCGCGAGCCACTTCAAGCGTGTGTGTACATGTCGCTTTGAGGAAGCCACGATCGTGGGAGACGATAAGGGCTCCCCCTTTGAAGTGCCGCAAAAAGTGCTCGAGGAGAATCTGTGTACGCAGGTCGAGGAAGTTAGTCGGTTCATCGAGCACGAGCAGATTGGGATCGTGCAGCAGTAAAGCGGCCAGTTTCACACGGGTTTGCCATCCACCGGAAAGTTCTTTCACGGGGCCTTCGAGATAGTCCCCTTTGATTTCGAACTCCGCAGCCACTTCGCCGCACTTCCAGTCGGGTTCGCCTGTATCCCGCATCAGAAAATCGAGCGCAGACTCTCCCGGCTGAAAAGGATCGTGCTGTTGCAGATAGCCGATACGCAAAGACGGATGCCGAATAATTTCGCCCCGGTCGAGCTCTTCATTTTCCAGAAGAATCCGACAGAGCGTCGACTTCCCGGCTCCGTTGCGTCCGATGATGCCCACTTTTTCGTTCGACTTGAACGCGACTTCGGCATGATCAAGCAGAGCCTGAGAGCCGTAACTTTTGCAGGCATCTTGTACCTGGAGAATGATTGCCATTGTATTTCGGTTGAGTGTTGAAGGTTTAGGGTTGAATGTTAAGGAACAGCTGGATCCGTATAGGGAAATCAGTCCATCAATTATTCAACCTTGGCAAGTGCGTATAATTTTTGATTTTTAGCATGTTACAACACTATTAACCTTCAACCTTCAACCTTCAACACTAAACATTCAACTCAAAATCAATGAGCATCTTCCACATGAGGGCCCATTTGGGACATGAGGTAATTCTGGATGCCGATTTTTTCGATCAACTCGAGTTGAGATTCGAGCCAGTCGACATGTTCTTCAGACTGAACCAGAATCTTTTCGAGCAGATCGCGGGTGCCGGGGTCGTTTTCTTCGTAACAGACTTTGATCCCTTCGCGGTAAGTATCACAGCCCTTCATTTCGAGGGTCAAATCGTACTCGAACTGGGATTTCACATCGTCGCCGACGCGAATCACATCGTAACGGGCGATTTCGGGAACCCCTTCGAGGAAGAGGATGCGATCGATCAGCCACTCGGCATGTTTCATTTCGCCCATCGACTCACCGTAATGCTTGTCACCCAGAATATGCAGGGCCCAGTTGTGGCACATTTTCGCCTGGCAGAAATATTGGTTAATGGCTGTCAACTCGATGGTTAAACCGGCATTCAACGCATCGATAACCTTGGAACTCCCCTTCATCACGCTCTCCTGTTGGATTTATTGTTCAATTTGAGGGGTATTATAAGACTTCCACACACCATCGCCAACTCTCGCAAGGTGATTGAGTGAAATGAGATTGAATCCAGTATAGAGCCACACAATTAGAAATTTGAACCACGGATGGACACGAATGAACACAGATTTTGAAGTCATACAACATTTGATTCTGAAAATGTCATGCGGAATACTTTCGTGAAGTTTCAAAAATACTTGAAAAACGGCTCAAGTTCTTAAATCGATAATCCGGGCTAAGTCCATGACTCACAAGAGGTTGTTGCAGACACTCCATCCGAACTTGATGTAAACTTTGCAACGGGAACAATTTTTCGGAATTCTCTTCTCAGAGATTCGCGAGTGCGGTAGAGTTCCCGTCCTACACGACTGATCCATGAAAACCCTTCTGTCAGTTGTTCAAAATTGATCTCAATGAGTGCTCTTCGATTCCTGAAGACCTCATCCCATCCCTGAAAACACTTCCAATTGCCCCAACTTCCAATTGAAATCGTCGCGCGTCCACCCGGACTGCTCGTGGTTTCAGGCGAAGGAGCCCTTCCCATGAACTGGATCCGTTTTTCTTTTTTCTGTTCCTGCTGTGCACTGGCACTGACACAGGTTGCCTGCAATGGCATGCCGCGGCGTCAACTCCGGATGAGTCAGCAGCGGGCGATGCGTCTGTATGCTGAGAATCAGGAACTGTTGAACGAAAGTTCCAATCTCGCGATGCAGGCTCATCAATACGAGCAGTCCATGAATGCGATGGCTCAACAGCAGCATCTGATGGAGCAGCAACTCGCTAACATGAAAAACAATCTGGATATTGCCAACAATCGTCTGGTCAATCTTCAGGGCGAACGGGGTGAACTCCACAATCGTTACAAAAATCTACTGATTCGATCCCGAGCAGGCGACAGCCCCCTCTCCGAAGAAGCAACCCGACGCTTTCAGGAACTGGCACGAAAATATCCTGACTTCGAATTCGATCCGATCACTGGCGTCAGTAAGTTTCATGCGGATATCCTCTTCTCGTCCGGCAAAGCCAACTTGCGGGAATCGGCAGTCCCATTGCTGAGAGACTTGGCCGCGATTATGAACGATGGTTCTGCCCGTAGCCTGAACATGCTGATCGTCGGACATACCGATGACCAGCCGATTCATAATGCCGGAGCTAATCATCCAACAAACTGGCATCTTTCCACGAACCGAGCCAACTCAGTCTTGCTGACATTGAAAGAAGCTGGCATCGCCGATCATCGGATGGGAGCAGCCGGCTATGGCGACACCCAACCAATCGTCACCAATGCCAGCAGCCACGCCCGTCAACGAAATCGTCGCGTCGAAATTTTCGTCCTCGCCCCCGATGCCGTCATCGCCGGCTGGGACCCCCGACACGTCCGCTAACAAGCGTTCCGCTTGACCGGGGGCAGTCGCATGGACGCCGAGGGAGCGGAGTATGTCCTGTTTGCTCCTGCAGGACGCCGATTGCTCAACTGAAAACTCAAAGCACACAGATCGAAATGTCTGTGTGCTTTTTTAATTGTGCTTACATCTTTCATGAGTTCAATTTTTGAAATGCATGAAGTTTGTTCGGATTTGATCTCAAGAAATTCACAGTATGAAATTCTGATGAGAAACCTGAAAATACGCCTACTGATCAATTGCATATTCAGAGGAAATCTGGCAGTCTGATTCCAGCTGCCATTTCAACGACCGTGAGGGCCATTCTCTTTCACATCGCGGTCACCTGATCTATGAAGGAATCTCTCGATGAACTGCGTGTCTCGAACGCTGATTGCCACAGTTGTCATTTTAGGTTTACAGAATACGGGGACTGCTCAGGAGCAGTTGCCGCGGCCCGAAGAAGCGTTCAAAGGCAAAATTGGCCTGACTTACAAAGACTCAGTAGCCGTCAAGCCGGAGTTGAAGATTCCGCAAAACTTCGGCATTGAGAATGCTCCCAATATCCTGCTCGTACTCATTGATGATTGTGGGTATGGTCAGATGGGAACTTTTGGTGGTGGAATCCCGACTCCCTCCATGGATCGCGTAGCCGACAATGGGTTGAGATACAATCGCTTTCATACCACCGCTCTTTGCTCGCCGACACGAGCCGCATTATTGACCGGACGAAACCATCATTCGGTGGCCTCGGGGGTAATTGGCGAAGCAGGGACAGGTTTTCCCGGATACTCGGGAATCATTCCACCAACAGCCGGGACGTTTGCCGAGATCCTGCGAGAATACGGCTACATGAATGCCTGGTTCGGGAAGAATCATAATGTGCCTGACTGGGAAACAAGTATTGTAGGCCCGTTCGATCGCTGGTCGAGTGCACTGGGGTTTGATTACTTCTATGGATTTGTCGGTGGAGATACCGATCAGTTTCACCCGGCTCTGGTGGAAGGCAAAAAACGTATCGAACCACCGGAAACGAACGAAGATGGCAGCCCTTATCACTTCACCACAGATATTGCCGACAAAGCGATTCGTATGATGCGAGCTTCCAAGGCCGTCGCGCCGCAGCGTCCGTTCTTTGTGTACTTCGCAACGGGGGCGACTCATGCTCCGCATCAGGTGCCGGAAGAGTGGATCAATAAATTCAAAGGCCAGTTCGATTCCGGCTGGGATGTCTATCGCAAAGAAACCTTCGAACGTCAAAAGAAAATGGGCATCATTCCTGCAAATACAAAACTGACCGAACGGCCCGAATCTCTGGCAGCCTGGGACTCACTTCCTGAAGACAAACGCAAAGTTTTCTCTCGCATGATGGAAGTCTTCGCCGCGTTCACCGCCCATACTGATCACGAAATCGGACGTCTGCTCGATACGATTGATGAAATGGGTGAAAAGGAAAATACCATTGTCATTTATATGGCTGGCGACAATGGTTCGAGTGCCGAAGGGGGCTTGAATGGATTGCTGAATGAAATGACGTTCTTTAATGCGATTCCCGAGCCATTCGACAAAACACTGGCTGCAATCGATGAAATTGGCAGCGACAAACATTACAACCACTTCCCGGCTGCCTGGGCGCATGCGATGGATTCGCCCTTCCAGTGGACCAAACAGATCGCCAGTCACTTCGGCGGAACCCGCAATGGTCTGGCGATTTCCTGGCCGAAAAAGATTAAAGCCCAAGGCGAAATTCGCGATCAGTTTCATCATGTGATCGACATCGCTCCGACCTTACTGGAAGTGATTGGAATTGAACCCCCGTCGCAGATCAACGGGATTGCTCAAAAGCCGATTGAAGGCGTCAGCATGGCTTACACATTTGACGATGCTAAAGCGGAAGACCGTCACACAACTCAGTATTTTGAAATGCTGGGAAATCAGGGCATTTATCACGATGGCTGGATGGCCAGCGCACTCCGCGGGGAACCCTGGCTGAGTGAGTCACCTCCGATCGATTTATTGAATATGCCATGGGAGCTTTACAATATCGAAGAAGATTTTTCTCAGGCAAATAATCTCGCCAAAGAGAATCCTGAAAAACTTGACGAGATGGTCAAACTCTTTTTCGCCGAAGCCGCCCGCTACAACGTACTTCCCTTGGATGGACGTAAAACTGAAAGACTTAATATCAACAATCGACCAAGCTTAACGCAGGGAAGAACGACGTTCACGTATCCGAATTTGTTGAGATTGCCGGAAGGAGCCTCTCCCGATTTGAAGCATCGTAGCCACGAGATTATTGCGAATGTGATAATTGCAGAAGGCTCGACCGATGGTATGATCTTCACTCAGGGAGGCCGCTTTGCAGGTTACGGACTGTATGTCAAAGATGGAAAACTGGTTTACCACTACAACCTGGCAGGAGTCGAACGCTTTGAAATCAAATCGGATAAAGTCATCCCGACAGGAGAAGTCCAACTGAAAGCCGTCTACAAAACCGATTCCGACAAACCGTTTGCCGGAGCCGATGTGACCTTGTTTGCTAATGACAAACAAATCGGCAAAGGCCGCGTTGAAAAAAGTATTCCTAACCGGGTGACATTGGATGAAACACTCGACATCGGTTTCGACACCGGCACGCCGGTCTCCGAAGAATACGAGATGCCCTTCAAATTCAGTGGACAGTTGAAGACCGTGACGATTGAGTTGAAGTGATTACTGCAGTTGCAGATTACTGTAGCGGCTTTTTGATGGTTTGAGCCCTATATTTCCAGTCAATCACCCGCTACACATTCATGGAAACGGCTATAGTATTCGCAATCAAATCAAAACGATAACCCCAGCCGTCTTTGTCGGCTGGGGTAAAGTATACAATTCCTGCAGCATGATCTCGTCGATGGGAATGCTTGATTCAGACTATCTGGTCAAAGCGAAGCAAACTGAATTACTATCGGCTGAAGCCGATAGTTTTTTGGCCGTGAGCTTCGGACTGAA
>DEML01000027.1:34544-56305 GCA_002359185.1 Planctomycetaceae bacterium UBA2671
CAAATTTGAACCCACGAAAAAAAGAACCTAAAGGTTTCGCCTGAAGGCGAGGGTTATAGACCCATCGCAAGGACAATAAAGGTATTCACCAGTAATTTATGATGGCAATGCCTTTTTGATGCAATTTCGAGCGATCGCATCGACATGCCGCAGGTCTGTTCCGCAACAGCCTCCCAGGACCTTCATATTGTTGAGGAAGGACATCAACGGGAGATGATCCCGTCCCAGTTGTTGCGGGTCGCCGATATCTAACTCCGTCGATTCATCAAGTTCAGCGTGGCTTTTTGTAGAAGCATTTGTCCGAAGACCTTGAATCCGCTTCATCCATTCGCCCTGCTCTTCGAAAATATGCAGGAAGTGACTCGGGTGAGCACAATTGATCATGTAATAAAGGGGATATCCGTCGGTTGCCTCATCCACTTGTCTGATAACATCAGGCAGCAATTCTCCGGAGGGGAGTCTGCCATTTGTCTCCAGTGTGAATGAAAGGACGACAGGGATGTCCTTTGACTGAGCCGCACGAGCAATGCCGATCGCTTCTTCCTTATAAGAGAGTGTCATCGCAGTGATCAGATCGGGTTGACCCTGCACGAGATGCTGAATCTGCCATCGATGATAATTCTCTGCTTCGTCAGCCGTCATCATTTTTCCGGGTTGATAGCCATCACCTCGAGGCCCAACACAACCACTCAACAGGAGTGGATATTGCAGGTCGCTAAACTCTGCTCGCAATTCATCCAATAATTGGATGCTCTGCTCGTTGAGTCGCTGCAGTTGACTCTCGGAGAATCCTAAAGGAGATTCCCAGTCAGCAGAAGCACGCCAGGTCACACTTTCGAGAACAAAACCGGTCTGGTACGTTTCGGCAAGTTTCAGATAACTTCGAAAATAATCTCTGAGGACTTCACGCCCCTGCTCGGTCTGCATCAAGGTGATGGAGGCAAAGTGAGGTAACTCGATTCCCTCCTGAAAAATCAAAGTTGTTTCCATTCCTCCATCGGTCAGGAATGGATTTTCCAGATCCGACATCAACACTTCTCGACTCCGCGCCATTTTTCTCCCTTTCAAAAATTAAAAACAGGCCCTGTGATCTTACGATCGAAAAGCCTGCTCAAAAGGTGACACGGAAATTCTTTGAATGTTCAAAAAATCTCAAAGTAACTCATGACGCTTCAGGAAATCTCCGGGAATCTCAGCCGTTTTCTGGGCAACCAATGCGAAATAATAGAGCGGTGTCCCTTCCATCGAAAGTCGATGCCGATATTTCTCCATGTGATAGACATCAAGATATTCC
Organism: Planctomycetaceae bacterium UBA2671; assembly: GCA_002359185.1. GTDB lineage: Bacteria > Planctomycetota > Planctomycetia > Planctomycetales > Planctomycetaceae > Rubinisphaera. The sequence goes on from DEML01000027.1 coordinate 35,839, forward strand.
GAAGAAATCAGTTCGCGTATAAAACGGGAAAAGCCCGATTGATCCGATTTATCGAGGAACGTTTCTTTGATGTTGAATGCCACCCAGCCCTCAGTCTGAACGAAGCCGAGTGCCTGGCTAAAAGCCTGTAGCGGAATATCCCCGAACCCTAAAGCGGCGACCGACGTCAGACAATCGATCGACCAACTGGAGATTTCTTCAGCGAGTTCGTCATTCAGATTGGTGAAGTCAGCCACATAGTATTCATCATAAATATCGGGACGGTCTCGCACACAAGCCGCTTTGGCTTCGGGAATAATGTCGACGCCGACAAGCCGGGCGACGCCGTAATTTTTCATCACTTCCCCCATAATCCCATTCCCGGCTCCGAGATCGAGAACGCGAAGTTCACTGAAATTCTTGCCGAAATCGGAGAGCGTCTGCTTGAGAATTTCTCCCACTTTATTTGGTGATGAGCATTTGAGGCGATCGTAAAAGACCTGTTCATACAAACCGGGTCTCTGATAGATCTCGTCGTAATCATGAAAGCGAATGCGTGTTTTTCGATCTTCTTCCAGAAGATAAAAACTGACTTCGTCCTGTCCGAGATGATTCGCGTCCTGTGGTGGAAATTGTATACGATGACGTTGTAGCATTGGTCCCTATGGTATTTCGTTCAAGTAGAATGACTTTACAAAGCGTGAGATCATCCATGAAGCTCACGAATCTATCATAAGGATGTCTGAAAAACATCAAGGCACTTCTGGAATAGTCACTTCCCATTTCAGAAAATTGACTGTTTTTTCATATTGAATTGAAAAATTAGTAGCAACTACGAGAACAGATCCACTGCAACAGCAGGATACGCTTGTTCTTATAATCCCAGGTATGCATGATAAATCCACTGATTGATTCTGAACCTTTCATGCTTTTCTCCTTCTTTAGAAAAATGCTCATGAACTCCACATCTTTTCAATTTGTTCGATCATTTGTTTGCGCATTACTCTTGCTCCTCTATTGCCTGCCAGCAATCAAAACGAAGGCAGCAAATGCACCGCGCCCAAACGTCTTATTGATCCTGACCGACGATCAGGGCTACGGAGATATCGGTTCTCATGGAAACCCGCATCTGAAGACACCCGTGCTTGATGAACTGGCAGAGTCTGGGGCTCGGTTCGATCGGTTTTATGTCTCGCCCGTTTGTGCTCCCACACGCGCCAGTCTGTTAACAGGTCGTTATCACCTGCGGACAGGTGTGACCGGAGTTACTCGGGGTTACGAAAATATGAATCCCGTGGAAATCACACTAGCCGAATGCTTTCAGCAGGGTGGGTATCGGACTGGGTGTTTCGGGAAATGGCATAACGGACGGCACATGCCGATGCATCCCAACGGACAGGGGTTCGAAGAGTTCTTCGGGTTTTGTGGAGGTCACTGGAACACCTACTTCGATGCCCCGCTGGAACACAATGGAACGCCTGTTTCCACAAAAGGCTACATCATCGATGTCCTGACCGATCATGCGATTGATTTCATGGAAGAGAATCAAAGACAACCCTGGTTTTGTTATGTCCCGTTCAATACCCCCCATTCTCCCTGGCGGGTGCCAGACGAAAACTGGAACCATTACAATGGACTCGGGCTCGATTCCAAGGCTCAATGTGCTTATGCCATGGTCGAAAATATCGACGACAATGTCGGACGTCTTCTCGAATCGCTTGAACAAACAGGACAAAGCCAAAGGACAATCGTTCTCTTCCTGACGGACAACGGCGCCAACAGCGACCGTTACAATGCGGGAATGCTGGGACGCAAAGGGTCTCACAATGAAGGTGGTGTGAGAGTTCCCTGCTTCATCCGTTATCCCGGTAGAGTACCCGCGAACACAACTATCCAAGAGATTTCCGCACATATCGATTTGCTGCCTACTCTGCTGGAATTCTGTTTTGTCGAGCGGCCAGCAGGGCCTCCTTTAGATGGAGTCAGTCTTGTCCCATTGCTGACACAGCGAAATTCAGACTGGCCCGAACGGATGATCTTCACCGATACCTTCCGCTCAAAATCCGGCCTGGACAAAATGAACGGAGCCGTCCGCACACAGCAATGGCGGGCTACGACTTCGCGCGGGCAGTGGCAACTGTTTGATATGCAGAATGATCCGGGACAGAAAAAGAATGTTGCAGCCGAGCATCCTGAGTTGGTCGCGAATTATGCCCAGGCTTATGAAGAATGGTTTGCCAGCACCGGAGCAACGGAAATTGGAGAACGTCCCATTCCGATTGGTCACTCCTCACGCCAGCAATTCGAATTGTATCCCTGTGAATCTGAATTGATTCCCGGACATGGTGAAGGAATCAGTTACACAGGCGATACGCCAAACGGATTCGCGAACTGCTGGATCCATGAATGGACAGACCCGGCTGCCTATCCCGAATGGAAACTGGACGTTCTCGAAGCAGGCGAATATGAAATCGAGCTCGAATACACCTGCCATCGCAATGATGTGGGCGTCGAAATGGAAGTGAGTATTGGAGACCAAACGAACTCCGTCGTCATCCCCAAGGCTTACGATCCACCCCTCGACGAGAAACCCGATCACGTTTTCTCTTACAACTATCAAACCAAAGCCGGTTGGGCAAAAATCACAACCGGCCGCATGAAATTGCCTGCAGGCTCACAGACAGCCCAGGTGAAAATCAAGCATTTCGCCCGCAAAGGAATTGAACGTCCAGCTCAGGGAATCGACCTGCGCGTGGTGCGGCTGAAGCGGGTTGAGAAATCGTAGATGCTTCAAATGAGAGCCGGGTGCCATGCCCACGCTTGCCGTGGGCATGATTCTTTTGGCGTGCGTGTCAAAATTCAGTCTTAAATTCTACTTGATTCACTATGGAACTTCCCTTGCAAAGCGAAATTACTTCCAGGTGGCTCCAGCGTCCATTGCATGCTCAAACAAGTTTGAGGATGGCACCCAGTTAATTAAAAAAGCCCACATCGTTTGGGATGTGGGCTTTTGATTCAATTCGATGCTCCGTTCTGGTCCGCACAGCGGACCCTACATTAGCCCTGCATGGCACCGGCGGCCATTAGCGATTCCAGGAAGCCTTTCAGTTGGTGGCTGCGCACTGGGTGCTGCAGTTTGCGGACGGCTTTGGCTTCGATTTGGCGGACGCGTTCGCGGGTCACTTTGAAGATGCGGCCGACTTCTTCGAGGGTGTAGGTGTACCCGTCGCCGAGGCCGTAACGCAGTTTGATGATTTCGCGTTCGCGGTAAGTCAATGTTCGCAGGACGTGATCGATCTTGTCCTTGAGCATTTCCTGAGTTGCCGAGCTGACCGGGCTGTCGGTGGACTGGTCTTCGATGAAGTCGCCAAAGTAGCTGTCTTCACCTTCGCCGATCGGGCGATCGAGACTGATCGGCTGGCGGGAGATTTTCATCACACGACGAGCTTCATCAATACTCACATCAGCTCGTTCGGCCATTTCTTCAACAGTCGGTTCGCGTCCCAGTTCCTGAACGAGGTCTTTGGAGACCTTTCGCAGACGAGACATCGTTTCAATCATGTGCACCGGAATACGAATCGTACGGGCCTGATCGGCAATCGCTCGAGTGATGGCCTGACGAATCCACCAGGTGGCGTAAGTCGAGAACTTGTAGCCGCGTCGATATTCATACTTGTCGACTGCTCGCATCAGTCCGGTGTTGCCTTCCTGAATGAGATCGAGGAAGTTCATGCCGCGATTACGGTATTTTTTGGCAATCGAAACAACCAGACGCAGGTTGCCGCCGGACAGTTCACGCATGGCGGTTTCGTAGGCGGAGAATCGACTTTCGATTTCTTTGATACGAGCCTGCAGCGATTCTGGAGTTTCGTAGGTCATCACCATCAAGTCGTGAAGTTCACGTTCGATGGCTGCCTGTTCGTTCTCCGAATTCTGTCGACGGCTGACGATTTTGTGTTTGTGCTTCAATTCATTCATGCGAGCAGATATCTGCTGCAGACGTTTGAACAACGGATGCAGGCGCTGCGTACGCAGACTCATTTCTTCAACCAGAGTCGTCATTTTACGACGGCGGGTATTGAGGGAATGACGAGCCTGTTTTTGTTCTTCGGGGGAAAGCTCTGGATCGATGGAGCGTAGGAAGTCGTGCTTGTTTTTCTCCATCAGGTAATCGAGCGTTTTCAGATTGTGCGGCATGCGGCCGAGAATCTGTTCTTTTTCGAGGCTTTCCGTCAATGAGACTTTGATCGTACGATCGAATGGCAATTCGCCACGATGCACTTTGGCCAGTGTTTCGATGGCAGCCTGCATCGCACAATCGTTTTCCATCAGATGACGACGGAATTGCTTACGGGTCACTTCAATTTTCTTGGCGAGCGTAATTTCCTCAACGCGTGTCAGCAGAGGGATTTCTCCCATCTGGGTGAGATAAATGCGCACTGGATCATCGATTCGCTTGGAGCCTTCTTCATCATCAGTGACCAGGTCACCCGAGCGTTTTTCATTTTTGGAAGTCTTCTTTTTCTTGGCAGACTCCAGTTCGGTTTTACGTTTGGAGACATGCTTCTCAGGAATGATGTCCATTCCGAGTTCTTCCAGAGAGTGCAGCAGGTGGTCAAGTTTGTCCGGATTGACCCCTTCATCGGGCAGGTAATCGTTGACCTGACTGAAGGTGATGTAACCCTGTTTGCGTCCAGATTTAATCAATTGCTGTAGGTTGTCATCAAGCTGATGCATGGATATCTCCTCGAAGTTGATCTCTCGTCTGTTGTCCGTTGCAGTGAATGTCTCATTTCACTATAGGACGAAAAACGGACAGAGTTGAGATTATTGAGACGATGCGGTATTGCGCGTCACACGTTGCTGGTGAAATTGAGCCGCATCCTGCAGCATTTGTCGCATCCGTTCGTCGACTGATGTTGGTTCGTGATTACTGATCGCAACATTACGCGTCGTCGTTCGGTGTTGGGATTCCCTCTGTTCCCAGTTCAGTTGGTCGATCACCTGATTCAAGTAAAACGGAATGCGGTTCCCCTCGGAATCCTGCAGCGTCTCCTGAAGTTTGTCGGTAATCTTCTTCTGTTCGGCTTCGGTCGTAATCGCCATAATGAATCGCTTCAGTTCTGGCTCTTCCAACTCGCTCATCAGCGAGTCGGCTCCGGTATACTCTCCCCTTTGATTCTGCTCGGCACATTGCGAGAGAAGTTCAAGGACAATTTTGTTTCGGATGATTGTTATCGTTTCCCGTTGTATTACCGTTGTGATGCATTCGGGCATCATGATGATAATTTCCAACAGATCTCGCTCAAGAGCAGTCTTGCGATTCAAGTTCGGCTTCAAAAGCTGATCAATCTGTTCTCGCAGAGACACTTGGGGAACGTCCCGAGATGTTTCCTGAAAGACCTGATCGAACTCTTCTCCACTCAAATCGTTCGTCTGCTGGTGAAAAAAGTCAACATCTGTATTGTTCTGTTGAGAATGTGACTTGTTATGTTGACTTGATGCAACTTGCGGGCCTTTTGCTCGCAATTTTGCCAAATCACTTCGTAATTTTTGTTCCTGAGACCCTCGTAAGCCGACCTGATTGGCCAGACGGTTCAACAGCAGATCTTCACGTTTTGTACCTTGTAAACCGGGAGCAACGGCAATGAGTGCCAGCATTTCCTCGGTGATTTTTTCGCTGGCGTATGCGGAGTTGGAATTGTGTTCCCCTGCAAGTTGCTGGAGTTTGAAGTCCCAGGCTTCCTGTGCATTTTGCAAAAGATTTTGAAATTCCTGCACTCCATGTTTTTCAAGATACTCAGGCGGATCCATGCCTTCAGGCAGCGCCAGGAGTTTCAGTTCGATTTCATGAGACAATAAACGTGGCAAGGCTCGGTTAGCCGCGTTTTGTCCCGCTTTATCACCATCAAAAATAAGAATCACGTTCTGACAGAACCGTTTGATCAAGGCGACATGTTCGTGAGTTAATGCTGTTCCCAAGGTCGCCACAACATTGGGAATCCCCACCTGATGCAGGCTGATACAGTCGGTATAGCCTTCTACGACGATAACCTGATTTCGACCACGCATCGCTTCCCGGGCATGGTCGATGCCATAAAGTTGCTTGCTTTTGTTAAAAAGATAACTCTCTTTGCTGTTCTGATATTTTCCAAATTTCTCATCTTCGCTGCCCGGTAGCACACGTCCGCCGAAGGCGATAACCTGGCCGCGTTCGTTGCGAATTGGAAAGATGATTCGGCTACGAAAGTGATCGAAATATCCGCCTCCATTGGCTCGTTGGGCAATTAATCGAGCTTCTTCAAGTTGTTGTTTTGTGAATTTCCCATTGGAGGAATTCCCCAGCCACTCCCAAGGTCCGGGATGGAAACCGATTTCAAAATCAGACCAGATTTCCTCGCAGAATCCACGATCGAGCAAATAATCCCGAGCGGCTTCGGCTGCAGGGTCGGTCAGCAGGCAATTGTGAAATTTTTGACTGGCCCAAGCGAGAGCAGACAACAGAGTATTTCGATCTGTTCCTCGAGTGCCACTTTTTTGCTGGTTTTTGGGCATTTCAAGACCAGCGCGGTTGGCGAGCTGCTCCAAAGCGTCTCGGAATTGAAGCCCTTCTAATTTCTGGACATAGCTAAAGCAGTCTCCGCCTTCATTACAAACAAAGCATCTGTAAGTCTGGCGAGAAGGATCAATCTTCAATGATGGATCATGATCGTCATGGAAGGGGCATAGAGCTTCGTACTCACTCCCCCCTCTTTTTGGCGTCACTGTGCGAGTTTCGCCAATGAGCGCAATGAGATCAGTCCTGGCGCGAACCTCTTCTTTGAATTCGCTCCACTTATCCATCTGCACGTTGATAATTCCCCTCAAGCCTGTTGGCACTTCACTGATTCAAACTCTTGGCAATACATCTCTTCGCTGACAGGTCAATCAGCAGAGATCCCCCGGCTCACAATGGCATTGCGTTCGCGTCTGTCCTCAATGGAGCATTTCCCTCGACAGCGATTCAGGCAAGTATACAGTTGTTCATTTTACATGCTGGCGGGACGACCAAAGGCGTCACATCACAACTCTACCACCAATGCAAGCCTCGGCAAATGAAATCCATAGAAAGTTCAGTAAACAGCCTATGTCGTAACCCTATAAATAGTAGAAAGATAAGACTCTCGTGCACCTTGCCGGCCTTAACTGCCCGGGAGTGTTGCCGTATTTCAACCTGTTTGTGGAAGTGATAGGACCCGAACTATCGATTCAACCGCGATTTTCTTCATGGACACCTGGTTTTTAGGATGCCTGTGGTTGTTTCAGACTTCAAATATCCGGCCTTGAGCAGGTCATATTTCCTATAAATAATGACAAATTGATGGTCCTAAGACTTTCTGGTCTGCTATCGGCACCTCTGGAAGTCAACCCCTCGGATTGAATGAAAGCCGTCTCCTCGCTGACGATTTTTGAAGTTACAATATTTCCAGGAATGAAGGGAGCAGAAAAAAGCGATCCTTGAAAGCGGTTCTGCTCTTTGCAGATTACTGTAGCGGCATTTTCAAGGCTTGAGTCTTATGTTTCCGGTCTATCCCGGCTACACATGCATTGACACGGCTATAAGCCACAGAGATCCGTATGATAAATTTGTATTTGTTGAGCGCCCAATCAGAAATTCCCTAAGGATCGGCGTCACGAAGCCGCCGATCCGGGAAAATTATTGCTTGCGTGTCGACCCCAGCAACCCGTTGTCGGTTATCATCCCAAGCCACGCCCATCTTCTGAGACTCTAAGCTATAGAGCATATTCAAAACTTACCTGCAGCGTTTGGCAGGAGCAAATACAGCGTTTAATGTTATTATGCGTTCATGCGACTGCAGAAACCATTTGAAAATGGTCTAAGTCCTCACCTCTCACCTGATTTACCAGTTTATCTGTTGGTAAATCGCCAGCAGTTTTTCGCCTCGATGCAGATTCAACTGCTGCACGAAGGCGATGCGGCCTCGGAGGTGGGCCTGATAATGTTCGTGCTGGTCGTGATTTTGCGACTCTGGTCCGAAGCGGACGCAGTTGTGGAGCGTTGCTTTGAGGCGGTCGTATTCTTTGCGGGGGATGTTTGTTTTTTCGTTGACGACCACGCCGGTCACCCGTTGTTGAGACATCGGACGGATGATTTTCTTCTTTTTGGCATTCAGAACAAACCGTTCCTGGCGGATGATTTGCCGGGCCAGTGGAATGAATAGCCGCAGAGAATGGCGGAAATGTTCGTCTCCGGAAATGGTCAGGTCGTCGCCGTAGCGGGTGTAGTTGGCGTTGAACGATTTAGCGAGTCCAGAGAGACGTACATCGAGAGAATAGGCGACCAGATTTGCCAGTGCGGGGGAAGTTGAGGCTCCCTGAGGGAGGTGCCGGGGGAGAAAGAGAGAAAACAGTTTCGGTTGTCCGCCAGGGAATTGCAGATTTCCGGGGATGGCAGAGGTTGTTAATCGAGCCAGCCAGAGGCTGATTTCTCGGGAATAGCCGAGGCTGCGGAAAATGGCGACAACTCGGGAGAAGCGGACGCGGGTGTAAAAATTGTCCAGATCGAGTTTCACGAGCACTGCCTGACCGACATGCGGCTCGGCATTGGTGACAATCGACCGGCCTGTCCGAAAGCCGTGAGCGGCTGCGTGAGGCGGAATCTGTTCGAGGATTTCATCGAGAATCTGTTCCTGAGCCTGTCGCAACATCGGCAGAGGAGATTCGATCAGTCGATAGCCGCCGCTCCGTTTTTCTTTCCAGCTGTATCGATAGTGAGCCTTGCGGGCATCGATGGGGCGTTTGCCTTCGGAAAATCGATCGGTTAGCCAGCCGAGTTGGCCGAGTGATATCTGTAACCAGTCCGCCAGGTCAGCCGGCGTGACAATGTGAGGCAAATCCCACTGATTGAGCAGTTCAGGTTGAACATCCTGAGTCAGATCCAGATAGGCATCTGGAGACATGATGTAGGGCAACGCCAGTGCATACTTCTTGGGCCCAGCGGTATCTTCGCCATTGTGCGTGGTTTGGCGAATACGTTCTCGACGAAGCGGGACGAGGACGGGCCAGTATTGAGTACGTTTTTCGCGTTCACGGACTTTTGAAACGGGAGAAGGTTCTGGTTCCGTAGGGGCAAGTGTGCTTTGAAAGCGTGTGTCATCGGGCGTGCGGGTATATTTGTCGGCTGTGGATTGAGCCGAACCTCCGAAAAACAATCGCTTCAGGAATTCAAGAAAGCGCATAAGCAGGTCGTTGACTAACGGTATTGCTGATAAGCAGTGGAAGTGAATGAAGTTGCAAGACCGAAGATTCCGTAAAGCTTACTGAGATAAACGCACTGATATCGACTGGCGTCCCTGGATAAATAAAAATCACAGCACGGCGGCGGATAACCGATCCTGTCGCGAATGAAGCTGTGGCTTGCCGTCCAAGCCACGGCTTCATTCCTATCGAAATGTCAACAATCATTCGACCATGGGGTAACCCCACAGCGCTTGCCGAAGCAAGCCGAGCTTATGCGATCACCGTGCTGTGATTGACGCATTCTAACGCGATTGCCTAAGGATCCGTCAACACATCTTGACGTATTCACGTAAGAAAATTTAAGAAGTCGCCCAATTTTCAGAATTCGAAGAGCGGAGCGAATCCCACGGGAAGCGAAGGCTGTACTACTTTTTCTCACCTGCCAGTGCAATTGTGGCGACACACAGACCTGCCAGAAGCCCGACGACTGTCCCGAGAATCGTGTATTTGGAATCACATAGATACGTCGACCACATTCCGATCAATGAGAATATTGCAGCGGAGGTAACCCAGATGAATTTGTTGACCATAGATGTTGACTTGCCTGTAAAGAGGGATTCGTAGAGTGAAAGAAATTATGACATCATGAGTTGAATCATGAAAACGAGAGCGATATGAATCCCCAAATAGATTGCAGCGGCGGTGTAAGCTCTCTGGAAACTCATTCCACACATGGCAGATATAACCAAACCAGCAACTGCGGCTCCGACAGCCAGGCCAACAAAAAAGAATTCGGGTCCGATGATCGCATTGACAATTGCGGCAGGTACGAGGGCAGACAAAACGCAAATTCCAGAGGTGAACCAGCCAGGAAAGTCCCAATCTTCCATGGCCGCAATGACAATGCCTAATATGCCTGCTCCAATAATCAATCCGAACATTTCTCTCTCCACAGAATAGTAAGTCGTAATTTATGTGATCGCGTAAAGTGATGAACGTAAACTTCCTATCGTGAGATGAATTAAATCCTTACGTTCAGGAATATTTTCTGGAGTAGTTTTCTGAGGAAATTCCAATTCCCTGCAAATCCCGATTTCCAAACCCCGCAGCACTACCCATTTTGCTCTCAGCTTCGTATTATCCTTGAGTAAATCACAGAACAACAGGTTCTCCCGCTTACTGATTTACACATGCAGCAATCCCTATGAACGAGGCCTTACGCCAAACCAAAACGCATCTGCAGGAGTTGTTATTCCAGCACGGAATCAACCCACGGACAAATCTCGGCCAGAATTATCTCATCGATCTGAATATCGTTGAATATGTTGTCGAGCAGGCCCATATCGGTTCGGACGATGTCATTCTCGAAGTTGGCACCGGCACGGGAGGCATGACCGCTTTCATGACTTACGATGCCGCCCATGTGATTTCCGTCGAACTCGATCGGAACATGCACGCTCTGGCTTCTGCTCAACTGGGAGATCGCGAAAATCTCACTTTGATGCGGCAGGATGCTCTTCACAATAAAAATCGCTTTGCAGATGAAGTCCTCGACGAAATCAGGAAACAGTTGAGTGTCGATCCCCGCCGTCGACTCAAGCTGGTGGCTAATCTTCCATACAATGTTGCGACGCCGATTGTTTCGAATCTGGTGGTGACCGACCTACCTTGGGAGCGGATGGTGGTTACGATTCAGCTCGAACTTGGTCTACGGATGCAGGCTCGGCCGAAAAGCAGCACTTACGGAGCGTTGTCGGTCTGGTTGCAGTCTCAGTGTTATGTGAAACTGCTGAAGCGATTACCCCCCTCTGTATTCTGGCCGCGGCCCAAAGTGAATTCGGCCATTATGCAACTGGTACCGAATCCGAGGGGAAGGGATACGATTGCCGATCGCCCGTTCTTCCAGGATTTTCTGCGAAGGCTGTTTCATCAACGCCGAAAAATGCTCCGCAGTGTGCTCGTCGGTATGTACAGCAAGCAAATCGAGAAGCAGGTTATCGATGACATCCTTCAGGAAATGAAGCTTGGCGAAATGGCCCGAGCCGAGGAATTGCCACCAAAAACGCTGGTGGAATTGTCGAACGCGATTTATCACAAAGTGCAAGAGAACTTATCAAGTTCGTAGGTCAGGCTGTGCCTGACGTGGTTAACTTTCGACGCCGAATTCGTCAGGCACAGTCTGACCTACAGTCCAATAAAAACAAAACACACACAGGCTTATTGATCACGGGAAGATAGACAGATGCAGGACCGTATTCTTACAGAAGGTTTGACATTCGACGACGTTTTGCTGGTGCCAGCTTACAGTGAAGTGATGCCCGATCAGGTCGATATCAGTACGAAACTGACACGAAATATCACGCTGAATGTTCCCATCATTTCCAGCCCGATGGACACCGTCACCGAAAGTGAAATGGCGATCGCGATGGCTCAGGAAGGGGGGATGGGGATCATTCATAAGAATATGAATCCCGAGCAGCAGGCCCTCGAAGTGGAGAGCGTCAAACGCTCCGAACATGGTGTGATTGTCGATCCTGTCACCCTGCCGCCGGACGCAACAGTCGCAAAAGCCCGGAAATTGATGGACGAACGGAACGTTGGTGGGGTCCCGATCACGGAAAATGGGCAATTGAAGGGGATTTTGACAAGACGGGACCTACGATTTTTAGAGTCCGATGAGACCCGAATTTCCGAGGTGATGACCAAAGAAAAGCTGATTACAGCACCAGAAACGACAGATTTAAAGGAAGCAGAACGAATATTACGGGAAAATAAAGTTGAGAAACTTTTACTCGTGAATGACCGATACCAGTTAAGGGGATTAATCACGATCAAGGATATCGACAAAAATCTGCAATTCCCGCGAGCCTCGAAAGACTCTCGTGGCCGGTTGCGGGTCGGAGCCGCGGTCGGGGTTTACGATTTTGAGCGCGTGGAAGCGCTCATCGAAAAAGGGGTGGACGTTCTCGTTGTCGATTCCGCACATGGCCATTCCGCCAATGTGATGGAAACGGTTCGCGAGATCAAACGGCAATGGCAGATTGATGTCATTGCAGGAAATATCGCCACCGCTGACGGGGCGAAAGCCTTGATGGAGGCCGGGGTCGATGCCGTGAAAGTCGGAATCGGGCCAGGCAGTATTTGTACAACACGCATCATATCCGGCGTTGGCATGCCACAACTGACAGCGATCAGTGAAGCCGCTAAAGCCGTGGCAGGGACGGAAGTCCCGATTATTGGTGACGGAGGAATTCGATACAGCGGAGACATTTCCAAGGCGATTGCCTCGGGTGCCCACTGCGTGATGCTGGGAGGATTACTGGCTGGTCTGGATGAAAGTCCTGGCGAGATGATCTTGTATCAGGGCCGATCCTTCAAAAAGTATCGCGGCATGGGTTCGATGGGAGCAATGGTTAAGGGAAGCAGCGATCGGTATCGCCAGTCGCTGGTCGATGAGGACGGGAAGAAGAAGTCCACCAGTAAACTGGTGCCTGAAGGAGTTGAGGGACGTGTCGCCTATAAAGGGCATTTGAGTCACTTCCTATATCAACTTGTGGGGGGATTGCGAGCCGGGATGGGATATCTGGGTGTGCAATCGATTGAAGGGCTTCGCACAGAAGCGAAGTTCATCAAAATTTCGGCGGCGACGGTAAGGGAGAACCATCCGCATGACATCGCAATCACGCAAGAAGCACCAAACTACACAGCCGAGCATTCGCCCGGCGAAAGCCATTAATCCGCGCTGGTTTGCGCTGGGATGTCTCCTGCTCGTCCTCACGCTTTGGCTCTCTAAGGGATTGACCGCCGGCGAAGGTCCACTGCAGCGACTGCGTGACCGTTCAGCAGAAAGCCGCTGGTCTTCGCTGCGGGATAAGATGTCGGAACGACGGGAAGAGCGAGCCGAGCGGCGCGATCGTCGTCGAGGTGATGAAGAAGTCGATGAGACTGAAGAACCGACTGAGGACTCATTGCCTAATGAGACTGTCAAGTCATATCCCCTACCACCGACCGACGTCGCGGAATTGCCACCGCGGACGTTGCCGCATTCGTCTTCTGACCGCCCACCCATGAAACTCGAAATCGAATCGGGTCGCTGGTACGGGGCACCAGAGTCGATGCCACCGAAGCCAATCGACCGACCATCACAGGCTCCACCACGAAGCACGAAACCACCGATGATGGCACCACCCTTGTTGCCATTGCCTGCGTTGCCGTTACCAGTTGACGATGACAAACCTGCACCGGCTCCACCTGTCGTCTTTCAGGAATCGTTTCAGTTCGATCATCAGGGGCCAAGCGTGAAAGTCGATCCTGAAACGACAGCACCTGGCATCCCAACTCTGCCAGCCACTACGGCAAAAACCGCGACACGCAAAGCGACTGATGTGAAGCCCTTATTCCCCAGTGAGTCGAACCTCGTCGAGGAATACATCAAAACACCGTCTCGAAAATTGGAAATTCCAGCGACTGCGATTTCAAGCACCTATCAGAGTGAAGCGAATTATGGAACCGCAGAGCGGATTAATGAATTTAGCGGAGAAATCAAATCGATTCGTGAGATCTCCCCGTTTGTGACTTATGAGCCGGATGCACAGCTACGAAGTGAAGACCCCGGTCGTCATCTCTGTCCGTTGCCGGAAGGATTTGTCGCCGATGGGAACTCGACGCAGTCGAAATGTCCCGAGATGTCGGAGTTACCGAACCATGACCGGAGCGTTGGACGGAATTTTGCTCATCTGCAATACCACTGGTGTGCCACCAACACACACTACTATCCCCTTTATTTTGAGGATCCACGTGCCGAACGATATGGTCAGTTGCACCACCCTCTGATTCAACCGGTTGTTTCAGTCGCTCGGTTTAATGCCCAGTTGCTCGGCTTGCCATATCAAATGGCCATAAATCCAGTCGCCAAGTGCGTCTATCCGCTGGGTTACTACCGTCCGGGCGATGTTTGTGCCCCACAGTTGTATCACCAGATTCCCCTCAGCCTGGGGGCGGCCTTCGTCACTGCTGAAGTTTACACGGGCTTGTTCTTCCTGTTCCCGTAATAACAATCCGCTCAAAACAAGACGCACGAACCTTAAGCGTCAGCGAGGGGACAGCATGGTAAGTAATAGTAATAGGGCTATGCAAATTTTTTTTGTGTAACAAAGAAGACAACACTTTTTGCGAATGAATCACAACGATAAGCGATATCGGTACAGTCCCCTCGCTGACGCTTCGGGTGAGGAAAGACTGAATAACAGCTATTTCAACAGCTGGCAAAATCGTTCGTAAGCGGTTTGCCAATCTGAAGAGTTCTGTGGTTCAAATCGTCGGGATTCTGTTGATTGGCGTACGATTTTGCGAATCTCACTCAGTGATTCGACTTCACCAGCCGTGCGGGCCTGAATGAGCAAGTTCCCCATGACGGTCGCTTCGACAGGTCCGGTAATTACGGGCACTCCGCAGGCGTTGGCGGTGAATTGATTGAGCAGATCGCTGTTGGAACCCCCACCGACAATGTGAATCACCTCGACAGTTTCGCCTGTTAACTCCTGAATTCCTTCCAGCACGTTGCGATACTTCAGAGCGAGACTTTCCAGAGCACAGCGGACGAGTTGACCGGGAGTTTCGGGAACGGGTTGAGAATGATCTTTGCACCATTCCTGCAAAGCGATGGTCATGTCATTGGGATGTAAGAACGGATGATCGTTCGGATCGACAAGTGACCGAAACGGCTCGGCTTCCTCGGCCAGCATTGTCAGTTCGGTATAGTCATAAACGCGGCCTTGCTTTTCATAGGCACGTTTACAGCCCTGGACGAGCCAGAGTCCCATCACGTTTTTGAGAAGCCGATAGGTTCCGTCGACACCCCCTTCATTGGTGACGTTCATCTTCAGAGCCGCATCGGTCAGAATGGCATCCTGAACTTCAACACCTATGAGCGACCACGTTCCCGAACTGATGTAAGCCCAGTTCGCATTGCCGGTATGTTCGGTCGGCACGGCTGCGACAGCGGCAGCAGTATCGTGAGTTGGCGGGGTAACAATCGGAATTTTCCCGAGCCCCGTTTCCTTCATGATGCAGTCTCTCAGAGTGCCGAGTTGCGTTCCCGGCGTGACCACTTCCGGAAAGATCTCCGTAGGCAATTCGAATTTGTTCAACATGTCATAAGCCCAGTTGTTTTCTGTCGGATGAAAACACTGAGATGTTGTCGCATTCGTAAATTCGACGACTCGACTGCCGCATAAGAGCCAGTGAAAGTAGTCGGGAATCATCAGAAATTTGTCGGCTAGAGCGAGTACATCTGGCTGCTCTTTCTGCATTGCGAGCAGTTGATACAGCGAGTTGATTTCCATGAACTGCAAGCCGGATTGAGCAAAAATCTCAGCTTTGGGAACGCGAGAGAACGCGGCGTTCATCATGCCTTCAGTGCGGGGATCCCGATAGTTATAAGGGACGCCCAGAACTTCGTTTGTCTTGGAGAGCAAAACATAATCGACGCCCCAGGTATCGACACCAACAGAGACAATCGAATCGCCATATCGCTCGGCTGCTTTTGTCAGGCCGATGAGAATCTCTTTCCACAAGCCGACAAGATTCCAGCGTAATGTTCCGGCGATGTTTGTCGGGCCATTGGCAAAGCGATGCAACTCGTCCAGTTGTAACCGCGTCCCATCAAACCGGCCTGCCATCACGCGGCCACTCTCTGCTCCCAGATCAATTCCCAGATAAACTCGTTCACTCATCGTCAGTTATTTCTATTGCGGTTGAAAAAAGCGTTCATCGATTAATCAACATACATTATCAAAGCGACAAAGGCGAGCCGAGTCAGTTATGACTCGGGTGGGAGTGAGTTAAGGATTTATTTCTTATCTGGATCAATTCCCATTTCTGCCAGCAGAATTTTCAGGTCTTCCCACACCAGTTTCTTGGCAGGAGGATTCCGCAGCAGATAAGACGGATGATAAGTACAGAGCACGCGTGCGCGTCCTCGCTCAAAAAGTTCTCCACGCATACGTCCGATCGGCGTTTTTGAATTGAGCACATTTTGAGCGGCGATTGTTCCCCAGCAGACGATGTAATCGGGATCGACCGTCTCGATTTGAGCCTGCAGATACTCGCTGCAATTGTCGGCTTCAATGGGGGAGGGATTTCGGTTCCCCGGCGGACGGCAGCGAAGAATATTACAAATATAGAGTTCTTCGCGCGTCCAGCCGCAGGCTTCGATGATTTTATCGAGAAGTTTTCCGGCCCTCCCCACAAACGGTTCACCCTGCTTATCCTCGTCTGCTCCCGGAGCTTCCCCGATAAACATGACTTTCGCTTCGGGATTGCCCACGCCAAATACGGTTTGTGTGCGTGTCTCGGCCAGTTCTTTGCATTTGGTACATTTGGAGACCCGGCCAGCGATTTCGGCCAGGCAGTTGATGCGATCTTCACGATTCATCGTTTGCGGTAAACTCGGTTTTGTCACAATGGTTTCCTGTGGTGCTGACGTTTTCGTGATCGGTTCAGAGTGATTTGGTTTTGAGGGTGTGTTTTGTATGTGTGTCGGAGCAGATTTTGAAGGGACATCCAATCTTGTCGGTGCAGGAGTCGATGGAACTGCATGCCGAGCTTTTGTAACTGGAACCGCTTGAGCCGCTTCCAGTAATCCTTGTACCTCTGAGGCCTGCGCAAGTTCACTCACGCCGGCCCGATGCCAGGATTCCAGAGTTTGTATGAGAAGTCGATCGAGTTGCATAAGAATATAGTAGCGAATTAGTTAAATGAGAGTTCCTGAAGATAATTATCAATTCCCGGTGGATCATCCTGCTGTAACTGACTCAAAATTTCCTGCCGTTTCCTGCGATATTGACTGTGAGCCACCTTGTATTGCTCCATCTTCTTTTTGGCTTTGGCGGTCTGGGTGATGATCATAAAAATCATGAATCCGCCAAACAGGGCAAAGGGAGGAAAGACGAATAGAGTGAATAAAGTCCAGAATCCTGCGAACACAATCCCGAATCCGGACGCGACTAGCATCGTTGTGTCTGGAATCGACATCTCTCCATTTTTACCTTTGATCATAAACGACTCCCGCTTCATCATCCATTCCCGGTCTAGCCGTTCGAGTTCGTTTTGAAGGCGAATCGTGTCCAGATTGCTGGAATCGATTTCTGATGACTTCAGCGACTGCGACTGAGGCTGATTCAATTGCAACAAGGAATTGCAGTAGCCACACTTGGCGGAAGTCGCCTTCGTGGGGACTTCCAGCGGTGCACTACATTGTTCACAGGTTATGGCCCTGAGTTTCATAATGATTGCGTTGAGATTGGATTATAAAGTAGTAATCTAACAGTCGCTAAATGTCGTGTATATTTAAAGATATGTAGCAGGCAAACTGCCTGCGGATTAGTGATTTGAGGGCGACAATTAAAGCTCGAAAGAGCAGTAGGGTCCGCTGTGCGGACCATATCACAGGAACTGGTCCGCACAGCGGACCCTACAAGTACATGTTAATCGGTTTTACCCTCAGTTTCACGTACCAGCGTGATGAGTTGTTCTCCTCGAACTTCGTAGTTCAGAAATTCATTAAAACTGGGATAGCCGGGGGACATGAGAATCGTATGATCCCTCTGAGAATTCTCCCAGCACCATTGCCAGACAGAGCTGAGATTTTCGCTCACTGTTTGAGTTGCTTCCGTGTTTTGCTGCGCGAATATCCCGGCTAATCGTTTTCCTGCAGGTCCCATCCAGGCAATTCCCTGTATGTTTTCATGATGGATCAAACGAGAGAGAAGGGGAGTAGGATCATCCAAAGAGTCTGCCCCTCCAATAATAATCCAGGTTGGTGCGCAAATCACGTCGATGGCTGCCAGAGTGGCGATGGGAGATGTCGATTTTGAATCATTGATGACGGTGCGATGCAGCGAGTTCGGGATCTTTTCGAGCCGGTGAGGTAATCCCGAATAATTATGCAGAGCCTCGAAAATGACTGACTGTTCGATTCCCAACCATCGAGCAACACTCATTGCGGCAGCCGCGTTATGTTGATCGTGAGCAGGCCAGTCGAGAAATTCTCCGTTTAAGTCATCTATCCGATAATTAACCCGCTCCGCTATTCCCGGCCATGATTCATGCCGATGAGATTCGGGAAGTACACTCAACTGTGTGGAGTTCTGTCCTTGAAACATTACTGCTTTCGCTTCTCGATATGCCTGGGCTGAGCCATGCCATTCGAGATGATGTGGGACCAAATTGGTGAGCACGGCTGCAGTGAAGGCAGGCTGATTTTGTCTGAGGTAATCGAGTTGAAAACTGCTCAATTCCAGAACGACGAAATCCTTTGACTGTATTTGTTCCACAATTGGAAGCAGACTGTTCCCAATGTTGCCGCCGAGATAAGTTTTTTTCCCAGCTGCTTGCAGGATTCTCGCAAGCATGGCTGCTGTGGTCGATTTTCCGACGGTTCCAGAAATCGCCAACACCTGCCCTCGGCAGGCATTCAGAAATAAGCCGATTTCCGTCAGCAGGGGTAAACCATCTTTTTTTGCGGCGAGAATGCAGGGATGACGCGGACGAATCGCTGGAGAGACGAGGAGGGCATCGCAATTCTTCACGGTTTCATCGGTCTGAGGACCAAACTCAAATTTAATGCCGGGATATTGAGAAAGACTTTCAATGGATTCCACCAGTGTATCTGGATTGGCAGTGTCGGTCACACGCAGCTGAGCCCCCTGTTTCAGCAGGTATTCAATGGCCGCTAATTGCCCACCAAAACGTCCCAGCCCCAGGGCGCAGATCCGTTTTCCTGCGAATGTACCTTGTTCGGATTGCAACTGAGCGACTTTCCGCTAAATAAATTGACGAGAAGAAGAAATCCGCTCGTGATCGTCTCAAATCAGACTGATGATCCTATGTTCTGCGGGTTTTCGATGTTATTCTACTTCAATTCACTATCATATCGCAGCTGGCCAGTCTTCAAAACCAGTCGGTTTGAGTCAGCACTTATTGTATTACAAGAAATTACGTTCCATGTCGTCGGATCTCCCTCGTATTATTCTCAAGCCTCGTCGCTCGCAGCCGTTCTTCACAGGTCATCCCTGGGTCTTTGCCGGGGCCATTTCTCATATTCCTGAGGGACTGAAGGTCGGGGATGAAGTTGTTCTGTATTCCCATGAAAAAAAGGCCATCGCTCGCGGTCTTTACAATCCTGACAGTCAAATTCGTGTCCGGCTCTATTCCTGGAATCTCGATCAACCACTCGATGATGATTTCTGGAGACAACGACTGATCGGGGCCATCGAACTGCGACGGCAGATGTTTCCCAAAGAAAACGATATCCGTGCCTGTCGCCTGATTTTCAGTGAAGCCGACGGCATCTCCGGTTTGACGGTCGATCGCTTCGGCGACTGGCTCACTGTGCAGATCACAAGTGAGGCACTGGCAACACGTTCCGAATTTCTCATCAATCAACTCGATGAATTGCTCAGTCCACTGGGCATCTGGCTGCGAACCGAAAAGGGAATGAAAGAAGCTGAGGGGATGACGATGCAGGATGGCCTGCTGCGGGGTGATCCTCCGCCTTCGCCGCTGTATATCGTCGAAAATGAACTCGATTACATTATTAATGTGCAGGAAGGTCAGAAGACCGGCTTCTATTACGATCAGCGGGACAATCGTCTGGCAGCCGCAAAATATTTGCAGGGAGATGTCCTTGATGTCTGTTGTTATTCCGGCGGGTTTACTCTGAATGCCCTGAAGCATGGACGAGCAACTCATGTGACCGGAGTCGATTCCTCTGGCGGAGCGATTCAATTGGCTCAAGACAACGCGAAGTTGAATCATCTGGAGGACCGCTGCGAATTTGTAGATGCAGACGCTCTTAAATTCTTAACGACGACCGACCGCATGTTTGATGGCATCATTCTCGATCCCCCCAAATTTGCCCGCGGCCGAAAGGGAATTCAACGAGCGATGAAGGCGTACTTCAAATGGAATGTGGCTGCGATGTCCCGCTTGAAACCGCAGGGAATCCTCGTCACCTGCAGTTGCTCCGGTATGGTCTCCTTTGAAGAATTTGCCGAAGTCATCCGCGACGCCGCCGCAGAAACCGGCCGCTTCGTCCGCATCCTCGAAACCCGCGGCCAGGCAGCCGATCACCCTGTGAGTGCGTTTTGTCCAGAGAGTTCGTATTTGAAGTGTTTGATTTGCTCGGTTGAGTAAGTTTTCAAAGCAGGATGTAACTCGGGTATCCCAGAGAACCCTGCGGGATTCT
>DEML01000027.1:56428-57113 GCA_002359185.1 Planctomycetaceae bacterium UBA2671
AGAACCCTGCGGGATTCTCTGGGATACCCGATCAATAAAAACTCAATCGACGTACAGAAACTCATTACAGTTCAGGAGCGCATGAGCGAGGTCGACGAGAGCCGTTTGGAGGGGGTCGGAGTTGGCGCCTTCGTAGGATTTTAGATCGTTCTTTGCGGTTGAAGAATCTTTCAGGTTCTTTTCGAAATTCCAGTCGGCGATGACATCTTGTGGAAGATCTTCCTGATTGAGCAGGAGTTCTTCATCGTTGAGCATGCGGCGGCTGATGCGGATGTGGTCGATGAGGCCTTCCCAGTGATGTCGGGAGGTGCTGTGGCGGCCGCCGATGACTGTGGAAATGTGGGGTGAGACGAAATTTGATTTCACTTGATGTTTCACTTGAGCAGACTGGACCGGTGTGTTGTCGGAAAGTTCCTGAACGGTGAAGGTGATGCCACTCTCGCTGGTATCGCCGGCTTTAACTCGAACCGAAACATAATACGGTTTGTTCAGATCGAGATGGATGTTCGAGGCGATCACTTCGTACTGGACAGCTGCGGAGTCGGTTTTGCCGATCAGTTGTAAAATGAGATTTCGGGGCTGATAGGCCGATTTCTGACTGGTCACACCGAGTGCATAGCCGGCTGTTTTCTGATCGTTATTCCATTGGGAAACAATCGTGCGGACAGTGGCATCTTCATAGAGG
>DEML01000027.1:57233-110764 GCA_002359185.1 Planctomycetaceae bacterium UBA2671
CGTAAGAGCACGATCGCTTCGATGGTGAATTCTTCGGTGTCATTGAGCAGTTCGGATTGCATGGTCGGCAGAGGAGTTTTGGGAGTTCCGTTCAGGTCGATTGCCATGCCCGATCTCGCGGGCATTTCTGCGTAAGTTCCCTCATCGGATTTTGCAGAATCGTTCAGGTCCTCGACGGTCATTTCCAGAAACGCGAGCGCCTGTTCGGTTTCTTCTGGTTTAGGGGAACGTTTTAAGACACGTTGATAAAGTTCTTCAATGGCTGCCTGAGAATTTCCAGGCGATTCATTTCGAGCCGCTTTTGCGAGAACACTAGCCCGTTCCAGAATCCAGGAGCCGTTCATCATCATGAGAGCTTGAGTCGATGTTGTCGTGCGATTTCTTTCCGAGGTGCTGGAAGTCCCGCGCGGGGCATCAAAGGCTCCGAAGAAAGGATCCTGTTGATTGCGGATGACCTTTGTGTAAATGGACCGCTGGCTGGAATTTCCAGAGACTGAAGGGCCGCCCATTTTAGAGGAAAGTTCGCCTGTTGCAGCCAGAATGGAATCTCGGAATTCATCGGCATTCAAGCGGAAGCGGTTCGCACGCCAGAGCAGTGAATTTTGCGGATCGATCAGCAACGCTCTGCTGGAAGCGACGGCATTGTCATCGAGACTACTCGATTGCTGGTAAGTGGCCGAGAGTAGCATTTTGCGATGCATCGGCTTCATCTTCCAGCCTGATTCTACAAATTCGATGGCCAGTTTATCGAGTAGCTGGGGATGTGTCGGTGGTTCGCCAAGGGTGCCGAAGTCACTGGGGGATGGAGCCAAGCCTTTGCCGAAGTGATGTTGCCAGAGGCGGTTGACCATCACACGAGCCGTGAGAGGATGCGTCGGTTGTGTCAACCAGGTTGCCAATGCGGAACGACGGCCCGTTGAATGATCGGTGACAGAAGGCAGAATCTCCTGAGTTCGTGTCGAAAGAACTTCAATGAATTCCGGCTCGATGGTCTTGGTTTCCAGACGAGTTTTCATATAAGTCGGTGGAGCAGATTGACTGACATCGGCAACGGTTGGACCTGTCGGAAGTGGTTTCGGTTTGAGGGAATCGAACTTGGCCAGTTCTTCCTGCAGGGCCTGCCAGTTCTCCAGCTTTTCATCCTTCAATTTCGATTTTAGTTTGTCATGTTCCCGGATGACCTGACGATAAGCCAACTCAGCGAGCTGATGCTCGAGTGGTTCCCGTTCTTCAATGGGTTTGCGCATCATCACCTGGATATCTTCTGGAAACTTATTGATGGCAGAGTTCGCCAGAGAGGTGAGAATGGGAGCTTCTATCTGGCTGATCTTCTCGCGAATTTCGTAAGTCGCGGATTCCCATTTTTGGAGCTGGGCATCATAAGCTGCTTTTTCTTCAGGGGTTGCCAGTGGTGTATCGTCCGTCCATAAAACAGGAGCCATGAAGGCCTGCAGCGCGAAATAGTCTTTTTGCAGAATCGGGTCGAACTTGTGATTGTGACAGCGGGCACAGCCCATCCCCAAACCCAGGAAGACATCACTGGTGACATCGGTCATCTCGTTGAGAATATCCTGCCAGTGGGTGCGCACATCCCGCTGGTTGTATTCGTAGACGCCGAGGCGTAGAAACGAAGTGGCGATCAGGGCATCAGGATTTTCGGGGTAGAGTTCATCGCCAGCGATTTGCTCGTGCACGAACAGATCGTAAGGTTTGTCTTCGTTAAAAGAGCGGATGACATAATCGCGATACTTCCAGGCTTGAGGCCGGTAGGCATCCTGACGATAACCATCCGATTCGGCATAGCGAACCAGATCGAGCCATTGTCGGGCCCAATGTTCGCCAAATCGGGGATCTGCCAGTAACTGGTCGACTAAATTTTCATACGCCTGTGGTGATTGATTGTTGACAAATTTTTCAATCTCGTCAGCAGTGGGAGGTAAGCCGATGGTGTCGAAATAGACACGACGAATCAGTTCCCGTTTGGAAGCAGGGGAAGAGGGTTGCAGGTCATTTTCTTCGAGTTTATTCAGAATATAGTGATCAATCTCATTGTTACACCAGTCGTTATTCTTCGTTTCTGGTGGTGTGGAATTCTCTGCAGGCACAAACGCCCAGTAATTGCGGTCCTCTTCGGTGATCGTTCCGCTTTTGGTCAGAGTGACATCTTCTGAATCATCCGGCCAGACGGCTCCGTTGGCGATCCACTGTTCAATCAGTTTGATCTTGTCAGCCGGGAGTTGTTCGTCGGGGGGCATCTCGTAAGATTCATAGCGAACCGCTTCAAGCAGAAGACTTTCGTCGGGCTTGTGCGGGATAACGGGGGGGCCGGATTCTCCACCGACAGAAAGAGCGCCCTGCTTGACATCGAGACGCAGTTCTCCTTTTTGAGTGTCGGGACCGTGGCAGGAAATGCAGTGCTCGACAAGTAAGGGGCGAATGTGCGTTTCGAAAAATTTCACCTGTTCAGCTGGTAACGTTTCCTCGCTGGCAGAGGATATTGCTGCGGAGCTCAAAACAGAGAACAGAATTAGAAAATATTTGAACATATTAGGCATAGGTGGCCCTGGAAAGTATTGAGGAAGGTGTATCTGAGGGCTCGATTTCCTGTTCAGTGGAGTGAACAAGTAAAATTTCCGGAAGAAATGAAATCGAAGAGTGTTTATGCCATTGTTTCAGAATCCAGTGCTGAACACAAGATAATCTGGCTGCGAGACCTGTTTTTTGTAGGGATCGATAATCCAGTTGTTCAGTTCTTTTCATTTCTCTGCCAACGCGCTATGCTTACCGAGTCAGTGCTTTTTTATGACTCATAGAACTGGAGCCGATCATTTTTTCAGTTTATCTTTCGGAGTTTGATCACCTGCAGACTTTGCGCGACCGAGTCGAGTTGGTGCTGAAGTCGCTTCCGGAAGAAGTTCAGATCGACTTTCTCGAAGATTCCCGCTTTCGGATCGCTCTTGAAAATTACGAACCCGGTAAGGGCTGGTCGATTTTCATGGAATCTCCCGGTCCGGTTGGTTCGGGCAGTCGTTGTGTGGTTTTGCGGCCCAAGCTGGACAATTTATCCCACGAATTTGCCTGTTATGTGATTGCTCATGAGTTTGCCCACGCCTTTTTACGTAATGGAGGCTGGGGCGAAATTACGGATGAAGAACAGGCGGCTGACGCTCTGGCGGCTCACTGGGGATATCCAAGGCCGTAATTATCCTTAAGGTCTCTCTTTAGGAAGTGAGCGAAAATCTTGCCGATCCGGGCTGTTGATATCTTCAAAGCACCATTGTTCATCCACCCATTCGAGCATCACGACATAAGACTCCGATTTGGTAGCTCCAAATTCGACAGCTGCTGTGTCTGCTCCGCGATATCGCACGGTGAGTGGTTCAGTGGTTTTCCATTGGGAGACCGCTTCCCAACGCCAGCCGGAGGTGATCGATTTGTAGCGTGGATGTAACTGACCGAACTCCGCTAATGCAGCAAAGATTTCCTGATTGCCAGGTGTACTCAGTGCAGAAAGCGATTGAAAATCCTTCTGCTTGTAGGCTTTCAGGCAGGCTAATGTGACATTTTTGGCATCCCGGCGATCAAGTTTTTCTAAAGATCCTGACTTCTCTTTTTCAGGAGATTTCATTTTGGGAGGAGCCGGAGGTTTATCTTCCGGAACGGCTGTAGGTTCAAGTGGAATCGATGCTGGTGGCATCACTTTGGGGGCAGACTTTTCGGGTTTATTCTGTTGTTCCAACTTAGCTTTCAGTTTACTGCCGACATTTTCCACCTGAGCATGAGCTGGGCCTACTAGAAATCCAATGACAATCAATGAGAAAAACAGGAGTCGAGTAAGCATGATGGTGATCCCGGAATGAGGTCCAATGATGAGGCGATGAATATGACATTCAATTTTTTGGAGACTACATTATCTACAGATCTGAATGAGATTCTACTGCAACTTTCTCATTTTGGAGGACGGACTGTCAAATTCTGGACTTCAATTCTCTTGCTGATACTGACATTGATAACAGAAGAACGTTTTACTTTTCTGCGCATAAAAAAAAGAAATCGCCGCAACGATGCCCATTCGTTACGACGATTCCCGACCCTGAAAGATGAACAGGAGTGTGAGGTCCTGTTCGGGTGAGCGAATTGCTCTGGTTCAGTTTTCATATTCTTTGTCGCATCCTTCCTGCAAACAGGACGTTTACAGGAAGTTGGTAGCGACGATTTCAAGCATTAAGAATGCCTAGTTCAGTTCGATTCCGAGGAGTTGTTCCTCTTCTTCCTGGATGATGATTCGTGGTGTGACCATCAGCATCAAGCTTTCGGTTTCACGACCCACACCCGAGTTCTTAAACAGTCGGCTGACATAAGGAATCTTGTTCAAGATCGGCACACCAGCCATGTTTCGCCCTTCTCGCAATCGTTTGACACCCCCGAGGAGGACAGTACCACCATCCGGGACACTGACGACTGTTGAGACGAAAACCTGTTCCTGAATCGGCTGCTGGACGGTCATGGAACCACCAATCATTCCTTGCTGACCTTGCTGACCCTGCTGGCCTTGCTGACCTTGCTGGCCACCAAATCCACCCTGACCACCTTGCTGGCCTCCGATGCCTCCGATGCCGCCGAAGCCGACGTTACCGCCACCGAATCCACCCTGGCCACCTTGCTGGCCACCCTGGCCACCAAAGCCACCCTGTTGCTGGCCACCTTGCTGTTGACCACCACCCAGTCCACCGCCGCCACCGGAGAAGGTGAAGGTTTGGACGTCGGTAATGTTGGTGAAGGTTGGGAGAACAGAGAGTCGAACATAGCGTCGGTCAGCAGAGATAACAGCCAGAACTTCGAGGTTGACCCCTTCGTTGATAAACTGAATCTGAGGTTGGAAGCCGACGTTGAATACACTGACGGATGGTGTCAGGCTGATGACGAATGGTCGAGAGACCTGGTCGGCCACGGTGGCCCGCTGTCCGTTGAACAACGTCACTTTTGGTGCAAACAGGATGTTCGATCGCTCATCAGACTGAGCAGCTTGGATGAAGAAGAAGGCTTCGATATCGGACAGCACTGCGAATCCGACCTGCAGACCAACTTCTGGATTGAAGTTACCGAAGTCTGGCACTCCGACCTGGAAAGAACCTTGTCGGAAGGGAATGTCGAGGTCCTGGCTGAAGGAGTCAGGAGAGTTCATACCGACAATCGTTCCACCAGACTGATAGTTGTCGCGGTTGACCAGGTTGAGCAGTGGGCTTTGACTGAACAGGCCTCCGCCGGTGATTCCCAGCTGTCCCTGCTGTCCTTGTTGACCCTGTTGGCCCTGATTATTGTTATTATTATTGTTGTTGTTGTTACCGCCTCCACCATTCTGTCCGCCACCGGTGGTATCAACTGTTCCGAATGGAGGCAGTGGAACACCGTTGGAGTCGGTTTCAGGTCCACCGATGGTATCCTGAACATTGAAGTCGAAGTCGATCCCGATTCGTTCAAAGAATCGATCGGAAACCGTGATGAAGCGAACTTCAATCGTCACCTGCAGATCCTGCAGACGTCGTAATTGTTTGAGCAATTCCGCAATTTCATCGTGGACAGACTGTGTCTGACGAATAACCAGAGAGAGTGTTGAAGCGTTCTCACGAACAACTCCGTTACCTCCAAGTTGATCCCACGATTCTGGACGAACAACACTTGTAATCAATTCAGACAGTGCATCGAAATCGGCATCGTTCTGACGTGGATCACGTCCTTTCGTACTGGTGACTCCATTCCCGTTGACCGCACCAGCCATCGCCAGTGGATCGCTGATCTGTGACATTGAGTTGCCGAATGGTTGATTCGGGTAGCTCATGTTGGAACCGCCCAGAGGAGTCGCTCCCATCACGCCGTTGTTCGGTGCAAACTGTCCAGTCAATACTGGCAGAGGCACGACCAGGTCGGCGACGTTGTAAACGATCGGTTTCAATTCCCCCTGCAATCGCAGGCTGCTGGTCACTTTCAGAACGTCGTCATCAATGCTGTAGTCGAGTCCGTAAGGTTCGAGCAACAGATTGAAGGCTGATCGCAGTTTGATGCCATCGATATGCATCGTGACTGGAGTGTTACTGCTGGCTCCGACTTCTTCCAGACCTTGTTCGTCGGTCCAGATGTTGATGTCAGCCAGTTGTGCAATTTGACGGAAGACTTCAGAGAGTGGTTCGTTATCGAAGTGCAGAGAGATCGGTTGGCTGAGACTGTCGATAATTTCCAGTTCTTCAGGAGAACGTTCGCGGTTATCCGGTCCACCAAACTGTTTTCGCAATTTGGACATCTGAGCCCACTCTTTGGCATCGGGATAAGCGATCGAATCATTGGCAACCGGATTGATCGAAGACTGTTCGACCTGATCCAGTTGAGTCCAGAAGTTTTCTTCTTTACGATCTCTGAGATCTTCATTGGAGGCGTTTCGTCGAGCGAATTTCGCTTTCCAGACCATCAGTTCGGTGACCGGTTCACTTGGAGAAAGTTCTTTGGCTTTCTTGGCGACGATTTCCGCTTCCGGATAACGTCGTTCCCGCATCAATCGATTGAACTCTTCAGTCATGTCGGCCAGATCCTGTTCGACACGAATCTGCAGTTTTCGTTCCTGTTCAATCTGACCACGAACTTCTTCGTTTCGTTTCTGCATGGTGATCAACGGTGCTCGTTGTTCACGATACTTTTCGATTGAGCCGCGTGAGCTTCGTAATCGGGAAACCAGGGCATCGGCTTGTTCTGGTGGCAAGTTGGAAGCTGCCAGAGAGGTCATTGCCTGATCGATTAAGTCCAAAGCTTTCTGAGAATCGGTTTCACGAAGTCGTTCCGCCTGATAGATCGCATTGAAGGATTCACTGCGAAGACGATCGAATTCGACGGACTGCTGCTGACGAACCATATTGATTCGATCCGATGGCTCATTCAGGTCGGTGTCGAGCACCTGACCATTAACCATCTTGATCTTCTCGTTATGAGACGTTGACAGATCTCGCAGCAGATCCTGCAATTGCTGTTTCTGCTGTCCTGTTAAATCACTTTGATTTTCAAAGGCAACCAGGAATGCTTGTCGAGCAGCGGCTCGGTCGTTGTTTCGCAGATTTGCGATTCCTTCGCGATACGCTTCCTGACCATTCACAACACCGTTGACTTCAACAGGTGGTGTTGAGTTTTCAGCCACTTCGTAGGGAGCAGGTGTCGCTGTCATTGCTGGAGTGGATTCCACACCAGCAATCGGATTGACATTCGTTTCCCAGGCAGTTTCTGGAACTGGAGTTACAGGAGTTTGTGCCAGCATCTGCTGTTTTTCAATCGCGTCGATTTGTGCCATGATCAAATCAGGGCGTTCATCGAAGACGTTGTAAGTCACATCGAACTGATTGGCCTGAGCCACTTTGGCACGAGCTTGTGCGAGATTCCCGCGAGCAAGATCAGCCTTGGCTTCATTCAACAGCTTGATTGCCGTTTCACGCTGACGAGTTGAAGTCAAGTCGGCAGTCACTGTTGGCACAGGTGCGACAACCGCTTCTGTTTTCGGTTGTGGCTGGCTGGCAATCATGCGTGTGTTGGATGCCCGTTCAATCATCGCCAGAATCTGATCAGGCTTTTTGTCGAACAGATCGTATGCCACTGGCAACTGACTGGCTTGTTTGGCCAGGTTGCGTGCATCATCAAATCGGCCTTCATGAACAGCCTGCTCTGCGGAAGTCAACAGTTGTTGAGACTGCTGTTTCGCTTGACTGTTCGGTTTTGTCTGCCAGTTTTCTGATGTTGCCGATGGCATCGTATTGTTGTTTGCAACAGGTGCTGTCGTTTGAGTTGTGTTTGGAGTTACAGTTTGGGTCACTGCAGCAGGTTTTGGTTCGGTAATGAACGGACTGTTCTCGAAACCAGAAGCCAGCTGCTGTTGAGCTGGTGAAGTTTTCATGCGTGCGACGTCTGCCAGGATATGTTCTGGTCGTTCATCGAACGGACCAAATGTTGCCTGGAGTGCGCGAGCTTCCTGTGCCTTCTGCATGGCTGCTTCGGCATTACCGGCCTGCAAATACTCACGAGCCGTTTTTACAAGATATTGGGCGTATGCATCCCGATCTTGCGGCTGCCCGGAAGCAAGTTGCTGCTCGGAAACAGGATCGGGAGAGATCCCTTTCAGATCTGCGATCAGGTCGCTCGGCTTCAGTTCGTTTTTATTAAACGAAATCTGAAAGCGTTTGGCGAGGTCGTGAGCCGCAGTCGCTCGTCGAAGAGCTTCGGCTGAGTCGCCTTTCTCTTTCGATTCAACGGCGAGTCGTAACTCGTTCTGGATTCGCTGGCGAATCACAGTCTGCTGAGCAATCGATTCCGATCCATCCACGGGTCGGAAGCCGTCGGTTGCTCCTGCGAAAGGATCAGCAGGCTGAGCCTTCGCATTCGGATTTGTCTCTGCGGCTGGTTGCTGCGCCCATGGGGGCAGTGCCGAAGTTTGTTGCTGGTCCTGGGCCTGGCTTAAATTAAACAGCCACAAAGAGGCTGACGCCAGTGCTCCACAAGCCATAAGTCCTATGACCCTGGTCAATTTCAAATCCTCCTTCAAGCCAGTCGAATTCTCAGCATTCGATTTCATGATGATCTTCTTGCGAAGTGGGGTCGATGGGGTGAGTGCAGCCGGTTGTGTCAAACGACATGTCGCTGGATACGGTCATCCAACTGCATAACAAAAATAGATGCGCCTTGCCGCGAATTCCGGACGGAAAACGCGTCGAGACAAAGGGAAGTGATTTGGTTTCGATAGGAACTATCGAGTGATGTATCCGATCGGTTTGTCAGAGGTCAAGTCGCCTTGAGAGCTCTGCTTTTTCGATCAACATTTTGGTGTTTTTACAAAGGACGTGTGGCTGAGTAGCCGTTCGAATTGAAATTCAATTCTTGTATGAATGGGAGTGACAATCTTGAATCTGGATGAAACAGAATGTCATCTCGTTTTCGATAGGATTAATGAGGTCTGTATCTTAGTTATCGTATCTCTCTTCATGGATATTGACTCCAATTGAAAAGATTGAGGCAAAATTAACAATAAATGAAAATTCGATTTCTTCTCTCGACAGGATCCGTCACAAATTATCTGATCGTTAAAGTCGTTTCGATTGGCTAGTGTCGAGAGACCAGTGGTGAGTGGTAGGTCAGGCTGTGCCTGACATGATTAACAAGTGACATCTGTGATTGTCAGGCAATGCCTGACCGACTGCTTTCTCTGGCCTCTGGCCACTCAACACTGGCCACTTTATGGTCCCGTTTTTCCGAAATCTCGCATCGCTTCGGCTAATTCAGGATCGTTATCAAAAATGGTTTCAATCGTGGCTGTCTGCTTGAGTTTTGCGACAACTTCCTGCTTCTTGTTTTTCTGCAGTTCCGTCAGAATTTGCTTGCGGATTTCCAACTGAAGGTCTTCAAACGGAGTGATGTGGGCATCTTCTCGAGCCACAACTTTCACAACACGGAATCGATCAGAAGCTTCCATAATTTTACTGATCCCACCGACCGGCATCGTGAATAATTGCTCGTCGATCTCTGTATCTGAAAGGCTGCCTTTTGTCGTCCAGTCCCATTCGCCGGAAAGAGAGGCGGTTGGGCCATCTGAATACTTCTTGGCAACTTCGCCGAAAGTTTTGCCGGCCTGGAGGTCCTGAACCGCTTCGTTCAGAACTTTCAGAGCTTCATTTCGTCCGCCATGTTTATTGAAGGAAACGCGAATTTCCTGCCATTTCACTTTGGACGGAAACGAGTAGTCGGCCAGGTGATTATTATAATACTCAAGAAGTTCCACGCGGCCAATTTCCGCTTTCACTTCAGATTGTGTAGAAAGATACTGCATCGCCAGTTGATGTTTGCCGAACGTTTTTCGCAGCATCGCCAGCGAGGTCCCCTCTTTCTCCAGCTTCTCATTCAATTCAACGGAGGAGGCCGATTCTGTTTTTTCGAGTAGTGAAAGGACGTGCTCTTCAAAGGCCTGATCGAGAACGCCATCAAGTTTCTCAGCTTGCTCCTGCTTGAGGCTGGTTCGCATCGCATGAGAAAGTAGTGTGCGTTCGATTTGTGATGGCAAATCCCGCTTGAGCAGTTCCCGCTGAGCTTGAACGTACTGCTCTTCCGGCATCTTTTCCTTCATCATCTGCATTTGCTTCGAATAAGGAGCAAAGATGTCGCTGGCCAGAATCTGATTGCTGTTCACGACGGCCACAACTGCCGAGTCATCAATGGGATCGGGAGTGATGGCAGAAACTTGAGAAATTCGTACGATTTCACCCGTCGAGGATCCATCGGAAAGAGCGGCTGTCTGCTGAATTTCTGAGACGGCTTTATCACTTTGGCTATCATCGAGTGTTAAACGGGGCGGAGCCGGTCCGACCACCGGGTTGTTTGGACGAACCCGATTAAAATGTTCTTTGAAAGATTGGCACCCCAGGCAGGCAACCAGAGAAGTAATACCGAGCATACCCCAAGTTGTTCCTGACCACTTACGGCGCGCAGCCGGGCGTGTGAGGAATCGTGCAGCATGCGGAATCTTTGGGTCCGTTGACATATCAGGCGTTTCACGGGAGACGAGTTTTGTTGACATGCTCACCCCGGACGGGGCTTGCAGAAGGGCTCACAGCTTGCAGATAACTCGTTAAGTTGAGAATTCCGCCTTCAGTAAGCACCAGTCTTAAGGTGGGATTGGGCTTATAGCTCGAATCTCATCGATCCTGCAACACGGATTTCAGGAATTGCAGCATCTTTTGTTCATACCCGGGAGAATTTTCCTGTAGATCGCCTGGCACAGGAACGTAGATTGTATGAGCATCAACCAGGCGTAAGTCGTGTTTAGATAACTCTTTAAAGATTTTCATCTTCTGCGGAGTCCGTCCGGAAAGCACAAAAAACTTCCCTTCAATTCGAATTTGATCGATCGAAATCAGGCGGGAATAAATTTGTAACTCTTTCAGCCCCAACAACATCTCGACAGGTTCCGGCGGTGTTCCAAAGCGATCTTGCAGTTCATCCCGCACATCATTGAGTTGCTGTTCGTCTCCAACAGCGGAGATTTTTCGATACATTTCGATCTTATGGCGTCCCGGCGGCAGATAATCGCTCGGGAGAAACGCATTGATCGGCAGATCGATATTCACATGCGGATGCTCCCGCGGAGGCTCATTCTTCAGATTCCGCACCGCATTATCGAGCAGATGACAATACAACTCGTATCCAACCACCGAGATATGCCCGCTCTGCTCGGTTCCCAGAATATTCCCCGCCCCGCGAATTTCCAGATCCCGCATCGCAATCTTAAACCCTGCTCCCAGTTCACTGTATTCTTCAATCGCTTTTAACCGTCGCGTCGCGGTTGTCGAGAGAACCTTCCCTTCTTCGACGACAAGATAGCAGTAAGCCCGGTGTTTATATCGCCCGACTCTCCCCCGCAACTGGTGCATATCGGCCAGTCCATAACGGTCGGCCTGATGGATGAAAATCGTATTCGCGTTCGGGATATCAAGTCCACTTTCAATGATTGTCGTCGCGACCAGCACATCGGTTTTGCCCGTCACGAAATTGAGCATCTGAAATTCAAGTTCATGTTCGCTCATCTGACCGTGCACAATCCCGAAACTCGCCTCCGGCACAATTTGCTGCAGTTTATCCGTTAAATCTTCAATGTCGTATACTTTATTGTGCACGAAATAGACCTGCCCATTCCGATTGATCTCCCGGACAATCGCATTTCGAATCAATTCTTGATCCCAACGGCCGATTCTGGTTTCAATCGCCTGGCGTCCGCGTGGTGGCGTCTGCAGGTTGGAAATATCCCGAATGCCCAGCAGCGACATGTGCAATGTTCGAGGAATCGGTGTCGCGGAAAGCGTGAGGATATCGATTTCCAGCCGCAGGCGTTTGAGAGTTTCCTTCGCTTTCACGCCGAAACGCTGTTCTTCATCAATGATGATCAGCCCGAGATCTTTAAACTTGATATCCGGCGAAACAATCCGATGAGTCCCGATCACCATATCGACCGAGCCTGCTTTCAGACCTTCGAGAATCTCCTTCTGTTGTTTCGCAGTTCGGAATCGGGAAAGCATCTCGATATTAAACGGATATTCGGCCATTCGAGCAGTAAATGAGCGATAATGCTGTTCTGCCAGAACAGTTGTCGGCACCAGCATGGCGACCTGTTTTCCACCATCCATCGCCCGAAACGCGGCTCGCATCGCCACTTCGGTTTTGCCATAACCGACATCACCACATATGAGTCGATCCATCGGGCGTGGCCGCTGCATGTCATCCCGAATTGAATCCATTGCCGACTTTTGATCGGGCGTTTCGTTGTAGGGAAACGCAGCTTCAAACTCCTCCTGCCAGTGCGAATCTGCTGGATAAGTAATCCCGACTTTCGCTTCGCGGGCGGCTTGCAGGCGGATCATGTCGGCTGCCATGTCCTCAATCGCTTGCGAAACCTTTTCTTTCTTTTTGCTCCATGTATTTGTGCCGATTTTTGACAGACGGGGGAGAGCTTTGCTGGCTCCGACATACTTCTGCACGAGGTGAATCAGCGAAACCGGCACATAAATTCGCAGGTTATCGGCGAATTCGATGACCAGATTTTCTTCGAGCCGTTCTTCGGCATCGATCATCTTCATGCCGCGATATTTGCCAATCCCATGACTGACATGCACAACCAGATCACCCTCGGACAGTTCAAGAAAACTGTCAATCGCTCGCGTTTGCAGCGTCCGCTTTTTCTGATTTGGTCGGACATCCCGACGTCCATACAACTCGTGATCGCCGACAACGAGAATGCGTTGCGAAACGAGCCGAAATCCTTTGGAACAACGTCCCAGACAAAGCCGGGTGCGAGAAATCAAGTCAGGATGCTTTTCCTGAATCAACTCGGTTAAACGGGAGCGTTCTCCTTCATTGAGACAGCACAGCAAGACGATTTCATCGGGTGCAAGTGACTGTTTCAATTCCAGGAGGGGATCGGAATCGCCGACGGCAAATCGCTCGATGGATTCGGTCCGCAACTCACAGCTCTGCTCAAGACTTCCGATCGAAATGGCAGAAATACTGACGGATGGAAACTGCGTACAAGCTTCGATCGCCCCTTTGACATGGAACAATCCGGTACGATCTTCCAGCCGATCCAGATACAACTTGCCTTCATCATTGAGTTCCTGTAATTCGGACAGTACGAACCAGCTGGATGTAGGCAGATAAGAAGAAAGATGCTGGGAAAACTCTTTAGCAGGGCTGAATTCCTTCTTGCCCGGAGCTGATGCAGTCGGAAAGAGAGTGAGTTCAATCGAATTGAGCGTCTCAATTTTTCGCTGCGATCCGACATCAAAGGTGCGGATCGATTCGACCTCGTCGCCGAATAATTCGATACGATAGGGCTGCAATGCATCGGTGGCAAACAGATCGATAATCCCCCCGTGGATAGCAAATTCACCTGGGAATTCGATGGCGGTTGTCCGTTCGAACCCTCGTTCGACCAGCCAGCGGGAAAATTCGTCGAGATCAATCTCGTCACCCACGCTCAGCGGGCGCGAGAACTGACGGAGTTGTTCCGCAGAAGGAACGGGCTGCATGAGCGCTTCGATGGAGGTGACCAGGCAGGGGATTGATCGATCGTTTTCACCAACCGCTGTCAACTGCTTCAAGAGACTGAGTCGTTGTCCGTATTGGGGATCCGACATCCGCCAGTTGGCTGGACTGCCATCTATCACAGGAAAAATAGCAGGTTCTTGCCCCAGAAACTCAGCCAGATCGACCGCCAGTTCATCGACATCCGACGCCCGGGGAGCGACAACAGTCAGCGTGCCCTCACAGTTTTTCACAAATACAGCAGCTGCCAAAGCGCGCGCGGACCCCCAGGCACCGTCGATTGTTCCGCTCTCTCCCCGCGCCAGCGCAGAGACTATTTTTGCCACCTCAGGAACGGACGCCAACAACGGAACCAGATCAGGAATCCCGGAGACGGAAACCTCCCCAGCCACCTTCTTCTGCTTCGTGGTCATCCAAACATTGTAGAGTTTGCAGAAAGACCGTCCAGCGAATTGGAAATTCGGGCATAATTATCGGAGTCGATGCAATCTGGTAAGCTATATTTGTGAACGGCAGGATATCGGCAGTAGTCTGGGCTTGTCATATTTTTCTCCCCTCTTCTTGCGGAGAGGGTTAGGGTGAGGGGAAATCGGTGTCGATTGCAAGATAAACGTCGAAGGGATCCCCTCATCCGGCCTTCGGCCACCTTCTCCCCAGGGAGAAGGGAAGAAAGCCGTTTCCATTAACAGATAAGATATCATAAATGCGTTTTTTAAGTACAATTCTTGGATTTATGATGCTGGTTAGCAGTCTGATAGGCTGCGAGCAGTCAGAAATCGTTCAGGAAGGGGATGCTGTCTGGTATGAGCCTGAGGGACAGACTGCAAAGCCGGAAGAGACATCATCCATTCCCAAAAATTCTGAACCTGTGGAATCCGCTTTGAAATCAGAATCAGTTCAGAAAGACGAAAAATATGGAATTGGTGCCTCGCTCAATGGATTTCGTCCTTTTCCGGACGATGATCCCTGGAATCAGAAGATTGATCAGGCCGAAGTCGATCCTAAATCCGATCAGATTCTGGCCTATATTGGGCTGCATGGGCAGTTGCATCCCGATTTTGGCTCGGGAACCTGGGAAGGGTCGAAAATTGGTATCCCTTATATTGTCGTGCCGGGAGATCAGCCTCGTGTTTCCGTGAAATATGAAGCTTATGGCGAAGAAAGCGATGCCGGACCATTTCCGCTTCCCTTCGAGACACCCGTCGAAGGCGAGCCGTTTGATCGTGGAGATCGTCATGCGATCGTGATCGATCGTGACAACTGGGTGCTTTACGAGTTATATCGCGCATTTCCGCAGAATGGTGGGGCCAGCTGGCTGGCCGATAGTGGAGCGATTTTCGATTTGAAGAAGAACACACATCGTCCACGCGGGTGGACCAGTGCCGATGCCGCAGGCTTGCCGATCTTTCCGGGGTTAGTCCGCTATGAAGAAGTTGGCGAACGGAAAGAAATCCGCCACGCGATTCGCTTTACTCTCGACAACACACGCCAGGCCTTCGTTCCTCCAGCTTCGCACTGGGCCAGCAGCAACGATCATCCTCTATTACCACCACTGGGGATGCGTGTTCGCTTGAAACAGGATTTTGACGTCAGCAAGTTTCCAGCCGACGTGCAGGTGATTCTGCAATGCCTGAAAACTTATGGCATGATCCTGGCCGACAATGGCAGCGACTGGTTCATCTCCGGCTCCCCCGATGAACGCTGGAACAATGACGAACTTCGCACATTGCGGCAGGTAAAAGTCAAAGACCTCGAAATCATCAAAATGGATGGTTTAATGACACCTTATAACTTTTGATTCTAATTGATCACACAGAATCTGGTGATACGTCCCCAGCCTCGACTTTTGCCACTGTTGAGGCTGTTTCGGCTACAGAAAGTGGTCAAGCAAAGAGAGCCTCCTTTCAGGGAGAGTGATTGTTATCACGACAGACCATTCCGCCTGAGCAAGGAGGCTCCCATGCGTAAGATGCCAAAGGATGTTCGTGCGTTGTTAGTGGGATTCTCGGCAGAGTTTGCTGGCGACGTTTCTGCGTTGGTTTCCTACAAGAAAATGCGTGTTTGCAGGTGATGGAGGGTTTGCGACGCATAAACTCTCGCGGTTCGCCGCACGTCATTCTCAACAACTCACCTTGGTCAGCAAGATCGTTCCCGACGCCGTGTTGCACGCACCTCCTCCAGAACGCAAGCCAGGTCAACAAGGACGCCCTCGAACGGTTGGCGCTCGGCTTCCAAGCCCGTTGAAAAACTCTCAGAATCCCACTAAATTCCGCTTTGTTTATTTCTCTCTACTTTCTTCTTCGCAGGGCTATTGATGATTGAAACGGGTGAAATCGAAGAGGATGACAAACCGACCGATGAAGACCTGCGACGCTTCGATCGTAAACGATCGAAGAAAGGCGAGAAGAACGTCTCGAATACCGACTGGGAATCGCCAACAGATCCGGACAGCCGCATCGTGAAGATGCGGTTCTCTCCTGATCCACTGCTGTGGATCGCTGGACGCACACATCTGGGCTACAAGATCGAACATGTTGTCGATTTGGAGACCGAACTGATCCTGCATGCCGGAGTGCATCACGGCACCGATCATGACACACAAACACTGGTTGGCAATGTCGTCTCAGCTCCTGCCAGCAACACGTTAGACATTTTGAAAAACAAAAGTCTGACAGGTTGCTGGCAGATGATCATCTGGGCGCTACACAATTTCAGTCATTTTCCACCTACCCCCAGACGCTACGTTTTCTGGCCGTTGTTTACAGTTCTCGTACTGGCTGACTTTTGTAAAAAAGAATTTGAGAGTGGGGGATTCGTCAGGTTTGACGAGGTGATAACTGGAGTAGGCTTCTTTGATTATTATGAATCCACCGCTGCATGCTGAGGAGACTCAGTTTCAAATCGCTCCTGATCGGCTTGCCAGTCATTCAGGGTGTACTGAATAATCGAGGTATCGGTTTCCTGGACATCTAATTGAATCAGTTCGAGACCGAACTCTCGGATTTCTGAAAAGAGCATGAAGGCCAGGTTTTCGACACTGGTCGGATTCGGGAACACTTTCAGACGGAGAGTTTCCCCGGTTCGCTCCATGTGCCCCTGTAACGTTTCATAAAGGGGATCATGCTGATGGATTAGCATGGCGTGATCATAGTTCTCTTTCAGATGCGGCTCGAGGAAACGATCGAAATCTCCAAACAGAGTCGATATCGCTCCATCTCGTTCCACCTGAAAATGACAGACGATGCCGTACCGATGCCCGTGAAGATTGCTGCATTTATCCTGCAGTTCTTCATTGCGATGGGCGGCATAAAATTTATAGCTTTTCTGTATAATCATGATTAATGACCAAATGCAAATGTTATCAGGAGGTCTGTCGAGATCACTGATTGATCAGCGACATCACTTCCGAACGGCTCGCCTGATTGTTTTTGAACTGTCCCCGCAACGCACTGGTGACAGTCATGCTACCCGCTTTTCGAATCCCGCGAATCGACATACACGAATGTTCGGCTTCCACAACAACAGCCACGCCTTTTGAGCCGAGTTCTTTTTCGACCAGATCGGCAATTGTCTGCGTCATCCGTTCCTGAACCTGAGGTCGGCGGGAAACTTCTTCAACCACTCGAGCCAACTTGCTCAATCCGGTTACTTTTCCATTCGGCAGATAGGCGACATGAGCGACTCCCGTAAAAGGGAGCAGGTGATGTTCGCACATACTGGCAAAATGAATATCCCGGACGAGCACCATTTCGTCATAGGTTTCCGGAAAAGTCGTCTGCAGATGTCGACCGGGATCGAGCTTCAAACCCGAGAACATTTCTGCATACATTTTCGCGACTCGACGGGGCGTTTCAAGCAATCCGGGTCGATCTGGATCTTCCCCGACAGCTGCTAATATTGTCCGGACAGCCCCTTGAATCGCTTCCAGATCGACAGTCGTCTCTGGCAGAGCATCTTCGTGGTCATTAGTGAGATTACAGCTAGGATTCATGGCAACCAGTGTGTATCAAGGTGAGCAAAGTTGGTGAGTTTCCATTTGAATTTCGATCGACTCAATTATAGGCAATTGCATTTCAAAAAACATGAACCATTCCTCGATTTCTCAAATGCAGCTGCTCTGCCTCGTATTGACGGAGGAGTTAATGAGGATGCATCCATCAAGGCAGATATGAAACTCCGGCTCCCTATCTTTCAGGAACGCTTCCTTGTAACCTCTGCGGAATATCGTCTTTTTCCGAATTCTCCTAATTATCAAGCACATTGCATGATTCGCGCTGGCAAAATTCCGTTTTTTCTCACGCTGATTTTCCTCTGTGGAATGTGCCATCTCTCTGGCACGGTTCTGGCTCAACCAGAAGAATTGATCGAAATTCGGCAAGATATTGATGCAAAACCTCTTCAATACACTGATGCCGATCTGAATCGCCGATTTCTGTTACTCATTGGTTACAGCTGTGCGATTGTTCTGGCTTCCATGGTTGGTGGCTACCTGCCCTCCCGCATCAAATTGACACACACACGTATGCAACTGTTGATGAGTTTTGTCGGCGGTTTGATGCTCGGCGTTGCCCTGTTTCATCTCCTATTACATGCCGTTATCGATAGTGACTCCGCCGATTTACCGATCGTGATGACGGGAGTTGGTCTCGGAATTCTGATTATGTTCCTGTTATTAAGGGCCTTTCACTTCCATCAGCACGACGTGACCATCGATTCCGTAGCCGTCGATCATGTCCATGGCGAATGCGATCATGCTCACGATCATCTGCATGTGATTACCGAGCCAATTGCAGTCTCCAATAAAAAAGCAGAAAACCCTTCACGTCGCAAATTTTCCTGGATCGGAATTGCGCTGGGACTCGGTTTGCATACTGTTCTCGATGGCGTTGCGCTGGCGGCCAGTTGTCTGCGATCTCCGGGTGAAGGAACAGGACCTGAATTCTGGGGATTGGCGACTTTTCTGGCGGTTCTGTTGCATAAGCCGCTTGATGCCATTTCGATTACAACTGTGATGGCTTCCACGGGCTGGAAACCAGCCTCCTGTACAATCGTGAACATTTCCTTTGCCGTCATGTGTCCAGTTGGAGCCTTTCTCGCCTGGTGGGGAATCCTTGGACTGCACTCTCATGCCATTTTCATCAGTTATCTGATGGCATTCTCGGCCGGTGTATTCCTCTGTATTTCCCTGAGCGATCTGCTGCCGGAAATGCAGTTTCATGCTCATAATCAATGGGCTTTAACATTCACCCTGCTGGCTGGAATGGTGCTGGCCTGGAGTCTGATGTTTCTTGACCCCGTGCATCCCCCCTTATAATGAGTCGTGAAGATCGACACTCTTATGAATGTCAATTGCAGCAAATCTCGAATCCCATTAGATTTGTCATCTGAAATAGCAAATACTGGGATTTCAATAAAACCCTGCTTTAATGAATTATTCTGACATCGGACGAAACATACGATGCCGCGTTTGACACAAGCTGAGCTTGCCAATCTCAATCATAACTTCGAAGAGCGGACTCCCCAGGAATTGATCAGCTGGGCAGCTGTGACATTCGAAAATCGTATTGCCGGGTTGTCGGCCATGCAGCGATCGGGAAATGTGATCAGCCATATGATTTCCCAGCTGAATCTCAATATTCCCATACTCTTCGTCGATACCGGCGTGATGTTTCAGGAAACCCTCGAAACACGGGATCGCATCGCCTCCGAATACGGCTTGACCGTTCGCACACTCGCCCCCGAAAAAACAATGGCTGAGCAAACTGAGGAACATGGAGTGTTGTATCTGTCACCTGACGGACAGGAGAAGTGCTGTCATATGCGGAAGGTTGTTCCGCTTCAGAAAGTCGCTGGCGAATACAGCGGCATCGTCAGCAGCCTGCGTCGGGCAGATGGAGGAAAACGGGCTCACAATCCGATTCTGACCATCGATATCGATATGAACGTGCTGCGAATCAATCCGCTGGCGAACTTTTCCGATGAGCAGATGGATGAGTACGTCAAAGAACACAATATCATCACTAACCCTCTGCACGATCAGGGTTACGCCACGGTCGGCTGTAATCGCTGCACGACTCCCGTGATGCCCGGCGAACCGAAACGGGCAGGCCGCTGGCGACATCTGGGTCCGTGGTCGATGTATTGCGGCATCAACCCGACCGACGTCAACGATCCGACTCACAACTACATTGAATTGTCACAAGACGAAATCGACCGCATCTTCGGCATCAAAAACGACTTCATGATCTAACGAGCATTCTGCTCGACCGGGGGCAGTCGCATGGGCGTCGATAGACTGAGGACGCTATGTTTGCTCCTGCAGATCGCGGATTAATGAACTTGTTCCCGAGGTCCACAACATTTTGCATGTATCATCTTAACCCGAAGCGTATAGCGAGGGGACGGCGTCCAATCAGCAATCGGGCTCAACTTATATCTTCAACGTCGTTCTATTTCTTATGCAAAATGCTGAGGACCTTGGGAACGAATAAAGACTTCATGCGTCAGTTGGTTCAGTCATCAGTCCCAGTCGCACCAGTTTTTCACGGCACTCATCCCGTTCCCGGCAGCGTTTCAGGTCTTTCCAGGTCTCATCCTGAGCCGCGAGGAATTGTTCGTCTGTGTAGGGTGGAGACAACTTCTGCTCGGCTGCAGCAGCATTGAGTCGTTCGATCACGCCACGATCCAGGCGTGTCAGGAACATCGACTGCATGCGATAATCTTCAAAAGCTTCCCAGGCAATCGGGAAGAGGGGTTTGATGATGTTTTCACCGATTGTTTTAGCATACTGGCGAATTTCCAGTTGAGCATGGGAATCCATTCTCAATGCCAGAAAGTGCAGCAGGTTGTGCAGATCGACTTTCCAGTAAGCCTCGGTGTAAGTACAGAGTGGCAAATCTTTACGTGCCAGTTCCCGGGCGACGCCTGCTTCGAGACGTTCATCGTAAAGTTGACGGGCCGATTTCTGAAACGCCAGTTCAGATTCCGTCAGCTTTTGGCCCAGTTCTTCGGAGAGTGGGCGGTCGCTTCCCTGTCGATTCGAAGTCGACTGCGTTCGCCACTGATCAACCGGCGTCGTTTGGGCGCCATCAATCGCGACGGAGTAGCGGGTGCTGTATTCGTTGACGTTAGCAGTTCGATGCCGAATCCATTGACGCCAGCAATCCATCGGCACGCGCACCAGCAGTTTGACTTCCGCCATTTCAAATGGCGTGGTGTGTCGATGCCGGAGGAGATAGCGGATCAGAGTCCGATCATCGGAAACCCGTTTTGTTCCCTCACCATAACTGACCCGAGCCGCCTGCACGATGCTGGAATCATCTCCCATCACATCGACCAGACAGACAAATCCATCATCCAGGACAGGAAACTTTTTCCAGCGTAACGACTCTCGATCAATCGTTTCTTCCGACATCGCCTCAATTCCTCAGTTGATTCTGAAGTACTCTCAAAACATTTCTGGAACCAGTCGGTTCAATCTTGAAGAGGACTTCTCGCTCTCTATTGATGGATCAGTTTTTTAACATGTAAAATCCGTCCTGCGGAAATGTTTGCAGGATTCTCATTTAAGCAGTGTAAGAATCGAGAACTGATCCTGCATCCCCACGGAGACTCTGATAGGATGAAAGAGTCCAGAACATTCAAGCTATCTACACAGGAGTTCAGTTATGCTCAGCCGCTCGTGTTCATTTTTGATAGTATTTTCGCTGATTTGTACTCTATCTGCCACGGGAAACGCTCAGCCACCCCGTAGAGGTGATCGAGATCTTGATCAACAGTTACTGGAGGAATTGGAGCAGGTTGCTCGGATGCTGCGAGAAAATCGTGAAATTGAGGGACGTCGACCTGAAAACCGCGAACGTCATCCAGAACATTCTCAGGAACGGCCTCATCATTCACCGTTGCAGGAAAAGATGGAAAGAATTCAGCACCTTCGTCAAGCAGCCGAGCATCTTGAGCTGGCTGGCAAAGGAGAAGTGGCCAGGGATTTACGCCGCGAAGCTGAGGAAATCGAACACAGTATTCCCAAACCAGAAGATCATCCTCGTGAAGCCGAGCAGCATCGCGGAAATCTTGAACAACTGACTCGACATCTTCGGGAAATGACTCAAGAATTCCGGCGTTTGAGTGAAGAGATCGAAGGAATAAAAAAAAGAATGCCTCAACCGAATGGGGTTCCTTATCGTAATCCACAGCCAATGCTTCATCCCCCACGTACGAATCCTCCTCCTACGAACGGACCGGGACCGAATGATTGGGAAGAGAAACGCGATGAGCGTCCTCGTAATTGAAGAAACTCAACGGTCCTTAGTCCGTAGGTTGGGTTAGCGGAACGCGTAACCCAACACCGCGGAATTCAAAGCTTCACAGTGAAATCTCTTTAACAGTGAAGTCTCTGTATTTGTTGGGTTACGCTTCGCTAACCCAACTTACTTTTACTAATCTCGCATTAATTCAGAACGGCAGTATTCTTTTCCAGAAGCTCCGGTTCCACGACAATTGGCTCGATAACTCGCATCGAACGCCATTTGCCGCCCATGAATCTCCACAGATAAATGATGCCCAGCATCCAGACCCAAATCGTAATCAATCCCCAGCAGCCATAGATACCGGTGTGTATCACTTCCACCGCCAGCCAGCTGCAGAAGACCATCGTGCTGGCCATGATCACACTGACTTTCAATACAAACGGAGTATCGCCCGCTCCTTTGATGGCACTGACGAAGATCATCATTGTCGCATCGAGTAGATTGTAGGCGGCGACGAATCGCAGCAGATTGATTGCCATATTCCAGGCCGCATTATCGACGGCTGACGATTCCGATCCTGCAAAAAAGGGAGCCAGGAACATACCGGGAACAAACAGATAGCAGAGCGAAACAATCGTCATGTAAACCAGACTGACCTGCAGCGTGGTCCAGGTCGCGCGAGCACTTAAATCGTCCCGGTTTTCACCGAGATGTTGTCCGACCAGAATGCTGGCCGCCTGCGCAAATCCCCAGATTGGCATGAACGCTAATGTTGCAATACTGAAGGCCATACTGGTCGCTTCCGCTTCGACGACGCCGAGGCGTCCGACTAGCATGATAAAGCAGGTGAAGCCGAGCACATCAATCACGAATTGAAAACCGCTGGGAGCACCATAGTACAACAATCGCCCAATCAGGGGCCGATTCAATCGGAGGTTAAAGGAATGAAACTCGAGGCGATATTTTTTCTGAATGACCAGCATTCCGTAGATAAACGCTTTCACCCACAATGAGGCAACCGTCGCCCAGCCGGCTCCTGCGATTCCCATCGCAGGAAAACCGAATTCACCGAAAATCCAGACGTAATCCAACACAACATTCAACAAAGCAACGCCCGTATCGACACACATCACAATCCGCGTTTTGCCGCGGCCGGAATAGAATGATGAGAGGGCCTGAGCAATCAGCATCGCGGGAATGCCCCAGCACAGGATCTGAAAGTATTTGATTTCCAGAGCCGTGATGTGAGGTTCGTGTTTCGCCAGAGAAAACAGAAACGGAGCCAGCGGGATCGCCAGCATTAATATCGGACTGAGCAAAACAGCGACCCAGAATCCTTGCCAGACGGCTGGGCCAACTTTTGCGGGCTGATGATTCCCCGAATACTGCGAAACAAATGTCGCACAATACATACAGATCCCGAGCGGAAGGCAGAGCAGGGCAAACCACAATGTTGAAGCGGTAAAAGCAGCCGCCATCGCTGCTCCCGATTCCCACTTCAGAAAGACGCGATCGACAAATGTCATCACGGTCCAGGAGAGCGAGGAGATCACCAGCGGCAGCGAAACCAGCAGAACCTCACGACCCCCAGCCGCCCTTCGCCACCAGGACGATTCGTCGTGAGGGACTTCGTAAACATCAATCATGTGGTATCCGTTCCGAGCGCCGCGAATTGGAAATGAGAACATTACT
Source organism: Planctomycetaceae bacterium UBA2671 (assembly GCA_002359185.1). Classification (GTDB taxonomy): domain Bacteria; phylum Planctomycetota; class Planctomycetia; order Planctomycetales; family Planctomycetaceae; genus Rubinisphaera. The sequence continues at coordinate 80,786 of DEML01000027.1, forward strand.
CAATTTTGATTTCGACACAAGCCGGAAGGTTTGGTTCACAGAGAATTAAAAGTGGATGATGGTTTCAAACCGCTGAATAGCTGGTCTCCAGCCAACTCATAAGTCTCTGCGGAACATTAATCTCTGTCACGGCTTGAAAATGTTTCCAGCCAGGGCAGGCGTTCACTTCAAGAAGATAGAGCTGCCCATCAGTGTCGCGTATTAAATCGACTCCCCCAAAGATGACGCCAGTGGCCCGGCAGGCCGACACTGCTAACTCAACTTCTTCCTGAGTCAATTCGTGTCGTTGTGCGGTTCCCTGTTGAGCACAATTCGCGCGGAAGTCATTTGTTCCAGTTCGTTGAATTGCTCCGATTGCTTTTCCATCGAGAACCATCACACGAATATCGGACATTTCTGCATCGATAAATCGCTGTTGAAACAGAACCGCTCCAATCTGTTGCCACGTGTAGAAGACACGCCGGGCGGTTTCAAGATCGGTGAGTCGTAACATACCGCGACCTTCGGCTCCGAAAATCGGCTTTGCGACAACATCACCTCCCAGTTCCTGAAAAGCTGTCAGCGCCTCTTCCACGGTTTCACTGCAACTGCTTTCCGGAATTGATAACCCAGCCTGCTGACAGCGGGAAAGGGTCAAAAATTTATCAATCGCGCATTCCATCGCTTTCGGGGGATTGAGTATTGGCATCCCTGTTTGCTCGAGCGTCCAGAGCAAATCCATTCGATAAATGATCTGCTCAAGCGAGCCGGGCGGCATCCCCCGCATCAGGCAGACATCGAACTCTCGCAGATCAATCTCAAGTTCAGTATCTGATTTCGCCTGCAGTTTCACACACGAGGAACCAAGCGTACTGCGGACCGAAGGGATCGAAACAACTTCACATCGATGCCCCCGCGACTGAGCGGCCTGCACAAGCTCGCCATTCAATCCCCCATCGACCTGACCAAGAATGAGGATCCGCATTGATGACGAACTTCTTACGAGCCGGTTTCGATTCTGAATGAAATCGTAGAATCTTATATAAGTAGAAGTGTCTCACGCAAAGGCGCAAGAAGTTTTGTATCGAGGTCTTTGGTACATCTTTGCATCTTTGCAATATTTTTAAACCACCAACACGCCAAGTTTAGAGAGAATTCAAACAGGATCAATCACTAAAATTCGAATTTGATATTCATTTTTCACCACGAAGTCACGAAGGCACAAAGAGGTTTCCAGCTCTCAACATCAACAATCAGCCAGGATTGTTAAATGATGATTTTAAACCAAAATCTCTTCTACTCTAGGCGTCTTGGCCGTTCATTTAATTTCAACTCAGTCTGCCAGAGGCATGACTTCGACTTTTCGAATATCGACTTTGCTGCCGGGGTCGTGTTGCTGGAATGCGAAGTGGCCTTGTTTGAAGGTTTTGGCGAAGTCGAGGTACTCATAAAGTTCATTGTCATTAATCGTGATTTTGATGCGCGTCATTTCGCGACCACGCCAGACATCATCGCGAACTTCCACTTCATAGGTGAACCAGGTGTCCGGCTTGACATGCTGCTGATAGACATGGCACATGCCATAAATTGAGCCAGTGCGGATGGGATCGCGGTGGGTGCTGTCGATCTGAGCTTCGTATCCATTGGAAAACCCGGGTTCAGCAGTCGTCCGGAAATACATGCCGGAGTTGCCGCCGTCGTTGATTTTGACTTCAGCTCGATAACGAAAGTTTTTGTAGGGACCTGTCGTCGTCACGAGCATCGAGGCATCTCCGGAACCACTGATTGCTCCGTCAATCACTTTCCAGTGACTGGTCTCTTTGCCTACTTTCTTCCAACCTTCGAGTGTTTTACCATCAAATAAAGAGATCCACTTGGCATCTTCAGCCGAAACACTCGCTCCAGTCGCAACAAACATCAACAAAGCAAAAACAGAGACACGCATTGTAAATAGAGACATCAATCATTTCCTGAAAACGGGACAACAGGTTATTCACCTGCAAGTGGTTAAACTCGGAGACCGCATCGGTCTCACATCAGTGTATCGTGATCCATCACGAACGCAATTGCCGGGAAGCTCCTCTAAGTAATCTGTTCAATCATGGGGCTTCGGCCTAAACTTTGACAGAGTCATCAATCCGCTTACTTTTCAAAATTCTTTCAGGCAGATCGTTTCCCGATGTCGTTACCACGTTTCAGTGTCAACAATTCTGTTCTCGTCAATATGTTGATGCTCCTGCTGTTGTTTGCGGGGACTGCTCTGGCGTTTACGCTGGTGCGGGAGATGTTTCCGGAAACAAGGCCGGATCAGGTGATGATTTCGGTTGTCTATCCAGCTGTCCAGCCGGATGAACTGGAGAAAGCGGTCACGATTAAAATCGAGGAAGCGATTCGAGATCTTGAGGATATTGAAAAAGTCGAATCGACCGTTCAGGAAGGCATGAGCCAGACTGTCGCGACCTTATATAACGAAGTCGAAGATATCGACACGGTTCGCGACGAAATTGATGCGGAAGTCCGGGCTATTAATAATGAGTTGCCGGACGATATTGAAACGATCACCGTTCGCAATGTCGAGCCAATGCTGCCGGTACTTTCGGTGTCCCTGTTTGGCGAGGGGAGCGAAGCCAGTCTGAAAAAAGCGGCTCGTGATTTGCGGGATCAATTGCTGGAATTGCCGGGGGTGAGTGATATCACGATTTCCGGAATTCGAGATGATGAAATCAGTGTAGAAGTTCGCCCGCTGATGCTGTTTGAGTATGACTTAACTCTCGAAGAAGTCGCCGCGGCTATTCGTGCGACCAATTTGGATGTCTCTGCTGGAAATTTGAAGGGGCCTCGTGCAAATGTGAATGTTCGCACGCTTGGCGAAGAAATTGAGGGGAGCGAACTGGGCGATATTGTCGTCAAGAATACGCCGAGCGGAAAGAAAATCTATCTGCGGGATGTGGCCGATATTCGAGATGATTTTGTCGATGTCGATATTGAAAGTTACTTCGAGGGGAAGCCTTCGGTCACACTGATTATTCAAAAGACGAAATCTCAGGATGCGATTCAAATTGCCAATCTTGTCCGTGCGTATGTGAAAGGAAAGCAGCGAGAGGAGTTTGATGCCTATGGCATGCAGGCCGCTGCGAAACAACCCTGGTTGACGCGACCTTTCGCAATAGCAATCGCTCAATTTTCCAAGCTTATTAACACAATCAGTGGTCGCCCGGATCCACAGGCGATTTATGATCAGAGCTATGAAAATCCATTCTCGCACAATTATGAGATTGCCATGCATGGCGATCTTTCGCGATTTATCCGCGGTCGCCTCGATCTGATGACGCGAAACGGCATGTCTGGTCTTGTCCTTGTTCTCATTTCTTTGATTCTCTTCCTGAACTGGCGAGTTGCGTTCTGGGCGGGGATGGGCCTGCCGATTTCTTTTATGGGCACGTTCCTGGTGATGTGGCTGTTTGGGGTATCGATCAATCTGCTGTCGATGTTCGGACTGATTATCGTTTTGGGAATTATTGTCGATGATGCGATTGTAATTGGCGAAAATATCTTTCGGCATGTCGAAGAAGGTGAGGAGCCGACGGAAGCTGCGGTGAAAGGAGCAGAGGAGGTGATGTGGCCAGTGATTGTCGCGGTCTCGACAACCATTGCCGGGTTTGCTCCGCTGCTGTTCATCAAAGGCCGGATTGGCGATTTCATGCGAGAACTTCCCCTTGTGGTTCTGGCGGCTCTTTCGGTTTCACTCATCGAAGCCTTGTTAATTCTGCCTGCTCACTTAAAGCATTTGAAAAAGCCTGATCATAAAAAGCACGAGGAAAAACTCTCGAAATCCGGCATTGGACGCCTCTGGTCGAAAGTGGAAGCGTTTCAGGAACGCATCATGCAGAATGTGTTGATGCGGATTTACGAAACGATTCTGCGAGGCGCGATGAAATGGAGATACGTCACCATAGCCGCAGCAATGGCGATGGTGATGATGTCTCTCGGCTTAGTGATTGGCGGCATCGTTCCGTTCGTATTCATTCAGAAAATGGATAGTGAAACAATTACAGCCGATGTCGAATTACCCATCGGAACTGTTGTTGATACCACGCGTGATACGATGATCCGAATCTCGGAATTTGTTAAAGATGTTCCGGAAGTCACGAGTATTCAGACGACGGTGGGATCACAAATCAACCTGGGCGGCACGGGGGCTTCAGCCGGAAGTCAGCAATCGCATTTAGGACAGGTGATTGTCGAACTGATGGAAGCGGATGAACGGGAACGCAAGGGCTTACGTTCCAGCGAAGAACTGCTTGTCGCATTTCGCAAAATGACAGAAACTCTCTCGGGAGTCAATTCCGTCAAATGGGAAGCAATGAATGGGGGGCCAGCGGGGAAAGATATTGAAATCAAGGTGACCGGCAATAACTTTGAGGAATTACTCGAAGTGACCAACGCGATGAAAAATGAACTGGCCTCGTATGATGGCGTTGTCGATCTGGATGACGATTACGATATCGGTAAGCGCGAAGTTCAATTGCGACTGCTCCCCTCGGCTCGCTCGACCGGCATCACCGTCAATGAATTGGGCGGATTCGTGAGACATGCGTTGTATGGAGTTGAAGCCCGTCGTGTGACGCGGAATCGGGAAGATGTCAAAATCATGGTTCGATTGCCGGAAGAGTTTCGGTCCGAGGTTTACAATCTGGAGGCTTTGCGAATTCCTCGGCCGGTCAATCCTCTCAATGCAGTCGATATGAATGACGAAGCAAGTTTTCGCTGGGTGCCGATCTCAGAAGTGGCAGAACTGAAGGAAACGCGAAGTTACACGAGCATTCATCGTTCTCAGCAGCGTCGTTCGATTTCCATTTACGGCGACGTGGATGCGACGGCCAATAATGCGAATGCGGTGATGACGCAGTTTCAATCCGATTTTGTTCCCAGAATGCTGCGTGAACATCCCGGCATCATCATCGACTTTTCCGGTACAACCGAAGAACAGCAGAAGTCGTTCAGCAGTCTCGGACTGGCGATGCCAGCTGCATTCTTGATGATTTATATGATGCTGGCCGGGCTGTTCAAATCCTATTTCCAGCCGCTGGTTGTGATGTCTGCCATTCCGTTCGGAATTCTGGGGGCGATTATTGGACACTGGATCACTGGAAATCCGATTACAATTCTGAGCTGTATCGGTTTCCTGGCACTCTCGGGAATTCTGGTGAATGATTCGCTGGTCCTGGTTGACTTTATTAATACGCGATTGAAACGCGGAATAGATCCCCTCGAAGCCAACGTGATGGGAGCGAAACTTCGACTCCGCGCAATTCTGCTGACAACACTCACGACAGCTGCCGGGTTGACACCGCTGATGTTTGAGACCAGTTTTCAGGCGAAATTCCTGATTCCGATGGCCGTCACGTTAACTTACGGATTGATCTTTGCGACGGCATTGACGTTAATCATTGTGCCCTGCCTGAACATGATCTTTATTGACATCTTTGCGGCTTTAGATCGGTTTCGAGGGTCACTTGGGCTGGCGCATGAAGAACCGGTTCTGGTCTCTGCCGGGAGCACCAGTGGGGGGAAATCAGAAATGCAGGGGCAGATATTCCTCGATTGAGCTGTTCAGGCTGCAATCGGTTGCTGCTGGGTCAGACTCTCCGTAAAGTGTGTGGAGTCCGCGGTGCGGAACAGGAACAGCAAACTCTCAGGCGAGCCGGGTCTGTCATGACTCCGGTATTTTCCTTGAGGATTGTGCGGCGATTTCCTGTAAGACATCATTGATGTACCAAACCAGCCCGAGTTATGACTGACCCGGCTCGCCAACCATCATCCATTCTGGTCCGCACAGCGGACCCTACACATCAATTCAAGTCACTCCCATGGACGATAATCCCGCTCTTGATGACATGACCGAACTGGAAACGGTTGTCAATAATCTCCCTCTTCGCACGGTCACGCATTCGGGAATGACCGTCGAGGGCTATTCGCGGGCAGCGGTGCAAAGTTACTGGCGGATTCCGGAACTGAAAATTGGATTCGATCTGGGTGGCAGTCCGTGGTCGTTCATGGGTACGCCGACATACTTCATTTCACACGCTCATCTAGATCACATGGCGGCTCTGCCTCCGTTTGTCGCTCGGCGTCGCATGATGAAAATGGAACCTCCGACGATTTATGTTCCCGCTGAAGTTCAGGAAGATACCGAACGCCTTCTGCGAGCCTGGCAAAAGCTGGATCGGGGACGAATGCTATGCAATCTGATTGGGGTTCAGGCGGGCGATGAAATTGAAATGAGCCGCGAGCATGTAGCGACCGTTGTGCAGACGAAGCACACGGTTCCTTCGGTCGGCTATATCATCTGGGATCGTCGCAGAAAACTGAAGCCGGAGTATCAGGGGTTGGCTGGCGATGAAATTCGCGACATTCGCATGTCGGGAACCGATGTTACGCACGAAACTCGATATCCCTTGGTTGCGTACATGGGGGACACGGCTCCTGTCGGTCTCGATAATTGCGAAGATGTTTACAATGCAAAAATCCTGATCACGGAAATGACGTTCTTCCGCCCCGAACATCGTAAATCGAAGATTCACAAATTCGGTCATACACATCTGGATGACATTATCGATCGAGCGGAAAAGTTCAATAATGAGATGATCATCCTCTGCCATTTCAGCACGCGATATCACACTTCGCATCTGAAAAAAGCAGTCATGAAAAAGCTGCCGGAATCGATTAAAGATCGCGTCATCCTCTGGATTTAACACTTACGGAACTCACTATGCCGACACTTCTGGAACGTTTTCTGACTTACGTTTGTATCGATACTCAGTCGGATGAAACTTCTCCGTCTGCACCGAGTACGGAGAAGCAATTGGATTTGTCTCGACTGCTGGAAAAGGAATGTCGGGAACTTGGTCTGGAGGATGTTTCGCTCAGTCCTCATGGTATCGTGCTGGCGACTTTGCCGAGCAACATTTCCGAGAAAGTCCCGACAATCGCCTGGGTGGCCCATGTCGATACATCTCCCGAATACTCCGGTACGAATGTGAATCCAATTGTTCATGAAGAATATGATGGCGAGGACATCGTGCTGCCGGGGGATCCGTCTAAGGTCCTGAAAGTAAGTGAGAATCCCGAATTGTCGCAGTTGGTTGGGGAGTCGATCATCACGACTGATGGAACGACTTTGCTGGGGGCGGATGATAAATCGGGAATTGCGGTCATCATGGCGGCTGTCGAATATCTGTTGCAGCATCCGGAAATTCCGCACGGGCCAATCCGAGTCTGCTTTACAGTCGATGAAGAGATCGGCCGTGGGATTGAGAATATGGATTTCGAGGCTCTCGACTCAGTGTGCGCTTACACGCTCGATAGCGATGGTCGAGGGCGGATTGATTCCGAAACATTTTCTGCAGATCAGGCAACAATCATTGTAATGGGTATCAATACGCACCCCTCTGTTGGAAAAGGTGCGATGGTGAATGCGATTCGCATTCTGTCTGCCTTTATTGATCGGATGCCTCAGCTGACACTCAGCCCGGAAACGACGGATGGGCGTGAAGGTTTCATGCACCCGTATCACATTTCGGGAGGAGTGGCTGAAGCTTCTGCACGTATCATCTTGCGGGATTTCGAAACCGAGAATCTTAATGCTCAGGCGAAACTCCTCGAATCAATTGCGGAATCACTTCGCAGTGAATATCCCAAAGCGGAAATCGAAGTGCAGATCAAAGAGCAGTATCGCAACATGCGAGATGGCTTAGAGAAAGAGCCGAGAGCTTTACCATTCGCAATTGAAGCGACGGCTGCAGCCGGCCTGGAACCGCATCAGGATATTATTCGCGGCGGAACCGATGGTTCTCTGATGACAGCAGCCGGTTTGCCGACGCCGAATTTGTCGTCTGGACAACACAACCCCCACAGTCCGCTGGAGTGGACCAGTGAGATTGAAATGGAGTCTGCCAAGATGGTCCTCGTCGAACTGGCACGACGCTGGGGACAGGAACGCCTGTCATGACGGAAGAAGCAGGCGGACCGAAATTACTGCTCGAACTCCGAGGCATCGATGTCCGCTTCAAAAACAATATTGTGGAAACGCTGCAGGGGATTGACCTGAGCATTTCCGCAGGCGAATCGATTGGAATTGTCGGCCCCTCCGGCTGTGGAAAGTCGACGTTGTTACGCGTAGTAGCCGGATTGTTGTCCGAGAGTGCAGGACAGCGAATTCTGCATGAACAGGAGATCGCCAATCCGGGACGAATTGCAATGGTCTTTCAGGATGCCCGGCTGCTTCCCTGGCGAACCGTGCTGAGCAATATGGCCATCCCGTTCGAACTGGTGAATCAACCTGTCAATCGAGAGAAAATTGAGTGGCTGCTCAACAAAACGGGCATGTCCCCGGCTGATTACGAAAAGTATCCCCGGCAACTTTCCGGGGGCATGAAAATGCGGGTTGCAGTTGCCCGATCTCTGGTGTTGGATCCCGAGTTGCTTTTGCTGGATGAGCCCTTTGCTGCGGTCGATGATTTCTTGCGGGAACAACTCAACGACGAACTGATCGGCTGGCAGCAGGAATTCGGTTTTGCGACCGTCCTCGTGACGCACCATCTGGGAGAAGCCGTTTTTTTGAGTCAGAAAGTTCTGCTGATGTCCGCTCACCCCGGGCAGATTGTCGAAGAGGTTGCGATTCCGTGGTCGACTCGAAATGAGACGTTGAGGGAATCTTCAGAATATGTTGCTCTGGTGGCGGGGATTAAGCATCGATTGCGGGAAAAGCAGTGATCATTAATATTGATCTTTGATTCTGGGAGCTTCGCCGTGCTTCGACCCCAGCCACCCACCATCGGTGAGTTTGCGTAGGTCAGGCTGTGCCTGACGACTTTCAAGGTGGCACGCACATTTCGTCAGGCACAGCCTGACCTACAGTTAGTCTTTGGAAATCAGATTTGGTCCCTGGCCAAACTTTTTGACGTATTTTCCATCGCCGGATTTCTCGTATTTGGTGAAGCCGAGGTCGTTGAGTTTTTTGTCATCCTTGACGCTTCTCTCCATGTTCATGCCCATCCAGCGGGAGCCGATGGCTGGGGCAGTGATCACTCGGCGGACAGGTTCGCCCGTTTCCGGATGAGCAGTCAGCGGATCTTCTGCCATGCGCTGGACGACTTCAAATCGTTCCCCAGGTTGTTTGTCTTTGCGGACGACTTCGTAGAGATAAACGGGCATTGAAGAACTCACACATTAATGAGATTAAATTTGGATCGCTTTTGTATTCTACACCAGAGGTAAGCCAACTTGAAGAGGCTTATGAAAAATCTCTCAGGTCACTGTCCACGACTCTCCCGGTTGCAGCACTTTCGGTTCGGACTCTGTGTGATTGCGAATTCCCTCCGCCCAGGCTTCAGTATCCTGCTCGATTAACGGCCAGGTATTGTAATGACAGGGAATGACCGTCGGTGCCCTTAGAAACTCGGCGGCTCGAATTGAGTCGGCTGGTCCCATCGTGAAATTATCTCCGATGGGCAAAACAGCCACATCCAGTCCTTCATCGGCAACCAAAGTCATATCGTAAAACAGGCCGGTGTCGCCTGCAAAGTAGATGACCCGGTCTTCCGTTTTGATAATGATGCCAGCCGGGTTGCCGCCATCGGAACCATCGGGAAGTTGGGAACCATGATGGGCAATTGTCAGTTTAATCTTGCCAAAATCGAATTGATGTTCGCCTCCAATGTGCATGGCATGCGTATTTTTCACGCCCTGATTCGTCAACCAGTTCGAAATTTCAAAATTGGCGATGACAAGAGCCTCCGTTCGTTGTGCGATTTCGATCGTATCACCGACATGATCTCCATGGCCATGGGTCAGTAGTATCACATCCGGTTTCATGTCCTCGGCCAGTACATCGGTCAGGGGGTTGTCGTTAAGAAACGGATCAATCAGTAATGTGTGCGTGGAGGTTTTCAACTGGAAAGCGGAATGTCCGAAATAAGTGATTTCAACAGGCATAATTTAACGCTTTTTTGAGTGTGTGTTCGGTAGTGATCCTCGATGTGATCATTTCAATAGACTCGACCAGCTTTCAGCATAACCGCAGGAGAGAGCACGTCAATAAGTCAGCGAATGTTGAAATTTGAGAGGTCGCATTTTATGAACTTTTGCTATCATAAATGATTCACGATTATACATTCTGCTGACTTTCAATCGCGGCTACACTTGCAGGTTCTCTAAATATGGCTATCGCAATTTCGATCTGGGCTCTCCGAATTGCAGCTTTGGGTATAATTTTTTTAAGTGCACTCCCTTTTCTGCCTGTGGGGGCCTGGTGGGTCAGGATTTGCGATTTCCCACGCGTTCAGCTTCTCGGACTGCTCATGCTGGTCCTGCTGATCACCTGTATCCTCCGCTGTTTTTCCACCTGGCAAACTCTTGATACGGCTTGGCTGATCATAATTGGTCTCACAGGTCTCTGGCAGATTTCCTTCATATTGCCCTATACGAAGGTCTGGTCAGAAGAGGTTCCTGGAATTACAGAGATTCCCGCAGAGAATCCTTCCTTCCGGATTGTTGTTGCGAATCTGGAAATCGGGAATGAGGAGAAGTCAGCAGTAGTCGAAAAATTGAATGAACTTGATCCCGATATTTTATTGACGATTGAAACCGATCAGCCATGGATGGATGAACTGAAGAATCTGGATCCTGAATTGAAACTGCACTCTCATGTGGTTCGGGATGAAGGACTCGGCATGGCATTATGGACGCGATTGGAAGTGATTGAGGAAGAAATCAAACATCTGGTTTCTGAACGGAGAGCCTCGTTCTTCACCACATTTTCAATACCTGCCGGAAAGTTCAATTTTGTCGGCTTGCATCCGACACCTCCCGGCTTGAAAGACAGCACGGATGACGAACGCAGAGACAGCCGGGTTCGAGATGCCGAACTGATGCTGATTGCCAAACAGGTCGCCGATAAACAACAGGATTCTTGGATCGTGACTGGCGATTTCAATGATGTCGCCTGGTCGCACACAACTCGTCTTTTCAAACGGACCAGCGGACTGAAAGATCCGCGCATCGGTCGACAGATGTTGAATACCTATCACGCCGAATATCCGCTGCTACGATATCCGATTGATCATGTCTTCGTCTCGAAAGGATTTCATCTGGAGTCACTCGATCGCGTGAGAATTCCTGGCTCCGATCATTTCGCGGTGATAGCCGATCTCGTCTTCATCGCAGAAGCAGGAACCGATCCTGAACCGGAAGGGAATGATGAGGAAGACTCAAAAGAGATGATTAAAGAGGGGATTGATGATGCTCAGGAGAAAGGCGTAGCCGCTCCGGAAGCGGGCTCTACAGATTGAATGCGATATTGTTACAGCTGTCGAGCGACTTCCCTGAGCGATTCTGCATGAACATTGAACTGATTTATTTGAGAACACGATCGAATCCTGATTGACAGATTACAAAAACAGCCTGAATTCCCACTCGAATATTTCAAGACGATTATTAACGTACCAGAATCTGTGCCAATGGAATAAAATCTGCACCTGTTTTGCGTATCCATCAGTTAAACTTATCTGGCCATCAATGTTTCTCAATATAGCACGACGACATAATGCCTGAATCTTCTGCACTTCAAGAGTCCATCCAGCATCATCTGCAGTTTCTTTATCCTCAGGAAAATCATCTTCAACTGCTGAAGCAGATTGCTGCAATTTTTGCAGACTATCAAAAGCCTGCTTCTCCCAATGAGATCTGGAGTGAACAGGATGCGCTGTTGATTTCTTATGGAGATACTCTGCTGCGTGAAGGGGAGCGTCCGCTCGAGACTTTGCAGCATTTTCTGAAAGAAAAAGTCGGGCAGACGATTTCTTCTGTCCACATTCTTCCATTCTCACCATTCAGTTCCGACGATGGGTTTTCCGTCATCGATTATCTGAAAATTAATCCCAAACTTGGGGACTGGGAAGATGTCGCAGAGATCGGCAAAGAGCATCGACTGATGGCCGATCTGGTCATTAATCACACGTCAGCCGAAAGCGAATGGTTTCAGAATTATCTCGCTGGAAAATCTCCCGGCAAAGGTTATTTCATTGAAGTCGATGAAGGAGTCGATCTGACAGAGGTCGTGCGTCCACGGGCTTCACCCTTGCTCCGGCATGTCGAAACGCCTGAGGGTCCGAAATCGGTCTGGTGCACCTTCAGTCACGATCAGATCGATCTCAATTTCCGCAATCCGGAAGTCCTCTATGAATTTTTGCGAATCATTCGCAGATATCTCGAAGAAGGAGTCCAAATCATTCGGCTCGATGCTATCGGCTATTTGTGGAAAGAGATTGGCACCACTTGTATTCACCTGCCCGAAACCCACGAAATGGTTCGTCTATTACGGACACTGCTCGATATTTATGCTCCAGGCACAATACTGATCACCGAAACGAATGTCCCCAATCATGAAAATCTGACGTACTTCGGCAACACCAACGAAGCCCACATGATTTACAATTTCAGCCTGGCTCCACTGCTTCTGCACGCTCTTTTGGCGGGGACTTCGAAGCACCTTAAAACCTGGTTGATGAGCATGCCACCGGCTCCCGTCGGATGCACGTATCTCAATTTTACCGCATCCCACGATGGCATCGGCATGCGTCCGGCGGAGGGTTTAATTTCGGAACCCGAGCAGGCCGAGATGATCGAGTCGATTCGCAATGCCGGCGGACTCTGCTCAACCCGCAAACTTTCCGATGGCAGTGAGAAGGTCTATGAAATTAATGTCACACTGTTTGATGCTCTCAAAGCAACGATTCAAGGGCCGGACAACTTTCACATTCCGCGATTTCTCTGCTCACAAACAATCATGATGTCCCTCGAAGGGATCCCGGCTTTCTACATTCACAGCCTGCTCGCAACGCCGAATGACTCCAAAGGAGTCGAACATACTGGACGTTTTCGTTCGATCAATCGCAAGCAGTTGAACTACGACGAAATCTCCGCTGAGCTCGATAATCCCTCTTCGTCCCATGCCAAAGTCTTTCACGAAATCCTCCGCCGCATGAAAATCCGCGGGCAGCAACCCGCTTTCTCTCCCAACGCCACTCAGTTCACGCTGCACCTCAAACCCCACTTTTTCGCATTTTGGCGACAAAGCGTGAACCGTCAGCAAAGTATTTTCTGCGTGAATAATCTCACCTCGAAAAAACATAAGCTTCAATTGTCTCAATTGAACCTGATCTCGACCGACAACTGGTTCGACCTGCTCTCAGAGAAAAGTCTGCAAAATCGAACCGGGATTGTGACTCTGGAACCCTATCAAACGATGTGGATTACGAATCGTAAATGATTGGGTGTGATGGTTTGAACCGCAGATGAACGCAGATCATTTCAAATGAACTGGGGCACTACTAACAAATGTGACTTTAAACTTATTAAGTGATGGGTGGCTGGGGTAGTAGCGAAGCGAAGCCCCCAGTGTAATAGATTCAGTGCCTCAAGCATTATCCTGTTGAACAGCATCCTGAATCGATTCAAACACATCGGGCACCGCGCTGGTGACTCGTGACCAGCTTGGAATAAAAGGAGCCACGTGAGGATCTCTCAGAAACTGCTCACCAGCCGACATCAGGCTTTGACTGAATAACTCGACAGTCGCTTCTTCGGAATGTCGATCCAAAGTCAATCCACTCATCAGAGCATCGTTGTGGTAGTGGTCGATTAAATCGAGAGCCGCCCGATAGTAGCTGGCTTTGAGAGTTCGAAAGACTTCCGGCGAAAAGACTTTTCCATTCACCGCCAGTTTTCGGATCAATGCCTTACAGATATCGACCGACATCCGATGCAATCCTCCTGAAGGATCCTCTTCAGAGACGGGTTGATGTTTATGATCGTACGCATCGGCAATATCGACCTGGCAAATCCGATGGTGCGAATAATTGCGATACATTTCGGAAAGCGTCCCGATCTCCAGTCCCCAGTCTGAGGGAATTCTCAAGGAGGGAACGACTTCTGCCCGCATCGAAAATTCCCCAGAAAGGGGATAGCGGAAACTGCTCATGTAGTCGAGATAATCGTTATGACCGATTGTCAACTGTAGCGCCCGTAATAATGGTGTCACGAGTAACCTGACAACACGCCCGTTCAACTTCCCGTTGGCAGCTCGATAGTAATAGCCTTTGCAGAAAACGTAATTGAAAGTCGGATGGACAATCGGATAGAGTAATCGAGCCAGCATGTCACGCTCGTAGGTCAGGATGTCACAGTCATGCAATGCGACTGCCTGACAACGGCCTGTGGCGAGAAAGTAGCCGAGACAATACCAGACATTCCGGCCTTTGCCGAGTTCCATCGGCGCCAATCCTCTTGCGTAAAGTTCCGCATCGACAGCCTGCAGTCGCGGGCCATCATTCCATAAGATGACGTGCCGTTGTGGCAGGCGCGAAAAGAATTTGCGGGCATTCTCAAACTGAGATCGGTCTGCTCGATCAAGTCCGATGATGATCTCTTCCAGATACGGAGCCTGAGCCAGTTTCTCGATAATCGAGTTCAGAGCCGGACCTTCCAATTCGGAATACAAGCAAGGCAGCACCAACGCCATTGGCCGTTCGGCTGACCATTCCGAGAGATCCGCATCCAGCTCCTCAGTCGTGCGATGTCTCAAATTGTGAAGCGTTCCAATGACACCATTTTGCGCAAAATCAGCCATGAATTTGTCGACTCCCAGGACGAAAACTCTTCCCATACAAATCGATCGAGCGCTGATCCGATTTGATTCACTCCTCAATCATGACCAGTTCCCCTGCAAGTTCAACCGTTAAACTGTTCTGATCTCTTTTTGGGAATCGGTATTGCAAATGAAGTTTTGAAAAACTCAAGCAATAGCCGGATTCTAATGAAAATCGGATTTCCAGATAAACACACAGTCAAAATATTGAGTTGAGTGAGCGTTTCGGTCCTGCTTATTTCACTTTTCATATGAATTGAGAACCGCAAATGAACACAGCGCGGCGTAGCCGCAACCAATCACCAAAAACTAAAAAAATAACCGCCAAGACGCCAAGTGAAACAAGGAGATCTTTTTAAAATAATTTTTTAAACCACGAAGGCACAAAGGCACAAAGAGATTCAGGAATCTTGAAAATCAAAAAAAACACACTGATGGATTTGAGGGGATACTGTTACAGAGCTCTTCGTGTCTTCGTGTCTTCGTGTCTTCGTGTCTTCGTGTCTTCGTGTCTTCGTGGTAAAAAACTAATCAATATAATCCTGTTTCACGACACCCAGCCTGAGTGAGAAACAGAAGATAATAAAACCGAAAAAGCAGTACCGCACTGCTGTCTGAACTACCGTTTAATACCCGA
The DNA here is from genome assembly GCA_002359185.1 of Planctomycetaceae bacterium UBA2671. GTDB lineage: Bacteria > Planctomycetota > Planctomycetia > Planctomycetales > Planctomycetaceae > Rubinisphaera. The sequence goes on from DEML01000027.1 coordinate 96,109, forward strand.
AACTCAGCAATTAGACGTCTGAAAATTTGCGGAAGCAACAAAACTTTGGATCGTTAGTAGCACAGATTAACGCGGAGGCAAAATATCTGCGTTTATCTGCGGTTCAAATATTCAAAATCATTAAGGATGTGCTTTTCGAGTAGTCATACCGTTTGTGGCATTCTCCGGTTTTAACTTGAACTTGGTTTAGATCTTTAAGATTGTGAACTTGATAAAAAAAAGGTCGCTCATGAAATTCATGAACGGCCTTTTGCTTCATGTCAGTTCAAAATTTACTTCTTGTTGTTGGCGGTGATCCCTTCCCATTCATCCGTTCGGAAGGGGGTCAGCGGTAAGCCAACGGTGTTCTGCACATTGCAGACGGGATTGTCGGCCCAGGCATAGCGGACAGAAACTGGATTCTTCACGTTATCGCTCCAGACTTCGATTTTATTATTGCCAACAATTTTTGCCTGGGCGGGCAGGAAGACGCGATCTTCGCCTGCGATGGTGAAGCCGACTGGTTCGCGAACGTCGAATGTATCGAGAGCCGTGCCGACATCCTGGAAAGTGATTACAACTTTATTTCCATTCACTTCATGAGACTCATAACGTGGGCTGCGAGCCACGACATCGATCCCGTAATCCTGTTTCAAGGCGAGGCGGGCCAGTCGCATCGCGACATCCTGTTTGTTACGAGGATGAATATCGTCGGCTTCGCCCAGATCGATAATGATCGCTTCACCAGTATTTGGTAAAGCGAGTGTCATTGTTTGCGCTTCTCGCAATTCGGCCCAGTCGCTCTCGCCGGGAGCCTCGGCTTCGCGGCGGAAGTCAGCCAGAGAAACCCAGTAAAACGGGAAGTCCCCCTGATTCCATTCGGCTCGCCAGTGCTGAATCATCAATGCGAACAGGTCGCGATACTGATACGCACGGTTCGCATTCGATTCTCCCTGATACCAGATCGCTCCTTTGATGCCGTAGCCGATGATCGGATGCAGGCATCCTCCGTAAAGGTTACCGGGACGATGATTGCCTGTGAGAGGGTTTCTTGGTGCACGCGGTTGAGGAGGTTGTGGCTTTCCTTCAGCTTTGGCGGCTTTGACTGCTTCCTTCCATTTAGCGAGTTGATCCTGAAAATTCTTATTGACAGCTTCTGCATCATAATTGGCTTCAGTATTTTCCCAGTTTTCGACCAGTTCAGCAAAACGTTTGTCATTATTCATGACATCCCGTTTGACCCAGGCTTCAGCAGCTGAGCCGCCCCAGGCATTGTCGATCAGTCCGACAGGAACATTCAGAGTCTGATGAATCTGACGTCCAAAGAAATAACCGACGGCTGAGAAATCGTTGACAGTCTCGGGAGAGCAAACTTTCCACTCGCCGTCAAAGTTGGTCTCGTCTTCCTGTGAAGCACGATTGGGAACGGTGATTAATCGGATTTCAGGATAATTCGCAGTCAGTCGTTCGAGGTCGGCATCGTTGGCATTGGAAACCTGCCAGGCCATGTTGGATTGACCGGAGCAAACCCAGACTTCGCCAACCAGAACATCGCTGATTGTTTTATCTGAGGAACCGGCAACAGTCAACTTGTGTGGACCACCGGCTGGCAGGGGAGAAAGTTTGACTTGCCAGCGGCCATCCTGATCGGCTTCGGCTGAATGAGACTGATCTCCAATTTTGACGGTCACTTTCGTGCCAGGATCATCCCAACCCCAAACCGGGTTTTCCAGATTGCGTTGCAGAACCATGTGATCCGTAAAAACATTCGGCAATTTCACTTCGGCGCGTGACAATGACGGTACACACAACGACAATAATAACAGCCAGCAAGTCACTTTTATTTGCTTCATCAGTGTTCTCCTAAAGTGAGTCAATTGGGATTGATTCCGGTATTGGAATATCTTTGGGTGGGGCACAGATTTTGTGAACGCACTCTGTGCAATGAACGATGTCAGGCTCTTGAAACGATCATCGTACATTGGATTAGACTTAATGTTTACAGCAAAACTCTATAGCTGACAACGCATCGAACCACATTTATTTGAGAGATTTTAAGGAAGATGACTGAGACCTACCGTCTGTCTGAAGAAAATCCAATGGGGGATGTTGACGATGATGCCCCGGCTCTGCGCCGGGTCAGTTACGATCAAACCACCCGTAAGTCTATAAAAGAGTCGGCAATTCCAGCCACGACGTATGAGGACCTTCGTCGCTTCGATGCTCTCGATCTGTATCGGGGACTGTTATTGCTGGCAATCGTGGCCGGGACTTCATTTCTGTTCAATTTTCAATTGCTGACTTCACCCGGCAATCCTCCGATTTATTCCACGGGAGACTGGTTTTCTCGAATGATGTTCAATAGTCAGCCTTCGGATTGGCTAAGTCTGTACGGCTTGCATGTGATTACGGTTCGCGATTTTCTGCTGAGCGGATTCCTCTTCGCCGCAGGTATGTCGTTGTTTTTTTGGAAACGCAGACGAACGCGACTGCAATGGCGGAAAAGGGCGATTATCGGTCGAATTCTTTTTCGAGTAATGCTCCTGGTCCTGTTGGGAATCTTTCTGCAGTCGAGGAATGCAGAGAATACACGCTGGGTATTGATCGATCCCCTGACATTGATTGGACTTGCAACATTGATGGCCTTTTTGATCGCTCGCGGTCCAGTCTGGTGGCAGGCTGTGATTATGATAGCGATCCTGATTGGTCAATTCGCCTGGATCGAGCTTTCCGGACCCATCACCTATCCTGCAGAAGTGCAGGGGATCGTCGTTTCTGAAACTGAGCAGGCAACAAATCAAAAGTCAGCCTGGGCAAAGCATCAGAATGTCGCTGAGTTGTATGACCGCACATTCCTGAGCAATTTTCCCGGGCAACCCGATGCGGCTTATCGGGAATCTGGACGAACGACATTCAATGTTCTCCCGGCGACAGTATTAATAATGCTGGGCATGCTGACGGGGCAATGGTTTTTAAGCAGAAAGAAATCGCGATTATTCAAAGTTTTATTCTGCGGAGTGATGGGTGCTGTTTTGGTGCTGGCCGGAATTGGAGTCGATAAGTGGATTTGCCCGGCTATTGAACGGTTACTGTCCCCATCCTGGGTACTGCTGGCTGGAGGATATAGCCTGCTGTTTTTTTCCGGATGTGCTTTCTTCTGCGAAGTCATTCATGCCAGCTCACTGTTTGCACCACTGCGAATTCTCGGCAGAAATTCTCTGCTGATTTATCTCACCAGCCTGGGTTTCACAACCTGGTTTGGAAATGAGCTGTTCAAGCATTCTCAGCCATTCTTGAGTGCTCTGGCAGGAGGAGAAATGTCAGCCGAGTTGACTTTATTAATCCAGATGCTGTTGGCATGTCTGGCAGCAATATTGCTGGGCTGGTTTCTGAATCAGCACCGATTTTATGTTCGGGCTTGAGCAAAATCCTCATTCCAGAAACGATTCTGTACGAAATCTATCGATGTTGAAAATTTGTGGGTTGCAGATTTGAGATGTCAGGGGTATAGTTCGATGCAGACACTAATTTCCAATTTGAAGTTGTGTCAATGCAGTCGGAATCAAGCGAGTAACGCGATTCAGGAAATTGGAGTGCGTTTTCCGGCTGGGTGGGGTTTTCGGGCAGAGCTAGGTCCTCTTGCAACTCCACTACTAATGTGTCACAGAAAAGCGATGCATTCTGCTGCCAACCACCGGTTGAGTTGACCGCTCTGGAAAGCCGCTCGTGTTCGAAAGAACGCACCGAATACTGGAATTGTCTTGTTTGGCCAGTATTCACCACAAAGCGGCGTTTGCATGAGTGGAGTCACACGACCCTCTTCATTCAGGCCAGTCCTGAACTGCGAACACCTGAGGAATCCGCGACCTGATCCCCTTATGTTCAGCACTGATGTATTCAGAGCTACCAAAATGAGGGTTTCCAACATTCCAGTTGTGCGTCCGTTTTCCCCGAACCAACCCCCTTTTTCATCGGTTATCCGACTTTGAACATCCGTGGAGAGTCCACGAACTGTTCGAATCCAGGCACTTTTGAGCTGATCGTAAAAATCCAGCCGAGTGATTTCGGAAATCGAAAACTCGTACTGAATCCATAAACTGCGTAAGGAACAATCTTGAAGACATTTGCGGAAATTGACTTAATTAAGCCCGTGCAGCGTGCACTCGCTGACGAAAAATACGAAACACCAACCCCGATTCAGGCTCAGACAATTCCTGCCGCTCTGGACGGAAAAGACGTTCTGGGATGTGCCCAGACAGGAACCGGGAAAACGGCTGCGTTTGCTCTGCCGATTCTGAATCAACTCGGAAAACAGAACAAAAAAGCTCTGCGAAACCGACCTCAGGTTCTCGTTCTTGCACCGACACGTGAACTGGCCATTCAAATTGGCGACAGCTTCACCGTCTACGGCAAGCATTTGACCTTGAAACAGGCTCTCGTTTATGGCGGAGTCAGCCAGTACAATCAGGTGCGAGCCCTCAATCGGGGAGCACACATTCTGGTGGCGACACCAGGCCGTTTGCTCGACCTGATGAATCAGGGACATATCGAACTCGATCAACTGGAAATGTTCGTCCTCGACGAAGCCGACCGCATGCTCGACATGGGCTTCCTGCCGGACCTGAAACGGATCATCAGTAAGTTGCCAGAAAAACGACAGTCATTGTTCTTCTCGGCCACTATTTCACCGAAAATCGTGGAACTGACACAAAGCCTGCTGCGAAATCCCGTCAGTGTGAATGTGACACCGGAAAAAACAAGCGTCGAGAAAATTGAGCAGAGAGTCGTGTATGTCGAGCGGGGTAATAAACAACCAATGCTCGAGCAGATTCTCGGCACGGATGGTGTCGATCGTGTGATCGTCTTCACCAAAACTAAACGGGCAGCCAATCAGGTTGCTGAAAAACTGCAACGCACGGGCATTGCCTCAACTGCGATTCACGGTAACAAATCTCAGGCCGCTCGTCAGCGGGCACTCGATGCGTTCCGTCGAAATAAGGTCAAAGTTCTGGTTGCGACCGATGTCGCGGCCCGCGGAATTGATATCGATGACATTACCCATGTCGTCAACTTCGACTTGCCGATTGAGCCGGAAAATTATGTGCACCGTATTGGCCGAACCGGCCGAGCGAATGCCGAAGGAACTGCTCTGTCGTTCTGTGCAGGCGATGAACGCCGCGAACTGCGAGCGATTGAACGATTGATCGGACAGAAACTTGAGATCGATCAGGATCTTTCCGATCCGAACTCGACCGAACGAAATCCACCAGCCTCACAAGGCCGCGGACGTCGTGGCGGTGGGGGCGGCGGTTTCAGAGGGAAGCCTTCCGGCGGAAAATTCAATCCTCGGAAACCTTTCCGTAAATCGGGTGATAATTCCAGCGAAGGGGGACGTCCGTCAAAACGACGTAAGCCGGCTCGCAAAGATACACAACGAAGTCCTAAAGTGAAGCAGTCGACTTAATCGGCTGGCGTGATGATGTCTGAAATCATCACAGTTTGATATAATAGCTGTGGTGACCCTCTGCGTTTTACTGATCTTAATCAGGAGAAACTTTATCGCTAAGAAACAGAACACATTCGCCAAGCGGCAACGCGAAATGGAAAAGAAATACAAAGCCCAGGAAAAACGAAAACGTCGTGAGGAGCGCAAAACTTCCGATGACGATCTCGTGATCAACCCGGGAGCGATCGACGAACCAGATTTACCGGATGATTCGATCTAAGCATTTTCAAATATTTCCTGCAGCCGCAGAAGATGATTGAAGGTGTTCCACAAGAGCTCAGCTGGGCTGTTGAATACTCAACAGCTGTAACCAATACAACGCATCTTTATTGAAGTGTTGGTACAAGAATTGATCGAGCAGACAGCTCTTTACGAATTGCAATCTAAGCGGATCACAATTCAGGAATACTTCATTCCAACTGGCGATCAATGTGTGATGAGTTTCTCACACACAAGCGACTATTTTACAGGATTTTTGGAGACAGAGATGGCCGAAGGCACAATCAAGCGGATCACAACCAAAGGATTTGGATTTATCGAAGACGGAACAGGCAAAGATATGTTCTTCCACAGCTCAGCCGTCGAAGGCATGAGCTTTGACGACCTGCGAGAAGGTCAACAGGTTTCTTACAACGTCGGCCAGGGCCCAAAAGGCCCACGCGCTGAAAATGTACGACCTGTCTAATTTCGATTAGACGAAGCTGCCTGATCAACTTCAGTTGACTTGGACAGCGAAATCATAAAGACACCGCAAGTGCAATGCTTGCGGTGTCTTTTTTATTGATGGGGGATGTTATTGACACTAACAAATGGCATTGTGAAAGGGATTGGTAGTTTGCTAAGTCGACTATTTCGTCAGTGGAGTGAACTGGATCGCATCGATTATTACAAAGCCGTTGGTTCCTGTATTGGAGATTGTAATCACTGTTTCAACTCCGCTTTCCAATTGTACCGACCCGACAGTTTGGAACAGTTCTCCCTCTGGCAAAGGGAGAGTCTGGTCGACTTCGATCTGTTTTTCATGTGAACCGCTGCTGATAGTAATCGGGACGTTTTTCGCACGGGTTTCATGGGCAGAATAGGCCATCTTCAAAGTGTACTTGCCAGACGTGGGTGCTTTGAATCGGAAGATTGCCTGCGATTTTCCATCGGCCACTTTATCGTCGTGCACATAGCCGGATCCGACATGAGGTTTGAAATTGGTCGATCGTTTCCAGGAACCGATGAGTTCTGCATCGGCATCGTCAACCACGCCGGGCAATTTCGAGGGATCCTCAGGGACATCAGGCAGTTCCAACACCTGTCCCTGCGAAAGCAAACGTTCTTGTAACTTTGGATAAGGTAAATCCTGCACGTTCACATGAGCATCAGCGGCCATAGCCGCGGCTACGCCTGCACTTTGTCCGAGAATCATCCACGTCGGTTCGACACGGATCGAGGAAATGCCAACGTGCGTGCAGGATAGCGCGACCGGCACGAGTAGATTTGTGCAATCTTCAGGCTTTGGAAGAATCGAACGGTAAGGGATCTGATAGGCATAACCTTGTTTGGGGAATGATCTACGGACTGGGAATATCGTCCCTTCATTGATAACACCACCACCCTCCAATGCAATTCGTTGGCAGTCATGAGAGTCGATCGGAAAAGAAGAAATCACAATCGGATCCTCTTTCTCCGGCTGCTCCAGAATATCCTTTTGACTGATCACGTACATCCCCCGCATGCGTCTGCCTTCGCGAACATACAGGGCTGGAGAGAAGTGTCCGTACTCGGGAAATTCATCTTTGCACAGGCCGAGTTTTGCATATTTATTTCGTATTGCTTCTGGCACTGCAGGATCGGTTGTCAGAAAATGGTAAAACTCCAGCGTATATTTCTTGTGAGCTTCCCAGATCGCAGCCCGGCCAGCCTGATCGGCTTCACTCCAACCATTACAGGCTCCCACGAGTCCCAGTGAAAACTGTCCGCCGATGGAATTATTGCCATCGAATTTATCTCCCGGCAACGGGTAGAGATCCCAACCGACATTCCCACCAGACTTTATAAATCGACGCATCACTTCAAATCTGGCCGGATCGTAATTAGCGGGCTCAGGAAATGGGACGCGATTCTCCGGCTTCTCAGTCAGACAGAGCCGGAAGCTGTAAACCATCACATTAGAGTCGCCTGCTTCCTCAGCTCCAGCGTCTGTCGTTGTGATGAAGGGGAGGGGTTTCCCCTCTTTACTGAAACCATCAATGTTCATCATCTGTTTCGGATACTGCTTACCCGCCAGCGATTCCTTAAATTCGGCTCGACCTTCTCGACCAATCGTCCAGTCAACACCAGCAGCGGCCATCAGGTCTCCCTCGTAAGTTGCATCGATGAACACCTTGGCAGAGAACGTTCCTTTATTGGTCATCAGAGATGTGATTTTCGATCCTTCTTTCTCTACAGATTTTAGCACGTGTTCGGTCAAGACTTTGACGTTCGCTTCATTCAGCATCTGTCTGGTGATACGGGCAGCCACATGGGGCTCATAAGTCCATTTCGACTGATCTTTGACGCTCACCTGATAAGGCAATCTGATTCCACGCGAATCGTAATCGCTTTCAATTCGAGTGTGCCATTCATCAAACAGACCCATCACGGTGCTGCGGACTGTTTGATTGGAATCGCTAAAACTCAGTCCACCCGTATTCATGCCACCAATATGATCTGTCGGTTCCAGCAGGATAACGGAGGCTCCTTCTCGTGAAGCCGCAATGGCAGCACAACAACCTCCCGGTGTTGCGCCATAGACGATCACATCGGCTTTACCAGCAGCCACTGCAGTGGGGGTAGTGATCAGCAATATCAGAGAGAATACAACAGTCGGACTAAAAAGCAGTGTGATATTCTGTCGCATATTCGCTACTCCAAGGAACTTTGGTGATACCTGAAAATTGAATGAAAATGAAATGTCAACTTATGTGATTACGTTGCATATCTTGATGAAACCTGATTACATTCGCAATCGTTGATGAATTCACTTCTCAGGGGAGATCTTTGTAACACGCAATTTGCATGTTTATTCACTCGAGCTAATACTGCAATCAACTCATCGTACTTGTTACTGATCAATAATTGCTGTCTTGTTCACTTGTCTGCTGTCTGAATACCCCTAGAATTATGTGACTTACCCTTCCAACTCATTCCCATGGAAAGCTGATTAATGAATTTGAGACGCGCCTTTACTCTTATCGAACTCCTCGTTGTCATCGCGATTATCGCCATTTTGGTCGCATTACTGCTGCCCGCAGTTCAGCAGGCACGCGAAGCGGCTCGTCGGAGTTCCTGCAAAAATAATCTGAAACAGATCGGACTGGCACTCCAGAACTACCATGATACTCACTCCGTATTCCCTCCCGGCTACATTCGTAATGCCAGTACCACAGGGCCGCGGTTCCCGAATTTTGGCTGGGCAGTCATGATTCTGCCGCAGATGGAACAATCTGCTCTTTATGATGCCATCGGAGCTGCTTCCAGCAATTTTGCCGTCGACTGGAATACGGATAATCAGACCTTGTTTGATCTCTCCAGTTCGATTATCGATGCGAATCTCTGTCCTTCCGATCCAGGTGGAGCAATCAACACTGACTGGGGAATCAGCACGACGTTGACCGGAAACCGAGCCGCCAAATCCAATTATATGGCTAATGATCAGGCATTCGGCAGTAATTCAAAAATAGCAATGCGTGACATCACTGACGGGACCAGCAATACCCTGTTTGTTGGTGAAAAGACCTCTTTGAACTCTTTCTATGCTGGCATCTGGATGGGAGCTCACAAATGGGGATCAGCCGATACCAATGTGACTTCAGAAAGCATCCTCGGCAAGGCCAAGGGAAATACAGGAACAAACGAAGATTATCGCATCAATTTTGATGGCGTGGGAACTTCGAACGCATCCAATCACCAGAAAAACACGTACTCCAGCCAGCATAAGGGGGGAGCTCAGTTTGTCTTTGCCGATGGAAGTGTGCACTTCCTCTCCGAGAATATCGACCTGGGAACTTATAACAACTTAGCAGATGAGCAGGACGGCAAAGTCCTCGGCGAATTTTAATCGAGCCGGAAAATCGTATTCCCTGCCCACGCATGTCGTGGGCTTTTTTTATTGAGTGCTCATCTTTGGATAGGCTTATGATCAAAAGCGAATTTGTTTGCCTAAGTTGTGGTGATGCGTTCAAGTCGATAGCTTAAAAGATGCGAACTATAAACACGATTCCTTTCAGTCAGGGTTTAATCATGTTGGCAAAATTGATTTCGCTTCTAACAATCTCGCTGCTGTCTTTAGCAGTTACTCACGCAGATGAGCCCATTCTCTTTGAGGATAATTTTAATGGCGGAATGTCTGAACAATGGCAAATTGTGGGGCTCTCATCTGACGATTACCGGATAAAAGATGGAGGGCTTGAAGTTCGAGTGCAGAGTCACACCTATACTCGCGAATCACTAATGATCAAAGTCATACTCCCGTTCACATCCTCTAATTCCGTGATCGCATCGGTGGATGTCGAAATTCTCGACAAATTCACCGCCTCCGACGAAATGGTGGGGATGTTTCTCATCGATGAAAGTGGACGGGAATTTAGAGCAACCAAAGCAAGAATCGATCGTAAGCTCGTCTTTGCTCCTCCAGCCGTGAATTTCATTGGCGAAACAGGTCATGAAGATGACTTCAGCAATTATGCATATACCTATCATCCTGCCTCAGAGAAATCAGAGACCTTAAGGATTATCCTTCGCAGTCATTATGCCTATTTTCAGGTAGGTCCAAATGACAACGGCAAATATCAGAACTTTTTCTATACTGCGATCCGCAAAAATTCAAAAGAGAGGGGCTTCTGTCTTTGCGCAACAGGAGCTCCGGAAGGCGCCGAACATTGGGTTCGTTTCGACAACTTCCGGGTGACTCAAAAAGGGAAGTAAGTTGATGTCTGATTTTATTGAAAAAGCCAGCTCAAATTCGAGCTGGCTTTTATTATTCTATTCAGACATTTAGAAATGACGGAATCGTTTTAAGATTAGAATTCTCCAATCACATTACCATCCTGAATTCCACCGAGATAAATCCAGGTTTGGTGATCGATATTCTCGCTGATGAAGCGGACTCCGCCATCCCCCATTGCTACTTGCACTCCACCTTTGTGTTGACTTCGAGCGGCGAACATGCCTTGGTTATCGAAAGTCTGGCAGCCTGAGCATTGAATCACATTCGGATAAGTCGAGTTCGGTGTCAATAAGGTGTTGAAGGCTGTCAATCCATGATTACCGATGGCCCAGTTTCCGCCGACATAGCCGTTAGTTAGGGCGCTGCCTCCGTTCTTGGCGGTGAGTCCCAGTTGCCCCCAGGCATTGATCTGAGCAGGTGTCAGGAAAGAACTGGGTGTTCCACCAGGTTTCGCAATGTCTTTGATCGCGTCGGCATCAGAAATTGCAGTCGCAGAATTGTTTCCGTCCCCTTTAATCAGTTCCGAAGCAGCGATGACATTTGAAGTTCCATCAGTGATATCTCGGAATGAAATCCTTTTTCGGTAATTGAACATCCCCACTTGGTCGGCTGTTCCAATATTATAAAAGACCGAGGGACCAGCTGAGACGACATAGTTGTTTCCGGGACCATTGTTATATCCACCCCCATTCGGGATGGCATTTGGATCTGATGGGCAGAGGAATGCAGCAATCGTATTCTGTTTTGCAGTGTTGTTGACACCTTCATCGGCCATCAGGGAAAAGTTGAACTGATCGTAGAGTGCGCTTTGTTCGAGGAACGGAAGCAGCATTGCCTGAGCGGAAAAGCCGCGGTAAGCGTTTCCACCTGTTTTTTCAAAGTTGGCACGAGGGAAGACGCTATGGACATCGTGATAGTTGTGCATGGCCAGCGCCAATTGTTTCAAATTATTCTTGCAGGAACTACGGCGAGCCGCTTCGCGTGCCTGCTGAACAGCGGGCAGTAACAGTGCCACCAGAATGGCGATGATCGCGATGACCACTAACAGTTCGATTAAAGTAAATCCACGTCTGGCCGAGAAGGCATGTTTCATTTAAAAGCTCCAGATAAAAGGGAAAATTAACACTATCTTCAATACGGACGTTCATTATCCGGCAATTTATTTTATGGATAATAACCGTAAACAATACGAAGTTATTAATGAGGGCAGACCACGCAGGGAAACAGATTTCACATCAATCTTGAGTGATTCTGTTCTCGGAGGAAGGACTTTATATTTGATGAGAGATTGACCGACTCATTTGAAAGTACTTACTCATATCAATATATACCAACTCTAGCACTAGGTACATATACTGACAGGCAATTTCACTGAGTTTTGAGTCGATTTGCAGGAAATAGGCAGTTTTCAATCCCTGGCCTATAATCGCTTGTCCACTATTGTGGGCGAAATTGAAGTGGCAACACTTCATAGATCAGCATGAAACGCAAATAAGCCAGGTCCTATATGGGCTGGCTTATTTGATTTGATTCTAGCTCAGACCAAACTATTATGCCTGAAAACTGCTTCCGCAGCCGCAGCTTTTGACGACGTTGGGATTGTCGAACGAGAAACCTCGTTTTTCCAGGCCGTCGTAGTAGTCGATGGTTGTGCCGTCCAGATAGAGCATGCTTTTCTTGTCGACAGCAACGGTCACGCCGTGATGTTCGGAGATGTCGTCGTTGGCATTGTCGATTTTGTCATCCAGAGCCAGATTATACTGGAAACCACTGCAACCGCCGGCTCGTACGCCGATACGCAGCACGGTGGTTTCGGCTGGGGTCTGTTCTGAAAGTACTCGTTTGATTTCGCTGGCGGCTTTTTCGGTGACTGTAACTGCCATGGCATCACTCTCCTGTGTTGAAATGAACCTTATCTTCACCCTGAGACTTCGCCCGTAATCCCAGATGGAATTCTCGTAAAGCGCAGACAGGGGGCGTCTTTTGTTTCAATTGGCATTATAGACACGTAAGTCCCAGAAGTCCAAGCCCTTTCTGGAATTCGGAAGAGAGATGGCATGTATTAAGGTGAAGTCTATGATTCATTACCGACTTTTTATGGAACCCATCCATGAATGTTAAAATGTAATGAACATGATCTAAACGTCGCTTTTGGAGTTTCGGGAATTCTGATGATCTGATATACCTTTGAAACCGAACGAAATTACCACCCAGGTATTAGACGCAAGGAAGCGCATGATTGATCACGCCGCCTCTGTTTGTCCGCCACGTTCCCGCGTGACGTTTCCCAAGGTTTTCGTCCTCGATACAAACGTCATTCTTCACGACGCCAATTGTATCCGCAAGTTCGAAGAAAACGACATCGCCATCCCGATGACGGTTCTTGAAGAACTCGACCGCTTCAAGAAAGGGAATGAAGACATTCACTTTCAGGCCCGGCAGTTTCTGCGAACGCTCGATAATCTTACGGGTGACGTCCTATCGGCTGAAGGAGCCTCTCTCGGTGAAGGATTAGGTCATATCCGGGTCATTCTTGGTGGCCCTTTGCATTCACGACTGAAAAATATCCTCTCTCCCGAAGTCCCCGATCATCGGATTCTCAGCTCGGCTCTTCAGGTTCTCGATCAGATGAATGATCGGCCGGTCATTCTAATCAGTAAAGACACAAACCTGAGGATGAAGGCCAAAGCGGTCGGGCTGGTCGCACAGGATTACAGCAACGATAAAGTTGAAAGTTTCGATAAACTCTATTCCGGCAAGCGTCTCGTCGATGGAGTCGAAACAGAGTTGGTTGACCGCTTTTATTCCGGACATGGAGCTGTTCTGGCCGATGGAAATGGCCCACCGATTGTTGCTCCGATTGCAAATGAAAACTTCATCATTCGCAATGGCTCGAAATCTGTCCTGGCCTCATATACCGCAGAGGACAATTCGTTTCATCGTGTTGAAAAGACGTCCGCCTACGGCATCTCCCCCCGAAACGCCGAGCAGGCTTTTGCGATTCGCGCGCTGCTCGATGATAAAATCAAACTCGTCACGCTGGCCGGAAAGGCTGGATCAGGAAAAACACTGGTCGCTTTGGCGGCTGCGTTAGAGCAGCGGCAGAACTATCGACAGATCCTGCTGGCTCGTCCAATTGTCCCTTTAAGTAATCGCGACCTTGGCTATTTACCGGGAGATGTTCAGGCCAAACTCGATCCTTACATGCAGCCATTGTTCGATAACCTGACCGTCATCCGTCATGAAAATCAGCATCAGGCAGCTGGCGATAAAATTCAGGAACTGCTTGACACGAAAAAGCTGGAAATCACCCCGCTGGCTTACATTCGTGGACGTAGTCTGCAAAGAATCTTCTTCATCGTTGATGAAGCCCAGAACCTAACCCCGCATGAAATCAAAACAATTATCACGCGGGCGGGTGAAGGCACGAAGGTTATCTTCACAGGGGACATCCATCAGATTGACCACCCATATCTCGATGCCCTCTCCAACGGCTTCAGTTATCTGATCAACCGCATGGTCGGTCAGCCCCTGTATGCTCATATCGGTCTGGAAAAAGGCGAGCGAAGCGAGTTGGCAGAGATTGCCAGCGATTTGCTGTGATAGGCAATCGCTATAGCCATTTTCAATTTGCCGAAGTTGCGTACTCCTGTAGTTCTTCGAGCGAAACGAATTCGAGTGTCGCCATGTGCGTCGCTTCGAGGATGACTTTGGGAGCATTGCCTGCTTCGTAGGCTTCTTTCCAGCGAACTGCACATAAACACCAGCGGTCGCCGGGAGTTAAGCCGGGGAATTCGTACTGCGGGATCGGAGTCGAAAGATCATTCCCTCGGGACTTGCTGAACTCGAGGAATTCAGCAGTCGCTTCGATGCAAACCGTATGCACGCCCATATCACCAGCTCCGGTATCGCAGCAGCCGTTGCGATAGAAGCCCGTCATCGGAGATTCGCTGCAGGTAATTAACGGCTGCCCCAAAACATTTTTAGCACCGGAACGCGACGGAGTACTCATAACTTTTTGTTCTTTTTAAAATGAATCCAACTTCGGAAGAGGGGAGGTAATCTCTCCTTCTTCTTAGGGAGCGGTTTTCTTCCCTTCTCATTGGTGAGAAGGTGGCCGAAGGCCGGATGAGGGGATGCTGTCGACGACCTCATTCAACTTAATTACTATCGGCTGAAGCCAATAGGTTTTTTGG
>DEML01000006.1:0-25897 GCA_002359185.1 Planctomycetaceae bacterium UBA2671
GGCTCACAGAGCCGTGGCACCTTTTATCAACTTATTTTTGTTGTTTTCAACGATCATGATTAAAAATGTGCAACTTCAAAACTTGCGCTTCGTGCTTGTAATTCCAGCGTAAAATCAATCAGCTCGCCCTGAAATTGCGAATGACAATGAATTCTGATCCTAAATCAATCGAAATCCAGCCCGTCCAACGCCCCATCATCGGGGAAATTACGCCTCCCGGCTCGAAAAGTATCACCAATCGAGCACTGATTGTGGCTGCTATGGCAGAAGGAACGTCCATATTGCGAGGCACACTCGAAAGCGATGACACTCGTGTCATGCTGGAGAGTCTGAAGAAACTGGGCATCTCCTGGAGTCGTGACGATCAGAATACAATCACAATTCAAGGCTGCGGCGGGAAAATTCCTGCCAGTCAAGCCGATCTCTGGCTGGAAAACAGCGGAACGAGTATTCGTTTTCTCACCGCAATGTGCGCCACCGGTTCTGGGACATATATTCTCGATGGCAATAAGCGGATGCGGGAGCGTCCGATTGAGGACCTCATCCATTCCCTGCAGAGTTTGCAGGTCGATGCGAAATGCACAGAAGGAAACCGCTGTCCACCTGTCAAAATTCAAACGACAGGCTTACCGGGAGGCACCGTCAATATTGCCGGTTCGCTTTCGAGTCAGTATTTGAGTGGCTTATTGATGGTTGCCCCTTATGCTCAAGGTCCTCTGGAAATCATAGTGGAGGGAGAACTCGTTTCGATTCCCTATATCGAAATGACACTCGATGTGATGAAACGCTTCGGTGTGGAGGTGCAGACGGAGGATCTGCAATCGTATCGCATCGAGCCTCAAAAATATCAGGGGTGTGACTATCAGATCGAGCCCGATGCCTCTGCTGCCAGTTATTTCTTCGCCGCTGCTGCGATCACTCAGGGAAAAGTCACGATTCCCGGTTTGAGCCGCAGTGCCATGCAGGGAGATGTTCATTTTGTCGATGTGCTGGAAGAAATGGGCTGCGAGGTCACCTGGGAAGAGAATTCGATCACTGTACAAGGTCGAAAACTGCAGGGCATCGATATCGATATGAACGCCATCAGTGACACCGCTCAAACTCTTGCAGCTGTAGCCGTGTTCGCAGTAGGCTCGACCCGCGTGCGGAATGTCGCCCATATGCGAATCAAGGAAACGGATCGAGTCGCGGCCGTTGTCACGGAATTGAAGCGACTGGGCATCAATGTGGAAGAGCATACCGATGGATTCACTATTCATCCAGGTCCCATAACCCCAGCGAGTATCAAGACATATGACGACCACCGCATGGCGATGAGTTTCAGCCTGATCGGCCTGATGAACCCAGGCATTCAAATTGAAGACCCCGCCTGCACGGCAAAAACATACCCGCACTATTTTGAGGATCTGCAGAAATTGTGTAAATCTGCAGTCTGAATGGTTGAGTGGTGGCTGGGGTCGAACGAAGTGAAGCCGCTGGAATTATCACGCACTGGGGGCTTCGCGTTGCTGCGACCCCAGCCACCCATGATCTCATTTCAGACCAGAAAGATCGCATAAGCAGAACCCCTATAATCCCGAGAAATTCCTCGTGAGCATAGGGGAATGTTTCTTCCGTTTATTGACCCTGAGGAACAGACTTGGATACACTGAACGTTTTCGCAAGTCATTATCGAGCAGGAAAATAACGCATTGTTCGCGATCATCAGTGACATTCACGGAAATCTCGAAGCGTTGCAGGCCGTTCTGGCTGACATCGCCAGTAAAGATATTTCGAAAATCTATTGTCTGGGGGATATCATTGGATATGGCCCCAATCCCGGCGAATGTATCGATCTGGTGATGGAAAAAGCACAGGTCACCATCCTTGGCAATCATGATCAGGCAGCCATGTTCGATCCGGAAGGTTTCAACGCCGGAGCCGAACGGGCAATTTTCTGGACACGTAAGCAACTCGAAACGGGCGATCAATCCAAGAACGAACGACGCTGGGAATTCCTCGGAGAGTTGCCACGATTAAGACGCGAAGAGAAGTATATGTTCGTGCATGGCTCTGCACGAAACCCGTTGAATGAGTATGTCTTTCCGGAAGACATTTATCATCAACGGAAAATGGAACGGATTTTCAGCCTCGTGGAGAGACATTGCTTCCAGGGGCACACACATATTCCGGGAGTTTTCACGGATGATCTCAATTTTCTTGCACCTGAAGAGATTGATTTCCGTTACGAACTCGGCGAGCACAAAGCGTTGATCAATGTCGGTTCAGTTGGTCAGCCACGTAATGGAGATTCCCGCTCATCCTATGTGATCGTCGATGATGCGTTAATTCAATTTCAACGTGTTGTCTATGATTTCGAGAAGACGGCCGAAAAAATTTATCAGATCCCCGAACTCGATAACTTTTTAGGGGATCGACTGCGGGAAGGCCGTTGATGCTGGAATAATGAACTGCGGATTCCGGGCATCGATTGTGGATCAGTTTTCGTCTGAACTCATGACGAACTGCTGATCTGTGTTCGATGTGTCGCAGTTCGCGATATCTGTCTCCCTGGCAGCCATTGACACAGTTAGAATGCCGTGGAATATAAATTCCGCGGCTCATATTTTTGAAGAAGAGTTTCGATCGATGGATCAACAACGGCGTCTGGTTACGTTTTTTCTGCTCTCAATGGGCGTGATGTTCCTCTGGTTCAATCATGGTCTACCATTTTTCTATCCGGAATTGACCAAACAGAAAGCCGCCCAGCAGATTGCGGCTCAAAAAGAAAAAGAAGCCCAAAAGAACATTGGTCCTGAAGTGGGGACCAGCAGACCTGCAACACCGAACCTCTCTCAGAATGGGGCAAGCTCTGCGGAAAATCTCAACTCCGACACCACTGCTCAAGCAGATCCTCAACCCGAGGAAATCAAACTCGAAGAATATCCTTCCCGTCTGATTACACTCGGCAGCAGTGACCTGAAATCCAAAGATTACATGCAGGTCGAATTGACATCGCAGGGAGCAGCAGTGATGTCACTGCAGTTGAATGATCCCCGCTATCGCGAACTGACCGACCGGAATCAACCGCTGCATCTGCTGGGAACTGTTGAAGGAAGTTCACGTGTCAGCTTCGATATGAAAAGCGGAGCTGTCGATCATTTGCTCATGGAACACGGCAAGACTCTCGAAACCGTTAACTGGCGCGTCGATGAGGCTACTCTGACCGATCATTCCGCCACTTTCGAGTATCCCTCACCCGATGGAAAACTCCTGCTGCGGAAAACATATTCATTCGAACCGGGCGATCCAGCTAAGCGAGACACATTCTCCAAAGGCTATCAACTCAATGTCATACTCGATTTTGTCAACCTGAGTGACCAGCCGCTCGAGCTGCAGTACGACCTGCAGGGACCAGTCGGGTTTCCACTGGAAGATGAGGAAAACACACGTCGCTATCTGGCCATTCAGGCCGGCTTTGATAACGGCAGCGGAGTTCGACACGAACAGGTTCTTGCCAGTGAAATTGCCAAACAGGCAACTGCAGGCGAAATCGAAAACTTCAAGGCTCCACTTAGATATCTGGGAGTCGATGGTCAATACTTTGCTACCCTCTTAGCCCCTCAGGAAGATCAGACTGAAAATAATTGGATCAAAATCGCTCAGCCCTTGTTGCTGAAAAAACGTGCGAAAACAGAATACAGTCTGATTAGTTTCTCGCTGGAATCCAATCCTGTAAAAATTGAGCCTCAGCAAACTGTTACCCAGGAATACACACTGTTTGCCGGCCCAAAACGGATCGCTCTGCTGCAACCGTTCAGTGCAGAAGATATGATTGAATATGGCTGGTTCGGCTGGCTGGTCAAAATCATGATGGCCATCCTCGGCTTCTTTCATAACAGCCTGATGCTGCCTTATGGCATCGCAATTATCATGCTGACCGTGATGGTGCGTGCCTGCATGTACCCCATCTCCCGCAAGCACGCTTTGGCAGCTAAGCGAATGAAAGAGCTGCAGCCGAAGTTTGAAGAAGCCAAAAAGAAATACGAAAACGACAAGGAAAAACTGGCCAAGGCACAGATGGATCTGATGAAGGAAAGCGGATTCTTTGCAGGCTGCCTGCCAATGCTGCTGCAGATTCCGATTTTCATCAGCCTGTATCAATCATTATACATCTCAGTCGATTTGCGAATGGCTCAGTTCCTGTGGATCGACAACCTGGCCGCTCCCGATCATCTCTTCACCATGCCATTTGCATTACCCTGGCTGGGTTCCAGCTTCAATCTGCTGCCGATGCTGACCGTCTGTCTGTTCATCGTTCAACAGAAAATGTTTGCACCGCCTCCAGCCAACGAAGAACAAGCTCTGCAACAGAAAATGATGGGCTACATGATGATCTTCATCGGATTCATGTTCTATAAGGTGCCAGCTGGGTTGTGTATCTACTTCATCGCCTCTTCACTGTGGGCGATCGCCGAACGAAAAATCCTCGATTTCCACGATACGACAGCTGAAACACTCAGCAAGAAAAAAGCAGAGAACTTCAAGAAACCTGTGAATCAGGACGCTGGCGATAAAAAGGCGGGCTGGCTGCAAAACAAGATGGCGGCTTTGGATGCGGCGGCCAATCCATCGAAAAAGACATCGCAATTGAAGCCGGTCGATTCCAATAAAAAGGGCAAATCGAAGTCGAAATAATTTGGGGCATACGTTTGTTATAGAAAGCAATCATGAAGTAGAAGCGGTTCCCGCTCCCAATGGGAGAGGCTTAGGATGAGGGCAGTTGAGGTGAATTGAAATTTACCACGTCGAAGGAATCCCCTCATCCGGCCATTGGCCACCTTCTCCCCAGGGAGAAGGAGATGTCTCACTCAACACTCAACTATAAACCCTCAACCCGGCAAGCCCCATGTTCGGCGAAAATTTGCCCCTCAGACCGATCGCTTTACTTTGCCGTTCGTTGAGCACGCTCCTCGAAACGGGGGTCTCTGCACACAAATCGTTTCTGATCGCCGGAGAAAAAGCAGCTGATGTTCGTGTCCGCCGGGCAACGATGCAGATTGCTGAGGAACTGCAGAAGGGATCTGACATTGCAACCGCACTGAAAGATCAGGAGATTTTTCCGACTCTAATGGTCAACATGGTCGATGTGGCCGAGCGGACTGGGGCTTTGCCCGAGATTCTGACCGGACTGGCTAATCATTACGACAACCTGCTGCGGCTGAAAAAAGATTTCTATTCCGCCATTGCCTGGCCAATTCTGCAATTGATCATGGCTGTCTTCGTAATAGCCGGCTTGATTTTTCTCCTCGGCTGGATTGCCAACGCTCAAGGTGGTGAAGCGATTGATGTTCTCGGCTGGGGACTGACGGGAACATCCGGAGCATTAATCTGGCTGGGAATGGTTTTTGGAACAGCAGCCGGGGCGTTCATCCTGTTTAAGTTTCTTCGTGCGAACTTCGCAGGCCAGAAATATATGGATCGCATGCTGATGCGGGTTCCCGTCCTCGGCTACTGCATGCGATCATTCGCCATTGCCCGCTTTGCCTGGGCTTACCATCTGACACAAAATGCGGGGATGCCGATTGATGAAAGTATCGAAGCCTCGATGATGGCGACCAACAATGGAGCTTTCATCGGTGAGGGGCCACGAATCGTGTATTGGATTCAGGAAGGCTATACAGTTACGGAAGCACTACGGCAGTCCGAACTGTTCCCGCGTGATGTCATCGAGATGATCCACGTGGGCGAAACATCCGGAACGGTACCCGAAATGCTCGATCGACTCAGCCCGCAATTTGAAGATCAGGCCCGACGAGCACTCGATGCTCTTGCAGGAGCTTTGGGCTGGACAGTCTGGGTGATTGTTGCCGGCTTCATCATCTTCGTCATCTTCAGCGTGATGTTCTGGTACATCGGATTGATCAACGAGTTGCTGTAAGCACAACTATTAGTTTGTCAGTATACGGGTGGTGTCGGGGGAGCTCCGCTTTAGCGGAAGCCCCCGAAAGTTCAACAATTCGGCGGCTTCTCTTCGAGAGCGCCCCGCCGCCCAATTCAGGTATTGAAGTATCTGGGGGCTTCGCTGCGCTACGACCCCAGCCACCCACCCTTGTTATTCCTGCGTCATCCATTCACGACCCGCAGGAGTCAGTTCGAGACGTTCATCGTTGAGTCGCTGGATATATCGTCGCTCCAGCAGGACTCTCATCCCGGCTGTGAACTCTGTGATGGTCGCTTCTTCACTCGACTTGAGAAAATCTTCCCGTAATTGATGAATTGTTCGCTCGGGAGCCGTATATTCGAAAACTTTTCGATACGGCTGCAGAATCAATTGAGCGAGTTCCAGTTCTCGTTCTGTATAGTCCTGATTAGTCATAATTCTATGATAGATAATGAGTAACGATAATTTGAAGAAGAAGAGGCCAGAGTAATAAGTATTGAATCCATTCGCAAATGGAAGAAATCTTGAATCTTTTTTTGGTTTTTTCTCAAAAGTCCTCAAGAAGCCTCAATGGTGTGTCGATACTAACGATAAGCGAGTTTACAGATTGAATTCTACGCCCACTTGTAAGCGTTCAATCACCCACCTCGGCCACCCCTTGGCCATTACTCGTCAAATCCCCATTTCCCCTCAATCGACCCTACCGATCAGGAGCCCGTCACATGCGATGGCCCGTTTTGCTGACATTATGTCTTTCACTTTGTGCGATTGGAATTGAACAATCGCAAGTTGTTGCCCAGGTTTTCCCGGGACTTGCCCGTGCCTGTGGAGGTTGTGGACATTGTCGTGGCTGCCGTCCACGATTGTTCCCACCAATTTTCTGCAATCGCTGTCAGAGAAATAATTGTGCCTGTCCGCCAGCCTATGTACCACCAACTCCTTGTGCTCCAGTCTGTGCCGCACCAGCACCTGTTGTTCCTCAATACACGATGCGAATGGAACCGCGACGAGTCGCAAGCTGGCAGATGGTTCCGCAAACTCGCTGCCGTCGCGTTGCGGAATGTGTGCAGGTCCCAGTGACCACTTACAAACGGGTAGTGAGCTATGTGCCTCAGACGGAGATTCGTAATCAGGTCTGTTATCGCAATGTGGCTGAACAGGTGATGGTTCCACGCCGTTGTTTTTCAACCGTCTGGGAACCCCGCTGCGTTCGCAGCTTTGCTCCGGTCTGTCCTCCGATTGCCCCTCAAGGATGCACCGACTTTGGCGGATATGATCCAAACATGATGTACAACAATCCCGGTACAACATATCAGGGGATTCAAACCCCCGGCTCACAGCCGACTTTGACTGTCCCGAGTGCTCCACAGATGGACCAGAAAGTCCCGAGCCCAGTCGATCAGCAATCGATGTTCTCTCCCTGGAGCCCGGTTCAACAGCGAAATCCCAATCCTTACTATCAGGCAGATGCCTACTCGGATGGTTATCGCACAATTAATCCAACACGCACAGCTTCTGGAGCTTATTCCGGAAGCAACTATTCCTGGTAAGCTCTATCGAGCATTCATTATCATGCTCTAATCGGTACTGCATTATGCAGATTACTGTAGTTGTCGGTCAGGCTGTGCCTGACATGATGAATTATTGACTTCGAATTATGTCAGGCACAGCCTGACCGACGAATCTATCATCACTTAGTCCCCTTAACCGTTGGTTGAGGGGATTTTTGTATTGATCAAACCACGGTTTTTACATTCAGCAGAAACATGATGATCAGAATTTAAGATGGAAAGATAAGGAGCAGTTAGCAGAATCATCAACTTTCTGCTTTTGGAAACTCGAACCTTCTGATGGAAGACCAGTTGAGGATCTTGCGAAATCTTTCGCAGGACCGCTCGATACGTCACAAACATAACCCGCAACATCCTGCGGCCTGGTCCAGACAGATGACGCTCCAGTTCGCTGGCCTCCTGGTAAAAGGATTCTGTTCGTTTCACCTGGAAGGTAATCAAATCGAGCCAGTTCGAACGAATGTCTGGATCCTCCCAATCATTGTCCAGACATCCAAAGTGATCGAGTTCCGTCTGCGGAAAATAACACCGGCCCCGGCTGCGATCTTCATGGATATCCCGCAGGATATTTGTCATCTGAAATGCGCGCCCGCACGTTAATGCCAATTCCCGTGTCTCGGTTAGATTCGCACCCCAAATCGCCTGGCAGCAGAGTCCCGACATGCCAGCCACCTGATCGCAGTAATGGCAAAGCTCATCAAAATCTGCAAAGGGAGTCCAGTCCAGATCTCGCTGCATCCCATCGAGAACACTCATTAACCAGTTCACATCAATGGGATATTTCTGCAGCACATCTCGCAGGGCAGGAAAAAGAGGATGATCAAGTACTTTGTCTGCTTGCAGATTCGCAGTCATTTCCCGCCAGTCAGCCAGTGATGTAGACCCAGTTGATGAAGTTGGAGTTGCAGAATTGAGTAGGATAGAATCGTCGACAAGATCGTCGGAAATCCGCATGTAGGCGTAAATTGTACACATGGCCCGATACATCGGTTCGGGCAGAATACGGAATGCAATATGAAAGTTACTGCCTGCATTGCGGGTCACAGAGACCGCATAACGGTACGACGCATTCACTGAGTCGAACCGCTGAACTGGCATGAGCACTTCCCAAAACGATGGAGGCTGAAAAGCTTAAGCGTATTGATCCAATGAAAAACAGGGTGGCACTGGCTCTGCCAGTGCCACACAGCTAGAAATATTACCGGAACGCTCTACGACATCTACTCGTCGCGACTCCGACTCGACCGTCGACGACCTCCGTTACCGGAAGGTTTGCGATCTCCGCCTCGACCAGAATCAGAACGTGGGGCTCCACGGTCCGAGTTTCGTCGTTTGACGATCATCCCAATCGCGTCACTCCAGGTTGGCACGCTTTTGTATTGAGGTGATGGTGGTTTTGTCTCAATGTTGTCTGTATCGTCGTCGTCATCCTCTTCGACTTCTTTGGGGGCAGACTTGGCAGAAACAGACTCTTTCGCTTTCACTTCCTCAACGGGAGTGGATTCTTTGTCGCGTCCCCGACGAGATCGTCTTGGGCGTCGGCGTGATTCGGAATCGTCGGGCTTATCTTCGGGTGCTTCTTTTTTCAAAGAAGGTGATTTGACTTCGGCATCATCGTCATCGCTTCCCCAGAGCTCATCAATTAGAGAAGCATCAATTTCCTGCTGAGCAGGAGTTTTCTCTGTTTCCCGATCGTCATTCTCTGCGGAAACTTCTCGATCTTCACGCTGCGAAGAACGCCCACCCCGACGACGTCGACGGCGGCCACGTTTTCGTGGTCGGTCTTCCGTTTCAGAAGTCTCATCTTCTGAAGCCGCTTCATTGACGGACTCGTTCTCATCATCATCGTCGTCGTCTTCATCGTCTTCAATTATTGCACGAGTTGAACGCTGCTTACGAGGCTGATCCTTTTTATCCCAGTCCCAATCATCGAGTGCTTCCCAGAAATCGTCATTCTGGTCGGCTGTTGAACCTGATTTTTTTGTCTCTGCGACGACTTCAACTTCTTCAATTGTTTCTGACTTTGCCCTCGGCTTACGAGAAGGGCGTCGAACTCGTTTCGGCTTTACGGATTTCTCATCAGGTTCAGGATCCGAAGAATCGAGATCTTCAGCAAAATCGTCTTTTGCCTCGGTAGTATTTTCGGTGACCGCTTCCAACTCCGGGCTGGAATCATCATCTAAATCTGAGAAATCATCACTGTCGACAATTCCCAGTCCAAACGGGTCTTCATCATCGAAGGTGGCGCGCAAGTTTCTTACTTCAAGTTCAGAGGGTGTGGGGTCAGTACTTTTCACAACTTCACTCAGCTTTGATTTATTCTCAACAGGACTTGATGCCCGAGGCTGATCGGCCTGTTCTTCAAGAACTTCGTCCTCTTCCTCATCGTCGAAGGAAAAATCAAAATCAGTTTCCAGATCGTCATCGACTGCTGCTGCCTCTTCCCCCTTAACTTTGGAAGGCGAGGCAACAGGGTTCATCTGTTCGACCACTTCGGCCACAGAATCGATGTCCAGGTCATCAAAATCGGCCTGATCATCAAAATGGATACCAAACAGGCTGCCTGCGAGAGATTTCCAGGAAGACTTTTGTTCAGGAGTTTCGGGTTTTTTCTTGTCGTTCATCGCGGAATTGTATTGAAAAAGAGAGGGGATTTCAAGGAAGTCGAGTGCAGGAGAGCAGTAGTTTTGCACCAGTTTTCCACCATCCTTTAGAGATTTTCATTCACGGGTTGACAACGACAGCGAGAAACCGATAATCCCTCAGACAATTGTTTCTGATACTGATTTGATTCTTATATAAGCCACTCTGATATATTGAGTCCTGGAATGCATCTGCGAAATGTGGAAATGTTCTGTAATGCTGTGGAACTGCGAAGTTTTTCGCGCGCAGCCGAGCAGCAGAAGGTTTCTCAGTCGGCTGTCAGTCAGGCCATTCAGCAACTGGAAAAGCGACTGGGAATGCAGTTGATAGACCGTTCGAAGAGGCCTTTCGAGGTGACAGCTGCCGGTCATCTGTATTTTGATGGTTGTCGAGATTTGCTGCACTCTTTTCGGGAAGTCGAAGATCGGGTGCGGGAACTCGGGGATAAGATTGTCGGCCGGATTCGCGTTGTGGCGATTTATTCGGTCGGATTGATTCAGATCAACGAAACGATCGATCGCTTCGAGCGGGAGTTCCCTGAGGTTGAAGTCTTGATCGATTTTGTGCATCCTGATGAAGTCTATCGGCGAGTGGGACAGGAGCAGGACGAACTGGGCCTGGTCTCCTTTCCAAAATCCAAGGGGATGTTCGAGTGTCTCCACTGGCAGGATCAGCCGATGGTGATTGCGGTTGGTCCCGATCATGAGTGGTTTGACCGCAGCACAATCAGTGCAGCAGAACTTGACGGCGTTCGTTTCGTCGGGTTCAAACCAAATCTGTTTATCCATAAAGCGATTGATCGCTGGTTTCGCGAAGTCGGAGTCAGCGTAGAAACCGTGCATGAGTTCGACAACATTGAATATGTGAAGCGCGATGTTGAATCGGGATCGGGTGTGGCATTATTGCCAGAACCGACTTTGCGGGATGAGTGTCAACGGGGACGGATGAAGGCGATAGAAGTCGAAGGAACTTCCTGGGTCAGACCAATGGGGATGATTCACCGGAAGAGCCGTGAGCTTTCACTGGCGACACGGAAATTCATTGAAGTATTAAAGAATGAATGCCATTCGGAATTGAGTGTCTCCTCAGACCATTGAGACAATTGTATGTCTCATTAGAACTTTGAGACACAGGCACTCAAAACAGGCTTCCTCCAAGTGGAAGCCCAGCTGAACGCAGCAGGACGCTGACGTTTCGTGCGGTTTTTCCGCCGATTTTGTGCCGTCTTACGGGCGGACTGCGAAGGATGCCGCAACAGGTAAGGACGATATTTAACTCAGACGATGAATGATGAAAACTATGCAGAACACAAACAGCTCTCCGTTCCGCAAAGACAGTTATCCGGTTGCATTCGATATGTACTCACCGGATTACGAACATGAAAATTGCGGCGTCGGATTTGTCGCCAATATTAATGGAGAACGTTCGCATCAACTGATTGACGATGCCGATCGGATCAACCGTCACATGACGCATCGTGGAGCGTGTGGCTGCGAAGAAAATACGGGCGACGGAGCCGGGATGCTGACCGCATTGCCCGATGAATTCCTGCGTAAGGTCGTCAAAGAGCAGTTCAATACTGATCTTCCTGAAGCTGGGTTGTTTGCTGCTGGTGTTATCTTTCTGCCGCAGGATGAACAACGTCGCGAATACTGCAAGCAGGTTTTCAACGATTTTATTAAAGAAAATGGTCAGAAACTGGTTGGCTGGCGTCCGTTGCCTGTCGATCCTGTTGCAGCTGACATCGGTCCGACCGCACTAGCCTGTATGCCGGTTATGGAAATGCTGATTGTGGCCGCTGCTGAGGGAATCGATCAAGAGGAGTTTGATCGCAAACTGTTCCTGATCCGTAAATCCGCCAGCCATAAACTGCGCGTTCCTGAAGAGCATCCCGAAGCACTTCTATTCTATGCCTGTTCGCTCTCTTCTTCGGTCATTATTTATAAAGGGATGATGACTCCGAGTCAGGTGATGCCCTATTACAAGGATCTGCAGGATCCGAGTTTCAAGACGCATCTGGCTATGGTGCATTCTCGATTCTCTACCAACACACTCCCAAGTTGGGACCGTGCTCAGCCTTGTCGGTACATGGCTCACAATGGTGAAATCAACACACTCCGCGGCAACAAAAACTGGATGTTTGCTCGTCAGGGAATGATGAAAAGTGAACGTTTTGGCGACGATCTTCAGAAGCTATTCCCAATCTGCGAATCGTATTGCTCCGACTCCGGCTCGTTCGATAACGCCTTGGAATTGTTGACTCAATCCGGTCGCAAGCTGCCCGAAGCTGTGATGATGATGATTCCTGAAGCGTGGCAGAATCATCATTCGATGTCTCAGGAGAAGAAGGCGTTCTACGAGTATCACTCGGCCATGCAGGAGCCGTGGGACGGACCCGCTTCGATCTCCTTCACCGATGGCCATTTCATCGGTGCAGTGCTTGATCGCAACGGACTTCGCCCGAGCCGATATTATGTGACACACGACAATAAAGTTGTGATGGCCAGTGAAGTTGGTGTGCTTGATATCGAGCCGGAAAATGTGAAATTCAAGGGTCGATTGCAGCCTGGCAAAATGTTCCTGGTCGATTTCGATGAAGGCCGCATTATTGACGATGAAGAAGTCAAAAGCAAAATTTCAAATTATCGCCCCTATCAGAAATGGCTGGAAGAACAGCGGATTACTCTCGGCGAACTTCCCAGCCACGAAATTCCTGAGGATGCCAAGGACGATGATGAACTGCTGCAAAAGATGCAGGCATTCGGTTACACCACCGAAACCATGAACTTCATGTTGCTGCCGATGTTGCGTCAAAAACGCGACCCCGTCGGCTCCATGGGAGACGATACCGCTCTGGCCTGTCTGAGCGAAAAGCCACGCATGCTGTACGACTACTTCAAGCAGTTGTTCGCTCAGGTGACTAATCCTGCCATCGATTCGATTCGCGAAGAAGTGATCATGTCGCTGGAGTGTTTTATCGGACCGGAAGGCAATCTGCTCGACAGCACTGCTGAACATTGCCATCGACTGGCGGTGCCGCATCCGATTTTGAAGAACTCGGAACTCTCCGCGCTTAAAAATCTTGATTACCGTCACTGGAAGACGAAAGTCATTGATATCACTTATCCCCGCAAAGATGGTGCAGAGGGACTCAAGTCCTCTCTGGATCGCATCTGCAAGGAATCGGTAGAGGCGATTGATCAGGGCTATTCGATTGTGATTTTGTCCGATCGGGATATGTCTGCCGATCGCGTCGCCATGAGTTCGCTGATGGCGACCGGAGCCGTGCATCATCATCTGGTGCAGAATGAATTGCGCACCCGATTGGGAATCGTCGTCGAATCGGGTGAAGCTCGCGAAGTGCATCACTTCTGCCTGCTGACCGGTTACGGAGCCGATGCCGTCAATCCATACATGGCTTTCGCAGCCGTGAAAAAGGCGATGCGAGATGGCGATCTCAAAGGCGACTGGACTGATGAATCCATCGTCAAAGCTTATCGCAAAGCAGTTGCCAAAGGGATGCTCAAAGTCTTTGCCAAGATGGGAATTTCTACTCTGGCCAGTTACAAGGGCGCCCAGATCTTTGAAGCGGTCGGATTGAATACCGATGTGATTGATCGATGCTTCGTCGGGACTGCCAGCCGTATTAAAGGGGTGAATCTCGATCTGCTGGCTGAGGAAAATCTGCGACGACACTCGATGGGCTTCCCTGCCCGTGAGGAAAACCGCCTTCCTGTTTTACCAAACGAGGGTCTGTTCGCCTGGCGATCTAGCGGGGAAAAGCATGCCTGGAATCCATATACGATTTCCAAGTTACAGAATGCTGCCCGGTCTGGCGATAAGAATGCCTACTACGAATTCGCCGAGCAGGCCGACGAAGAAGCGACCCGTAATTGCCATCTGCGTGGGATGTTGCGAGTCAAAACTGGTCAGGAAGTGCCGCTGAGTGAAGTCGAACCCGCCAGTGAAATCGTCAAGCGATTCTGCACCGGTGCGATGAGCTATGGCTCCATCTCAGCCGAGTCTCACGAGACGATTGCCATTGCGATGAATCGTCTGCAGGGAAAAAGCAATACGGGTGAAGGGGGCGAAGATTACGATCGCTTCGAGCCCATGCCCAACGGCGACTCGAAACGATCTGCCATCAAGCAGATTGCTTCCGGGCGTTTCGGTGTGACGAGCTGGTATCTGACGAACTCGGACGAACTGCAAATCAAAATTTCGCAGGGAGCCAAGCCGGGCGAAGGGGGAGAATTGCCGGGTGGTAAGGTCAACAAGATCATCGCCGCAACTCGTCACTCGACTCCGGGCGTCGGCTTGATCAGCCCTCCGCCGCATCACGATATTTATTCGATTGAAGACCTTTCCCAGTTGATTTTCGATCTGAAAAACTCGAATCCGTCTGCACGTGTAAGCGTGAAGCTGGTTTCCGAGGTCGGTGTCGGTACGATTGCCTCTGGTGTGGCCAAAGGACATGCTGATAACATTTTGATTTCTGGCGAAAACGGCGGTACGGGAGCCTCTCCGCTAACCAGTATCAAACACGCTGGCTTGCCGTGGGAACTCGGGATTGCAGAGACTCACAAAACGCTCGTCATGAACGACTTGCGAAGTCGAGTCCGCCTGCAGACGGATGGTCAGCTCAAAACCGGACGCGATGTCGCGATTGCCTGTATGCTTGGAGCTGAAGAATTCGGGTTTGCAACCGGGCCATTGATTGCCCTGGGTTGCATTATGATGCGAAAGTGTCACCTGAATACCTGCCCGGTCGGTATTGCCACACAAGACGAAGAACTCCGCGCCAAGTTCGCCGGGGCTCCCGAGCATGTCGTCAACTATCTGTTTATGGTCGCTGAAGACTGCCGTCGCTACATGGCTCAGGCTGGTTTCCGCACTATCAATGAGATGGTTGGTCAGAGCAATATGCTCGAATTCGTTCCCGATGAAAATCACTGGAAAGCGAAGCATCTCGACTTGTCTCCCGTACTGGCGATGCCTCAGTCTCCCTACGAGAATGCAGGGACCTATTGCACGCGGGATCAGAGTCACGAACTCGAAGCGGTACTCGATCAAACGACTCTCATCCCCAAATCGCAGGCTGCCATTCAGCATGGTAATCAAGTCGATTTGCCGATGAATATTCAGAATATCGACCGCGCCTTCGGGACGACACTCAGCCATGAAGTCTCCAAGAAATGGGGACCGGGCGGATTGCCGGAAGATACAATTCGCATCAAATGTACTGGCTCTGCTGGTCAGTCACTCGGTGCCTGGTTGACGAAGGGGATCACCATCGAAGTTGAAGGCGATGCCAACGACTATGTCGGTAAAGGTCTTTGTGGCGGAAAGATTATTGTCTATCCACCAGAAGATTCGACGTTCGATTCCTCGAAGAATATCATCGCTGGAAACGTTTGCCTCTATGGGGCAACGTCCGGAGAACTCTACTTGCGAGGAGTGGCAGCTGAACGATTCTGCGTAAGAAACTCCGGAGCTACGGCCGTTGTTGAAGGAGTGGGAGATCACGGTTGTGAATATATGACGGGTGGTAAGGCGATTATTCTGGGCGAAACTGGCCGCAACTTTGCGGCTGGAATGTCGGGCGGAATTGCCTATGTCTATCAGAACGTGGAAGATTTCCGTCCGAACTGTAACCTGGAGTTGGTAGAACTTGAGGAAGTCGAAACGCCTGAGGAATCGATTGCCTTACGGGAATTCGTCGAGAATCACCATCAATTAACGGGCTCTCTGGTCGCCGAAGAAATCCTTTCCGATTGGGACACCAACGTAAAGAACTTCGTTAAAGTGATGCCGACGGCTTACAAGGAAGCGTTGGCAGAACTGGCAAAAGAAGAAGCCGAAAAACAGCCAGCTGCTGTTTGAGGTTGCTTGCCTGGAATTGTTGACGAATTTTGATTTTGAATCGAATCCAATACAAGCACGAAGCGCAAGCGAGTGAGTCCCAGCGATTATATCAGAATCAACAGTATTTCCTTCTCCCCTTGGGAGAAGGTGGCCGAAGGCCGGATGAGGGGATTTCATCGACGTTGGAATGAATTACAACGTCGATTGCCCTCACCCAAATCCTTTCCCAGTTGGAAAGGAAACGAAATACAGTCTCTCCCGGATGGAGAGGTAATAAAATTTGATACTAAAGAAAAACAGTTGGGCGAATGAAGCCCAGCAAAATCCGAGAGTCGAATACGTCAGTCAAACCTGACCTGCGGCACATCTGAAGATTGAGACGAAAGCGGAAAACAGAACATGGGAAAACCGACCGGATTCAAAGAAATATCACGCAGTACTCCGACGGACCGGAATCCACTTGAGCGACTGAACGACTGGCAGGAGTTTGCTCCTCAGTTGCCTGTTGTCGAATTGCGCAATCAGGGTGCCCGCTGTATGGACTGCGGTGTGCCGTTCTGTCATACGGGCGGTATGATCGCCAACATGGCTGCCGGCTGCCCGGTCAACAATCTCATCCCCGAGTGGAACGATCTCGTTTACCGCGATCAATGGGAAGAGGCACTCGACCGTCTGCATAAAACGAATAACTTTCCGGAATTCACCGGCCGTGTCTGCCCGGCTCCCTGTGAAGGTTCCTGCGTTCTCGGTATCAATGAACCAGCAGTCACGATTAAGAATATTGAACGCTCCATCATCGATCGTGGCTTTGAAGAAGGCTGGGTGAATCCACGAATCCCCAAGAGCCGAACTGAGAAATCAGTCGCAATCATCGGCTCGGGACCAGCCGGCCTGGCAGCAGCTGATCAATTGAATCAGGCTGGTCATTACTGCACGGTCTACGAACGATCCGACCGCATTGGCGGTTTGCTCATGTACGGCATTCCGAACATGAAACTCGAAAAGCCAATCGTCGAACGCCGTGTTAAACTGCTCGAAGAAGAGGGGATTACATTCGTCACGAATACGGAAATTGGCAAGGATGTCTCCGCTGTCGAATTGCGAGAAAAGTTCGATGCGATCATCGTTGCGACAGGCTCGACTGTGCCGAATGATTTCTTCGTCAATACGCCCGGTCGTAAATTGAAGGGAATCCATCATGCGATGGAATTCCTGCACGCCAACACGAAGAGCCTGCTCGATTCCAACCTGAGTGACGGCAATTACATTTCTGCCAAAGATAAAGATATCATCGTCATCGGTGGGGGAGATACCGGAAATGACTGCATCGGTACGAGCCTGCGTCATGGCTGTAAAAGCCTGATCAACTTTGAGGTTGTGCCTCAGTCTCCCGAAAAGCGTGCACCCAATAATCCCTGGCCTCAATGGCCGCGTATTTTCCGTGCCGATTACGGTCACAAGGAAGCGGCTGCGAAATTTGATTATTCTCAGAACGCAAATAAAACATTGCAGAACGATCCGCGTGAGTATGCCATTCAAACCGTTGAATTCCTCGATGATGGCAATGGCAACCTGCGTGGTGTGAAAACGGTTCAACTCGACTGGTCGCGGCCAGCAGCTAACGGGGCTCCATTTTCACCGATTGAAGGGACCGAAAAAGAATGGCCAGCCGACCTCGTGTTCCTGGCTCTCGGTTTCAAAGGCCCCGAGCAGAAAATCGCCGAGCAGTTACAACTCGAAACGGACAACCGCTCGAACTATCAAGCCGAGTATGGGGAGTATACGACGAACCTCGAAGGCGTTTTCGCTGCCGGCGATTGCCGACGCGGTCAAAGCCTGATCGTCTGGGCCATTAATGAAGGCCGCGAAGCTGCCCGGGAATGCGACCGCTTCCTGATGGGCTCGACTCAACTCCCGTAGAGCGAGGCGCTATCATTTTGTAGATTAGATCTGTAGGGTCCGCTGTGCGGACCGGAATAGATGTGAATTTCAAGTCAACGCAGTGATCGCCCACAAGTCAATGGTCCGCATAGCGGACCCTACAACTGATTACTGAAATCGACGTACAAGATCGACAATTTCTTGCGGATTGCCAACCCCTTTAACAACAATTTCCATATCATCCTGACCGGAACTTGAGATTGCGATATCGCCGACGTTGAGTACGCGCTGTAAGAACGTTTGATCCATCTGAATGTTCCGCACATCATCGTGCTGAACTTCGTTCGTGCGTTTGGAAAGAATTCCCTGTCGATACAAAGTCCGCTTGTCGGTGATTGTCAGCACTTTGAATTTCACATTCAAATACCACCAGCCGTAGGCTACTCCGCCGAAGATCAAGGCGAGTAAACCGAAGATCCCTAGTGGAAAGTTCCCGCTGAACATGCCCATCACTGCCCCAATCCCGCCGCCGATCATCAGCAGCCAGAGAATCAGATAGTGAAACGGATGATTGGCAAACATTGCCGGGTGATAGCTTTTGACATCCTCTTCACGCTTGGGGAGTTCATGCTTGTTCAATTCATTTTCATCAGACGATAACTGGCTCACTGAGGTCGCTCCTGAAATGCTGGGAAACAGCCGAGATATTATCGCTCAGACTGAAGTAGATACTCGTGAAGAGAGTTGATGTTCAAATCTCCCATATCTGTAAGATCACAAGTCGTCACTTCATTATGAGCTTTCAGTTCTGAACTGCAATACTTGATGCCGAATACGTGGCTTATTCTTAACGCGAATTTCAGGCGAAAGTTCAAACGAACTCAAAGTTTAAGTCATTTTAGACTCGCGAATATTGTTCGAGAGCATCCAGCGTGCGTTGCATATCGGTTGGAAGTGGAGCGATGAATTCCATTCGCTCTTTTGTGCCGGGATGCTCGATTTGCAGTCGGTATGCGTGCAAGGCCTGACGTTGAATCAGGATGGCGTCTTCTTTGAGATGTTCTTTCGAGCCAATCACGTAGCTCAACAGCAGATTCGATTGTCCTCGATACAATCGGTCGGCAACAATTGCATGCCCCAAGTGCTGCATGTGGACCCGCAGCTGATGCGTCCTTCCCGTTTTCGGAAGCAGTTTGACGTAGGTGATGTCCTTAAAGCGTTCGAGGACTTCATATTCCGTCTGTGCAATTCTGGCTTCTGGATCTGGTCCGCAAACCACCATTTTCTCGCGATTTTTAGAATGCGGCCGGATGTGTGTTTCGATGAAGTCGCAATCGAATTCGAGTCGTCCCCAGACGAAGGCCCGGTATTCTTTTTCGACGGTGCGATCGGCAAATTGAGCAGAGAGGAAGTCGTGCGACTGATCATCTTTGGCAATCACGATCACGCCGGTTGTATCCCGATCGAGCCGATGGACGATGCCGGGACGATGAGCCCCGCCAGACCCGCTCAACTTCTCAAAGTGATGTACCAGTGCATTGGCGAGCGTGCCACTGTAATTGGCCTTGCCGGGATGAACGATGAGATTGGCCTGTTTATTGAGGACGACAATCAGGTCGTCTTCATACAGGATATCCAGATCGATTTCGCGGGAAGGAGGGATTTCTGCAAGCACAGGCTTGGGAAAAGGCCCCGTAAGACGTTCTCCCAGGCGGAGTTTGTAAGACGGCTTAACCTTATGACCATCGACAGTCACGCTGCCTGAGGTTATCGATTTCTGCCATTGAGAACGTGAGTGTTCCGGAAACTGAGCCGCGAGCCAGTGATCGAGCCGTTTGTCGACCTCGGTCTCATCGATGACATGCTCGACCAGATTTTCCTGGGCCTCATTCTCAGACGATTCATTACTCGGCATCGGTTCCAGCTTCTGCAGGAGGAGCCGGAGTACTCGACGTACCTTCTGGCTGAGGTGGTGTCGCTTCAGGCTGAGTTTTTGCCGGTGGTGTTGGCATTGGCTCGGAAGTTCCAGTTTCTGCTGGCGGAGTTGGCGTTGATGTTTCCGCTGGCATTGGAGGTGCACTGGTTTCAGTTGAGGTGCCAGCCGGATTCGTCATGGCTGGTGGGAAATCAGGAGCGGTTGGTACGGTCAATGTGGGATTGGGTGTTGAAGTCGCTTCAGGATCTGCTGGGGAGGATGAAGTCCCTGTTGGAGCTGGTAAATCACCATCCAGATTCAGATTTCGCAGCATATCTTCAGGTTGCTGCATGTCCTGTGGTTCTGGCTTCTGCTCGGCAAACCAGGCGTAGAAACTTTTGGCATTCTCTTTGCCGAGAGTCTTGATCCGTTCCTCAGCGAGTTCCTTGTAAGGCGAATTTGGAGATTCCTCGACCAGTTTTTTGTAGGTCGCAATCGATTCAGAAAAATCGCCTGTCGAAGTGGTTTCGAAAGTGCGAGCCAGTCCGAACAAAGCTCGATCTTTCGTAATCGGCAGAATTCCGGTCTGATTCAACAGTTTCTGAAAGGCAGATTTCGCTTCTTCGAGTTCGGTCAAAGCGGCTTCACGATCGGTGAACATCAGGCGGATGCCGGTATTGAGATATTCTTCGGCGACTTTCAACTGAGCCAGATCGCCAACTGGAGTTCCCTGATAGGACTCGGCTATGCCAGCCAGTTCTTCGGCATTGTTGGCACCGGTTAATGCAGCCCAGCCTTCGGCATTCGTGCGGGCCGTTGTGCGGGTGTAAAACACAATCGCGGCAATCAGCAGGAGAATCATCGAAGCCCACAGCAGGACTCGGTTTCCATGAGTTTCCATGAAATCTTTGGACTTGCCGCGAAGCCGTTCAATTCCGACTTCCAGATCATTCTGAGCCAATTCGTGCCGATGTTCGCTTTTCATAGTGTTTGCTACTGAAATTTCTGACCTGACAAAATCTTTCTGCCAGATTCATTGGTGTCTGCTTCATCTGCCAGACGGACATTCTCGGCAGAAATTCGACCGAAAACCGTTCCGATAAGATGGGTGGAAACCGGAAGTATAGGTTCTGCAGTCAAAACCGGTCAAGCAGACTCGGGACTGTTCGAAGCATCTGTGAAATCATTTACTGCAATTACTTCAGCTCCAACCCCGATTTCCCCGCTTTGTTCAACAATCGCAGTGATCCCGCCGTGGCCTCGCATGGCGGCATATCCACCAACACCAAGGTTTTCTTCCATCCTCGAGCAGGGAGCACATGGTCCCGATCCCTTCAGGATAGCGGAACCAATACGAAAGCGACGCTCTTTCAGTGCCTGCAGATTGATGCCTGAAACAACTAGATTTCGACGTAGCAATTCGGGAGCAATCAACTCCTTATGGAGAAAGCCAGCGACTATCGGCAAATGCTCAGCTTGAATGAGCGTCACTTGCCGCTTGGATTTCCCAGAACGGGCATGATGGTCCCCCTCCAACCCGGTGCCAACTTGTAGCATCACGCGTTCAACAGATTGAATCGGTTCTCGCCGACCGGAACTCAGACCAATCCATTCCAGACGACCCGGTAATAATGGCGTCTGCAAAAGTTCCTGAATAGTCGACATAAAACTTTCACCAGGTAGGACAGGCTTCCAGCCTGTCTGAAATCCGTGTGAACTGTGAGTGGCGTGCAGAGAGCATCAAGAAATCTATGCCAATACGGTCAAGTATTTCACTTCCTTACTTTGGCACATTAAAAGTAATTTGAATAATGGCTACAAATGTGTAAAAACTAACGAGCAGATAAATAATGTGAACTAAGAGACTCGAAGATTCTGAATTTGTAGTGGATCTGGTGGAGAGATAGCCAAACGTGCCAGCATTGAGAAAAATGGACGTCAGAAAAACAACAATAAAATTAAGTAATGACACCCCATTAATCGCAATGAATTCACCGCTGAGAATTTTGAGCAAAATGAAAAATGAGCAAAACTGAATACCACAAGATAGAATGATATTGCTCAAATTTTGCAGACAGATAGCAAACATTCTTTGCAAATGATGACTCATTTATTGATCTTTAAACCAGTTCGCGAATCGGGCGGTGTAAGTTGTGGTCGATCAGGTAGCGTGGTCGTCCCTGCAGGTCGTTGAGGGTTAATTCATCGATGTTGATGCCGAGTTGCTTGTAAAGCGTTGCGAAGACTTCCTGGAAGTGGACGGGACGATCCTGAGCGTATTCGCCGAGTCGGTTTGTCGAGCCGATGACCTGACCGGTTCGCATTCCGCCACCAGCCAGAAGAGCCGTGGAAACGCGGGGCCAATGATCGCGGCCGCCGTTGCTGTTGATCTTTGGTGTTCGACCGAATTCTCCCCAGACGCAGACGCTGATATCATCGAGCATGCCACGTTGTTCGAGGTCTTCAATCAAGGCACTGAGAGCCTGATCGAGCATCGGCATATCTTCGCGGCCCCGTTTGAAGTTACCGCTATGCCAGTCCCAGCGACTGAAACAGAGGGTCACACAGCGAACGCCAGACTCAATCAGACGTCGGGCGACGAGGAAATTATCGAGCAGTTTTGGACCGCCATCGGCAACAAGTTTCGAAGTGCCGCGTCCATAACGGTCTCGAACTTCTGAAGGTTCGCGTTCGACATCAAGGGCATCGGCTAATTTACTCGAAGTGAGAATTCCGAATGCCTGCTGAGAAAATGCGTCCATGCCTTCCATCATGCCGGAGGCGTCTGCTTTACGGCGGAAGGTATCCAGGGAACTCAAAACCGCTTTGCGATCTCCTAAACGGTCTGCGGAGATGCCATTGAGTGTCATATCACTCATGCCCTCGCCATGCGGCTGAAACGGAGCATGGGCGACACCCAGAAATCCGGGTTGGCCGGGATCGCCCCAGGGAGCATGACCGGTTTTGGGTGAGAGTCCAACAAATGCAGGGACTGCTGGGTCTCGTGATCCATAAACTTTTGACAGCACTGAACCAATAGAAGGCCAACCACCGGGAGGTTGCTGACGATCGGAATTGCCCGTCAGACATTGAAATGCATGATGCGATCCGGTCGCTCCGACCATCGAACGAATGAAAGCACACTTGTCGGCCATCTGAGCGATGCGGGGGAACATCTCTCCGATTTGAATGCCGGGGACATTGGTGTCAATAGCTGAGAATTCGCCGCGGATTTCTGCAGGGGCATCGGTTTTGATATCCCACATATCCTGATGCGGCGGGCCTCCCGGCAGGAAGACCATGATGACACCTTTTTTATTATTACTGACTCCAGTAGCCTGCTCGGCTTGCAGCAATTGAGGCAGGGCCATGCCGCCCATCGCCAGGCTGCCAATCTGCAGGACGGAACGTCGTGTCAAGCCGTCGCAGAGTTTGAATTTTGGACCATTCAGATTCAACATCGAAGCGCTCCAGAAGAACTAAGAGGGAGGGCAACATCCTAGAGCAATTTGCTCTACCTGTGGCGGTCGCACGAACAGACAGAAACGTAATCGCTCTGTTTGCTCCCGCAGATCGCCGCAAATCAATTGACGATAAATTTCAATTGCAGATGCTGGAGGTCATTTTCAGTCTTCACTCGATATTCGTCTTAAATACCGAATCAGAACTTAAGGGGAGTTTCCAGCATCAAACCTATTGCGGTTGATTCTGGAAGGTTCACTCACATTGAGTGAGAAAGCTTTACTGGTATCCCTTACAAAAATCAGCCTGTATTAGCCTACCACGCTAAACAGGTGGAGAAGCAGAAAACATTTCAACTTGCATTTATATGATATTCATCGACCTGCTGTCGAGTCAAATTACTTTGTAATCTGTCCATCTTGCACAATTGTTACAACGTGCATCATCTCTATAAACGACTCACTTAGGGCCTTGAGCCGTCTGGTTGGGATTGACGAGTCGCATCGAGATATCGGTCGTCACGGTTTGTTCCAGTTTCTGCCCGATGGCGGAGAGTTCCAGATTCATGGTCTGTTTTAATCCGCTCGCCAGGATGCAGCCGCGGCGGGTATCGAAAAGATAGACGCCTTCTCCATCCGAGGCTTTCATCTGAACCTGAAATGGACTTCCCGGCTTTGGTTCCAAAGAGATTTTGGTAGTTGCATTGATCCGATCCAGACCATCTTTTGTTCGACCGGCATACGTGAAAACAATTGTCGAATTCATCTTCCCGAAGGGAAGTTCGGTACTCATATTTCTTGTCCACTGATCGCCGACATTCAGAGTTTTATCAGGAAAGATAACACTTCCCTGTGAGAGCATTTTCTCGACGCCTTCCGGCGTATTCAATCCGGTCAAGCCTGGACCATTGCCGGAGAACTGCTGGAGAAGTTCCTGTGGGATATCCACTTTTCGGATGTCGCCCTGCTCCGAAACGGTAATCAGAATCTGCTTTTTGACGAGTGAAGACAGCGTGTTGGCGATCATGCCGAACGGACCAGTTGCTTCGTTGCCGCTGGCCGAATCATAGGTCATCGGCTCATCGGAGCCGGGCTGAGTCGCTTCCATCTGCACACGCACTATCGACTTAGCCAGCACAGCCGAGCCATCTTTTTCGACTTCGTTGACCGTAGTCGCAATCTGCAGATGCTGAGCGATATGATTCGTGATTTCACGATCGGAGACGTGAGAGACTGTGCCCAGAGTCTGCTTGAGTTCATAATAGCGGGTTTGCCCTGGTTCATAGCGGTATTTGAGCTGAACCTGAGCGTGAACAAGCGATCCGGTCGTGAAAGCAATTGCGATGATCGAGCCAAAAAGCTGCAAGACTCGTGATGGTTTCCATTCCATGATCGTTCCCCTGTCCCTGGGTCGTGAGCGTAATACGCTCCAGTTTTTGTCCGCCACATGCAAACTTCCTGTCGCACAGTTCCTGCAGACAAACTTCATTTTTCAGAAGTCATCGGAGCGGTAGGATATATTCTCCTGCCTTGCGATGCAATTCCTCTTTTAGATTGCAAGATCTTGTGAGATGTAAGTCTCTTAAACAGAATGAATTAGAACCACGGATGGGCACGGATTCACACGGATATTTGTCACAAAATCTGTGACCCTCTGTTCCTGTTAGTGGTAAGAACTCGACGATCCCAAGCAGACTACGGCGACATGTTCTCATCGCAATGTTTGAGAATATTATCGATATCGGTATTCGCACCCTCTGAAACCGATTTCCAGAGAACCTGTCGGCTCGGGTCGATTAAGACCAGTCCATGTAATTCGCGGCGGCGATTGTCAAGGGATTCGAAATCGGAGAACATTTTCAGGTTCGGGTCGGTGCACTGCGGGAATTCGATGTCGTTGGCTCGGCGGATTCGTTCAACAATCGACTGGCTCGGTAATTCGTGGCTGATTGCGACGACTTTGATTCCGCGCTCGGCGAATTCGTCAGTTTGTCTGGCGATTCCTGACAGTTGCTCCATGCAATGCACACACTGAACGCCACGATAGAAAACCAGCAGAACGTGAGAGTCTTCGTAATCGTGCTGGCTGAGTTTCTCGCCGTCGTAAGCTCGCGCAGACCAGCTAGGGGCTTTGCTGGCGGCCTGAGAAATTGTCGTCATGAAAAATAACATGAATACGGCTGTGGTGAATGTCAGTAATCGCATGGGAACCTCATCGGTTTATGGCAAATATTATGGGGATGGACCGTTTTTCCTCAGTTGCGATTCTACGCAGAGAAAGACTGAAAATCAAAAGGAACTTCTAAATGACAGTACGACATTCCTGGACAATAGAAAATGAATGTTAATTAAGGTCTAGGTCAGGCATTGTCTGACGACAATCAGGATGGTACGCACATTTCGTCAGACAATGCTTGAACTGCTGCTCTCCAATAATTATAGGCGTTTTGAAATAATTCAGTTTGAATTGCTAGAGCAAATTCAAAAATTACCTGCAGCGTTCAGCAGGAGCAAACACAGCGTTTTCAGGACATTTGGTGTCCAAGCGACTGCGGAAACCATTTAAAAATGGTCTAGTTGCACAGAATTGTCATTCGCTTCGTTTTATTGTCATCGCGATGGGTCTAAAACCCTCGCC
>DEML01000006.1:26073-32214 GCA_002359185.1 Planctomycetaceae bacterium UBA2671
GGACTTCAGTCCGAAGCTCACGGCCAAAAAAACTATCGGCTTCAGCCGATAGTAATTCAGTCAGCCTGATGATTAAACTGGAACGACTCATTATTTCAATGAGAGGATGTTCACTTTTCTGGGAGATCTCTCGTGAAGACTTTTCTTTTCTCAACTGCTGTTCTGGTTTGCTTCTCGTCGCTGGTGCAGGCTGAGCCTCAAACTAAGCCGATTTTGTCCGATCAGTTTGAACGATCGGAAAAAGATGAAGCCAAAGAACAAGTTGGCAATGGTTGGACGACGAACAGCAAGTCTCGCGCCATGGGAGATAAGCAGGTCGACCTGCAGGATGGCACTCTGGTAGTGAAGATCTCGCCTCGAGCCGATCACGCGGTGACTGTCGTGCATCAACTCGATTTTGCAGACTGCTGTGTCAAATTTCGCTTCCAGATTGCCGACAAACATCAGCTCGGATTCAATTTCAGTGACCCGGAGTTGAAAACCGTCCATGCCGGTCACATAGCCGGAGTGAAAGTGACGACCAACCGCTTAGCAGTTGAGGATCACAAATATGGCAACTTTGAGATTGAGCGATACAATCGCAAAAAGGCTGGAGCCGATAAAAAGGAAATCGCCAAAGAGGTTGCACCTTACAATCGAGCCGAGAAAATTTCAATCACTCCCGATCAATGGCATGAAATGGTGATTGTCATTGAAGGCGATCGCATCACCGCGACTGTCGATGGCAAACAGACTATTTCCCATCAGTCACCTGGCTTTGCCCATTCGACGAAACGAAAAATCGCTTTCAGTGTGCCTAAAGAAGCGGTGATTGATGATGTGACAATCTGGGATGTTGCGAAACCTTAACCAGGTATCTTCGTACTGAGTCTGGTAGACTCAAACAGCTATGCTCTCTGAGTGGAGGAAGTCCCATATTTATTCTAAGAGACGCAGAAACTCATTACCCATAGTGCTTGCAGAATTCTGAGAGTCTTCAAGCGGTCCACCAAGCAGGTTATCTCGAAGCATGTTTTTGTTGCTATTCAGAACGCGAATAGAGGGCGTGATTTCCGATTGTTCCTGCTGATCGATCAGGCAATCGGAAATCCGGGAGCGGGTGACATTGTCCAGCAATATGCCACATTGGCCGTATTCGAGAATTGAGCAATTGGTAATGTTAAAGCGATCGCAGTGATTGATTTGCATTGCTGCGATTTCGTGTTGCGTGCCGGTGACCAGATTCCCGTCAAACAGGCAATCTTCACTGGATTCAATCAAAATCCCCTGCATCGCTTTTGAACCATCCCCATAGTGGTATCGTGGATTTCGATCGAATACATTATTGGCGATGATTACATCTTTGCAGTTGTCCATATGCAAATCTCGGCTATAGCCTTTCCAAATGGTATTCCCGGTAATCGTGACTCCACGGCTATTGGTGAGTTCAATATTAGTCATCACATCGGAAAGGATATTGTCGGCTATTACAATATGACCGTGACGGAATTCGGGAGTAAAATTCAGCGTATTGCCGATCCCATTGATACGGATATTCGCAGAGCCATCCGCCTCATGAGTATGTTGGATTGTGCAGCCGACAATCGCGACTTCTCCAATTGAACTGCCGTCTCCATCAATCTCGATGTTAGCAGCCGATGGAGCGTTTTCATCGCCCATATTGCCTTCAATGTCGCACGTTCCGATTTGCAGATTTCGGATTTCAGAATTCCGACTGACAATTCCCCCGCCTGCATTGTAACTGATGTGGCAGTTGGCGATGTTGATCTGGTGCAGATTCAAATGGTCGAGAAAGACTCCGACACCCTGATTCTCGTAAATGTGACATTCGGAAAGAGTCACATTTCGATTGCGATCAATCAGGTGGACGGCATGTCGACATTTGCGGATTGTTAATCGCGACAACGTCAGCTGCATTGTGCCGTGGGCTTCGACTCCGTCGGCTTCCGCATGCTGCCCGACAATTTCCAGGCCGTCCATCAATGGTGTTCGCTGGCGATCCCAGACCTCGTCTTTGACGGTCTTCGGAGCCGCTGTTCCACCGTGAGTTCCGATCCAGCGAATAGCCGGGCCGGGACCGGTCATCACAATTCTGGCGACTCCATCCCCCTGGAGCGATGTGAATCCGACTCGGTTGAGATGAATTTCAATCGGCCTGGAAATTCGATAAGTCCCTTTAGAAAAGCGAATGGAGCCAATGCCGCGATCGATTGCCTGCTGAATGCGATCGGTATCATCGGTTGAACCGGGGATCGCGGCTATTTCTATGAAGCCGGGTATCGATTCGGAAGGATCGGAACTGGCAGAGCTACTTAGTATCCAGGGGAGAATCAGTACAAAGAGAATCAGCAAGGCTCCCAAACGAGAATAAGGCATGCGTATGCTCCAGGCTTTCAAGGTCAGTGTCTGTGATGTGTGAATTTCTCCCCGTGGAATTTCACCCCGTGGAGAAGATTGCAGTCTGCCAGCGATTCATCATAATGGGTTTGTGATGCGAAATCATTTGTCACACATACAGGAAAGCGAAACCATGACAAACGAATCCCCCGAAGAAAAACCGGAACTGGTTGTCGATAGCGACTGGAAATCTCAGGTGGAAGCGGAAAACGCAGCCATCGATGAGAAAGCCCGAAATGACAAGAACTCATCCAATGAGGAAGGTGGAAAAGCTCAGGAAATCGATCCTTCACAGATTCCTCCTCCAAGCTTCACGCTGCTGGTCACAATGTTCTCTACGCAGGCGATGTCGGCTCTGGGTTTGATACCGCATCCGA
Source organism: Planctomycetaceae bacterium UBA2671 (assembly GCA_002359185.1). GTDB lineage: Bacteria > Planctomycetota > Planctomycetia > Planctomycetales > Planctomycetaceae > Rubinisphaera. The sequence continues at coordinate 28,848 of DEML01000006.1, forward strand.
TTACCGGCAAACGCGAAATTCAGCTGGCTCTAGCCAAGCATTACATCGATTTGCTCGGCGTGATCGAAGAGAAAAGCAAGGGCAACCTGGATGACAATGAAGACAAGCTCATCGAAACGACACTGCACGAATTGCGAATGATTTACGTTCAGCAATCCAGCACGATTGCCTGATCGACCGACTAAACCTGAATTTATAGATTCATCAAGTTTTCAACATGCCGACAAGTTCTCCATCTCAGAATCCTGAACAGATCGATGAACTTCGTTTTGCATTTGGGAAAAACTGGAAGCAGTTCCTACGGATTCTCGACGAGGAACGATTGGAAAAGGCAGAGAATTCGCTGAAAGAGTTCTGGCCTGAGCAATCAGAGCCTCTTTCATTTCTGGACGTCGGATCCGGGAGTGGAACGTTCAGCCTGGCCGCCCGTAAGCTCGGGGCAGAGGTGCACTCGTTTGATTACGACGACGATTCCGTCGCCTGTACCCGGGCATTGAAAGCCAGGTATTATCCAGACGATCCAAACTGGAATGTGGAGCAGGGGTCCATTCTCGATCAGGAATACCTGAGGTCTCTGGGAAAGTTCAACATCGTCTACAGTTGGGGAGTCTTGCATCACACAGGCCAGATGTGGTCAGCTCTGGAGAATATCACATCATTAGTCAAACCGGGTGGCTTGCTGGTGGTCGCTCTGTATAATGATCAGGGCTGGAAATCGAAGTTCTGGAAAGTTGTTAAGCAGATCTATTGCAGTGGCTGGCCGGGACGCTGGCTCATGCAAGCGATTTTCGTTCCCTTTTTCCTGATCGGATTTCTTATCAGCGATTTAATGCGACTCAGAAATCCTCTTGCACGCTACCGCTCCCGACACGATGCTCGGGGGATGTCGGTCTTGACGGACATCATCGACTGGATTGGGGGATTTCCGTTTGAAGTGGCGACACCGGAAGAAGTCCGGGAGTTCTTCTCTCAACGGGGATTCCACCTTGTTCAGGAAAAATTGACGGCTGGGTTGGGGTGTAATGAGTTTGTCTTCTGCCAAAAATTGAGTGAGAAACCCAGCGCACAGCTAGCTTAACGAGCAAATAGTTAGAGGTCTGGAAGCCGGAATGATGCCAGAAAAATATTTCCCGAATTTTGATATTGGGATATCGGAATTTCTTGATATTGAAAATTGGGATCGTAATAATCATGCGATCAGCTTGAGATTCTGATTCCAATCTCAAGACTGCTGCCTGCTTCGGAATCCCGCCTATTTCTCTCCCTTATTGATTGGAAGCCCCCAGATGAACAAACGTGCTGCGTTTACGTTGATTGAGTTGCTTGTTGTTATCGCAATCATTGCGATCCTTGTTGCTTTGCTGCTTCCGGCTGTCCAGCAGGCCCGTGAAGCGGCACGCCGTAGTTCCTGCAAAAACAATCTGAAACAACTCGGCCTGGCTTTGCACAATTATCACGATACCCACAACGTTTTCCCACCTAGCCACATTCGTGGTTACAACGGTACGAACGAAGTTGGTAACGGATTTTCCTGGGGAGCATTGATGCTGCCATTTATCGAACAGGGGAGTATTTACGATGGATTGAACTTCAGTGTAGGGATCTTCGAAGGAGTCAATAAAACCTTCATCAATACATTGGGACCGATTCAAACCGTCAAATGTCCCAGCGACGAACGTCGTGGTGTGCGTGATGCCAACGGAACCGCAGCAAACGGCATGGCTCGAATTCCCGGAACAAGTTACTTCGGCAGCATTGGATCATTCGACTGGGATGGTGATACAAACGTGAGCCGCTCAAACGGAATTTTTGTCGCTGATCCTGCCCGTACTGTTAATTTTGGTTCCGTTAAGGACGGGACTTCAAATACAATTGCGTTTGGTGAAGTGAGTGGAATACTCAATGAAGATGGTTCTTTCCTGGGTTATCAGGATGGAACAGCAACCAAAGCCTCACCAACGAGCAATACATTCAATGGTGAAAACTGGTACCGTCGACATGGCGAACGAATTCTCAACAGCACGAAATCTGCAGCTGTGGGGGGCGGGTTTTCAAGTGCTCATAAAGGCGGGGCTCAGTTCTGTATGGCGGATGGTTCTGTTCGGTTCCTCTCAGAAAATATCGACTTCGTCCTCTCCTCTGCCACTGCAGAAGCAGCCAACGACCGTGCGATGCGATGGACAACCGGTGAGATCGATGGGACGGTCTACGCAAATAAAGCCACGTTGGGCACTCGATTCGGAACTTATCAACGCCTGTTTTCACGAAATGATAATCTCGTGATTGGCGAATTCTAATCGCAATTCCATATTGAACGTAAACTTACATCTCAGAAAGCCCCTGGACTTCCATCGGGCTTTCTTTTGGTTACGGTTCCCACGAATTGCCCAAATCGATACGATTTCATTTCTGAATTCAATTCCCATAACACCATGAAGTATTTGAAGATAAAGTCGTTGACATGATTACTGTCGAGCATCTTTCCAAGCATTTTGAAGACCTCAAACGAGGTCGTGTGTATGCGTTGAAGGATGTTTCATTTGATGTTCAGCCGGGAGAAATCTTTGGTCTGCTTGGTCCTAATGGAGCCGGGAAGACAACAGCTCTACGAATTCTCAGCACGGTCCTCAAACCGTCTGAAGGAGAAGTGATTGTTTCGGGTTTCAATGTGGTGACTCATCCGACAGAAGTTCGACAGAATATCGGCTTTATGTCGGGAAATACAGGAATTTACGACCGGATGACCGGCTGGGAACTGGTCGAGTATTTTGGCAGATTATACGGCTTGCCAGAAGATTTGCTGCAGCATCGATTGCATGAAGTCTTCGACACATTGCAGATGAACGATGTCCGCGATGTGCTCGGCTCCAAAATGTCGACTGGGATGAAACAGAAGGTTTCCATCGCCCGCACAATTATTCATGATCCCCCCGTCCTGATTTTTGATGAACCGACTTCCGGTCTCGATGTGCTGGTCGCGCGAGCCTTGCTCGAAGCGATCAATTCGCTGCGGACTCAGGGAAAATCGATTATTTTCTCGACGCATATTATGCGAGAAGTCGAGAAACTGTGTGATCGCATCGCCATTATTCATAAAGGTCAGATCCTCGCGATGGGGACTCGGGAGGAATTAGCCGAGGAACATCAGCAGCCGGATATGGAAGAACTCTTCTTTGATCTGATCAAAGAATTTGAAACGAAGCAGAAGGAACTCAACCAAAAAGTATGAAGCTCAATTCTAAACCCTATTTCATATGGAAACCACATTTCTTGTTTCACGACCATAAGAACAACTGAAAACTTGAACTATATTTTATTCGGGGTGGCGGGGGCGCTCCGCTTTTGCGGAAGCCCCCGGAAGTTCAAC
>DEML01000006.1:32360-50163 GCA_002359185.1 Planctomycetaceae bacterium UBA2671
CGAGAGCGCCCCCGCCACCCAACTTAAGCATACTTTGCTGATAGACTTGATCTACTATAATCTCATCGATTAACAACCACGGACGAACCAGACGGCAACCGGATGACCTGGCGAAATATTCAACTGATTTTTTCCCGCGAAGTCGCAGATCAAATGCGCGACCGCCGCACGCTATTCATGGTGGTCGTCCTCCCACTGTTGCTCTACCCGGCACTCGGCATCGGCATGATGCAGATGACGCTCCTGTTCTCCGAACAATCGCGAACTGTTGTCATTCTGGGAGCAAACGATCTTCCTGCCCCACCGCTCCTTAACAAAGATGGCACGCGAATTATTGACCAGTGGTTCGTCAATGAGGGAGATTCGCTCACGCTGAATGTCGTTTCGGATTTATCGGTTGATCAACAGACGATTCCCGATCCTGAGGGAACATCCACAGAAGTACCAACGAATACTTCCTCTGAAGAAAACAAATTCGATGAACGTGAAACAATTCTTCAGGTCGCTCGTGATATCCGACTCCGGCTCGATGAACTCAAACGACTCAAAGAAGAAATCGCTCAAGCCGACGAGAGTGCGAAACCCGATGTTATCGCCATGAAACAGGGGCAGATTGAAGCCTTGACCGAACAGGTCAGTACGCTGTTTGCCCGGTCGGATATCCAGGTATTGATTCTGATCCCTGAAGGTTTTGACGAATATATTCGCTCAGAAAACGAACGGCTTGCCTCCCGGGAGTCTGAAGATGATCTTACTCGAATGCGTCCGATCTTCATCCGGAATTCCGCCAATGAAAAATCGCTCATCGCTTACGGCCGCGTTCGCGAAGCCCTCGATAACTGGGAGCAGGCGATTCTCAGCGAGCGACTGCAAATGGCAAACCTGCCGACCGATCTTACACGGCCTGTCAACGAGGAACTCGTCGATTTGGCTAAGGGGGAAGAACTCGCGGCTAATGTCTGGAGTAAACTCTTCCCTGCGATGCTGGTTGTGATGGCGATGACTGGGGCGTTTTATCCGGCAGTCGATTTAGGAGCGGGAGAAAAAGAGCGGGGCACGATGGAAACCCTACTCATCTGCCCGGCTCTTCGCAGTGAAATTGTGATCGGCAAGTTTCTGACAGTCCTGCTTTTCAGTCTCGTCACGGCTCTGCTCAATCTGATCAGCATGGGGATGACAGGTCTCCACGTTTTGAATACCGCCAGCAGTGGACAACTCTCGGCTCTGGGCGACTCGGCTATTCCCGGATTTGAAGTACTGATCTGGGTCGGAATTCTTGCAATTCCCCTCGCCGCTCTGTTCGCGTCACTCAGTCTGGCATTTGCTCTGTTTGCCAAGAGTACAAAAGAGGGGCAATATTATTTGACACCACTTCTGACGGTGACAATGGGGCTGACGGTCTTCTGTCTTTCGCCAGCCGTCGAACTGACTCCCTTTTACAGTTTGATTCCGGTCATGGGGCCAGCTTTGCTGCTCAAGGGGATGCTGCTTGACCCCAATGGTCAAATGCAATTGATGTGGTATGTTGTCCCCGTTTTGCTGAGTAGCTTCATGTACAGCGGACTCGCCTTGATGTGGGCCATCGATCAGTTTCAGCGGGAAGAAGTTCTGTTCCGCGAAGCTGAACGCTTTGATATGCGCCTCTGGCTCAAACATTTGCTCCGCGACAAAGAACGATTGCCAAGCTTTTCGGAGTCCATCTTCTGTTTCGTGCTGATCATGCTGTTGCAGTTCGCAATGCTGAAAACCTTCGGCAACGCGTTACAGAATGCACCGGCTGGTCAGGAAAGCTGGACGATGATGCGGCTGCTGGTCATCCAGCAACTGGCAATCATCGCCTGCCCGGCTCTGTTTATGGGCATACTCCTGACGAGCAGTCCACTCTCAACGTTTCAACTGCGGATCCCACACTGGAAATATCTGGCCTTGGGTCTCTTTCTACCGCTCATTATGCACCCGCTGGTCGTGGAACTGGCCGTGCGGCTCGCCTGGTTTTTCCCCTCATTACCGGAACACGCCAAAGCCGCGTTGGCAACCATGGCTGATGGCAGTGTTCCCTGGTTCTGGGTTGTGTTGACATTCGCCGTCACTCCTGCAATTTGCGAAGAACTCGCTTTCCGAGGATTCATTCTGGCGGGCTTTCGCAAGACAGGCCGGCATACACTGGCGATCGTCTTTTCCGGACTCCTCTTCGGCATCATGCACATGATCCCCCAACAGGTCTTCAATGCCGCATTACTCGGAATGCTGCTTGGCTTACTCGTCGTCAAAAGCGGCAGCATCTTTCCGGCCATGCTGTTCCACTTCGGCAATAATGCCCTCGGAGTACTGCACGGAAATCTGGAATCGATGCGTCAAACCTCTGCACTGACAAAAACGCTCACCGTCAGCGACGAATTCGGCGTCCACTACCCCCTCTGGCTTATCGCAATCGCAGTCGGACTGGCTATCCCGATGATTGTGTATCTGTGCCGACAAAAAACCGCGAGAATGTAATTCCGCCTTTGGTTTAAAAGGGGACCGGGTACCCCAGAGAATCTCGAAGAGTTCTCTGGGTGGCGCAGCAAAAAAGTGGTTAAGTCACATTTATTTAATTGAAAATTCTGATTTGTGCGCCGCCCCGAAAGATTCTTTCGGGGCGGCGCAGCCGTGAGATTCTTCTTGTACAGCTCACTCTCAACCAGAAAGCCTCTTATGGATTTCGTCCACCCAGCCATTGACTATGATGAGTCTTATGCAGAAATCTCCTCAATACAATATAGATATCATTTTAGCATTAACTGACAGAGTTAATATCCCTTGCATTAGCGGCAAAAATTGACATGATCATATATATTAATTTAAAAATTGTGAATGAAATTAACTAATCGTTCAAAATATTTAGGCAAAGCTCATGAAAACATGGAATTGGGATGATTTGACTTCCGCTATCATTAGTCATGGGTTGTCAATAATTGAAAAAAAGGAAATTCAACATGGAAAGCAAGCAGTCTTGAAGGATGGTTCTAAAGCCACTTGTTACACCTCGGGGAAAGTTGTTGTTCAAGGACGTGATTGCGATGAAAAACAATTACTTCAATTAATCGTCGATGGAGGCACAAAGTCACCAATTCCTTCTTCAGATGCAGAGGTAGGTTCGGTCGTTGCTGTAAAAGAACCCAAAGTATTTATTGTTTACGGTCACGATACTCAATCTCGTGATCAATTAGAACTTATGTTGTTACGTATGAATATCAAACCAGTTATATTAGGAAATATGACGCCTGATGGTAAGACAATAATAGAAGCGTTAATGGCAAGTACTGATGTTCCATACGCTGTTGTTCTACTGACTCCAGATGATGAAGGCTTTAAGGCTGGATCAGATTCGGATAAGAGATTTCGTGCAAGACAAAATGTTGTTCTCGAGATGGGAATGTTTTTAACAAAACTTGGTAGAGAACGAGTTGCTATTCTACATAAAGGCAATCTCGAATTACCATCTGACATTAATGGTCTAATTTATATACCATTCGAAAATTCGATTCAGGAAACAAAGAACAAGTTAGCTGCTAGCCTTCAAAAAGCTGGCTTTTACATTGATATTGAACACCTACAAGCCGAATGACCGGGGATAGTTACCGTCAGTCCACTTTAGTTCCTTTTCAAAAGCTTTTCCGAACAACATCATCAAGTAATCTGCTATTAACTGGTTTTTAATCAGCAGTTGATAACCCAGAGAACCCTGCGGGATTCTCTGGGCTACCCGGTAAAACTACGATTTCTCAATCGACGAGCGTCCCAATGCCAAATCGAATTCGCTGATGGCGGGGACGAGCATGGCCAGGGCGGTGAAGCCGTAGGCGACGCAGACGCAGAGGAAGACGCTGAAGGATTCTCCCAGCAGGAACGCGGTGATCGCGTAAAAGGTGCCGAAGGGGAGGACGCCGGCTGCCAGTGTTAAGGCAGGTGAGGGGTTTTTGTGTGTCAGAGAGACCCACAGGCCAATACTTCCGCCGACGATAAAGATCAGGAAACTCGGCAACTGCAGAGCAAACGAAGAGCGGGCTTCGACGATCAGGATCATACAGATGAAAATTCCGATGAACAGGAAAAAGACCGTCCCCATGCTGTTTATGATTGCAGTTCGCGAGTTCTCAAAACTGATCGCCGCATGCATGCCGAGCATCGCACAAAAGATACTGAGCATCAGGTAACCCGTCACCACATAAAAGGTTTGTGTTCCGGAAATCGCCCCAAATCCGTACATCGTTAAAACATAAATCAACGGCAGCAAAATCGCTTCTTTGGCATTGTAGAACACACCCGCGAGCTTGCCGTAAATGAATTGGCTGGCGCTGATTTCCGTCACCAGCAGCACTTCGAGAGTCTGCCCATCTCGCTCACTTGTCACGGACGTCACCGCTTGAGCATTGATTAACAACAGGGACAGCAAACCGAGCAGAATGAATCCCAGCCCCGGCCAGGAAATCATGCCGAGTACGAGAGCCGAGGAGGGGGTGCCGAGCATCGCGTAGCCAATGAAAATGGCGAAAATGACATAGGCGAGTTTGATCAGAAAAACCTTGCGACCGTATGCTTTCGTCATGATTTCGCGCCAGATAATCGGCTGCGACCAGACTGTTCTCGCTTCGCGGGTTCGGCCACCCGATTCGTTATTCTTCGCGGCAATATAAATCGTCTTCGAAGGATTCCAGCGGCGTAAATTGACAATCGTGGCAACATTCAAGATCAACGCCAGTCCGACGAGCACGCTGAAAGTTGGCCACATCGAAAGCTGGCCGATGCGGGTCAAATCGGTCGAGGAAAATGGACTGACGACTGTCAGCAAGGCTCGATAAGGATCCAAAGCTCCAATCCACCGCCCGGCTGTCGTCTCTGCACCGACCAGAAATGTGACCAGTTCAACGAAAGCCAGAAACGCGACAAAGCCGAGCAAGCCAACGGAAAGTGTCTGAAATGTCTTTTCCCGCCAGAACGCCACAAACACGCCCCAACTTCCGGCCACATAGGTCGAGGCAGCGGTGATCGCCAGCGCCCAGCCGATTTGCGAAAGACTGACCCCACCCAGAATCCGGATAAAAATAAACATAGGCAGCGAGCAAAGGAGCAGCGTGAAGACATTCAGCAAACTCGCCAGCAGTTTTCCGATGACCAACTCGCGATCTTTCAGATCGGTCATCAGGAGCAATAGCATCGTCCGGCGATCTTTCTCAGCAGCGACATTCCCTGCAGAGAACAGCAGGCCAGCAAAAATCAGGAGTGTCAGCTGAACGAAGGCAAAAATCTGGAACACGTAGGCTCCAAACCGAGCGGTCGCGCCAATGCTGCGGTACTGCTGCCAGCCGAATGTCGCCTGGGAAGCGGTGTACAAAAGGACGAAGAACGCGAACAGATACCCGGCTCGAATCAGATAACTCTTCATCTGACGGGGCAGCGTTAAGGCTTCTCGGGTAAAAATCGGTCCGGCTAACAAGGAGAACTCCGCTGGTTTAGGGTTGAGTGTTGAGTGTTGAGTGTTGAAGGTTATTGAGACGATCGAGAGTCAATTTATGAAATTAGTCCCCTCAACCTTCAACTCTAAACCTTCAACCATATCCCCAGAGAATACCGAGTTACGGCCTGAGAAAAAAACGTGATGGGGCGGTTTTGTGGGGAATCGAAGGGACATTAAGAAAACTTCATTTCAATGAACATCGATCCCGGTTTGAAATCGGGCTGTTCGTGCAATACTCTTACGGGACGATCTTTTCATTATGACGGATAGAAATCTGGATTTTCTCACGATTCGTCATATTTCCCACTTTCGATTTGAATTTGCGAGCTCTCATGCAAGTTGCCCTGTTTGTTCCCTGCTATATCGATCAGCTCTATCCAAATGTGGCCTGGGCGACTCTCGAACTGCTCGAAAAGCTCGGATGTGAAGTCACCATTCCCGATGCCCCCGTCTGCTGTGGACAACCGATGGCCAATACGGGTTGCTGGGACGATGCCCGGCCTCTGGCGAAAAGTTTCATCGAGCAGTACGACCAATACGAATACATCGTCTGCCCCTCCGGCAGCTGCACTTCGATGATCGTCAATCACTATCACGATCTCGTTGGTGAAGATGCCAACTACGAACGCATCCGCCTCAAGACGTTTGAACTCTGTGCGTTCTTGACCGATGTTCTCAAAGTTGAGAAGCTGGACGTTTCATTTCCTCACAAAGTGGGACTGCATCAAAGTTGCCACGGCTTACGGGAACTCAATCTCGGCTCCTGCAGCGAAGTGATGGGCGAAGAATTCAGCAAAGCCCGCACTCTGCTCGAAATGGTCGACGGGCTTGAACTGGTCGATTTGACCCGCAAGGACGAATGCTGTGGATTCGGCGGAACATTTGCCGTTTCGGAGGAAGCGGTTTCCTGCATGATGGGAAATGATAGAATTCACGACCATGAACATGCCGGAGCCGAGGTGATTACTGCGGGAGATATGTCCTGCCTGATGCACCTGGACGGCTTGATCAAACGCCAGAAAAAACCAATCCGCACGATGCATATTGCCGAAATTCTGGCCGGGCGGGATGTTGCTGTTAATACTTAATTGTGAGAGAGTTTAGTGGTTAGGGTGGCGGGGGCGCTCTCGAAGAGAAGTTCCCGAATCGTTGATCTCTCGGGGGCTTCCGCTAAAGCGGAGCGCCCCCGCCACCCGTCGTAAATAGATGGAAATCTGAAGTGTCGGACGCTCCCCCTGTAGAATTCCTGATTTTCCACATGCGGCTGGCTCGTCGTGTTTTTTTGTTTTTGACCGCACTCTCATTCGGTGGCCTGCTCGGAGCGGGAGCGTTATACATTCCCGAATTTCTGTCTCTGGTCGGCTGGCCTCCGCGGATGAGCAGTCTGAAAATCATTATTGAGACAAATGCTATTATCCTGCTCAGCTGGCTGGCGGTTTCGTTTGTGCTGTTGTTGCTCACGCTGATCACCTATCGCGAATACTGGATTCTCAATGACGATTCCCTCACGCACATCGGCTTTTTTAGAAAAAAGCAGATTCCGCTTGATGGTATCACAAAATTGTCATGGTGGCCGATGAGCCGGGTGATTGTGGTGAAAGATGCTCAGCATCGGATCCCGCTGTTTATTGAAGGAATGCCGATTCAACAAAGGCTCGATGTCATTGAGCATTTGCATAACCGCGTCACAGAGGAACACCAGAAGTACTGGCCAATGTTCGAACGGATGATTGTTCAGAAATTGAAAAACAAACTGAAACAGCTGTAGCTAACGAGCAAACAGCCGTCCGATTAACATTCCAATCAGCACCGCAATCACCCCGAGAATCAGATTGCTGGCGACATTAAAAGTCGCCCAGCCGAAACTGCGGTCTCTTGCGAGTACGATGGTCTGATAGCCGAAGGTTGAGAACGTGGTCAGGGAGCCAAGGCAGCCTGTGATGGCAAACGCCCGCCATCTGCGACCAGCCATCACATTCTGCATTTCCAGAGCGACCAGCAGGCCGATCAGAAAACAGCCCAGCACATTCACCAGCAATGTGCCGGCTGGTTCAAACTGAGGATATTTCTGAATCATCCAGCCGGAAAGAAAGTAGCGGGACATCGCCCCGACTGCTCCCCCTAAACCGACTGCGATGACATCGAGAAACATACGATACGTTCTAACGACTAATTGGAAAGCGGATGACGGAAAGCCGAAAGCGGAAACATCAAATTGCCGATGGATGACTTTCCTAACGCCCAACGCCTAATAACTAACGCCTATTACTCAACCTTCCATAACTGATTATCACTCCGGAAATAAATCGCTCCATCGGCTGCGGCTGGGGCAGCGAGGATTGTTGTTGAGAAGTCGTGACTGTTGAGGACCGTCCCTTCTTCTGCTCCTAACTGAACGACTTGAGCAACCCCCTGCTCGTTGATGCAATACAGTTTGTCGCCGGAGATGATCGGCGTTGCACTAAATTTTCCGGAAAGTCGACACTGCCAGAGTCGTTCGCCTGTTGTTGCATCCGCACAACTGAGCACACCCGCTCCATTGATGACGAATGCCTGTGTGTCGGTCACAACCGGACTGACTGTCGAAGGATTCAATTGACTTCCCTGCCAGACAATTTCAGGAATCATGGAGTCGCTGACGCCTGGCTTGATAGCCGTCAGGCCGTTGGAAGGGACATACGCCATTCCATTCAGAACCGTCAAAGAGGGAATGGTCGAGGCTCCATCGAGATATTCCCAGACCGTTTTACCTGATTGAGCTTCAACGGCAGTCACCCCTTCCGAGGACTGCAATAACACCAGCGAGTCCTCTCCCGGCCAGACGGCTGGCGAAGTCCAGTTCGCTGCTCGGGGACGTTCCAACTGCCAGCGTGTGGTGCCATCTTCAGCATTCAAGCCGAAGGTCATCGATTGCGTATCGTTCTCAGCCATGCAGACAACGGTTCCATCTTTGACAATGACTGAGGATGACATGCCGAGGCTGTTACTGACGTTCGGATAGTCGAACGTTAAACCGCGATACCACAACAGATTCCCTTCCAGGTCGAGACAGGCGACATCGTTCGATGAATAGAAGGCAAAAATGCGTTCGCCATCACTGGCTGGAGTCGGAGTGGCGACGGACATTTTTTCATGGCAGATCGTGCGTCCGGTCGCCCAGAATTCACGATGCCACATTTGTGAACCATCAGCTGCGTTGAAGCAGGAAACTGTCAAACGATCCTGACGCGGTCCTTTGCAGCCGGTGACAATGACTCGCTTTCCCACAACGATTGGTGAGGAAGTACCTCGACCTTCGAGAGGAGCAGTCCAGGCAATGTTGTCGAACGAGTCGGGGAGTTGTGGCCCCGTGACAATGGCGTTGTTCAATGTGCCACGGAACTGCAGCCAGTCGTCTGCTTGAACGGTAACAGTGCCAACGAGCATCAAAGTACAAAAAATGAATGTTCTCATTGAATTATTCCTTTTCCGGGCGAAGAGCCATGCCGGTTGGTTGGCAGATGCGGAACTGGAATTGCCAGTCCTGAGCCCACGATTGATCCTGCTCGTTTTGCAACACTTTAATCAGCAGGGTGTTCCTACCCTCTTTCATCAGAGCCGGAATGCGATACTGATCGAAAAAAGTGCCGCGATGATATTCTTCCCGTTCGAAGACGAGCTCTCCGTTCAACCAGATTTTCCAGGCATTGGGAGTCGCCAGACGAAATTCGACTGGTTGTTCATCTTTAGAGACAAATTCCCGATACGCGTAAACAACCGCCCCTTTATGCGGGCCGACTTTCTCAGCGATGTTGAGCTTGCCGTAATCGTCATCAGTTTCGTATTTCTGCCAGGTCACTTTGCCCAGCTGACCATCGTACTCGGCATCCAGTTTGATTTCGTTCTCAGGAGGATAAGCGACATCAAATCCCTTTTCGTCTTTGTTGTCGAAGGGGCCAATCAGATACCAGTCACTGAGAAACCCATAATGTTCCTGCAGGTCCACTTTAATCTCAAAGGCTTCGAGACCTTTGACGATTTTCCGAACCTGATCATCATCGCTCGCCCCCGATAATGCCTGCAGATATCGCGAGCGTTTCAACGCCTCAGCTGAGGCATCGTCTTTTGCCAGTTCTTCGATCTCTTTCAGAATTTTAGCCACGGCTTCCCGGCGAAGTTCATCGCTTGGGTCATTCAGGAAGTTTCTGACGAGTTGGTCAGCTTCTTGTGGGGAGACCCTTCTAATCCATTCGAATGCGAGTCGACGAGCTTTGGAGTCGTTTTTAGTCCGGCGAACGAAATTCAATAGATCTTCCAGTGGCAGCGATTTCTTTTCCGTGAGAGTTTTGTTCGCAATCACTTCAAACGAATTCCGTAGATAATTCGCTGCCAGCGGATTGGCTTCTCCCAAACTGTAAAGAATCGGCAGCAGAGCATCAGGACCACTGGATTGCAGACTGTCCAGCGCTTTTTGCGCTGCTGCGTAATTCTCCGCATTGTGGCCGATCTGCTGGATCGTTTTGATTTCGGAGGTCACATCAGCTGTGATTTCCGAGACGTTGAGCATGAGGACGCAAAATGCTAATACCCTCAGCAGAATGAAAATCCGAGTTTTCATTGAGGAGTTCTCCTGTAAGGGAATGGGTGGATTTATAGACGTCTGACTTAATGAGAGATTCTTTGGAGATTATTTTTTATAACCACCAAAGCACGAAGGCACAAAGAGTACTGTAAAAAAATTTAGCATCAAATTACAAAATCTGAATTTCTTTTGATAATTTCATATGTCAATAAGCTCTTCGTGCCTTTGTGTTTAAAATACTCGCTGGAAACATATCACGCGCACCTGAATGACTAATAATGAGGTGGTTTTTCCTGTAGGGGATCCGGCAGATCGAATCCTTCGGATTCATTTTGTTCTGCCCATAAATCAATCTGTCGCTGCAGATCATCGATTTTCTGCTGCTGGTTGTGCACCACTTTGCTGATCTGTTCAAGATCGTATTGCAGATGCGTCACGAGCGATTCGAGGCTCACAATCCGCTTGAGGGAAGAATCCTGATCCTGCGTCACGTTTTCCGCCTTTGGGTCAATGTTCTATAGACTATTACTGTTCGTGTCGTCCTGCGACTCTATAATGTGTATTAGATTATATGACATACAACGGTCAAATTCACAGTCTCCACAGAGATCTCTCTGCAGTTGCTGGATTGATTGGTCGGTGTTAGCCTGACGGCAATTGATCCCATTTGATTCAGGGAACTCCTGAACACATTTGACACTGAACATATTCTCTAATAGATACGCTCGCTTTTATGACTAAATATTCCAAAGTTAAAGCCCGTTCAACAACCATTCTTACAGTTCGTCATCAAGGTAAGGTTGCCATTGGTGGAGATGGCCAGGTGACTTACGGCGACAATGTCCTCAAAAACGATACAAAAAAGGTTCGCCGCATTCTCAATGGCGATGTCATTGTTGGCTTTGCAGGATCGACGGCAGATGCATTTGCCCTGATGGAACGCTTTGAAACGAAAGCGAAAGATTTTCCGGGCAACATCCCCCGGGCTGCGACCGAACTGGCCCGCGACTGGCGGACAGATCGTGTGCTGCGGAAACTCGAAGCGTTGATGATTGTGGTGAATCCCGATCATTCCCTGTTAATCACTGGCCAGGGCGATGTGGTCAGCCCGCAGGATGACATCATTGGAATTGGATCGGGAGGTAATTATGCCGTCGCAGCTGCCCGAGCACTTGTCCGGCATTCCAATTTGTCTGCCAAAGAAATTGTGGAAACGGCATTAACGATCGCTTCGGAAATCGACATTTATACGAACAGCAATCTAACAATTGAAGAAATTGATGAGGCGAAATAAATCACTTATTTCACAGAAGCATTTCTGAAAAGTGATCTCTCAACAATACAAAACATACTTCCATCGGAATACCTCATGAGCTCAACTGATCAACCCACCCCGGCTTCCTACTTCGAAATGACTCCTCAGGAAATTGTCGACTCTCTCGATCGTCATATCATCGGGCAGCAACAGGCCAAACGAGCAGTCGCGATTGCGCTGCGGAATCGCTATCGCTGGCGTCAACTTGAAGATGATGTCCGTAAGGAAATCACGCCGAAAAACATTATTATGATTGGCCCAACCGGCGTCGGAAAAACGGAAATCACCCGTCGACTGGCCAGCATGGCCGGGGCTCCGTTTATCAAAATTGAAGCGACAAAGTACACTGAAGTCGGCTATTACGGTCGCGATGTCGAGAGCATGATTCGCGATCTGGTTGAAGCTTCGATCACTCTGGTTCGGAATAAGAAGAGCATTGAAGTTCGCAGCAAAGCCGAGCAACGTGTTGAAGATCGTCTTCTCGATTTACTGCTGCCGGATGCTCCGACCTCCTGGAATCCCGATGTGAAATCCGAAGATTTCGACGACAAGCACGTACGCAGTCGAGAGAAATTTCGCGAGATGCTCAAAAGCGGATCTCTGGAAGAACGGGAAGTCGAGTTGCAGGTGGAACAACGCTCTTCTCCCGTGCAGGTCTTCTCGAATATGGGGATGGATCAAATGGATATGGATGTCCAGAATATGTTCGAGAAAATCATGCCGAAAAAGCAGAAGAATCGAAAAGTTTCGATTGCCGATGCCCGCAAGATTCTGCTCGAACAGGAAACAGATGCACTGATGGATCGCGATGCGATTGCGGAGGAAGCGATCTCTCTGGCGGAAAACTCGGGAATCGTCTTCATTGACGAAATCGACAAAATCTGCGGCTCTCAGGATTCTGGTAAGAATTCAGATGTGAGCCGTCAGGGAGTGCAGCGGGAT
Source organism: Planctomycetaceae bacterium UBA2671 (assembly GCA_002359185.1). Lineage (GTDB taxonomy): Bacteria > Planctomycetota > Planctomycetia > Planctomycetales > Planctomycetaceae > Rubinisphaera. The sequence goes on from DEML01000006.1 coordinate 44,676, forward strand.
CTGCTGCCGATAGTTGAAGGAACCACCGTGCAAACCAAGCATGGTTCCATCAAAACCGAATATATGCTGTTCATTGCAGCCGGGGCTTTTCATCGATCTCGACCAGCTGACCTGATGCCGGAGTTGCAGGGACGATTTCCGATCCGTGTGGAACTGCAGGATTTGAATCGTGATGACTTACTGCGAATTCTAACCGAACCCACGAACTCATTGACGACTCAGTATCAACAACTGCTGGCAATTGACGGCGTCACTCTGACATATACAGAGGATGGGATCAATGCCCTGGCTGACATGGCTTATCAGGTGAATCAATCGACCCAGAATATTGGAGCTCGCCGCCTGCATACGATGCTGGAACGCCTGCTCGAAGACGTCAGCTTCCAGGCACCGAGCGACGATTTGAAAGAAGTTGTGATTGATGCCGAGTATGTTAAAAAGCAATTGAGCGAAATTGCGAGTGATGAAGATTTGAGTAAGTTTATTTTGTAGTCGAGCTTAAATAACCGGGTGGCGGGGCGCTCCGCTTTAGCGGAAGCCCCCGGAAGTTTATGTTTCCTTCTCCCTGGGGAGCGGTTTACTTTCCTTCTCCCTGGGGAGAAGGTGGCCAAAGGCCGGATGAGGGGGGGACTTCAGCGATTTTAATGCATTCGACATCGTTATCCCCTTACCCTAACCCTCTCCCCGAGGGAGAGGGGAATCTGTTGATCTTAAGTTTTGGTCTTTTTTGACTGACAAATCATTGATTTCAATCAATCCTTTGATCACACCTCTGTTTAGAATTATAACTGAAATTTATTCCCACCAATCCTGCGATTATCGGTAACCCATGGCGAAACTTCCTGAGCATGTTTTAATTGTTGGTGGCGGTATCATCGGATTATCTTCGGCTCATTTTTTGAGTGAAGCCGGCGTGCAGGTGACGGTGATCGATCAGGGTAAAATTGGCGCGGCTTGTTCGCATGGGAATTGCGGCCTGATTAATCCGAGCCATGTTTTTCCGCTGCCCCGTCCGGGGGCATTCAAGAATGCGATTAAGGCTCTATTGAAACCAAATGGGCCATTTCGTGTTCAGCCAACACTCAATCCCCAACTCTATTTCTGGTTGCTGCGCTTTGCCAGAAATGGGAATTTGAAAGCAATGCGTCATGCAGGCTGGGCCCGGCATCATTTATTGACATTTTCGAGGGAGTTTTATTCCGATTTTATTTCCGGGAATCAAATCGACTGTGACTTTGAAGAACGGGGTTGCCTGTTCGTCTATGGAAAGAAACAGACGCTTGATGAGCATGATCAATTCGATGCAATGATGACAAAAGAGTACGGCGTTGGAGCCGAGAAATTGACTGGCGATGAACTGGAGAAGATGGAACCAGCATTCTTGCCGGGAGTTGCAGCTGGAGCGTGGTTTTATCCCCAGGATGCTCATTTGCGAGCCGATAAACTGATCAAAGGCTGGCGGAAACTTCTGGAAGATCGTGGCGTGCAGTTTCGTGAGATGGCTCGTGTTACCGAATTTGTTCCTGCTCAGAGTCGCATGAAATCGATTGAAGTGACCAATGTGAATTCGAACGCATCCGAAACATTAACTTGCGATGCTCTTGTGATCGCGACAGGTTCGTGGACTCCGATGCTGAATAAGAAACTGGGTTGTAAAATTCCGATTCAGCCCGGCAAAGGATATTCACTGACGATGCCTCGACCGGAAATCTGTCCGACCATTCCGATGATTCTGGAAGATGAAAAGGTAGCCGTCACGCCAATGGCGAGTGGCTATCGACTCGGCTCGACAATGGAGTTTGTCGGCTACAATACTACCATCAATCCGAAACGTCTCGAATTATTGACCAAAGGAGCGACGAAATATTTGCGGGATCCTGTCGGAAAGATGATCGAAGAACAGTGGTACGGCTGGCGACCGATGACACCAAACGGCTTACCTTTGATTGGACCGACACCGAAGTACCAAAACGTTTACGTCGCAGCCGGGCACAATATGATCGGCATCATGACGGCTCCCGCCACCGGCCGTCTTGTTACAGAATTGATTCTGCAGAAACAGCCGAGCATTGATCCGAAGCCGTATGCGGTCGCATAATCTACGGTTTGGGGATGTTTTTTTGTCGGATCGGTTTGAACATTTTTTCGAGGGCACGCAGATATTCTGTTTCCGCCATCATGAAAATATCGTTGTGACCAGCTCCGGGGATCTCGATGAATGTTTTTGAGATTCTATCCGAGGAGTGATCGGGAGCCGCTTCGAATAATTGTTGAGCTTGAGCAAAAGGGATGATGGAATCCTGCCGTCCATGAATGATAGTGATGGAGCAGGTCACTTCCGGAATTCGTTCGATGGAAGGAAATCGATCGGCCATCATCCAGTCGACCGGTAGCCACGGAAAGCGTTCTCCAGCTATCGCAACCAGCGAACTGAACGGAGCCTGCAGAAACAAGCCTGCCGGTGCGGTTCCTTCCTGGGATAACTGGTTGGCAAGAGCGGTCGCAATGCCTCCGCCGAGCGATTCACCAAGTAATATGATGCGTGCAGGTTCTATTTGATACTCTTCGACGAGAGCGTCCCAGATAAATCGGGCATCGTGCAGGTATGCCTGCTCACTGGGACTGCCGGGATTCTCGGCATAGCCTCGGTAGTCAATGAGAAAGATGTCTGCATTTAGAGAACTGAGTCGTTTTAATTGATCAGCCCGGTAGCCACGATGCCCGGCATTGCCCGGATAGTAGATGATGACCGGACGCTCGGAATCGAGTTCCTGTTGTTGTTCTTCGCGATTGAGCGCCTGATGACTGGGTGGCAGCACATGCCAGCCATGCAGTGTGTAACCAGGTTCCACTTCAAAGATCATGGGTAGGCAGCGGCCTTCGGTAAATCCCCAGTCTTTCGCATTGAGAGTAGCCGCCTTTGTGGGATGATAAATCAGTTTTCTCTGGATCAATGTAAGCAAAAGGATGATCCCTACGTAAAAGATCAATATCAACAGTAGAATTCGTCCGAGACGATTCTGCCAGGATCTTGGCGAAGCTCTCTTTTTTTCTATAGGAGTAGTGATCTCAGATTGACTCACGTCAGGCTTTCGATGAACGCTGAAATATTAAATCTCTCACTTTGGGAGAGGGTGAAGAGAAATCGGTGTCGATTGGAATAAGAATGTCGAAGGGATCCCCTCATCCGGCCTTCGGCCACCTTCTCCCCAAGGAGAAGGAAAGTTTACCGCTCCCCAAGGAGAAGGAATAATTACCGCTCCTCAAGTCGTAGGTCAGGCACTGCCTGACGAAATGTGTGTGCTATCTCGTTTGTCGTCAGGCAGTGCCTGACCTACACGTTGTTGAATAAAACGAATGGCGTGGTCTTGTGGATTCACCACGCCCATCACTTCGTTCTGAGACGTGCCACCCATGGTGAAGTTTTACGTTCTACTACTCTCGAAAATAGACAGGCTGGAAGCCTGTACTACCTGTTTGGGTTTCTAACTGATTTCTTTCGTTGACTGCATTCGAGCGGCCTGAAGTCTTTTCCTGGCGGCATAGCGTTTGATCAATTCGTCGGCGATCACTCCTCCCAGAATGACCATGCCGATGATTGCGAAGTCGAGTTGCGAAGGGATGTCAGCCATGATGATTGCGTTATAAAGTACGCGTAATAACGCGGCTCCAATTGCAACGCCGATAATACTTCCTTCTCCACCACGCAGACTACACCCACCAAGCACAGCCGCGGCTATGGCGTAGAGTTCGTAAAAGTTTCCATGGGCACTGGGCTGGACAGTGTTTTGATCCAGTGCAAACAGCACCCCTCCCAAACCAGCCAGTCCTGCACAAAACACGTACGCGAGAATGGTCAGCCGGTCGGTGGCGATTCCGCTGAATCGAGCGGCCTGTTCATTACGACCGAGAGCCATCAGGTGACGTCCCCAGATGGTTCGGTTCAGAAAGATCCAGGAGAGGATTGCCAGAATCAGAAAGATGATCGCAGGAACTGGAATGGCGACCGGCAAACCAATCTCCAGTTTCGATTTCACAAACCACATAAGACCCGGATAATCCGATCCAAACCGCAGATTGCTGTCTTCCGTAACCCAACGTGCGAGTCCTCGATAGAGGAGCAGTCCGCAGAGTGTCACAATGAAAGGCTGGATCTTCAATTTTGTGATTAATAGTCCATGCGCTAAGCCAATAACCAGAGAAAGGCTCCCGACAAATGCGATTGTCCCTGGGACTGACCAATGTTTTTCGACTAACAGGAGAGGCATCAGTGAACCTGTCAATCCAATGACAGAACCAATCGAAAGATCGATTCCGCCCGTCATAATCACGAATGCTGCTCCCAGACTGATGATGCCAAACAGAGCCGTCCGATGCAGGAGTTGTTCAATATTGTTGGCCAGCAGAAATTTGGGATTGTTAATCGCTGTGATCACGCAGACAAAAATCAATAATCCCAAGATTCCCAGAATTTTCTTCATGCCCGTTGTTCCATAAACTTCGTAATCGAGAGTGCATCGCAAGAGGTGGCAGCATAGCAACGAACAGTGGAATGATAAACGTAGAATGACGTTCTCATTGTTCATTAAGATGTTACGCTAATGAGAAAATCGATGTGCGTCAAAGCTATTCAGAGATTGACATTCCATTCACTGATCGATCCAAAGCTGAAAACTCTGCAAATCTTTCGCAAACTCAATTTCTGAAAAGACGGTTTTCACATCCGTCAAATCCCAGGGTTCCTCAGAATTCGCTCTGGGATCGATATGCGTGAGCAGAAGTTTTTTGACGTCAGTTCTGCTGGCCAGTTCGGCGACTTGTGTCAGATAACTGTGCCCGGTTTTCTCGGCCCATTCGGAGGTTTCGTCGCTGAAGTAGCATTCATGAATGAGCAAGTCAGCATTGCGAATGAAATCTTCATACGATCCATCGACGTAAGTATCCGTCACATAAGCAAATTTCTGCTCCTGTTTTTCGACGACATAAGCGGTCGATCCTCCAGGATGACTCGGCAAGGGTTGCCAGCGGACCAGACACGAATCAATTTGAACTTCCGGCTGCTCAAACGATTCCAGTTCGATCAGTTCAAAAGCCGGCATGTGCGAAAATGTCGGCTCGGCAAACAGGTGTTTTTTGACTGCTTCCAGCGTATAACGATTGCCATACAGTTTGATGGATTGAATCTGCTCCAGCAGCATCGGCACATACAAATAAGTCAAACCAATAATATGATCCCAGTGCGGATGCGTCAGAAACAGATGCAGATCTTTATGAAGGAGTCGTTCGGTGACACGGAATGTGGCTGTCCCGGCATCAAACAGAATTCCAGCCTCGGGCAGTAAGAACGAAGCAGTGTGCCGGACTTCGTTGGGATGATAACCGCCTGTTCCTAAGGCATGAATTTGCATTGCTGTGTTTTCCTAATGTGCAAGTATGTAATTATCATTTCAAAGTACACATAATCCCTAACAGTCCGTTGAATTTGTCT
>DEML01000074.1 GCA_002359185.1 Planctomycetaceae bacterium UBA2671
GCCCGCTTCGTGAACGCCTTCAATGCGGTCAGTCCACCAAGTTGACTGAAGTCACCTCCGCCCCGATAGAGTTGGAGCGTACCCCCTTTTTTAAGCATCTGAGATTTTTGTTCCCAGAGTGTCGCAGCTGTCAACCGCCCTTCCCGGACCAGAGACAGGCTGAACGCGTTTTCGGCTTCGTAACGTGTCAGCCCGACAGCGGCATCCAGGATCATTTCTCGCTCCCGACCGTCAGGAAATTCGGAGTCTTCCGTGGCGATCCCCTGGGCTATCTCTGTGAGTTGTTCGCGACTGGGGAGTTCGTGTTCCAGCACAACGAATAGCTTTTCGAGTTCAACCGGCAATGAAACGACTGGAGCCAGGACAAGAATGATCGTGCGGTTCTGCTTACCAGTGACAACTTGTTGCGCGAGGGCCTGGACGATTTCAGCGGACTGCATAAAGCGATGAAAGTTTTGCAGTACCAGGATCGCTGTGCCATCGGGCGAGGCGAAAGAGTTGATCGACCGAATCGCGGCCAGCGGATCACTCGCCCCCGCATCAACTTCGGCGCCGGAAATCTTCAGTCCTTGCTCAATATCCCAGGTCGCCATTCTCCAGTCTTCCTGGTGGCAAAGTTGCGCGATCGCGACGAGCGCATCGGGATGCTCATGCGATTCAATCCAGAGACCAGTGAAACATGCACGAACATATTCCGACAACCGATCGGTAAATGTCATCGAATAATCCTCCTTTCAAGAGTTGGAAAAGTAGAGAGTCAGAACAACGACTGCCTCACTCTCTCTGCTGAGCTTGTTGCTGCTGCGAGATTGCCTGATGGAATTCGGCTTTGAGAAGCTCATCAGTTTGCTGCCCCAGAGTGTTTTCGAGGAATCGAGTGGCATTTCTGCATTCGGTACCGACAAACCCCTTTGTTTCAATTTGAGTTTGGCCGTTAGGTGAGACGATGATTTCGATGATTCTGTTCAAGCTGCACCTCCGACATTAACAGTCAGTTTGATCGAGCCATCGCCGAGCAACTGCTCGGTGATGGTGTGGCCATTTCTTCGAGCTTCGAGTTTTGCTTTCTCAACGGCATACCCCTGTAGAAAGCAATCGAGTTGCTTAGTGTCTCCCCAGCGACCTCCAAAGTTGTCGAAGGCAAGCTTGGCCGTGTTGACATCAAAGACGACTGGATACCGCCACTCCGGCAACTGCACTGCCCAGCCCGTCGCAAAACTGCTGAACAGTTTGACTTCCCCAAAGACGGGTTCAGGGAATCGCAGACGATCACACGCCGAGCGAATTGCGACCGGATCACGAATCTCCGTCTGAATCGAAACAATGTGCGACATAACTTGCTCCTTCACAAGATGAGTAAAAGGAAAATGAAACTAAATGCAGGCTCGATAAAAGAGAATCCCCTGTAAAAACCATTTGAAAATGGTTTTTACAGGGGATTTCGAGCCTAAATCCTCCGCTCCAAATGCTAAACCAGATGGTTCATTTTACTTGACGCATTTTTGGCCAGAATTTAGCAACTTGAGTCATTGGGAACGCGCTCTAATGCAGGGCAATCGCATGAGAGTAGCACTGGAAATGCATCTCACCAATCTCTGTATTTGAGGCCACGAGGGTCTCGTTGTGCGCAGGGACTTTTGCAACTTCTACTGAGGTATTTGCAATGTTTTCCGCTCCGTTGTCGTTTTTACTTTTCTTTGAAGACCTGGCTGATCCACGAGGGGACTATAAGGTCACCCATTCGCTCAGCGATATGATTTTCCTGGCTCTCTGCGGGGCGGTCGCCAATTGCGATCATTGGACTGAGATTGAAATTTATGCTCGCAATACTCTCAAATTCTTGAAAAAAGATATCCCACTCAGCGGTATTCTCTGCCTGTGCTGTTGCCTGATGGAATTCCCTCGCACGATACGTTCAGTCGAATCTTCTCCCGACTCGCCCCGGTCGCTTTCTCGGAATGTTTGATCAAGTGGGTTGATTCTCTGCAAAATGATCTCTCCGGCCAGGGCGTGCATCTGGATGGTAAAGTTCTCATGCGGAGTTTCGACAAAGCTGCTGGCAAGGGAGCTTTTAATGTCGTGACCGCCTGGGCGGGTGATCTGCATTTGTACCTGGGCAGTTACCGGTCGAGGAAGGCTCGAATGAGCAGACCGCGATGCCGAAATTGATTGAACTGCTGGAGCTATCGGGAGCCGTTATGACCGTCGATTCGGCTCATACAAAGTCGGTGAATTCGACGAAGTTGATATTCTCTACCGTCCAATGCGACTTGACCTGCGACGGGACTTCGGGAGCAAGGCAGAATACGGCCACTACGATAAATCAGGATTGATGCAAAAAGATCCCGGTCCATCAATTGGAGTGGCAGGGCATTCGTATGAATTGGTCTTGGAAATGATTGGCATCATTTTCGATCTGATGGTCAATACGGTTCTCAAACCACGGAAATGTGGGAAGTTATTCTTGAGAGAATTTACATTGATGACCCAAAATGAAATCCATATAAGCATGAAAAGGCATTGATGCTCAATGATTTCATACAGGTTTGATTGTTGATTTTAAAACAGCAGTTCTTATTGGAATAAGCGATCTTCGCCTCCGCGATCGTAAACTGCAGAATCTGGAGTGATTGCAGTGAAGTTGTAGCCCAGTTCCGATAGAACTTCTCGTAAAGGTCGGAAGGATTCAAATGAGTCAGGCCAAAGAGTCATCGAAATTGACCAATTTGATGTTGAATAATTTCGTAACCTTTCACGAATAAGTATTCTTGCATGAGACTTGTCGCTCAAATCGATACCACCAGTGGGGCGAACCTGGACTTGGAAAAATTCTGTATCATTCTCCGTAATCACGTAATCTTCAAGGTTTGGAAGCCAATTGCCAATGTGGAGTTCAGCCAGATCATGTCGGAAATATAGTCGATTGAAACGAATCGATACCTGAATTGCAGTGACTCCATACTTACGTCCGGCACGTGGGAATGATACGGATTGCTCATCGATAACAGCATCAACTTCAGACGTTAATTTCTGTACCTCTGAATTGAGTTTATCATGCTTTTCGGCCGAGGAATTCAGAGATTGTTTTGTATGATTAAGTGCTGTCAGTGTCTCAAAATTATTCTCTCGGAGTTCAAGTGACTTCTTTTCCAGTCCTGAATGCTGGTCGGACAATGTTTCAAGTTCCAATAGCCGATCCTGGAGGTCATCCGGTACATACTTTGCAAGGAATTCAATTTGTTGGATCCGTGCCTGGTGGACTCGTTCAAGTTCCGTTTTGGCGATTGTCAAATCTTCTTTCAGCTTTTGAATTTCAACTTCATCGATTGGTTCTTCATGTGTAGGAACGAGTCCTCTGCTGCTATCTAACATGAGCACAACAAGCAAAGAAATAAACACAATTCCGCCAAACATATTGCAGATTGTATCGAGCAATAACTCCAGGCTGTCGTCTCGTGTGGCTGATCTTCGTTTTTGTGACACCGTAGCATTCCCGTCAGGTTACCTAAGAATCACGTGATCTTCAGGGATGTATTCGATTCCAAATTCAATAGATAATTCTTCGCCCTGGACCACGAGATGATCATTGAAATCTCTACCTGAGGGCCGGACCAGAAAAAGGACATATCTAACACGCGGGTTGATCGCAGATAATTGATTTTTCAATGCGATAAATGTTATATCAGCTTCAGTGTCCCAGCTGGTGATCGGAATGAGAATATCCTTTTCAAAGTTGTCTAAGAGTGAGAGGCTTAGGCCCGAGCCATCCACTTCACATAACCAGGCCTGAGTTGGATTAATTCCTTTGGGAACTTTGTACTTGACTGCTTTTTGAGCTTTGAGTTTTTCCAACTTTTCAACCAGTTGGTCTTTCATGAGTTGAAGTTCTGCAATTTCGACTTCTCTTTGATCGAGCAATTCACGATTTTCTTGCTGCAATTCAGATTCTGCTGTCAATTCTTCGCTCAGTTTTTCAAGAGAGCTAACACGGCTTTCTAACTGGTCGATCTGCTCACGCTCCGACCGAAGATGCTCATCCAGCAGTGACTGGGGATTTTTGATGGCTTGCTCAACGGCCTCATTATCCGTTTTTAGCTCCTGATTCAGTAACTTTAACTCGCCTTTGAGTGACGCAATTTCTGTTTTAAGCTCAACGGCAATTGCTTGGTAATGCTCCTGTAGATGATCCGTGGCGACTTGATTGACCAACTCTAGCACTAACAGCAATATGATCAGGATCAATACGCCAGTCACAGACATAATGATGTCTTGAAAAGCGAACAGAGAAATCCCCAGTTGTGTTTGTCTTCGACCGCGCACGAGGCTTTGACCTGATTCGACATTTATTCGTTGAAAGGAAGTAAACGTAATCGAGAAACAATATTTCGATTGCAATATTCATTGCATTCGTCCAGAAAGTCTTGTTCTCGTTTCTTGTTCCAGACAATCATCAGCTGAACAACGAGAGCAGCCATTAATCCTTGAAGCGTCGTCTCGAACGCTGTAGAAAGCCCCGAAGTCACTCCCTGTAATTTTTCTTTGATAATGCTCATCTCACTGGCCGATTGGAGAACACTGCCAAATTCACCGATTGCAGTTGAAAGCCCAAGTACTGTGCCAATAAACCCAAGTACTGGAATTGCCCAGACAAAGGCCGAGACAACAAGATAGGAAGATTCCATTGAAGCTTCATCATATTCTGCCTGCGTTTTAAAAATTTCGGCTACGTCACCGACACGTCCCAGATTTTGCAGATTTGAGAGAGCATAAGAAATCCGATTGAATAACATAAAATAACGAGGATCATCAACTGCATGCATTATCTTTTCATGAATGCTTCCTGCTGTGTGGGGAGATAGTACGAAATCGACATCTTCAGGAATAATTTCCTGATCCAATGTCCGGCGTTGCAATCTCAGCTTCAGAGACTTCATTGTCAGTATCACAATAGACCAGGCCATGAAAAATAGAATAGCCATGGAAATTGGTAAGCTGCCCTCTCGAAAAAAAGATTGACCAATTGCGTAACTACGAAAAGGAAAAAGAACTCCGTAAGTCCCTGCGGTTAATATCCCAGCCAACAGCCCTGTTAGTAAATAATTGACTTGAGTATATCTGCCTCCAGAAAAACCAATTTTCTGTTCTGGATCAGAAAGAGACCATGCAAGCATTTGCGTCATTAGTGTTGCTCAATTCTTAGAAGTCAATTCATAGATGATAAAAATCAGTCCCAGGTAAGTTTGCCTGCTCCAATCGCATCCTCAAGTTCATCTCGCATTTGTGCAACAGGAAATGCGATGAAGACGGGAGCTTCATGAATCAAGAATGAAGTATTGATTCCGATGACCGTTCCCGCAGAATTGCCTTTCCTATAGACCAGTGGCCCCCCGGAATTCCCCTGACGGATGGCTGCGGTATGCTGAACGTTATAGACATCACCCGCTTCTTTCTGTACAACGCTGACTTCTCCGGGCGTCTGGACAAAATCGAAAGCACTGCTTTTGAAGCTTGTCATATGGTCGTCGTTTCCAAACAAGATTTCAGCAAAATTGCTCTTATTCGACTTACTCGATAGCAGGGCAGCTTCATCGTCAGTAACTGCCATCTGAGAGACTCCTGGATACCCTAAGGCAATTACGGGTGTACTTTGTGGGGGTTCATGCTGGCTACTCAATGAGAAGTATGTTTTCTGAGTTGGCGGATTTTCGATCTTCAAAACCGCCATATCATATTTCTTACTGATATATTTAACCTCAGCTGGATAAGCTTTCCCATCAAAATAAACATTGAGATGAGCAGTAATTTTTGAGATCAACTCTGGCGTTTTTTCTTTGACGATCTCGTTAAAAATCACTCTGGTTTCCTGAGATAAAAGTTGAGGATCAATGTCTTCTGGAATCGTATTCGTTTCGACCAATTTTATAATGCGACCTTCGTCGGAAGCATCGACCCACTCTTGATGTGATTTTACGACGTGCCGATTCGTAATTGCGTAACCATCACGAGTGACCATAAAACAGGTTCCGTGGCCAAAGGGACGTTCGTGACGCTCGCCCGTCTTTCTGAGAATTTCTGCATAACACACGACCATTCCTATAGCCTGGCCGACCTGCTCCTGTGTTGCATTGTTTGTAAGGTCCATAGAACGGATCTGGCCAGGCGGTCGAATAATTGAGGCCAGACTGGAATCATTTCCCTGCTGCATACTCCAAATACCATATCCAATTGCGACAGCCAGGCAGGCAATCGAAAGCACAATCAAAGCCGATTTTGCGGTCCCCGACTTACTCCCTGCAGGTATCGATTCCGGAAATATTTCCCGTGCCTCTGTCCAATCTGCCAGGCCTTTATGCCAGACCAGTGCATTTCCTGGGACATTACCTGTGCGGATCTGTCCGATCAATTGAGATTCCGTAACTGGTCCGAGTTGCTGTTGATCAAGCACATAGTACCATTCCACGTCATAAACGGGATTGGTTGCAGTGACAACTGATTCGGAATCCTTAGACGTGGTTCCCCCTTTTGAGGAGAAGATTGAAGACAACTCAGTTGCAGGTTTCCAATTCTGTCCATCCTCTGAAACCTGATGCAATTTACTGAATTGACCTCTTGAACTCATCTGCCGTAATTGAGAGATTGAAAATGGACCACGTATTTTTCCACGTAATCGAATCCGATAGGATAGATTTTCTGAATCCATGTTCTTCTCTTAACAAAATGATAATCGAAACGATGTACGATAAGAGTTAATATTCAATTCGAAAGAATCGGATAGGCAAACACTATCCGACACGGGCAAAATTCATACTTCAATGTCTCTTCCGGAATTACCGCCTTGCCTCCGGAACAATGACCAATTTGCCTTAATGAGGAAGGCTTCGTTTCGTCGTCACCACTTCTACAGATAACAATATTCCACTTGCCATTTTCCGGAATATCGATGTCTAAAATTGGCTCGCCTCCCTCATCATGTTTCATCCAGCCAATTGACTGATAAGGTAGATTCAGTTCCTTCGCCTGCGATTCAAGTTCATCTTTAGATGACTTCCAGATCTCTTTCAATGCGTCGGTAACCCGTAGCATTTCGACATATTCCTCAGCCAGCTTACGTCGTTTCATAACATCCTGATCATCAGGATCTGGCCATTGGGTCAAGAGATTAACCTTCTGAGCCGTATCGGTTTGCTGCTTGACATATGCCTGGAAGGGTTGATGATTCTCCAGGGTCAAGCTTCCTTCCTTGGCCTGAATTTGGAGTATCATCAGAAGTCTTAGCTTTAATATCGGGTCAACGCCATTTTCCGAAACAACAGCATCCGTCATAGCCCCATAAGTGGATTCCCAATTATTAAAACTGGTCTGTTCGATGAGTGAGTCAAGCTTGTCAGCCAATGCTTTCTGTGGAGCGGCTTCAGTTTTTCTATCAATTAGTTTATTGGCATTTAACCGTACCAATTGAGGCTGTCGGTCCTGACGGTAGCTGCTGATCTCGACGACCTGAGGCTCTTGGAAATATTGATACTCAGTAAGATAATAAGGCCATTTCAAGCCTTCGACTTTAATGATATACAAGTTTTTCATAGCAAAGTCATCAATGGCAGCCATGCGAGTTCGCTCAATCAGACTGGAAGAATCACCATGGCGTTTCCAGAGGACATCTAAAGTAGCTGCATAGTCATTCACCGTGGAAATTAAGGGGGAGTTTGGATACTTTTCAAGGTAGTCTGTGACATCCTTTTTGCGGGATGTGATTTCTGCGGAAGCCGTTGGGAAAAGTCTGGCTTCAGGCATAGCAAATGTGTTGCAAAAGGCTTCGAGAGCCTGATAGGTAACAGCATCCTCAATTGTCCGCTGAAGCTCTTTTGTTTTCGCTTCGTCCAGGGTTATTTCATTGAGTTTTCCAAGTAGCTCGGTGAATTTGACCATCGTTCCCTTCGAATTCTTCAAATTCGCACGAGTCAGCGTGGCCATCTCTTTGAGCAATTTCTCTTTTCGAATTTCTCGATAGACCTGGCCGGAAAGGTCATTGATATTTGTCATCAAGAGTTGAGACTGATCTCGTATTTGCGGACTCATACCCGCTGCTTCCTGTTCGATAATCGACAATGCCTCTTTCATCCGTTGAGTGCGAGTCTCAAAATCTTTCACTTCCATTTCGGCTACAGTCAGTTTCAAATCATCATACTGCTGACTTTGAGCCTTTAATCGCTCAAACAGCCCCGCCTCGATTTTTTGAAGTCGAATCACTCGCTCGCTTTTCAGATTTCGAAAGTCAAGTTCCATTTGATCAACAATTTGTTGAACAATCGGTTGCTCATTGACAATACTGGAAGCCTGCGTTTTGAGTTCATCAAAAGTTTTATCATCACGATCAGGAACTGCTCTTGCCTCCAGGATAATGCTTTCAAGTCGGTGTGCACGATCATCAATTTTTGATTGAAGCTCATCCACGCTGGTCACCGTGTCTATCCAGTTGGAAGAATCATTCCAGCGTCCTTCATACTGCCCCAGCAGTTCTGTAGCACGATTAACATCCCCCTGATCCACAAATTCCTGAACTCTCGCGAGAATCTCATTTCGGAACCGACTTTCATTGGCTTCGAGCACTACGACAGTGACCAGGCTGGCGATGGCAATCGTCGCCACAGTGGAACCTACAATGATCAGCAGACGCTGCCTGCTTTTCCGTAATCTTAAGCTGGCGATCCGAGTCTGTAGTCGATTCCCTAGCGAATTGGGAAGAGGCCGTTCAAATCTATCGACTTCGTCTGAAATCCGTTCGAAATCGAGTAACGTCGTCTCCTTTCTATCGAGAAGTGTTTCAACTCGGGACAATGTTCGCGACCACTCGGTCTCCTCGGCTTCATTAGCAGCGGATTGTTCACACCATGAAAGTGCTGGAATTGCCTCAATCGCTAATGGATCATCATTTGCCATTTCCGCCAAAGGCCAGTTTTGCAGCCACAGTTCATAAGCAGGCTTTGCCTTAGGGAAATTCATTTCAGCAAACGCTTCACGAAGACTTTCCTCGGCTTGTTTCAAATGTCCTCGAGCTTCGTCTCTGGAGGAATTATGAAGAAGTTCTCGGATCATCACGATGATTTTTTTGGGAACCGGATTCTTCCAATCTGAGGATTCGACTTCGTTTTTCAACTCGGTGAGATTCGCTGCAGAAGGACTCTTCTTCAATTTTCTAAGATCTTCCTGAATTTGTGCATGTCGAGCCTTTTCGTATTTGTCGATGTCCTCTTCCCAGAATTCCGTACCCGGGTCTTCCCGGGCGAGAATGCGGAGGGTCGCCAGTCGCTTCGATAATGGTGCTCGTTGTAAAGCCAGTCTACGATGCAGGCGAAGTAAATTTTCAAGTGGCTCGTGTTCTTCATAAGCAGAATCGAGCATTAGAGCCGCATCATTAAGCATTGGTTCGGGTCTGGTGAGTTCAAGGAACTCACAGAGATCCTGCCAGGATTGCAGTTCTTCGTCTGACAAATTTACGACGACCCCAACTGCGTCGAGCAAACGAGGCTCAGTTTCTGCGGACTCAATCGCTTCGCTTCGTAGCCCTTGTCGTAATAGTTCGCCACATTGTCGCAGTCGATGATTCAACGCTTTCGACAATTCCGCGAATTCACGAGATAACGTACGGATCTCTGGCGTATCATCAAACTGCTCGCTCATCACCGTTAACCGGATCTGATCGACCATCATCTGGATTTGCTGCAATGTATGTGTTTGTGCCATGATTTCTCGGGCCTATAGTATAAGTCTACTAATTTTTAGCTTTGCCAATAATCATTAGTTCGCATTTCTTTACGAGACTATTTTCACCGGGCAAGGAAATTAAATTATAGAACAAGGTGCAACGGCTGATCTTAAGCGATTGAATTAATCCCTGCTTGTCTTCAAGCAGTGACTTTTTGTTCCACAATTCTATCCGCTTATCTAAGAATTCATCGACATATTCTGGTCGTTTTTCATCCTTGTTCGCAGGCTTCGACATTTCCATATTGATGATTTCCTTCACTTTATTTATGTCGCTCATTAATTTTTCATAATCTTCATCACTACTTGTATGATAGTTGCAGTTCTCAATATCATTAAATTTAATGACCTTGTAGTCTTCAGGATAACTTTCCTTAATTTTATTTTTCAAGGTTGGGATATTTTTTGACTTTTCTTTGATCTCAAATACTAGAATTTCACAATCATCGTTCAAATCCTTAATACTTCTTTGGAGATCAGAAAATTCAGGTTGAATTACCTGAACTTCGAAATGAGAACTTTCGTGCTTGCAGTTGAACATTGGCTTCATAATGCCATTCAATAATTTTATATTGCCGGACACATACTCGTCCGAATTTCTCTTTTTAAATATAATGTCAATATTATCCCCTGATAGGTTAACATCTTCTGACAAATCAAGATTGCTGATCATGAACTTATTGAAAAACATTTCTAATTGTTCATTGTGAGGAATATTTGCCGCGAACACATTAGTCTTTTGCTTATTGATTGATGACGAATTCATCTTTAATGAATCTACTCTTACAGGTGAGTGCATAGCAATAGTTACATCGCTTGTAGATGACTTGAAATTTACTCCGCAGCCCGCAAGCAAAGCGCGTTGTTGCTCTTCTTGGCTGCCTACAACATTAACATTAAAACTTGAATTATTGCCATCAATTAATATACTGAACTCTACTGACCGTATTAATATCCCACCACTTATCTTCTGGCTTATTAATATATTTATGTGTTTATCTGTACTATTTGATTCGTAAGAAAAATAGCTGTTAGGATCTAAGTCGTTCAACAGTGGGAATAATAATGTTACTTTGTCGCCGGGTGTTATATTCTTATGCCATTTTCCGTTAATAACAATATTTACATTGTTATGCTGCCTGAAATCGACTGAAGCTTGTGGGTAGAAATAATCTTCGCGAGTTACTGTGATTGATTCTGGAGATTTGTTTTTATTCTCCGAGATTCTCTTTTTTATGTCATTCTTGACTTGTTTCTTTTCTTCGGCAGAAGATGTGTTCTTTGAGGATACTTTTGTGTCCGCAATACCATCTTTATTATCCTCCTTTAATGACCCATTGAAATCTGATTCCATTGCGATTTCAATATCGCCCGATTTCTGCTTATCTTCCAACAATTCGCTTGGTTCAGTATTTGCAGATATAATAGAACCATTATCAGAAGTTGAGTTATTTGTAGCGTTCGTGGTATCCACTATTGAAGTTGATACGGGCTTTTTAAGAACATATACTATTGAAGCAACTGTCCCTCCTCCAAAGAAGATCACGCAAGCAAGCACGATCAAGATTAACCGACCATTCCCAGATGACTCTTTCTTGACAGCACGAGGCACAGGCGGTGGGTTTTTGGTGATATTCCCTGGAGTTGTATGAGCTTGCGGCATTAAGTTGTGGCGATCTGCGACCACATCGTCTGATGTCATGGAGATCCCGGACGCCGTTGTTACAGGCCGTTCCGCTGGGGGAGAAATTGTAGCAGTTGTTGGTACATTTCCTGTTCTAGCAACACTCACCAGCTTGCCAGTATCTGGAGCTGTCCCAATGGCTTTAGTCAGATCGATTCGCATGGCATTCACGAATCGCTTACTCAGATGTTCTTCCTGAGTCCCCGAGATCACGCCTGACCAGAGGCAGTCGACCGTAGCTGGCAGAGCTGCACCGTAAGTGCTGAATGTCACATCCCAGCGACGAGAGGCGGGTAGAAGAGCAATTGCTTCTTCAAAGAGTGCGAGAATATCCACTCCCGGTTGATAGATCAGGAAGACTTTGCGATTGGGGTCAGCCAGGAATGTTTCGGCAAGGACACCTGCCCAGCCAGCATCTCCTGTCACGTTTTGCCAGGTTTTGCATGGGGCTGCGGGACGTGCGGTCGCAGGAGCACTTCGAGCTTTATCCAGCAGCTTGACCGATCCATCCCATGAATCCACCATCCAACCGGACTGCTGTAATAACCAGGCCGGTCCTCCAGGGATCGCATCCGGGACATCTATCACCATGTGATGTCCCAGCTTATTGGATCGCCCCGTATGATCTAATGCACAATCGGAAACACGTGACAAAACATGTTCCTGACGGCCTTGAACACGCAGCAGATAGTGTCCGTAATTGACTGGATTTTTCGCAGCTTCGGGGGTACCCGCAGTGTAAACATGACGGTAACCGCTCAGTGATTCCAACAGATCTACAGTCGGAGCTGGAATGCCACGACTGCTTTGGACAGTACAATAACCACTGCTTCCAGGACGTAGCCCGGCTGGAGCCGACGTGTAGACCAATTCGTAGATCATCGAAATACTCACAAAACTATGTGGTTGAAACTTAACGGGAGACTTTAGGAATCAATCCGCTGGAACTGATGGCCAGTGAATAGATGAAGGGAATTTCCGTCCAGAACGACTGCAAATCACCAGGCTTTACGGCCTGCAGTCCAGTGGTTGGACTCACCTGAGTATTGGCACCTGTCGCACTAACGGGTATATAGCAGGCGTGATCGGTAAAGCTTTCGACCGCGGAAACGATTTCTGGAGTTGTGGTTCTAAGCAGGTCACGAGTTTTAGAGGAAACTTCTTTGACGAGACCCGTGTCCAGTGCATTCAATGTTGCCATCGTACCATCCGGCAACTTTTTATTAGCCTCGACGATTGCGGATTTTTTCAACAAATCTGGATCAACCAGTTTTGCCCAACGATCACACTTCGTCACAACGACAATGACCGGTCTGGGATATTTTTCACGGGAAGAGAGTCCAGAAAAACGACGAATGCGATTAGCCGCTTCCTGAAAGACTCCTTCCTGTGAACCAAGATGTGATTTGTCGACAATGCCGATATTCAATCCTTCATCCAGACAACGAAACCGGCTGTCCTGAAGTGGATCGTAAACGAAAAACAGGACGCGGGACTCTGCTAAGTGCCGTGTGACGGGCGAAGCGGATTTGTCCATCCCCGGCAGGAATGACTCTCCAGCATTATCGTAGAGACAAATCGCCCTGCCTGTCCCCCGACGTTCTGGATTGGGATGACTCTCCTGAACCTGCATCGTAAAAGCATACGGTCTGAGATAATTCACCGATTGGGAGCCGAAATTCACTGCAGCATAGCCGTATTCATCGCCAACATCCTGAGTCTTTGTAATGAGTTCCCCTAATTCCTGAATTTGGTCGGGACGACTATTGGCGAAGAGGTGTCGTTCACTCTCTTTGAGGCGGTAATTTAAAGTTGCGTCAGCATCGGTAAACGTTGTGAAAAACTTCAATGGTAAAATGTGTCTGAGCTGGCTGGCCATTGCGGCCAGGAAATAACTCTTACCGCTACCGGGACTGCCAAGTACCGACAGAACCAGACTTTGAAGTTCGAGCATGGAACGTGGGATTTCCAGATGACAGTTTGGACAGGCCAATTTGTGACAAGGAAAACCACGGGGATCGATCGCCTCTGCCTGTGGAGTAAACCGGCTTGGCAAAAAACGTAACTGGGCATTCGGAACACGATGATCCATATTAAAAAGATCCTGATGTTCGCTTACCCAGAGGATTTCCTCGGGATGAAACTTGTGCCAGCATTGAGGACACATTATGCGATTGAGCAAATGAGATTTTACGCTTAATGTTGACATATATAAATTCTCGTCAGTAATTATTAAGGAACTTCGATGATGACCTTCTCAGTCAGCTTTCCCGATTTCTTCAATCCGTTAGCAGTGTCAGCCCGCTTTTCCAAGGTCTGCAACCGACCAAGTGCTGCATCAGCCAGGCCAATACACTTTGAATCTCCGGGAAACTTCCTGGCGTAATGCAGGGCAATGGACGCATGATGATAAGCGTCTGAAAGATCAGAACTGTCTTCACTCAAAGAGAGTTTTTGCTCTGCTAATTCAGCTGCATCTTCCGCTGTTTTTGGAGAAAGAACGTCTTCCATTTGTTCTTTTTCTCCAGAAGTACCTCCCCGCTGAGGAATGGCCCCTTTCCCTGATTCTGTATTTGAGGAATCATTCTTTGTTTGAGCTCCAGGCTGCTCAGCAGATGAATTGGACTCTTCTTCAGACTTTTCGCCAGTTTCACTTGTTCCGTTAGATTTTTCGTCCGTAGTTTCATCTGCCTTACCATTGCTTTGCGAGTCCACTTCGGCGGTCTCCTCTTCTTGAGAAGGTTCTTGCGGACGAGCACAGCCAGAGAGGAGAAACGCTCCAGTCAGGAGAATGAAATTACAATTTATGAGCGTGAGTTTTCGTGTGAGCATGCTCATTAGACAGCCTCTTGCTTTGTTCGAGTATTGTGTTCAATGTCAATGATGACTTGAATAAACTCAATCCCCGCCATGGTGAATAGAAAGCAGAGGTAAACGAATCCTAACCCCAATGCAGTACCAAGCAGGATTCCAAATTGAGTTCCCATTAAAACATCGGAGGGTAAATTGCTGTGGACTAAATCGATAAAACTTCTAAAAGCCATAAACACGATTGCGAAGCACGAAATCGCTAATACGATTTTTGAAACAACCTGTCCTATACCTAGATACTTTGTTAGGTTCGGGTATCTTTGCTCGTTAGTATCGTTTGATACGATGTATTTATCGTTATTTTTATTGGCTTTATGAGCCTTAACCCTCTCCAGTAAATTTTCTTCGTGCTGACGCTCTTCCATGGCCTCCTGCCAGTCTGGTGGAAGATCTGAAAATTCTGCTGGTGGTGCGGGTTGAGGATCAGGAGGAATGGGTTCCAGTTGGGCAACAAATGGCTGCCGACAGTTTTCATTTTTACAACGCAGTTTCTTACCGATCAGGGAATCAGGTACTCTCAAGGAAGTTCGACAGTGAGGGCAATTTAAGTCTGGCATGGTGTGATCCAGTTATTAGGAATACGAACATTCGAATACAGTCGTTGAATTCGAAACATTCAATATCGGGGAGGTGTCAATTTAAAAACGGGAGAAGGTTCCGTCGTTGCAGTTGGGACATCCTAAGGAGCCTCTGCCACTGCATCGTGAGCAACGATTGGTCACCACGTTTGTTCCGTAAATTGGAACGCCCATCTGTGTACGACCAACAACCACTCTGACTTTTTGGGAGATTTGTCCGTTAGCGCAGTCTTTACGGTCACACGCAACCTTTGAAAATCCGTCACAAACGAAGCAGCTATGGTTATTCAGGAAATGAGACCGGTTATACTTAGAAGGAGAAGCCATCTCCAATGACAGGGATTCCTCTGGAAAGCAGAGTTCAATCTGAACTAAATGGTTTGTGAGATAAAGTTTTTTCGAATCCCATGATTCTTCCCTTAGGGGCTTATCTATGAATGCAGTCTCATCCACACCTGCAGCTTTCAGAAATTTTTTGATGGAAGTAATGTTCCATCCATAAAAAACTTCATTCTCAGCACTTGAGAAAGCATCAGAGGACACAATACCCACAAGTTGTCCATTTTCGTCAAAGATTGAAGCCCCTTCGGGAGGATATATCCGATCATTCAGACGAAAGCCAATCGCATAATCAGGAGTATTCTGGTGATCCTCATTGACTATCGGATGAAATTCTGCATTGTTGTTTTCCGAACGTCTGCTGAAGTAAATTGATTCTGTTGTTTGAGAATCTTTGTTTGCAAATCGTAATGCGGGAGTGGACAACTCCGGACAATGCAATAGAGTTAGTCCCATTTCTCTGTTGAAAGCAATAACTTCGGCATTTGCATGAGAGGTTTCGGACTTTAAATCACCACTGACGACTCTGAGTTGAATCGCTTCACCGAGGTAGGGAAGTTCAATTCCTTTGGTAGTTGTTAATACATAACCTTCTCCGATTGCGATTCCTTCTATCCTCTGCACAACGCGAAGAGATGATACAGGAATTTCATGAAGCTCTATATATTCACGACAGGCAGCAACTTGCGTCGGTTTTGCGATCCATGGACTGAATTTCCAGTGCGGAGATCTCGTATCCTTATTTGTCGTTATTTCTTCAGGGTAATCACTTAGTAAGCGTTCGACAGATCGAGTAAACGAAGCCGGCATGTTAATTGAACTGGTCTGTGATATTGCGTGAGCGTAAGCCACATTGTGCAGAATGTGATTTCGATTTACTAGATTTTGGGCTCCTTCCATAGCCTTACGCCAACTTCCCAACGCTTTCGAGTAGTTAGCGGATTTCATTTCACAGATTGCCATATTGTTGAGCGTTCCCGAATGATCAGGAATCACTGAGAGCACTCGTCTGAAATCGGCAATCGCAGCCTTGTTATCGTTAAGCCAATTCGCGCGGATCAATCCCGAGTGATAGTAAGCAACAATCGAGTCAGAGTTCTCTCGTGATGCTCGTTCCAGCAATGGGAGAATTTTGTCAATCGATTCCCGTGCTTCACATGACTGGATCACTGCATTTAAGTATTGGATTAATTCCTGTTGTACTTCATCGACTTGAATCTTAGGGATAAAATGCTCACCGGCCTTTATCAGATCTTCTGCGGCTCGCCCTTGCCATTTTTGCTGTTCCAATTCAATTTGTTGTTTCTGGATATCAGTCAGATCAAAGAATGCAGTAAAAGCGGCGATACGTTGCAATGCCAGGTCAGGTACTGTTTCCGTCTTGAGATCCTCAAAGAGTCGTTCTAATTTATCCAGAGATGCAACTGAATTTATCGTAACGAGTGTTTGTTGCACTCTGTTACTTACTGCTGAATTACTCTTTGAAATAGCATCTGAAGAATTAAGAACGAGATCAGGTAATTCTGATAGCAGGATATTCGTCTGAACCGAAGCCCCCGGCATTTCGGGTTTACTTTTTTCGATAACTTCCGAATCGGTAGAGCCAGATTCGGGAACCTCTGTGTCTATTTGAGGAACCTCTGCAGACAATTCAACTGGAGTAACAGGTTTCTCCTCTATACTCATTTCAGGAGGGGTTGCGATTATCGGTGGGTTGTTATTTGACGAGGAATTTTGAATTAAATTGTCAATTTTTTGCTGCTGATTATCATTCTGCACTACTGAAAATGATTTAAATGATGAATCTTCTACCAGTTTTTCCTCAATTTTTTCTTCGGAACAGCCTCCTGCGAATATCAACAGTAAAAATAGTATGGGATTTATCCCATTTCTCTTTAAGATCATGACCCGCACTCGTATAAATTGATAAATCTGCATGTATGACTATGTGAACAGTAAGTCAGAATATCTGTACGGAACGTCATTTTCAATGCTTTAATATTAAATGCTCATTCTGCGACTGAATCAGCCAATATTTGTCGTAAATTTGCCGAATTTTATTCGCTCAGCAATACACAAGCATTCAGGCCACTGGTCTCCAGTTTTTGATTATTATTCTTGAGATTCGAATTGAAGAAATTGAATAAATCCATTCTCATTGAAGTCATCTCAAATAACTGATACAGCACTTCCCCCTATCCTCTCTGGCCAGGATGAACATCACCGCCCAGTCACACTCGCCGAAACTGGTCTCCATGGTGTCCAGATCCGTAGGACTCGGTTCCGGGGACTCTCCCGGATGTGTATGAATCCAGATGCGAGCAAACTGCTCAGGCTTTAATCCGCGATCAATTTGATTGTCGAAGTAATCGGCAATGGCCTCTTCAGCAAAGCTGACAGTCACGGCTGTGCAGATCTGCGGCAGCAGCACCAGCTCTTCGACGTACAGGAGATCGTCTGCAGAGGAGATGCCGAATCCCCCCACTTCAGTCGGGCCGGCATCGCGCAGATAAATCAACTTCGCCCACGCCGTCGGGCTGAACTTCAAGGCCGGTCGATGAAAGCGTTTACGGCGAGGCCGTCTCTGCAGGCGTCGAGGGAGTGGGGATTTGTTGGGGGTGCGTCGTTTCATAATGGTTGTCCTCTTCTTCGAGTTCAGGATCAGTTTCAGAAAGGGTTTCGTAACAGGCTTCGCAATAGCCATCGGTCAGGCAGT
>DEML01000113.1:0-5950 GCA_002359185.1 Planctomycetaceae bacterium UBA2671
CGTAAAAGTGCGAAAGTCGAATTAAGGAACAAATACATAAATTCTGAAACACTGTTGACGAACTACATAATCGCCATTTATTATATGTTATTGTGTTAAACTGATTTTAGATTTACCTCTTCCTCACTTTGAATGGATCAATTCAATGAATAATGTGCGCCGCCATTCCGGTTTTACACTAATAGAACTACTCGTAGTGATAGCGATTATCGCAATTCTTGTGGCATTGCTGTTACCGGCCGTTCAGCAAGCCCGCGAAGCTGCCCGTCGAAGCAGTTGTAAAAATAACCTGAAGCAGTTGGGCTTGGCCTTACATAATTATCATGACACCTTCAATGTATTCCCTCCCGGATACATTAATCAGTTCGACACGACGCCCACTGACGGAACAACTTATGGGACAGCGCTTACAGCCGCTCGGTCATCATGGGGCTGGGGAGCATTAATTTTGCCCTTCGTCGAACAATCTGCGATGTATGATACTTTGCAGGTGGGTGATATTCGTCTAAAGGATGCTTTAAACGCAGGAACAGCAACTTTATCTGCGATGCAGACCCCCGTGAGCTCCTTTCGTTGTCCGTCAGATTCCGCCCCTGGCGTGAATGCCTCTAAGACTCTTCTTGCAGCCGATGGATCAGCTCCGCAGGTCGCAACCTCCAACTATGTCGTTTCAAACTCCAGTCGTCGCTGGCATAGCCAAGCACCGGATCCCAATTGCTGTGCATGGAATACTGGTCCCGGCCTCGGGGCCATGAGCCAGTGGGGGGCGAACGGGACTGGAGCAAACGGCATGTTCTGGCGCGATTCCAATGTTCGGATGAGCAATATCAGTGATGGTACCAGCAACACAATTATGGTTGGAGAGAGAGCTTGGGATTTAAATAACGCAAGCGGTACCAATTTCACATGCAGAGCTGCTGTCATTTATGGAACCAGGATTTCCAATGAGCAGAGTGGTATACATTATGTACTCGGCTCGGGAACCTCGTTCATTAATGCCCAGACCAATGAGTGTAACAAAGGTTTTTCAAGCCGACATCAGGGAGGAGCTCAGTTTGTGCTCGCTGATGGTTCTGTACGTTTCATTTCCGAAAATGTGGATGCCAATAATCGTCACACAGGCGGAACTGAGGCTGTGGACAGCACCTTCGAACGCCTCAATTCGCGTGATGACGGGCAAGTTGTTGGTGAGTTTTAGTATCTTGCCAACATTTGTTTTGGTCGTTAAATACTTGCATGGCACTCTGTTGTCGTACCTTATAACTTTATTTTCCCGAATAATAACGCTGATACTCTACAAGTGGATCGTTCCATCTCATTTTGCAGTTTGAATAATCTTAAATGTAGACAAAAGCACCTGCTTATTCGTCGGGTTCGCGGATCACACTCTGGAAAACCGCGGTATTAAAAAGTAAGGGAGATTGCGATACATGCAGCCTCCCTTATTCTCTTCATCTTTTTTAGGTTTTATCATGAAGCTGGCGGGTTATCACTTAAGTCTTTGTTTCTCGGTACTAATGTTACTGGGCTGTGGGGGAGGTTCTGACGATACTCCTGAACTGGGAAAAGTTTCTGGAACTATTAAAATCGATGGTAAGGAATTGCCCGATGTAGCTGTTACCTTCTCACCGGTTGCTGGAGGACGAGCTTCAACAGGTGTCACCGATTCCAGTGGATTTTACGAACTCTATTTCAACTCCACCACCAAAGGTGCCATCATCGGTAAACATAACGTATTCGTATCAGGGAGCGTAGATCATGATGTCAACGACCCGAATGCACCCATGGTCCCACCGGCAGGTAACGTCCCCAAAGATTACTCCAATATCGAAAAACAGGAAGACGTAAAAGCTGGCTCAAACACCATCAACCTCACTTACCCGTAAATTCGCAGGGTGGCCCGACCGACTTGGTCGGCTTGTCTTTACCCACATTTTTACAAAGTCGTGCGGGGGTGTTTTGCTTTTTCTGAATATCTTAAGTTCTTACTTCTCAAAGACATTCATCATTTGAGCAGCATTCGGGAAGTCATTTGGTGCGAGAATTGCTCGGTCACCTCTGGCCCGTGAGGATCAATGCGGGTGGGGTATGGTGACAGGACGGGACACCGCTTCGATAGACGTTTACACGGATGCAGTCTTGTGGCAATCTGCGAACTTGATGTCCATCAGTGGGCCGAACTTAACTTTGGAACTTGTGATTTGGGAGATGCACGGCGGACGCGGCGAGCGGTCAAAGTGGCACGACTGATGGCCGAGCATCCCGATGGCAGCACGCCGGCACAGTGCGAGCGATGGGCGGATCTGAAAGCCGCTTACCGATTATTTGATTGCGATGAGGTGACCTTCACCACTCTGGCCGAACCGCATTGGCAACAGACCAGAAAACAGGCACGCCGAACGGTTTTACTGATTGGCGATACGATGTCGACTCACTTTGAGTTTCGTCGACAGATTGAGGGAATGAAGCAGGCCAGGAATGGATCCGCACGTGGCTTTGTTCTGCACAATTCGATGATGGTCTGCGCGGCTTCGGGCGAGATTATTGGGTTGGCAGGACAGGAACTGTTCTATCGGCAACCGGCTCCGAAACAGACTTCCTTTCAACGGAAGAAACGCGAGCGGGAGTCCGAAGTCTGGGGACGCGTGATCGATCTTGTCGGCCCGCCGCCTGAGCAAACCCGGTATGTGCATGTGTTTGATCGGGGAGCAGACAACTTCGAAGTTTTCTGCCATCTTGTTGAGCAGCGATCCGACTGGGTGATTCGAGCCGCTCAGATGCATCGGGCCGTGACCGATCCAGACGGGCAACGCGTGCGTGTAAACGACTTACTGGCTCAGCAACCGGTGTGGGGAACATATGAGTTGGAAGTGCGGGGATCTTTCCGGTCTCCGCAGCGAACGGCCAGACTGGAAGTGTGTGTCGCCGAGGCAATCCTTCCTCGCCCCAAACGTATGACTCCGTATCTGAAACAGGTCGGCCTTGAGGAAATTCGTCAATCGGTGATTGAGGTGCGGGAAATTGATGCCCCCGCTGGTGTTGATCCTTTGCGCTGGGTGCTGTGGACATCATTACCGGTTCATTCATTCGCGGCGGCCTGGCGGGTGGTCGAGTATTACGAGCGCCGTTGGTTGATCGAAGAGTTTCATAAGGCGATCAAGACCGGGTGCCGTCTGGAGTCGCGTCAGTACTTGAAATCACAACGTCTCGAAGCGTTGGCTGGAATGATGAGTGTGCTGGGGGTGCGTCTTGTTCAAATGAAAATGCTCGCCCGCTCGCAACCGGATCGTCCTGCCGGACAGGTTGTGCCCAAGGTCTGGCTGGAGATGTTGCGTGTGCTGCGGAAGGGACCAAAGATTGACACGCTCCGCGAATTCTTCCGCCAACTGGCGGGACTGGGCGGACATCTGCTGCGTACAGGAGATGGCGAACCCGGCTGGCTGACCATCTGGCGCGGCCTCGACAAACTTCTGCTGGCGATCCGTGGCTATGAAGCCATGCGAAAAAGATATGGGTAAAGACAAGCCTACAAGTCGGTCGGGCCACCCTGTGAAGCTGACTCTGCCTACTCTTCCTCAGACGCCTCAAGCCGTTCTCTCAAATAACCCGCACGAGCCGTGTTTCGTTCTGCCGACGAGAGTTCTTTGGCGTAGCGTTTTTGCAGGTGAGCCGGTTGGGTCTGGATGAAGAGTTCGTTGGCCAGGGTTAGGTCGGGGGTTTCGATCAGGCCGAGGTTGACGCCCATGCGGAGGCTCGAGAGCAGGTGCAGGGTTTCTTCTGAGCTGATGGTTTGAGCCGAGCGGAGGATGCCGTAGGCGCGGGAGATTTGATCGTGCAGTTGCTGATGATTTTCGGTAATGAGTGCTTTGCGGACGCGACGCTCGTAGTCGATGACATTCGGGACGACGTCCTTAATCATCTCAATAATTTCCGGCTCACTTTTGCCGAGCGTAATTTGATTGGAGATCTGATAGAAATCTCCCATCGCCTGGCTGCCTTCTCCGTAGAGTCCGCGGACGGCCAGCCCCATTTTCTGCATCGCCTGGAAGACTTTTTGAATTTCCTTCGTCTGCACCAGAGCCGGCAGATGGACCATGACGGAGACGCGAATTCCTGTACCGACGTTGGTCGGGCAGGCGGTCAGGTAGCCGAACTGTTCGTGATAGGCGTAGGCGACGCGGGCTTCGATGGCATCGTCAAGTTGATCCATTTCTTCCCAGCAGGCATCGAGATTGAACCCGCTGCGGAGGACCTGCATGCGGAGATGATCTTCCTCGTTGATCATCACGCTGGTTTGCTGAGAGTTTCCGACGACAACGCCGCGGGGGCCGGAAGATTCGGAAAGTTCCCGGCTAATGAGCTGTCGTTCCATCAGAAACTGACGGTCGATTTTGGAAAGGGTTTCGACATCGATGTAAGTCAGGTCGTTGTAGGAGTAGCGTGGTTTGGCGGGAGGTTGATCCGGTTCACCAGGGATGCGGGAAGCAGGATCAACTTCCGATTCGGCATCTGCTTTCTTCGCTTTTTTGTTGTCCTTACGGACTTTTTGGACGGCATCGCGGAGCAGACCTTCGATTTCCTTGCGTGTTGGATCATCTGCTTTCGTCAGGAACGGAAACTGGGCCAGATTGCGTGCCAGTCGAATTCGACTGGATACGACAACATCCGACTCTTTCCCTGACCCCTCGAGCCAGCCGCTCGTGACAAAAAGTAACGAATCCAAATCCACGCGTGTCCTCCCTTGTTCTACACTCAATCAGTCGATCTTATCACAATTATAACTGAAGGCTCGACCAATCTCATATTCTAAGGGGCAATCCTGAACATAGAGAAGAGCTAATTTCGACAGGACTGCAAACATTTCGCAACTCGGGCGATGTTTCACCAGTCCTAGCCTTCAATCCGAGAGTGTAGCGAATGAGGGGAATGTTCTGCCAGACTGCCCGGAAAAAGCATTTCAGGGCATTATTGAACAAGCTCAATGCACCGGTTCTGAATTTGCACTTTTTCGAGGGTGGAACGATTCAAACCCAATAAATAAGCTCACTTTGATGGTGCCACGGCTCTGTGAGCCGTGCATTCGACGATCTTATCTCTTTCCACAGATCATGTGAAATTGAAACGGATTTACACGGCTCACAGAGCCGTGGCACACATTGTCCTTTATTGAGTGCTGAAAATTCAAAGTAGCAAATTCAAAAAGTGCTAGCGATTGTGTATGGCTGAAGTTGGATTGACTCACTCACTCGCGCTGTGTGCTTGTATTGGGAGTGATTTACTACTCGATCGGCATGGGCAGCGGGATGAGTTCTGCCTCTGGAGTCTCAGTCGGTTCTGGCAAATCGATTTCGCCACGTTCATCCTGAGCCTGCTTTTCGGAGAGGGCGGCCCAATATTTTGTGCGGTACTCGGCTGGATAGTAAACGGGATCGCATCCGCGGCAGATTGGGCACTTGCAGTCCTTAGCGCAGGGGCAGAGGGCGCGATTGATGCCAAAGCGATTCCAGTCGGGCATTCCGATACGGCTCACATCCAGGCCGGGAACATACAGCGGATCGAGAGCGAGCTTTGTGTCGGCGAAAGCATCGATGATTGACGAATAGACGGCCGTTGTGCGATAGCATTGGCAGCCGCTCAAGCTGAAGAGCAGACCACTGAAGATTCCCAGTATGACAATGCGCATAATTTGACCTCAAATCCCCGATACAGACGCCGTTTGAGAGAATGATCGGAAATGGAATCGTTCTGAGTGTCAGTTTTTAACGGCTTTAGCGGATAAACCGATCAATCCGAGAAAAAAAGTGCGGCTGAGTTAAATTGGGGAGAATATAAGGGTGGCCTCACAACCGATAAAATGAGAACAACTTCCAGTGAAGGATTAAGGTTGGCTAGGGGCGAATTTCATGATTCCCTGGAATGAACCATGGTCTGGGGGCTTCGCTTCGCTACG
>DEML01000113.1:6062-13920 GCA_002359185.1 Planctomycetaceae bacterium UBA2671
TTCGCTTCGCTACGACCCCAGCCTCCCTAACACAGAGAGTTCTTGGTAAATTTAAGACTTTTTTATAAAAAACCACTGATTTTCGTTGCAGTTCTGGCGGGGTCGACTGTTCAGATGGAACGGAGTTGTGGTATAACATCGATCCACTCGACTCTTTTTTTGATCGAAACGTGGCTCCGGTCGTCTCTCTGCAGAATGTGACCGTTGCTCCCGAGCCGGTTTTTCATCGAAAGAGGCAAAGCGAGTTGCTGTGTTT
This sequence comes from Planctomycetaceae bacterium UBA2671, assembly GCA_002359185.1. GTDB lineage: Bacteria > Planctomycetota > Planctomycetia > Planctomycetales > Planctomycetaceae > Rubinisphaera. The sequence goes on from DEML01000113.1 coordinate 6,319, forward strand.
TTCAGAGACGTGTGTCTCTGGCAGCATTTTGAAATTCACCCTTTAATTAACGAATTAGGCCAATCAATCGGTTTTCTGGGAATCGATATGGAATTGGCTTGGGAAACACATGGTTGACAGGCATTTACTCCGCGAATTTTCCATTACAGATGATGAACTTGACTCCTTCCTGGGAACGTCCTTTGCCGATTTGACTGGCGAAGATGCCGATATGGATTCGGTATACGATGAAACCTCTCGAAGTTTTGATGCGAATGAAATCATTGAAGGACGCGTGATCCGCGTCGATGACGATGAAGTTCTTGTTGATATCGGTGCAAAAAGTGAAGGACTGGTCCTTCTCGAAGAGTGGGAAGAGGACGAAAAGCAGCCGGAACCGGGCGACACTGTTGAAGTGTTGATGGAAGACCTGGAAGACATTCACGGGGTCATCCTGCTCTCGAAACGCAAAGCGGACCGAATCCGCGAGTGGGAACGGATTATTGAGAAATGCAACGAAGGTGATATCGTCACCGGTAACGTTGTGCGAAAAATCAAAGGTGGTTTGCTGGTCAACATCGGCGTCAACGTCTTCCTGCCCGCTTCTCAGGTCGATATCCGCCGTCCGAACGATATCGCCGATTTCATCGGTCAGGATATCGAATGTATCGTCCTCAAGATCGATGAGCCTCGAAGAAACATCGTTGTCTCTCGTCGTAAGCTGATCGAAGATCGCCGTGCCGACCTGAAACGGAATTTGCTCGAGAAACTCGAAGAAGGTCAGCTTCGCGAAGGTGTGGTCAAGAATATCGCCGATTTCGGTGCCTTCGTCGACCTGGGCGGAATCGATGGTCTGCTACATATTACCGATATGAGCTGGGGCCGCATTGATCATCCTTCGAATATGGTCAATATCGACGATAAGATCGAAGTGATGATTCTGAATGTCGATCGCGAAAAAGAAAAGATCGCTCTCGGCTTGAAGCAGAAATCAAAAAGTCCCTGGGAGAATATCGAAGATCGTTATCCGCTCAACAGTCGCGTAACCGGCGAAGTGACCAATGTCATGTCTTACGGTGCGTTTGTGCGACTTGAAGATGGTATCGAAGGTCTGGTTCACATCAGTGAAATGTCCTGGACACGTCGTATTAACCACCCGAGCGAACTGGTCAACATTGGTGATCAGGTCGAAGTGGTTGTGTTGAATATCAACACCGACAAACAGGAAATTTCCCTCGGCATGAAGCAGACGCAACCCAACCCCTGGGACAACGTCACCGAGAAATATCCAATTGGTGCCACCGTCACTGGAAAAGTGCGCAACCTCACCAATTATGGGGCGTTCATCGAACTCGAAGAAGGTGTCGATGGCTTGCTGCACGTGAGCGATATGTCCTGGACACGCAAAATCTCGCACGCCAGCGAAATGTTGAAGAAAGGCGATGATATCGAATGCCAGATTGTCTCTGTCGATGAAGATCGTCGTCGTATCGCCCTCGGCCTGAAACAACTCGCAGGTGATCCTTGGGAAACCACAATTCCTGACAAATACGGCCCGGGCACAATTGTGACTGGCAAAGTGACGAAGATCACTAACTTTGGTGTGTTCGTCGAACTGGAATCGGAACTCGAAGGCTTGCTGCACGTTTCAGAACTGGCTGACCACAAAGTGGACGATCCCGAACAGGAAGTCAAAGTTGGTGAAGAAATCGAAGTTCGCGTTCTGCGACTCGACCTCGACGATCGCAAGATCGGACTGAGCCGACGTCTCGATGCCGAATTGGACGATGTTCAACAGGTTGACGAAACCGGCAAACCGGTTGCTGCTCCTGGAGAACTCAAAGGGGGCATGGGAGCCAGCGGCGGACCACTCTTCCAGATGCCAACAGCAGAGCAGGAAGCCGAAACTGCTGCCGATGAAACGGCAGCCGAAGGAGCTCCCGCTGAAACAGAATCTGCTGAAGCCGAATCGACTGAAGAAGCTTCCGCAGAGAGTTCAGAAGAAGCTGAAGGTTCTGACGAGACTGAAGAAACCGAAAAAGTTGACGAGTAATCTCGACAGCTGATCGACTGATCAAAACCCCTCAGGAATATACAAATCTTCCTGAGGGGTTTTTCGTGTAATCTCGCAATTAAAATCTAAATCATTGAAGGATTTTTCATATCGTTTTGATTGACGAATGTGATCGTAATGACCATGTTAGAGTGACATCGATATCTCAGAGTTACTGGAAAATGAAAGACATCATTATGAAATTTGCCAGACCATTAGTGATCATTCTCTTGCTGCCTTTGCTGATGAGCAATTTGTGCTCCGCTGAAGACTCAATTGAAAAAGATTTAGAAGAATCCAAAATTGAATACGAGAAAATGCTGACCGAATCGCGTGATGTCATATTTAACGCATTGGAAAAGCGTAGAGAAGTCGCTCAAAGGAGTGGTGATTTAAAACTGTTGGATAAAGTTCAATTAGAAATCAAAGCTTTTGAAACTCAAGGTGTCCTACCGACTACCGTTAATGTACGCTCCTATCAATATCGCATTAATCAAGCGCGATCTCGGAGAGAAGTGGCGTTAAGATTGGCGATTAGCAATTTGACCAAAAATGGTGATCTAGCACGCGCACGTGAAATACAATCCAAACTCGAACAGTTTCAGGCAAGTTCAAAATTGCGACCTGAAGGAACAGTTCGCTTCAATAAAAAATACTATAAGGTTTACACTTCACAGCTCTCCTGGAATGAAGCAAAAAAGAAATGTGAGCAAATGGGAGGACAGCTTGTGGTCATTAATTCCAAGGAGGAAAATACTTTTGTTGCAAAGCTGGTCGCGCTAACCGATACTCGCCTCGTCTGGATTGGATGCACCGATGTTACTTCTGAGGGAACCTGGACTTGGGTTGATGAAAAGAAAATGAATTTTAAAAACTGGGATCATAAAAGAGGACAGCCCAACAATTGCGGAGAAGTTGAACATTACGGTGTATTACTACTCGGTGAAGAAGGGCGCTGGTGGGATTATCCCGATGTCCCTACCCAGTATCCGGATTGGACCAAACAGGGACGACCGGGGTTTGTCTGTCAATGGGATTAACAATTAGTACTTTTCTGAAAATCGCTTATCATGTTAATCGGATAATTTAAGGCGTTCTTGTTGAGTTGGGAGTCATGGCCTTAATTTACACTTTTATCTGCTCGATAATGATTGCATTTCGGTATAAATTACTATGCAATGATGATGCCACGTGATATCATGAATTGGAGTGATGAAATTTATCGATCTGGAAAGTATTCTGAAAATCGTTGTTGAGGATCGATTCTGCATTTTACCATCAGTTAACAGCATTACCCACAACCTTGTCAAAAGGAATTCTGCATGGTCTCAATCAATCGTCGGCAATTTTTGGCTGCGATCTCAGCAACAGCCTTCACATCCATGGGAACTCCTGCACACACTGCCATGGCTAACGAGGAACTTCGTGTGGTCGTCATCGGTCTGAATGGGATCGGCAGGACACACCTGGAAGGTTTTCCGCTGATTCCCGGCGTGCGTGTGGTCGGGGCATGTGATGTCGACAGTGCGGTCCTTGGGACAAGGGCGGAAAATTTTGATAAGAAATTTGGTTATCAACTCAAAACATACGATGACCTGCGTCGCGTTTATGATGATCCGAATGTCGATGCGGTTGTTCTGGCTGTGCCGAATCACTGGCATGGATTGGGAACGGTCTGGGGCTGTCAGGCTGGGAAGGATGTGTATACGGAAAAGCCTTGTTCCCATAACATCTGGGAAGCAGGCCAGATGGAGAAAGCCGCGCAGAAATATGAGCGAATTGTACAAATAGGTATTCAACGCCGAAGCTTTCCGCATCTGCAGGAGTTCTTCCGAGAAATTCGTGAAGAGGGAGTCCTCGGCAAACTGAAAAGCGTCAAAGGTCTCTACCTGACTCGCAGGTCATCGATTGGCAAGCCGGAAGTCACTCCGAAACCATTGCCAACGGTCAATCATGATCTCTGGTGCGGGCCTGGTTCTACAGAACTCGAGCGTTTGCGTTATCACTATGACTGGCACTGGTTCTGGGATTATGGCAATGCGGAGTTGGGTAACAATGGCCCCCATATTCTTGATCTTTGCCGTTGGGTCGTAGGAGCCGAGGAATTCCCGACAAGTGTAACGAGTGTCGGAGGACGATATGCCTGGGATGATAATGGTCAGACACCAAATACACACATTCTGAGCTATGATTATGCCACAGCACCTATCACATTCGAAATTCGTGATTTGCCCACTGCGGAAGGCAAGCAGGATACCTGTCAATATCGGGGGCTCAGTTACGGAATCGTTGTCGAAGGGGAAGATGCGACCTACCTCGGATTTGACACAGGCAAAGTGATCGACAACAACGGTAAAACGATCCGCGAAGTTACTGGAGATAAGGGAGCAGATGGAGGACGACAACTGCATCGCGAGAATTTTGTCAAAGCCGTTCGATCTCGTAAAACATCAGATCTGAATTGCAGCGTCAAGACAGGTCATCTTTCATCCGCACTTTGTCATCTGGGCAATATATCGCACCAGTTGGGAGAGCCAGTTGCCTTAACTTCACTGCCAGAACGCGTCCAGGATCAGCCACTCATTGCGGAGGCCTCTCAGCGGATGAGTGAGCATTTAGCCGCTAACGGTGTAAACACGAAGTCCGCTTCCGTACAGCTCGGTCGGACATTGAAAATTGATCCGACAAAAGAAATCTTCCCAAATGATGCTGCCGCCAATCAATTACTTCGCAGGGAGTATAGATCTCCCTATATCGTACCGGAACAGGTTTAAGTGAGCTTATGCGTTCGCCTCTGACTTGATAATTCGTTCAGCAATTCTCTATTATGAAAATTTAATAGCAGAACGGTCATCGTCTTTGGTTGAGCACTTATTTTATGCTCTGCAATGCTGACCGTGCAGTGACGAAAAGCGACGTATGGTGAATGGAGAACGGAAGGTCCGACTGCAGGATATCGCCGAAAAAGCAGGCGTTTCCCGGGCAGCTGTAGGGCATATCCTCAATAATTCAGGTCTTGATTGTGTCCGGGTTTCAGAGAAGACCAGAAAGAAAATTCTGAAAATCGCGGAGGAGCTCGATTATCGCCCTAACCGAGCCGCTCAGAGACTTCGGGGAATGCCAACCCGGCTTATCGGAGTTCTGCTCGATACGGTCAATCTGGCCGTTTTTTCTGCTCGTCTGGCTGCAATAGAAGCCGAAGCTCATGCCCGAAGCTATCGATTGATGATCGGCCAGGTTCATCACGATGCCGATGAAATTAAAACCTATCTGGACGATTTCACAGATCACGGGATGGATGTCATTCTGTGTCTATTTGACGTGATGCAGGATACCAGTCCCAAGCTGAAAAAAGTTTTTCAAAAGCGGAAGAACATTATTCTGCACTCCTCGCCTATTCTGAAGTCTCAGCCCTGTATTCGGGTTGAAACGTCCTACGCGATCAAGTTGCTGGTCGATCATCTGGTGGAGCGGGGCAGGAAGCGAATCGCCCTCCAGTTATGGTCTCATTCCGATTTGCTGATGTCCATTCGCAGCGAAGCCTGGAAGGAAAATGCCAGTCGAAGGGGATTACCTGTTAATAATTCTTTGGTCTGGACTAACCCTGAAGCCACACAGAAGCCGACTTCTGAAGCGGTGGATCACTGCATTCAGAACCTGGTTCTGAAAAATAAGGCTGATGCAATCATTGCTTCCAATGATGAGTGGGCCGTGCGAATCATTCAGGGCTTGCGTCGTCACGGCCTTTCCGTTCCTGAGGATATCGCAGTGACTGGATATGACAATCTCGATATCGCAGACGTGATTGAACCCCGTCTGACAACGATCGATCAATGTCACGCAACTTACGCGAAGGAAGCTCTGAATCTGGTCGAGGAATCATTGGCAGGGCCGATTCCTCCCTCAAAAAGAATTCGGATCATTCAGCCAGAACTGGTTGTTCGTGAATCGACCTGATCAAATTCCTCGTTTCCATTGAGTACCCTGGGAACAAACGGAATTACCATGAGTATTTTAAACCCGAATTGCTTCTGCTTATTCTTCCATATCTTGTGGAGGTGGTTCTGGTAACCAGAAGCAGGCGATGGAACCGATCAGATAGACGGCCAGGGCTACGCAGCCTGCAGCCAATGCCGTTGAGCGATTCGGCATCAAAGGCGTGAGCGAAGTTGTAACCAACGCAGCCGAGGTGCCGATGACGCGTCCTCCGATATTGGCTGCGAAACTTTCGCCGGTTCCTCGCAAATGCACCGGATACATCCTTGGTAAATAGTTGCCCCAGAAACTGAATTGGGCGATCGTCAGCATGCCGGCTACGAATATTCCGATCTTCAGTAATTCCAGATTGTCTCGAGCTGGGAAAAAATAGACGAGTGGAATGATAATCAGCCCCGGGATTTGAAATATTCGCATCAATGCTCGACGGCTGACAATCCAAATCGCACAAACCGCTAGAAGAAATCGTCCGGCCAGTCCACCGATCTCCTGATAGAAATTCACATGGGCGGCTGTTTCCTGCTCAATCTTTTTCTGCGCTGGAACCGGCTTGCCTTTGGTCATTTCCTGAACCTGCGGCATCGAGGGGACAATTCGCGGGGTGTGTTGAAGAGCCCCGAACGCGGCTCCGTAGCTGCAGGCGAACATCAGTGTTGTCACGATGGTCGTGCGACGATATTTCGGTGAGAATAGTGCAGCGATGCTTGGCCGGCCGAGTGTGCCTTCGTTTTTCTTACGCTCCCACTCCGGGGACTCTGGCAGAAATGGCCGAATTAATATCAATGGGAGAGCAGGAATGACGCCTGATATCAAGGTGTATCGCCAGGCTTCATGTCCGCCCTGAATTGCGGGTAAAAACTCGCCGTATTGCAACGAGAGATAATAGGCCCCAGTCACCAGCAGGCCACCGAGCGATGAGAATGCCTGCGTGAATCCAAGAACGGATTCTCTACGTTTAGGATCGGGAAACAATTCCGCCAGCCACGCCACAGCCGCGACGAATTCGACACAGACACCGATAAACGTCGTACATCGCAGGATCAGTAGCATCTCGATGGAGGTGGAAAATCCAGCCGCAAAGGCTGAGAATGCGTAGAGCAAAATGCTTCCGACGAGCACGCGTCTGCGTCCGAGCACATCTGTTAAATAACCTCCGAGCAAACCGAACACCCCACCGATCAGTGCAGGCACAAAGAACAACAGTCCGACCCATCGCTCAAATTGAGCAGTTCCTGGAGTGGCTCCAATCAGTTCCTGTAACGCTGGCCTCACGATCAGGGGCAACATCAGGAGTTCGTAAATATCAAAGGCAAAACCGATGGAGGCGATGACGCAAATCAGCCACTGAGTGCGGGTGAACTTGGAGTTCATTTCTATGCTCACGATAAAATTCTATCGAACTGGAAAGCACAATGAGGAAGCGGAGTGGAGTGAGACGAGGCGTGTCTTTTGGATAGAACTGTGGGAAGGTGCGGTATCTTACTCAAGGGAATAATTAAATTCCATTGTGGAGCACGATCATAAAAAAATTTCATTGAGGGTGGCGGGGGCGCTCCGCTTTAGCGGAAGCCCCC
>DEML01000113.1:14039-38396 GCA_002359185.1 Planctomycetaceae bacterium UBA2671
AGCGGAAGCCCCCGGAAGTTTATCGATCCGGGGGCTTCTCTTCGAGAGCGCCCCCGCCACCCTAAGTTACTGATGAATTTCAGCACCAGGCTTGCTTGTCCACAAGGTTTAGCAGAGGCTCCTCATTGAGAAACCGTCGAATGTTTTCCAGTAACGTTTGCAGATGCCGTTCGGCCACCCGGGGTGAAGCGGCTGCGATGTGGGGAGTAATCAGCACGTTCGGCATCGACCAGAGGGGATGGTCAACTGGAAGAGGTTCGATCTCAAAAACATCCAGAGCCGCTCCTGCGATTTTGTTTTCCTGGAGTAATTTTGTTAGAGCGGTCAGATCGACAATTGCTCCTCGTCCGATATTAATGAGATAACCTTCGGGCGACATCTGCGAAATCATCTCGGCATCAAACAACTTCTCGGAACTCGGCGTGTGCGGTGCAGCGATGACGACAAAGTCAGATTGTTGCAGCAATTCCGGCAGGCGATCAAGGGGCCAGATTTCTTCAAGGATGTCGGGGGCAGGGTGTGGCTTGGGATCAACTCCGAGTAATTTCATTCCAAACGCATGTGCTCGCCGAGCGATTTCCCGTCCTATTTCCCCAACGCCGACAATTCCCATCGTGCAATCGGAAAGATGTTTGTGAGCCAGATCGACCGGGGTCACATTTCCCGGCCCACTGAGAAAGTCGGCTTGGGACTGATCATCTCCAATTGGTCCCCAATAATTTCGGGACTGAGCATCCCGGTATAAGTGTAGGTTTCGGGCAAAAGTGAGGATATAACCCAGCACATGATCGGCGATCACATCCGAAAACAGGCCCCGCATATTGGTCAACTGGACAGGATGGTTGATCAATTCCGGAAACAGATAATGCTCCAGACTGGCGGTCGGTGTTTGAATCCACTTCAGGTTTTCTGCCCGGCTCAATAATTCAGGTGTCATCTTGCCAAAGAAGGCGTCCGCATCGGTGATTTCCTGCAGAGCCTCTGTTTGATCTGATGTATTGATGATATTCAATAGATTGGAAATCTTCTGGATCGAGAGCAGTCTCTCCGAGTCATTAGCGGGAAAGATCAGCAGTTTCTTTGTCTCAGAGGCAGAAATCGTCATAATCTCCGTTTGTCTTCCCATTTCTGAAAAAGAATAGGCAGAATCGGTCGCTGCTGATTGAAAAAAGGTGCAGTCATGAGAGAATATAAAGAGAGACCGATAAGACACCTTTGTATTGCAAGTAACCTCCATGTGAAAGGGAAGTGGTGACAAATGAGTTGGTTACCAAAAAAATCTGTTGTTGTGCCAATTGATTTTTCGGGAGAATCCAAACGAGCAGTCGAAACGGCTCTCGAACTGGTTTCTCTGCCCGAGCAGGTACACGCCATTCATGTGATGTTCCCGTTGGATATCGTGAGTCCGGGAGCAGCCTGGGGTGCGGTGGATGAGGTCGAACGGGAAAATGCCGCGAGGTCTCATACGCAGGAATATATTAAAGAGAATAATTTCACAGGGGTAACTGTGTTGAATCGGGTGGGTGATCCGGGAACGGAAATTGCCGATTATGCCTCGTCGATTAATGCGGATTTGATTGTGATTCCCTCGCATGGCTATCATGGAATCAAACGAGCCTTGCTGGGATCGGTTGCCGAACGCGTGATTCGTCATGCCCATTGCCCTGTCTTGGTACTACGCCGGGAAGATGCTGAGTAATTTATGTCCAATCCAGATCGAACCTCAACACCGCTCAATCGCCGCCAGTTTCTGGGGGATAGCGCCCGCAATGCCGCCACAGCTGCTGCGGGTGTGGTTGGCTTATCACATATTTCTCAATCACGAGCGAGTGCTTACTCCGGTGATATTTCTAAAGCAAATACGGTTCGCGTTGGAATTATCGGACTACGAAATCAGGGACTGGAGCTGGCTCGAGTTTTTCAGCATACGAGTGGATGTGAAATTTCAGCCATCTGCGATGTCGATTCAGCGGTTCGTGCACGGGCAGGTCGGGAATTGAATCTGGAGAGCAGCAAGGTTCGCAGTGAAGAGGATGCGAATTTCTTGTTCGACGATCCCAATCTGGATGCCCTGGTGATTGCCACTCCCGATCATCACCATGCCTGGATGTCTGCCATGGCAGCAAATGCCGGTAAACATCTCTATCTGGAAATTCCGACAACACACAAAGTGGAAGAAGGCGAACGCTTACAGCAGATGCTTTCGCAAACCGGTGTGCTGGTCCAAGTCGGCTTGCAGCATCGCAGTGGGCAGCATTATCGCTCGGCCATGGAGTATCTGCATTCTGAAGAACTCGGTTCAACTCGCTACGTCAAAGCCTGGGCGTGTGTGAAACGTCAGAAACTGATCTCGACGGAAAAAACGATTCCGCATCCTCTTTCCCAACATCAGCAGAAACTGTGGCTGGGACCGGAGTCGTCCTGCGAATTGGCAGGTCCCGACTGGCATTTTCAGTGGCGATGTCTCTGGCCATTCGGTTCAGGTGAACTCGGATCGTGGGGCGTCCCTTTGCTGGATATTGCCCGCTGGGGTTTGCAGGCCGATATGCCGAATCGAGTGACAGCAACTGGTGGGAGTTATCACCTTAATGATGGTCGTGATACACCCGATACCTTGCACGTTCAATACGATTTTCCTGAGGCGGCAATTGTGTGGGAACATCGTCAGTGGACGAGCAGAGGTCACGAAGGTCGTCCACATGGTGTTGCTTTTTATGGCGAAAAGGGGACACTCATTATCGACCGCAGTGGTTGGAAAGTTTATGACAGCAAAAAGTCTGTCGGACAACCAGCCAGCAAAACGCTCGAACCACACGTGCAGAATTTTATCGATGCCATCCGCCAGAAAGCACCCCTCGCAGCCGACTTTACCACAGGTCGAATCAGCTCCGATTTCTGTCATCTGGGAAATCGTGCTTTTCAATCAGGCGAGCCGATTTCAGTGAATGCTTAGCAGTTAGTTTTTTTTACAAGCACGAAGCGCAAGCGAGTGTGTCTGTTTTATTAATTTGCCCACGTTGTGAGGATTTATCCCCAGGCTAATGTTTTCTGCCACGCAGATTTCAAATCGGCGATATTCTGATTAATCAAAACATCGCCTGATGCATTTCGGATGCTGACTTCAGAAGAATCAGTCACTTCACCCAGCCAGGCGAAGGGGACCTCTTTGAACAGCGTTTCGATTTGGCCGACATTCTCCGGTGTCACTTCGATTAGGAAGCGACTATTGCTTTCTGCGAAGAGCAGGGCGATGTCTTCAAGATCACTTGAATAAGGTATGTTTTCGAGGGACAGGTCGAGGCCAAGTTCTCCAGCGAATGCCATCTCGGCTGCTGCGACGGCCAGGCCACCTTCGCTGAGGTCGTGACAGCTGCGGATCAGTTGCTGATTGTGGGCTGTGTAGATAGCCGCGAAGATCTTTCGGGCTTCCGCAAAATCGACAATCGGAACTTCGCCACCGCTCAGGTTCTCTACCAGATTAAAATGACTACCGCCCAGTTCGTTGCGAGTCGTGCCGACAATTGCGACGCGATTTTCCACTGATTTCAAATCCATTGTCACACAATGTTCAATTTCATCGATTTGACCAAGTGCGGAAATGAGTAGAGAATAAGGAATGGAAACGACCTGAGTTTCGCCATCCTTTTCGTACGTGAATTCGTTGTGCAGGGAATCTTTCCCGCTGACGAACGGAGTGCCGAATTCGAGAGCGGCCTGCTGGCAACCAAGAGCCGAGCGAACGAGCGCACCAAGAGTTTCGGGACGATCGGTATTGCCCCAGCAGAAGTTATCGAGGATCGCAATTTTCTGCGGATCGGCTCCGACGGCGACGCAGTTTCGGATCGCTTCATCGACTGCAGAAATGGCCATCCAGTAAGGATCGATCTCGCCGTAGTGCGGATTCATTCCGTTGGAAATGACGAGCCCCTTCGGGGAATCGAAATCCGGTTGAACGACGGCAGCATCGGAAGGACCATCATGCTTCACGCCGACGAGAGGTTTCACGACCGAACCCCCTTGTACTTCGTGATCGTACTGGCGGATGATCCACTCTTTACTGCAGACGTTGGGAGCACCTAATGTCTTGAGTAGCGTTTGATTGAGGTCGATTCCTTCCGGCAGTGAAACGGCAGTGGACTCTTTCGGTGTATAAGTTGCATCGCGAATGATGGGCGGTCGACCATCGTGCAGGAAGGCCATCGCGACATTGCCGACGAGTTGATCCTGATACTTGAGGACAAGCTGTTTCGTATCCGTGAACAGTCCCAGAATGACGGCTTCGACGCCTTCGCTCGCACAGACCTGTTCGAACTCTTCCCATTTCTCTTTAGGGACCGAGAGAACCATCCGTTCCTGAGCTTCGGAAATCCAGATCTCCATGTAGGAAAGTCCCGAATACTTGAGCGGAGCCCGGTCGAGCCAGACTTCGGCTCCGGTCTCTTCGCCCATTTCGCCGATGGCACTGCTGAATCCGCCAGCTCCACAATCGGTGATCGCGGAAAAGAGATTGCGGTCGCGAGCTTTGAGGACGACATCAGCGACCATTTTTTCGGTGATCGCATTCCCAATCTGCACTGCTCCGCCCGATGTTTCTTCGCTTTTATCGGTTAACACTGCCGAGGAGAATGTCGCTCCATGAATACCGTCCAGTCCGGTTCGGCCACCGATGGCGACAATATATTCGCCTGGCGAAACGACTTTCTCCGATTTTCCTTTTGGAATGACAGCCACATTTCCGCAGAAGACGAGCGGGTTGCCGATGTAGCGGTCATCGAAGTAAACCGCTCCATTAACAGTCGGAATGCCCATGCGATTTCCGTAATCGCGCACGCCGGAAATCACGCCTCGGGCAATTGTTTTCGGATGCAAAACACCGGGAGGTAATTCGCTATGTGGTGTTTCAGGTGGAGCAAAACAGAAGACATCGGTATTCGCGACCGGACGTCCGCCTAATCCGGTGCCCAGGCAGTCGCGAATAACCCCACCGATACCGGTGTTGGCTCCGCCATAAGGTTCGAGAGCAGAAGGGCGATTGTGAGTTTCGACTTTGAAGCAGGCATCATATTTATCGTTGAAGGTGACGATCCCGGCATTGTCTTTGAACACACTGACACACCAGTCGTTTTCACCGAGCTGTTTCCGAATTTGCACGGTGGCGGCGAAGATGGTTTCCTTGAGCATGTTCTCAAACTGACGGGTCTGTCCTCCCTCGGTATAGCGAATTCGGCCAGCCAGGGTTTTGTGGGAACAGTGTTCACTCCAGGTTTGAGCGACGGTTTCAAGTTCGATATCGGTTGGATCGCGATTCAGTTTGGCGAAATAGTCCTGAATGGTGTGCATTTCAACCAGAGATAACGAGAGCAGGTTCTCCCGGCTGATGGTCATCAGTTCTTCATCACTCAGCCCGGCCAGTTTGACGGTCTTTAATTCAAAAGGAACATCGTGTCCGATCGCAATCGTTTTCAGTTGAAGGGGTCCGCGGATAACACGTTCAATGGCATCGTTGGCGAGTGTTTTGGCAATTGTGCGTTGAATTTCGCTATTCTCGGCTGAGGCATCAAACCAGTAACGACGGCAGGTGGCGACATCAGTTACGGGCAAGCCCCGTTCCTGAAGTTCGCGGCGGGTGCTGTAGGCGACATTGTCGGTCATGCCCGGCTTAAACAGGACATTGACTTGAGCCTGCTCAGATTCTGAACTGTCGGTCGAGCTTTCGAGATCGAGCCGTTTGATGGTCGCCTGTTCGGTAACGGGATCCGTGAGGAGGCGTCGAATGGAATCAACTTGTGCCAGATCCAGTTCGCCTTCCACCAGAAACACCCGGGCGGAAGCAACTTGAGTAATCGTGGAGCAGCCAAGCCCACCACTTTCACTCACAACACGATTAGCTTCACGATCAACATACGGCTGTTGAGCGGTAATTTCGATTTCCCAAAGCATGACAGCACTTGATTTCTGAACGAACAACGGAACGGATTTTCCCTGTGCGTATCATAATAGGATTGCTGAGAATTTGAATCGATCGGCTTTGATGGCTTAATGAATATCAGTTTCAGCATATTCATTGATCAGCAAAAAAATGCTGCAGTGATTCTCTGGCCACTAGCCACTCAACACTGGCCACTCAGACTCACTCGCTTGCGCTTCGTGCCTGTATCGTGGTCGATATTATTGCTGATTTGGCAACGAATTCGACTTCATCACCGCTTCCATCTGCTCATGAATATGCTGCATGATGGCGGGGATGTAGATGATGCCGCTGTAGTGGTTGGCGGGCATGAGGATGTGGTGGGTGGGGGTCAGGTTGGCGGCTTTGGCGAATGAAATTGCGTTCTCCAGTGGAATGACCTGATCGTATTTGCCGGAATAGAGCCAGACTTTCTCGGCCTGAACGCCCGAGGCGAAGCGGTTGGGTTCGATTTGGTGGATAACAGGCTGGAGGATTTTGGGATCGATATTCGCTTTTTCCAGTTCCTTTCGCATCTTCGCGGCATCTTTCTGTCCGTTGGCAATAATGCTCATGAAATCTCCGCCAGCGAGCATCAGAAAGACGGCATCGTATTGGCAATCGACTCCGGCAACTGTCGCGTTGACCAGTCCACCGAGTGAAGTTCCCTGCAGGGCAATGCAATTGGGATTGACGATAGGAATGCTTTTCACAGCATCGTAAGCCCGACGGACATCCATAATCGCCTGCCGAATCAGCACGAGCAATTCTTCAGGTGTCGGCTTCGTTCCCCAACTGCGTTTTCCATAACTGGGCAAATGCAGCAGAAAGGTGTGGTAAGCCCGTCGATTGAGTGTGCGGGCAAATAGGCGTCCAACAGGCATACTGCGTCCCGATTCGTGGACGACGACAATCGCAGGACGATTTAAGAACTGTCCGGCTTCATCGCGAGCGGCATACCATTCCAGGCAGGCTCGATCATTTTCCGGATGTTTGCTGGAAATTGGAGAGGGAAAACGGACCAGAAAATCCGCGTCAGAATTCTCTGCGGCTTCAAGTTCGACGGAAAACGACTGTGGTGTCCAGGATAAATTTTCCAGACCGGCCTTCTGATCTTCGCTATCAGCCTTGGAGTAATCGGTTTCGGTATCCTGAGCCTGAAACTGGCTGCCCAGATGAATGACCGCAGATGATTCCGCAAGCAGATCATTAGTGAAAATTCCTGTGAGCAACAGTAAAAAGAGTACCCAACGTGTATAAATCATGATTATTGAAGCCTTTTTGCTATTCATGGCTGATCGATTTCTTGAAATGGTAGATTCTTGCGTACAATCAGCATACTCTGATGATATCTGTAAATGAATCTTCAATCCCCAAATGGTCCCACCTATGGCTGGTAAAAAACTGACTGTCGTGATTTCACAGTCACAAAGTAAGAACCCGAAAAATCGAGATCTGGAAGAATCGCTGGCTGCCCGTCTGTTGATGGATGGCACAGTCGATGTCGCTGTCGTGCCGCATCTTTACGATTTGCATGCTGAACATACGGGGATGCTCTTTTTGAAATCGGTGCCGGGCGATCTGATTGTTCTCTCCTGGTTATACCCCCGTCCGACCCGTTGGGTTTTGCATCGTCAGGGAGTTCGCGGTCAGGAAGGGATGACGCTGCTCGAAGAAGAAGTCGATGACGACGAGATGGGAGACGAAGCTGAAGAATCACCCGGTCGCGGAATTGGTATGGGTGATTTGCCAAATCGAAAGCTGTATTGCATCGATATGCGTGTCAGTTCTTCAGTCGATGACTACTTCAATGAGATCCAGCGGATCGCCAAAGAGAAGTCGGTGCAGACGGTCGATTTGATGAGCTGGATTCAAGGCAGCCCAAAACCGGAGCAGTTGCAGCGCTATCTGCGAACTCCGGAAACGTCAGTTGCTCAGACAAACGGGAATGGACATGCACCGGGCGTTGAAGAGCCGGAGCCGGTGAAGCGACGCTGGTATCCCGTCATTGATTACGAACGCTGTACGAACTGCCTGGAGTGCATCGATTTTTGTCTGTTCGGCGTGTATGGCGTGACCGACAGCGATTTGATTCTCGTCGAAACGCAGGACAACTGCAAAAAAGGCTGCCCGGCTTGCAGTCGGGTCTGTCCCGAGAATGCGATTATTTTCCCCGGCCACAAAACTCCCGCAATTGCTGGAGCTCCCGGCGAAGTCGCTGGTTTTAAGATCGATCTTTCCAAGTTGTTCGGAGCGGAAAACAGTATCGATATCGCGGTACGGGAACGTGATCGGGAACTGGTTGCTGATGGTCGTGATGCCGTGGGTGTCGCTGTCGGATTGAGAAAACGGCAGGCTGATAAAGATTCCAAACCGAAAGACGAGTTGGATGACTTGATGGATAGTCTGGATGAGCTTTCGCTGTAGAAAGCGGATGGCGGAAAGCGGAAAGCCGCAGGTAAATAGCACGCCTCAATAAAAAATCACTAATGACAGACTTAGTCGGTATCAATCTCACCACTCAAAATTCCGCAGACTCTCGTCTGCAGGAAGCATATAATGCGTGTTATCAACTCCTGTTGAATGAGCGTGTTGAGCAGGGGCATTGGGAAGGTGAATTATCGACCTCGGCTCTTTCGACGGCGACTGCTGTGATGGCTTTGATTCAGGTGCAGCGTGCAAAGTGTTCCGGTATCGAATTGAACGCATTGCCAGATCTCATTTCCAAGGGGATTCGCTGGTTACTTTCTGAACGCAATAACGATGGTGGTTGGGGTGATACTCCGAAAAGTTTGAGCAATATTTCGACGACGATGCTTGTGCGGGCGGTGCTTGAAATTACTAAAAATACGGACTCGCTCAAATCCATGATTGATGAGTCGTATCTTAGACATACAGATGACTACATTGAGCGAATTGGTGGGGTGGCAGCAGTCAGAGAGCGATATGGCAAGGACCGCACATTCTCTGTCCCAATCCTGATGCAGGCGGCTTTGGGGGGATTGGTCGATTGGCGGGACGTGAATCAGTTGCCGTTTGAAATGGCCTGTCTGCCGGCGAACTGGTACAAGTGGGCCAATCTGCCGGTTGTCAGTTATGCGTTGCCAGCTTTGATTGCGATTGGAGTGTTGAAACATCGAAAACGGCCAACCTGGTTTTTGCCGTGGAGAGTTGTTCGTAATTTCTCAGAAGCTTCTGCATTGAAAGTGCTGCGAAAAATTCAGCCAACGACAGGCGGGTTTCTCGAAGCGACGCCCCTGACCAGTTTTGTCACAATGAGTCTGGTCGCAGCCGGGCATCATGAATCACCCGTGGTCAAAGAAGCGGTTCGGTTTCTACAGGATTCCGTCCGTCCCGATGGCAGCTGGCCGATTGATACAAATCTGGCGACCTGGACGACGACACTCAGCTTAAACGCATTGAATGAGGATTTGCCTGGAGAAGCGGTCGAGCCGATTGTCAGCTGGCTGCTCGATCAGCAATATCAGGAAGTGCATCCTTATACAAATGCGGATCCCGGGGGCTGGGCCTGGACCGATTTGTCGGGTGGCGTTCCCGATGCTGATGATACACCGGGAGCAATTCTCGTACTTTCCCAATTGAAGTCGAGAGTTGATTCGATCACTCAAAAACGGATTGACTCGGCTATTAGTTCCGCGAATATCTGGCTGCTTTCCCTGCAAAATCGTGACGGAGGCTGGCCGACATTTTGTCGAGGATGGGGGAAATTGCCGTTTGATCGCAGTTCTCCCGATATTACGGCACATGTGTTGCGTGCCTTGATGGAGACTCAACCGGAATCAAAAAGGCAAATCGCTCGTGGTTTTCGTTTTCTGGATCGTCAACAACGCCCGGATGGAGCGTGGCTGCCGCTCTGGTTTGGGAATCAGTTTGCCAAAGAAGATGAAAATCCCGTTTATGGAACTTCCCGGGTTTTGCTGGCTTATGCCGTCGAACATGAAGAAACGAATTCGACTGAGCGAAAAACGCGAATGCGAAAAGGTTGCGAGTTTCTAAGTTCTATTCAAAATGAGAATGGAGGCTGGGGCGGGGCAAAAGATGTGGTTTCATCCGTCGAAGAGACTGCTCTGGCTGTCGATGCCCTGATCGCTTGTAAATCCGATCCCGAAGCCATTCAGCGAGGTTTAAACTGGCTGATTCATCAAGTTGAAGAGGGAAAGATTTCCGAGGCCTCCCCAATTGGCTTCTATTTTGCAAAGCTGTGGTATTACGAGAAACTGTATCCGCTGTCTTTCGCGACTTCTGCACTGAGAAATGCATTGAAGTTGGTGCTATAAGCACGAATAATGAGATGTTTCCAGTCTTTGGGCAATTTCTTTGCTGCGAAATTGGAGAATAATTGCCATAATAGACGTTTCTCAGGGAGTTCCTCCACCTTCAGCAAAATAACTGCATGATCTCACAGCGACTGACATATATCGGCCTCGAATCCTACGGCTGGGCAGCTTTGCTCATCCTGTGCTTTCTGACGGCTGTCGGTCTGGTGGTCTGGTTATACCAGTACGAACGTAAGCTCGTTTCTGCTCCGGTGGGCTGGACATTGATGTCTCTCCGCGTGTTGCTGCTGGCGGTTCTGTTGCTGATGGCTTTGCAGCCGACGATGAGCTGGACGAATTCGTTCAAAGAACAGATGTCTGTGCTGGTGGCGCTGGATGTTTCGCAGAGTATGGATCTGATCGATGAACATGCGACTGATGAGGAACGTAAACAGTGGGCTGTCGGGCTGGGGATGATCAAGAAAGATGTGCTGGAGGATTCCGAACCTGCTTCCGATATTGAAGAGGATTCAGAAGAAAGCTCGACAGTTGCTGATAACAAGGATGCCGAAACTCCGGCTGCGTACAATGAAACAACACACCATATGAGCCGGTTCGATCTGGCTCGGCAACTTTTATCAGCTCCTAAAATTGGCTTGCTGGATCGACTTCAGGAGATCTCCGGAGTTGAAGTCGTTATGTTCAGTCGTTCGGTCAAAGGAACAGCCGGTGAAGATCTGGCAGGCTCCCGGGAAACACTGGCCGATGGAGTTACCTCGGCAACGACATCATTTACAAAACTCCTCGATGAAATTGCGGCTCGTGAAAACTGCACGGCTGCTATTGTCATCAGCGATGGTGTCGATACTTCCGGTGAAAAGCCGCTTTCTCAACTGAAACAACTTTCGGGGCAATCGCGATCGATTTTCAGCATTCTGGCTGGTTCTGTTTCTCAGCCGGTCGATCTGGCGATTGAATCAACTGATCATCCGGAGTCGGTTTATAAGAAGGATCAACCTTTGATCCGCGTGCGGGCTACAACGCACGGATATGAAGGGCGAAATGTCACGGTTACGCTGACGGATGTTGCGACAGGAAACCGAATGACTCAGGAAGTGCTCGGCGGCGAACGCTTTGCCGATGTCGAATTCAGTCCCGTCTTGAATACACCGGGACGTCAGCGGTTTATTGTCGATGTGAGTCCTTCCGCTGAATTGAATGCGAATCAGGGAAGCGCTCTGGAAGAGACGCAGCAGGATAATAATCAGCAGGAATTTGCGATCAATGTCATTGACGATACGACCCGCATATTGCTGGTCGACGGCGAAGCCCGCTGGGAATTTCGTTTTCTGGATGCCGCTTTCGAGCGGGATGATCGCGTCAATTTGAATGCGGTTCTGTTTGAGCAGCCCTATCTCGGATTGCTGCCCCACTCCTTTTTCGATAGTTCCCTCCCCAACGCAAAAACCTCAGCTGGTCCTTTTGAAGAGATGGACATGGTGATCTGGGGCGATGCGGATCCCAAATCGGTCGATCAGGGAACATGGGAGAAACTGGAGCGGTTTGTCGGAGAACGTGGCGGCACGCTGGTTGTCTCAGCAGGCAAACGTCATTTTTCAGCCGTGATGCAAAATCCGATTCTCGCCAAGATGATGCCGATTGAACATTTTCGACATATTGAATCGAATCGCAATGAAACGACACCCAGCCCGAATCTTCGCGGGTTTCATTTGAAATTGACGCCGCAGGGTGAGCAGCATCCTGTGATGAAGCTCGATACCGATAACGCACAAAATCTGAAAGCCTGGGCGAATTTACCGGGACATTTTCATGGGCTGGTTGGCGATCCTAAACCGGGAGCCGTTGTGTTAGCGACGCCTGTCGGGGGAACAATTTCCTCAACGACTACGCGACCAGCAGGGGCGATTGTCGTACAGAATTATGGACTGGGGCGCGTGTTGTGGCTGGGCATCGACAGTACCTGGCGGTGGCGTTCCCGACGCGGCGATAAGGATCATTATCGATTCTGGGGGCAGTTGTCTCGCTGGGCAGCCGAGATGCGATCCTCTGCCGGTTCCGATGATGTTCGGCTCGCGATCGACTCCACGGAAGTTGAAGAAGGGGAGCAGACGACTGTTCGAGCTCGCTGGTCGCGAAAGTTATTGCAGAATACTTCCGGGGAAATTCGAGCGGAAATTGAAGTTTATCCGAGTGACGAAAATCAGCTGGTGCCGATTATGCGTTTTCCGCTCGTCGGTCTCGAAACCGAGCCGATGCTGCATGAAGCTCAGATTCCGGAATTGCCTGTTGGCGAGTATCGATTGCGACTCGTAGCCGCGGATATCCCGCTCGGGCCAGTGCCCATCGAAGCAAAGTATTTTGTCAATCCTCGGCAAAACAGCGAGACGAATCAGCTTTCTGCAGATCGTTCCTTACTCGAACAATTTGCGGCTGCGACGAATGGAGCCGTCTTTTTACCGCATCAGATGGATGAACTTCTGGCAAGACTGAATCCGGATTCTCTCACGCTGGAAGAAAAAACTGACTTTCCCCTCTGGAATCATTGGTTAATGTTTGTGATGATCATGGGAATACTGACCGCCGAGTGGCTGGTTAGAAAATGGTACGGTTTGCCGTAAACTGTAGGTCAGGCTGTGCCTGACTGAATTGGATGTCCCATTTAAAAACGTCAGGCACAGCCTGACCTACGGACTAATCTCAAGAATAAAAACACTCGTTCAACACGGCTCACAGAGCCGTGGCACCATAGAATATATTAAGTCGTTGTTACAAGCCTTTCAGGCCGGAAATGGATCTCCTGATGAGTCAGACTTATCCTCACTCTGCGACATCAACTGCTGGTTTGCCCGTGGAATTGCGGAACGAACTGGCTCAGTTGGATCGACGGCTCCGCTGGGTCAGTTTTTCCAAAGGCTTCGGCGGGCTGATGTTTGTTGGCCTCGTACTGGCTTCGTTATTCCTGACGACGGATTACCTGTTCCCGTTGCCGGGGAGTATTCGTTTCGGATTCCTGTGCCTCCTTGGGCTGACAGTGATCTGGCTGGTATATCAATGGCTGATCCTTCCGCTGGCCCGCAAACGTCGCTGGCCGGAACTGGCTTATATGATTGACAGCTCCTTTCCCGATCTGCAGGAACGTGTCAGTTCGACTGTTGAGCTTTCGATGAATCCATATCATGGGCTGCTCGAATCGGCCTTTATGCGAGATCGTTTGCGCCAGGAAACCAATTCGAGGCTAACGAAAATCGATCTGTGGGAGTGTCTTTCCCTGCGTTCGATGGCGATTGCGCTGGTTGGAGCGACGCTGTTTACTATCGTTGCCGCCTTCCCATTCCTGCTGAATGCTCAAGGGTATTCCTTGTTGTGGCAGAGGTTGCTTACGCCGTGGGTGAATCTCGATTCGGCAACCAATTTGACGTTCATTGTCGAAAACGGAGATCGAACCGTTCCCCGCGGCAACGATGCGTTGATCGTGGCTGAGCCGCAATGGCGATATCACGAAGGTACCCTTCCTCGACAAATCCGCCTCACCTGGACCAACGAGCGGGGTGAATCGCAGTCGCGGGAGATGTCTTATGATGTCGGCCGGAATGCGTATATCGGCAAGATCCCTCAATTGATGGCGAACATCACTTACAATCTGTCGAGCACAGGTGCCCGTTCCCGAACTTATGCGATTGAAGTGGCCGATCGTCCTCGGATTGTGGATGTGCGACTGATCATCGATCCCCCGGCTTACACGAATGTGCCGCAGTCAATTGTTGAAGGAGCCATCGGTACGATTCGCGTGATTGAAGGGAGTCAGTTGACCGCAGAACTGACCTTTGAACATCCTGTTGCCCAGGCTGACTGGGTCTGGCAGACACAACGTTTAACGGATGCCGGTCCTGCTGAAAATCTGATTGATCCGAATGAATCGACTTCGCCGACTCTGGCCACATTACGCGAACCTGCCGTCTTATCAGAAGATGGCCTCAAGGCGACGATTCGCACGCTGGCTACGCAATCCGATCAGTTCCAGTTTGCCGTATCGAGTTCCAATGGATTAACGAATATCGATGAACCTCATCGTCTGATTCAAATCGTTCCCGATCGTGCACCTCGAATTGATATGGGTGGCACGAACGATCCTGTCAAAGTGAAAACGAATGATGTGATTCCAATCGAACTGCAGGCCGATGATGATTTTGGACTGATGGATGTGCACGTGCTCGTCGAACATCTCTCTGCTGCCAAAAACAATGCGGTTTTGATCGACTGGAAATCAGAGCAGACCGGTTCTGAAGTTCGACAACTGAGTGAAAAATATGAAATCGATCTGTCCCGTCTCGAATTGAATGCGGGAGATATCATCGGGTATCGAGCAGTCGCTCGCGATGGACGTCCGGTTCCCGGACCCAACGAAACATGGACTTCGCGACGGGTGCTGATGATTGATAACGAAGTCAAAACGATAGCCGGTCAGGAAGTTGAAGACTTCTATGCGAATGTGCGGCGTCATGCTGATATTGTAAAAAATGAAATCGCCGCCCATCGCAAGGATATCGAGAAGGAACGTCACGAACTCGATCCGAAACCTCGTACGGATGCTGATAAAAAAATCGAAGAAAAGCGTCCCGAATGGATGCAGACAAAATTGTCTCTCTCACTGCAGCTGGAAGATCTTGCCCGCAAACTGGAGACGCGTCCCATAACGACCGCTCTTTCCCAAATGCAGGTCAAACCAGCTCAGGAATTGATTGAAGAAACCGCGAGAACGCTGGAAGAATTTGCACCGAAGAATGAAAACGATTCGATTGAACTGATCCGTAAGCATGAGGAACAGGTTCGCGAAGCGGAACGGTCACTGGATCGATTGTTGAATCAACTTCGTGATGCCGAACGGATTGAAGAGGAATTGACCGAACTTCAACAACTGGCCCGACGCGCGAAGCAACTCGCGGAACAAGCCGGGCAGTTGAATGAGACTGAGCAGAAAGATAATGAATCCTCATCTGCAGAGAATGTTGAGCAGGAGCAGACAGAGCAGCCGGAGTCTCAGGAACAGCAACCTCTGGAAAAATTGAACAACGAGTGGGCGGCATTGACGCAGGATCTGGAACAGTTGATGAATCGTCGCCCCGAGCTCAAGCAGGCGGCTAAGAATTCTTTGCTCTCTGAAATTGCCGAAGCGGCGAAAGTGGCAGAAGATCTGGCCAAACAACAGACGGCTTTGTCGGAGGCGACGCAGGCTGATCAGCAGGTGCAGTCAGAATTTCAGCAGCCACTCACGGCAGAATTGAAAGAGACTGCGGAACTGGCAGAACAACTGGCCAGCAAGTCGGCTGAGGAAGCTCAGAAAACAGCTGCACCGTTATTCGATCCCTCGAAAACCAAAGAAGCGGTTCGAGAGCAGGAAGCGACAAACCTCGGTAAAGCCTCCGAACTTCTTGAAAAAGCCAAAGCAGCCCTGGAACGATTTCAGGAACAATCGGAACAAGCCGAAGCCTTGCCTGAAGACGCTCAACAGGCAGCCAATGAAATCGCGAAGCGCAGCCGTGAACTGGCGCAGAAAATGTACGACCATCATGAAAAAGAAAAAGGATTCGACGAGCAGGATCGGCATCTGAAGCAGGAGCAGAAGAATTTTGACAACAAATTTAAGAATAAAGTTCTCGATCAAGAAGCTGAGCAACAGCAGACCGAATTGAACGAGCGAAAGCAAGCCAATGACGAGGCCATCGAGAAAATCAATAATGAAAAACAAAAACTGGCTGAGCAATTGGCCGGATTAATGGAAGCGGCTGATGCAGTCGATGTTCCACCAAACCTGCATCATCAAAAACGGGATGTCCTCTTGAAGATGGATGAATCCTCTGAAGAACTGCTCGCCAGAACGGATCGCGCTGATGATCGCCTGCGGGATGCGGCGAGCAACCTGGAAAATCTGGCACGGAATATCAACGAGCCCGAAAAACGAGCCGAGATCACTGATCATCGTTTGAAGCCTCTTACAGATCAGGCCGAACAACTGGCCAAAGAAATGGCTGAAAAAGCCAATAAGGAAGGTGAACCCGATCCGAATGCCGGGCCGGAATTAGCCAAAAGACAACTTGAGCAAGTTCGAAATGCTCTGGGAACAGATACAGTCGGAGAGGAAGAGAAACTGGCAGAAGCGGTTAAAACCGGGATGCAGGCTAATGAAGAGTTGAAAAAGAATGATCTGAAAAAAGCCACAGAAACCCAGCAGAAATTCGCGGAACAACTTGCCGAGTTGAATCAGGCGATCAAAGATGCGGCTCAGAAAGCGAAAGAACAGCAGGCTCAGGATCAACAGGCTGATGCAACTGAGAAGCCAGTTGAGAGTTCCGGAAATCCTGAAAAGAGTGCCGATGATAATCAGTCAGCCACTCAGGAAAATCCGAATGGTGAAAATCCAGCCGTGCAAAATGATAATGCGACTGCAGAAAATGCAGCCAGCAAATCGAAACCGCAGGCCTGGAACGAAGCCAATCTTCCACCAGAACTGAAGGAACTTCGCTTCCCTAAGGATCAGATCTCTCCAGAGAAAGTGAAGGAAGAACTGGAGCGTCTGGCAGAGGCTCAACAAAAGTTGAATGAGAAGACGAATCAAACGATTGCCGAGAATAGTGCTCCGGAAAAAGAAAAGGACCTGAATAACAAACTTCGCAATCTGGCGAACGAGCAGCGGTCGATAGCCGATCAAACAAAGCGTCTTACAGGCAGCCCGGCTGCGTTGCCGCGTATGCACGCCCAGCAGGCTCAGAAAGAGGCAACGGAGGCATTGCAGGAGTCCAAACCGGAGGAGGCGACTCAGGCTCAACAGCAGGCAGTCGAAAATCTGGAACAGGCGATCGATCAAATCGAACGACAGATGGCAGGAGAGAATACTCCGCAGGATGCGAATCCCGAGACTCCGAGTGCAGATTCGAAACAATTAGCTGAAGACCTGCAGGAAAAACTGGCAGAGCTTGATCGAAAGATTGCTCAAGCGAAATCTGCCACATCACAGGAAATGGCTCAGGCTCCCAAAGCAGATGCTCAGACTTCTGAGGAAAATCCTACTGCAGCGGAAGCACCGCCGGAGCAATCTCCTTCTGCTCAGGAACTTAGTGAGTCACTGCAAGCCCTGCAGACGACTCAGCAAAGAATAGCCGAACAGGCAGAGCAATTGGCGCAGCAGGCTGAAGCGATGAATCCTGATCAAAAATCAGCCAACGAAAAATTGCGAAATGCCGCCAATGCTGCTCAGAAGGCGAGTGAGCAATTAAAAAATGGTCAATTGCAGCAGGGAACTTCTGAGGCTTCGCAAGCGAGTGAGAATTTGTCACAAGCAACAGATGAAGGCTTGGAATCGGAACCGGCTCAACATGCAGCGGAGCAATTAGCCGATCAACAACAGCAGGTTGCTGAGCAGTTGCAGGCTCTGGCACAAAATCCTCAAGCTACGAAACAGGCCCGAGAAATGACACAAGCCGAGATTCAGGCACAAACGCAGGCCTTGGCGGAAGCGTTCAAACGTCTGGCCGAAGAGAGTCAGGCGAAACCGATTGATGAGCGAAGAAATTCTGAACAGCTGGCAAATCTGCAAAAGGACTCTCAGGAAGCGACTGAGAATATGCAGCAATCATTACAGGAAAGTCAGGAGGGGAATCTGCAGGCTTCAGGACAGGCATCCCAGAAGGCAGCTCAGCAGTTGCAACAGCTTGCGAAACAATCCTCAGAACTAGCCAACACAAAACGTGATACCATGGTCCCGGAAAATGTGGGGGATGAAGCTGCTGATGCTTCTAGAATGCTGCAACAGGCCAAGGAATCACTTCAGAATGCAATGCAGGAACAGGCTCAGCAACAACAGCAGGCCAATTCAGAGGGCACGCCCAATGCTCCAGCCAGCGAAGGCGATTCTTCTCAATCGCAAGCGAACAGTTCGCAGACTCCACAATCGGGGCAACCTACGCCATCCAGCGAGCAATCCGCCTTGCAGCAGTTGGCACAACAGTTAGCTCAGGCGGCTCAGGATTTGAATCAGGCTCATCAGAATCTGCAACCACCTCAACAGAATTCGAATAACATGTCTCAACAACAGGCTCAGGCAGAAGGTTCTCCTTCGAATCCTTCGGAAGATGCCGATTCCAATCAGGGAAATCAGACGCTGATGTCTGGCAGTGAGCAGCCTGATGGAACCGTCATGCGTTCGGCATTGATGCGAGACTGGGGCAAGAAACAGGGAGAGCTCGAAGCCGACCTGACCGACGCCCGTCGTCGGACAATCGATCAGGAGTATGCACCGTTGATTCAAAGTTACTTCAAATCACTTTCAACGCCAGAAAAGTCGGAGAAGTAACCCATGCAGTTTCTGAAAACGGTTGCTGTGACTTCAGTAATCATCAGCTCGATTTTAGTTTATCCAGCATGTTTGGTGCAGGCAGATGAATGGAGCGATAAGGATGTCGATATCGCTATTGAAAATGCGCTGCAGTATCTTTCCAAACGGCAACTTCCTAATGGGGCCTGGCAGATTGATAATATTGGGGAATCGACGGCCTCGACATCACTGGCAGTGATGGCATTTCTCGCAGGTGGACATGTGCCGGGGGAAGGTCCTTATGGCGATCAGATCGACAAAGGAATCCGCTGGGTGCTCGATCATCAGGAACCCAACGGCATGCTGATTCATAAAACGAGCCACGGCCCAATGTATAGCCACGGCATCAGCACATTGATGCTGGCTGAAGTCGTCGGCATGCTCGGTGTTGAGGATGCGGCTCGGGCTCGAAAAGCACTTGAGAGAGCGATCCGACTGATTCTGGAAGCTCAGGCGGTTCCCAAAAGTGAGCGACAGCGCGGCGGCTGGCGATATCAACCTTCCAGCAGAGACAGCGATTTGAGTGTGACTGGCTGGCAACTGCTGGCATTGCGAGCCGCGAAGGATATCGGCTGTGATGTCCCGGCGGAATCGATCGATCTGGCCGTCGAGTATGTCAAAATGTGTGCCACTCGTGATCAAAAGGGATTTGGCTATCAACCGGGCGGCGGTCCGACGCCAACTCGAACCGGGACTGGAATTCTGTGCATGGAAGTTTGCGGCGTCCATGAAAGCCCTGAGGCAGTTGGGGGAGCTGAGTACATTCTGAAAGATCCTCTCGACTATCGAGACTCCTACTTTTTTTATGGAGTTTACTACTGTTCTGTTGGCATGTTCAAAATTGGCGGCAAATACTGGGAGGAAACTCGCAAAGATTTGTTCAGTTTATTGCTGGAAAAACAGGATGCCGATGGGAGCTGGTCATCCGAAAATGCCTCTGAAAGTCGACAGGGGCGCGTTTATTCGACCACTCTGGCCGTGCTGGCTCTGGCGATTGAATATCGATATCTGCCGATCTATCAACGGTAAATGCATGACAGGTCACTGTTTCAGGGGATTCCCCTTTCGGGCCGCTAAGAACTCACATTGTCTCTTGTCGAATTCGCTCCTCTTCCCTTAAGCTGACACTGCGCCGACATTTTCTACCCGAAACAGCCTGAAAGCAGTTTGCGGTAGAGATGTTTAGTAGTCAGATAAGAGCAGTGCGTCGGAAACGACGGAAATTAATTCAGAGGATGGACTCCATGTACGATTATGATGTCGTAGTTATCGGCACAGGCCCCGGTGGTGAGGGAGCCGCCATGCAGGCGGTGAAGGAAGGAAAGAATGTTTGTGTTGTCGAAAAACATAAATTAATCGGCGGAGGCTGTACGCATTGGGGCACCATCCCCAGTAAAGCTTTACGACATTCGATTTTTCGTATGACCGAATTCAACTCCAGCAGTTTCACCAAAGATCTGGGAATGTCTCTCAACATCGGGTTTCCGGAAATGCGCCGCAGTGCCGAAGCGGTCATCGCCAAACAGGTCGATATGCGGCAGGGGTTTTACAATCGGAACCGGGTTACCCTCCTGCATGGGCATGCCCGCTTTGTCGATGCGAATACCATTGAAGTTTGCGAAGAGCATGGCGGATGTCAACTGGTCACTGCGGCTTCATTTGTGATCGCAACTGGTTCAGCTCCTTTTCAGCCGCCGGGAGTCGATTTTAATCATCCTCGCGTATACGACAGCGACACGATTCTCAAAATGAATCACACTCCAACGTCCGTCACTATTTACGGAGCCGGTGTGATTGGCTGTGAGTATGCGTCGATGTTCCGCAACCTGGGATGCAAAGTTAATCTGGTCAACAGCCGCGACAAGCTGCTCGAATTTCTTGATGACGAAATTATCGATGCCTTGAGTTATCACTTGCGGGAACGTGGCGTACTGATTCGGCATCGTGAAGTATTCGAGCGTGTTGAAACTCGGGAAGATGGCGCGATTCTGCATTTGCAGTCAGGCAAAATGTTGAAGACCGATTGCCTGCTCTGGGCAGCTGGTCGGCAGGGAAATACCAGCGAAATGGGATTGGAGACTATCGATTTAACTCCCAATAAGCGTGGACAAATTGAAGTCAACGAAGATTTCCAGACGAAGCATCCCCATATTTATGCTGTGGGCGATGTGATTGGGCCGCCTTCGCTGGCCTCTGCTGCTTATGTTCAGGGACGCTATGCGGCAAGTCACATGATTGATGGTCATGCCGACAAAGCCATGATTCGGGATATTCCATCCGGGATTTATACCAGCCCGGAAATCAGCTCGCTCGGACAAACCGAACGTGATTTGACTGCTGCTTGTATTCCTTATGAAGTGGGACATTCGATGTTCAAGAGCATCGCCCGTGCTCAGATCACCGGGCAGACGGTCGGCATGTTGAAGCTACTATTCCATCGAGACACACTCGAAATTCTTGGAATTCACTGTTTCGGAGCCAATGCCACAGAAATTATCCACATTGGCCAGGCGATTATGTCTCAACAGGGAACGGCCAATTCATTAAAGTACTTTATGAATACGACATTCAATTATCCGACCATGGCGGAAGCTTACCGCGTCGCCGCTTTGAATGGATATAATCGTCTGTTTTAATGCCCTGTTTGATTTCTCTGAATTGCTGATCTTCTGGAAGTTATTGATCGACGATGCCCAATTTTTCTCATGAAACTGTCCTGTCTGCTCCTATCGATCAGGTTTTTGACTTTCTGGTGCGACCGGAAAATCTATCCCGGATCAGTCCACCCGATGCCGGCCTAAGGTTTCTCGATGCTCCCGATTGTTTTTCAGAAGGTGTCGAGTTTCAATTCGCGGTGCAAACATTCGGCATGGTCCAGAAAATTACGCATCGAATTACAGAATTTGCAAGTCCACTCCAGTTCATTGAAGAACTGGTTAAAGGGCCATTGCCGAAATGGATTCATACACACGATTTTGTGTCCGTTTCCGAGAACGAAACGCGGATTATCGATCATATTGAGTTCGAGCCACCCGGTGGCATTGTCGGGATTATGCTCACGGAATCTCGGATCATCGAGCACATGGAAGACGGGTTGTACTATCGGCATCAGCAACTCGAAAAATTTCTTGTGAAGGCTGGCTAATCGTTTCCCGTTCAGACGATTGTTTTTTCAGGATTCTCTGGGCTACACTGACTCATCAATACAAGATGATGTTCTTGCCAGCCAGTGAGGATTCTGCAGATGATGCTCTTTCTAAAAATCGTAGCAGCGATTTTTGTTGCGTTTCTCCTGCTGATCCTGGCTATCTATCTCTTCATTCGCTGGAAGATTCGCTCGGTCTAATGAGGCATGCGTGGGCACGGAGTTATTGTTCTGCAGCTATCGAGCGCAGCGATTATTGAGTTTTTTGGAACGTGCACTGAGAACTTATCGTGAGCGTATATATACGACCCGAAATTGAGGAATTCGAAGAGGATTAATCAAAAAATAATAAATGTGATTTAAACTCCCATTTCGTGAATTTCACTCTTTGCTGATTTAATAAATCGTTTTATTAAACGGTAAGGTATTTAATCAAAGTTGAATGCACAATATTTAAGTACTCTCAGAAGGACCCACCTGAAAGACTATGAAATCACCTCGTCACAAATTTCATGTACTATTCGTACTTTCCATTCTCACATGTTGTATTTCCACTTCAGTGAAGTATTCTTGCGCTGATGAACCGGAATCGAAAAATCTGATCCATTCACGTCACCTGCTGCAGCACAACGAGAAACATCCAACTGTTGCTCCGCATCAGGATCGGTTTTATACGACTCGATCGAGCAGAATCACATTGCCGCTGCCTGAAGAGAAAGAAGCGTTTACGTTTGCGGTTTTTGGCGATCGGACCGGCGGACCTGTCGAGGGGGTGAATGTTCTGGCTGATGCGGTGCGGGATGTCAATCTGCTTGAGCCGGACCTGGTGATGACGGTTGGCGATCTCATCAACGGCTATAATCAGACCGAATTGTGGATGGAACAGATGCAGGAATTCAAAGGCATCATGGATCATCTGCTCTGCCCCTGGTTTCCCGTTGCCGGCAATCACGATGTTTACTGGCGGCCTCTCAGCGATCAGAACATGCCGTTCAATCAGCACGATGATCATTACGAAATGCACTTCGGGCCGCTGTGGTATTCGTTCGAGCATAAGAACTGTAACTTTATTGTGCTCTTTTCCGATGAGGGAGATCCTGTCACTGGCGAAAAAACCTTCAGTAAACCTTCTGCTCAAACTGTCAGTGATGCTCAGTACAAGTTTCTCTCGGATGCACTTTCACGAGGAAAAGATTGCGATCATCAATTTCTCTTCCTGCATCATCCCCGCTGGTTGGGAGAGAACTATGGCGATGACTGGACTTCGCGCGTGCATCCCAAGTTGTTAGAGACCGGAAACGTGACAGCTGTTTTTGCCGGTCACATTCACCGGATGCGTTATGACCCACAGGATGGAATCGATTATGTGACCCTGGCGACTGTCGGTGGAAGTCAGCAGGGGACTGTGCCGGAAGCGGGATATCTGCATCAGTATCATGTGATTACCGTTCGCCCGCGTCAGGTTGCTATGGCTGCATTTCCTGTTGGTGAAGCAATGGACGTGCGAGAATTAACAGGAGATCTGCAGGCTGAAACCGTGACTCTGGCAAAACAACTTCCCCAAATTGAGGGAAGAGTCTCCTACACTATAACAGGGCCTAAGCCATCAAAGATCAAAGCAACCCTTACTAATCCGACCAATCGTCCTGTTGAATTTACGATTGTTCCTGAAAGTGAAGATAACCGCTGGGTTATGACGCCGGATCACACGCATGATCGATTGCTGCCTGGAGAATCGAAATCGGTTGAATTTCAATTCAGCTATTCAGGGAGCGAAATTGATGAGGCATTTCGCGGAGTGAATTTGATTCTCGATCAGGATTATCTGGCGGAAACGACTCGCTATACAATACCAACTTTGACGGTCCCTGTTTCCGTCGAATATGAATTCGATCCGCCGGAAGGCAATCTGGAAAATCGAGCACTGAGGCTCGATGGAATCGACGACACGATTGCTGTCGCCTCCAAAGATTTGAACTTGGGGCAGGGGCCGTTTACGGTCGAAACCTGGTTCAAAGCTGAAGCGTTCAGTTCAAGAGTAGGTTTGTTGGCAAAAACACAGAGCAGCGAATTTTCTATCTTTATCTCCAATGGTCGTCCTGATACTGCCGTCCATCTGGATGGAAAATATCGTTCTGTCAAAGCGAATGAATCAATTCCTGTTGGGGAATGGCATCATATTGCTTCGGTATATGATGGAAACTCTGTGGCCATGTATCTGGATGGAAAAGAAGTCGGTCGTACAGAAGTCGATCCAAACTGGAAACGACAAACCAACGGCCTGCCGTTCTACATCGGAGCCGACCCTGATGGACAAGGGGAACCCATGTCCTTCTTCCAGGGTTGGATCGACGAAGTTCGGGTCTCCAAGGGGGCTGTTTACACGGCTGACTTTACTCCCGATCGACGCCTGAATGCCGATGAAAACACTTTACTGCTTTACAATTTCGATTACGACCTGACTCCCTTCGCGTATGATAGCGGCTCGAAAAAGCGTCATACACGGATTTCAGGTGGAGCGACTTTGACAGAGGTTCAAGAGTAAAGCGAGTCCTTCTCCGAGATTTTGTATTGGCCTGCGCCGCCCCGAAAGAATCTT
>DEML01000113.1:38468-60465 GCA_002359185.1 Planctomycetaceae bacterium UBA2671
AAGAATCTTTCGGGGCGGCGCAGGCGTAAGAGGACTGTGAAAAATCGATCATCAAACAATAGACTGCTTTTGGACTTCGTCCACCCAGATAGCAGAGCTATCTGGGCCACCCTTTGGGATTAAAAAAATCCAGGATTACGGTCGTTCGAATACCGATCTCAGTTTTTCGATCTCGGCCCAGTGTTCACAATCATGGATATGGTCGTTAACCATGCCCATCGATTGCATAAAGGCGTAGCAAGTGGTTGGGCCAACAAACGACCAGCCTCGTTTTTTGAGGTCTTTGCTCATCGCTTTCGATTCCTCGATTTGAGGTACGATATCGCCTTGTGTGCGAATTACCTGCGAATGAGCCGGCTCATATTGCCAGAAGTATTTGGCCAGGGAGCCGAATTCGTCGATAAGTTCCAAGGCCCGCTTAGCGTTATTGATTGTCGATTCGATTTTGCCACGATGCCGGACAATCCCCGCATCGACCACTAGACGATCAATATCGGCTTGGCCGAACTTGGCCACTTTTTTGATCTGGAATTTTGCAAACCCTTTGCGAAACGCATTCCTTTTGCGCAGGATTGTCAACCAGCTCAGGCCAGCCTGAAAGCCTTCCAGGCAGATCTTCTCAAAGAGTAATCGGTCCTCAACAACGGGACGGCCCCATTCTTCATCGTGATAGCGAATGTACTCGGGATCACTCACACACCACCAGCAGCGGGAGTTTCCATCCTCGCCTATTATGACGCCTTCCACTCCTGACATCTCACAACCTTATATAAAGCCGTAAGTCAGGCTGTGCCTGACGGGAATAACTTTCAGTGTCAAATTTTGTCAGACAGTGCCTGAAATACAGTCTATTATGAGAACAACATCTGCAGGTCGGCTGCGGTCAGAGACTTCAACAGGCTGCTGTTTTCTGAGAGGATTGCATCGGCCAGTTTACGTTTATTCTGCTGCAATTCGGCAATCTTTTCTTCGATGGTGCCGCGGGCAATCAGACGATAGGCAAACACATTTTTGGTTTGTCCCACACGGTGGGCCCGGTCAATCGCCTGAGCTTCGACGGCCGGATTCCACCATGGATCAAGCAGGAACACATAACCGGCAGCCGTCAGGTTCAAACCCAAACCTCCCGCTTTCAGGCTGATGAGGAAGACGGGTGTCTTCGGATCATCCTGAAATTTGGTGACGACTTCATCGCGATTCTTCGTGCTACCATCAAGGTAAGCATAAGGGATATCGTTCTTGTCGAGATGATTTTTCACGATCGCCAGCAGAGATGTGAATTGTGAGAAGACGAGAGTTTTATGACCTTCAGCCATTAACTCTTTCAGGTGATCGACGAGCACATCGATTTTTGTGGACGACTCATCAATCTTACCACGATCGAGCAGGGCAGGGTGGCAGGCCGCCTGGCGAAGTCGCAACAGCGCTTCGAGAACGTGCATTTTGGTTTTGCCCATTCCTTGTTCGTCGACCATCGAAAAGATCGATTGCCGATAATGATCGCGCAGTTCGTCGTAAAGTTTCTGCTCGCTGTTGGAAAGTTCGCAGTAAAGTGTTTCTTCGACGCGATCCGGCAAGTCAGCGGCGACTTTTTCCTTGGTTCGACGCAACACAAACGGCTTCAAACCGCCCGCAACTGCTTCGGTCAATTTCGAAGTATCGGTCTCGCTGCTGAGCGATTTAAAGACGGAACTTCGACCGAGCAATCCTGGGTTGAGGAACTCAAAGATTGACCACATATCGCCAAGATGGTTTTCGATCGGCGTACCACTCAAGGCGAGTCGTTGACGTCCATTGAGCAAGCGTGTTGCTTTGGCAATTTGTGAACCGGGGTTCTTAATCGCCTGAGCTTCATCGAGCACGATGCAGTCAAACTGAGTTTCTTTGAGCGACATGATGTCCCGCCGTAAGGTGGCGTAGGTCATCAGGATGATATCGTGCTTCCCAAACTGGGAACGCAAAGCCGAGCGTGAAGTTCCCGAGTATTCGAGAGCTTTGAGTTGTGGAGTGAACTTGGTGATTTCTCGCTGCCAGTTGAACAGCAACGATTTTGGGACGACGATCAATGTTGGATCGTGAATTTCCTTGCTGTGATATCGCTGGGCAAGGAAGGCAAGAATCTGAACCGTTTTTCCCAGACCCATGTCATCAGCCAGGCAACCGCCGAACTGGAATTCTTCGAGGAACTTCAGCCAGCCGAGACCTTCGCGCTGATAATCGCGAAGTTCTCCCTTGAATTCTTTAGTTTCTCTGACTTGTTTGACACCATTGAAGTTCGCAAGTTTTTCCCGCCATTCGGAAAACCTCGCATCGTAATCGACATTATCCTGAGTCGAGAGCAACGCATCGACGAGTGCTGCCTGAGAGTTGGAAAACCGCAGCGTATCTTCTTCGGTATCGGCCATGCTCAACAGCACGCCAAATCGCTCTTTCCATTCTTCCGGAACGAATCCAATACTCCCATCCGACAGCGTAACGGTGCGATCTCCACGAGCCAGAGCCGAGAGGAGAACTGGCACGGAAACTCGTGCGGTGCCATAATCGACTTCGCCTGTCACATCAAACCAGTCAATTCCCGATTCCACCCGGAACGCAACTTCACCCGGCTGCCGGAATGGTTTGTCATCCGAAAGGATTTCCCACCCAGACTCAAACAGCGAACGCAAAATGGTTGTCAACTCGCGTAGAGGAACCATGACATCGTGCTTTTTACCGCCACGATCGTCGATGCGTTGAATGCCCAGACTTTGCAGTTCGACCCAGAAGGCCTGTTCCTGTTTTGCATCGCGAACAATGCACGATTGCTCTTCCGGCAGCGGAATTGCCCAACTGTGAGTGGAGCCTCGCACGAGGATGTCATCGTAAACAAATTCGAGATCAGCCTGAATGCGATCCCGAGGCATCTTCCCTTTGAGCGAAGGCGTGAATAATTTCAGCCGTGGTTTAGGGACGATATGTTTCTGTTCGATTTCCCATTTATCGGTCAGTTCCAGCCGGGGTACGCTTGGAAGAGTCATCAGTTCCTGAATGACATCTTTCCCTTCTGCTTCCGGGAATGTGGGGAGTTCATGATTGCGATAGGAACGAATCCACTCGTAAACCTCGAAATCTTCGAGCGGCTCAATCGACCGATCCCGAACGACCCAGCCCCCTTCGACAATTAATTCGACATCGTTAATCGAAAGGGTTTCCTCCTCGCGAATTAATATCGGTTTGATTTGCCACTGAGCCTGCTTGGCTTCGCTTCCGCCAGCGGAAGGTTCCATTGTCAGACTCAATTCCCAGGGTTCGACATCTTCGCTGAATGTGATCGGATCGGACATCTTGCCATCGTCGAACAGCAGGCGCAATCGCCCCGTCGAACACATTCGCGGCAGCAAAGCCGAAGTGAGGGAATGAGTCATATGAAAGCGGTGCGGCAAATGCTGATTGAGCGTACTGCCTGCTATCGTCTGAGTACCCGATCGATCCTGAATCCCACCGAGCAAATGCGCAAGGATTGCCCGATCATCTGCTTCCGGCAGGCTTTCCAGTCCACCGGCTTTGAGTTTGAGCGGTTTGATTTTTCCCCAGCCGCCGGTCGAGCGTCGTTGACATTCAACGATCTGCAGCATCAGATGTCCCGTCCTCCAACTGTCGATCACATCAATCTGATAGGTGATTTCGTAAGAGGAGGGTTTGGTTTCGATGGTGACATCGCGTATGCGAAGACGATCGCGCAGGGCGCGCAGTTTCAGCTGCCATTCGTTCAGCTTTCGTGGCTCGACCTGAGTCGCCGTTTGAGCAGTTTTGGAGCTTTTCTTTGAGATGTTGATCGGAGGAAAATAGGGATCATCATCCCCCTCTTCGTAATCCCAGGCGTCATCAAGCGACGAAACCGTTTCGGCGATAAAGGGAGGAATGTGCCCTGCCTTTGGCGTGCCGGTCATGTAGCCCTGCTCGTCAATGAGCAGGATTGTTGCCCAGACGTATTTTGTTGTCGGTGGCCGTTTGGTGCCTGCTACCGAACTGCACGACATCTCCATCGCCTCTTCTGTGCGATGCAAATGAATTTGATGTTCTGCCCCGTCGCGCACAACAGCATACACATCATCCGGTGTGATGTGTGAAATACTGACGCGACCCGATTGTAAATATGCTGCCCCTCGAAACCGGACATCTGCCCGGAATTGAGACTCCATCATGTCGGCTAACGACACAATCACCTCCAAAAACTTCGGAATGGAGACCGAACGAGAATAAATACAGTCAGTTGAAATTGCGGCCAAGCGGGCCAAAGCAATTCCTGAAGATCCTGTACAATTTGCTATGCGAGCAGTTTGTTACTGACTGTGATTTTCGATTCGGTTCCTGTTGATTCAAACCCGCCTGCATTGGGATGGCTGAACTTCTTAACATCTGTTCAACACATTTGATCCCGACTGCGCGTGAATCCGCAAGGGTATCGACCGAAACACGATTTGAACAGAGTAGGTTCAGGAATTTCAAATGGTCTAGACGTTTTCTCACGGATGTTGTCAGGAATTTTACCATACAAGCACGAAGCGCAAGCGAGTGTGTTAGCACGTATTTTACTCACTCGCTTGCGCTTCGTGCTTGTAAAATCTCTCGATTTCGGCTCAGTGAGATCCCGATTTTTGTTGGGTTACGCTTCGCTAATCCATCCTAAGAATACTGGGTGGTCAGGAATTTAAAAACGCCCGTACCAGTTCGGTCAATTGTTCAACTTCAACCAGGAAGGCATCGTGCCCATACGGGCTTTCCAGTTCACAGAAACTTGCATGTTTTCCTGCCAGAATCAAAGCCGAGACGATTTCGCGGCTCTGAGCTGTCGGAAATAACCAGTCGGTGGTGTAAGACGCCACGAGTGTTTTTGCTGAGGTGTTCCCCAAGGCGTTGTTGAGTCCGTGATAGGATTCGGCCAGGTCAAAATAATCCATCGCTTTTGTCAGGTACAGATAACTGTTGGCATCGAACCGCTCGACGAATTGCTCTCCTTGGTAGTGCAGATAACTTTCAATCTGAAACTCGGTTTCCCGCATCAGATCGAAGGCAAGTTGATCGCTGTTCTGCAGTCGCCTCCCAAATTTCTTTTCAATCGATGATTCCGAAAGGTACGTAATGTGTGCAATCATTCGAGCTAATGCCAAACCGAATCGAGGGCCTTTACCCGCTTTAAAAGGTGATTGAAGTAAAGTATTATCAACAACCGAATTCGAGTTTGTGCTCACATCATGCCGCTCGTAATACCCGCCATTATGGAACTGAGGATCTGCATAAATGGCGCGGCGGCCTACAGCATTGAAGGCAATCCCCTGAGCAGACAAATTTGCTGCTGACGCTAAAACGATTGCATTTTCAATCGCATCAGGATCTTGAGCAATCCATTCAAGAACCTGCATCCCGCCCAGACTTCCTCCTATTGCCCCAGCCAGTTTTTTGATGCCGAGATAGGAAACCAGTTCTTTGTGGACGTGGACGATATCGGCAATAGTGATAAAGGGAAAATTGAGTCCGTAAGGTTCACCAGTTTTGGGATCAATGCAACTCGGGCCTGTGGTTCCCTGGCATCCACCGAGGACATTCGCACAAATGACGCAGTATCGATCGGTATCGATGCCACGACCAGGACCGATAAATTCATCCCACCAGCCTGGTTTCCGGTCATCGAGATCATATCGACCCGCGGCATGGGCATCGCCTGTGAGGGCGTGGCAGATGAAAAAGGCGTTATCTTTTGCGGGAGAAAGTGTCCCATACATTTCGTAGGCGACTCGAATCGGCCCAATTTCCTGGCCGCCAGCCAGTTTCAGCGGTTTTTCAGCCGAGAACAGTTCGACACTTTGCCGTTTGACCAGTCGTGTCGCATCATCGTTACCGAATGTCGTCTCGTCAGGCGAGGCTCTCTGCGATTCGAGAAGCGGAGATTCCATAGATCTGTGCGTTTTCAAGGAGTCATCGTTTATTATGCGTAATATTATAGGATACTGATCTTCCCAGAGATAATCGAACCTAAAAGAATAAAGTCTTCTTATGGTGAATGCGAAAGACTTTAACACTCATGATGGAATCGCTCTCGATAATGCAATCAACACCTCAAGTCATTGTTCTGGAAGAGACTCCTTGGCTGACGTCGGGGCTTCGTCGGGAATGGTCGGGGCAGAATGTCCGAGTCCTGTTTCGGGATTCCATCGATTCTGAAACGGAGAGTACGATTCGGAATGAATGTCAGTTATTGATCATAGACATGGAAACATTGCCAGTTACGGGAGTCACCGGTCTGAAAATCGCTCGTAAGATGAATCGACAGTCGAATTTTCTCTGCCTGATCAATCATGATCAACGCGATCACGCCCGCGATTTAATCGATCTGGGCGCGATTTGCTATTTCGAGAAACCGATTTCCGTCCATGAACTTGCTTCACGATGCCAGCCGTTCATCACCCAGATAAGTATTTCCACTTAATTGAAATACCCTGACAGATATTTTCTTCTTGAAGACATCGGAATTTATAGTACAATTGAATTAATACTTATGTCCTGTTCTGAGAATGGGGGATGAGTGTGTTATCCCTCCTGAAATTCTCTCCTTCAGTTTGCACACGAAACCGTTAAGTGATTGACTGACTCGATCACAATGGGATGAGTTCCCGTGCATCTAATCCCGTTAGGTGATTACGCCAATGCTTGAAGTTTATCTCCGCAAATTGATCGCCAGTTTCAAAACTGATGCTGCTTGCATCTGTTTTTTGATGCTCAGCGTGTGGAGTTTCGGAATTTTAAATTCGACTGAACTTCAAGCCAAAGAATTTTCCCCCAAGGTGAATTTTATCAGCCGACATTGTGCCGATTGTCACAGTCCTGATTTTGCCGAAGGGGGCTTCGATGCCTCAAAGTTGCAAGGGAATATATCGGAAAAAGCGGAAT
The DNA here is from genome assembly GCA_002359185.1 of Planctomycetaceae bacterium UBA2671. Lineage (GTDB taxonomy): Bacteria > Planctomycetota > Planctomycetia > Planctomycetales > Planctomycetaceae > Rubinisphaera. Next base: position 45,396 of record DEML01000113.1, read on the forward strand.
ATGATCGCTGGGTACAAATTTATGATCGTGTCGCTGCCCGCGAAATGCCGCCATCAGATGCTTCGGAATTGACGGATGAGGAGCGTCAGCAATTCTTGCTCGAAACCGAAAACTGGCTGACGACGCAGAGAAATCAGCAATTTGCGGAGTTGGGCCGTGTTCAAGGTCGCAGACTCAACAATCTGCAACTGGAACGATCGCTTCACGATCTGATGGGGATTGATATCCCCCTCAAGGTTTATTTTCCCGAAGAACAGATGGTCGATGGATTTACGTCAGTAGCCGACGGGCAGACAATGTCTCATTTTCAACTGGAAAAGCATCTCAAAGTCGTCGATCTGGCTTTGGATGAAGCTTTTGAAAAGGGACTTTATGAAGATGATTCCTGGACGAAAACGCTTGATGCGAACACGATTTCACGAACACGTCCTAAATCTCGCACCCGGGAACCGGAAATGCTGGATGGCCTGGCTGTGACCTGGTCGTCTGGTTTGACATTCTACGGTCGGTTACCCGCGACAACGGCTAAGGAAGATGGTTGGTATCGATTTACCGTTCGCGGAAAGTCACTGAAACAGCCTGAAGATTCCGGCGTGTGGTGCACCGTTCGCTCTGGTCGTCATGTTTCCAGTTCTCCGATCCAGAAATGGATTGGAGCCTTTGAGGCGACCCCGGAAATGCGGGAGTGGACGTTTGAGGCCTGGTTGAACCGTGGTGAAATGATCGAAATTCGTCCTGGCGACAATACACTCAAAAAAGGACGTTTTGCTGGAGGTCAGGTTGGAGCAGGTGAAGGTGGTCCTCAGGATGTGCCAGGGATTGCGCTCGAATCAATTGTCATGGAGAAATTCCATAAATACTATTCGCCAGAAGAATGCCGTCAGGTAGTCATTGGCAATCTCAGCAAGAGTTGGGACAAAACTGAAAAGCGGATCGTCCTCGAATCGAAAACCCCTGAGGAAGATTTGCGGAAATTGATGGAAGCGTTCGCAACACGGGCGTTTCGTCGTCCACTGGAATCGGGTGTACTGGATCCTTATTACGACATCGCATTGAGCGTTTACAAGAAAGATAGCAATTTGCTGGATGCCCTGCGGTTGGGGTATCGAGCAATCCTCTGTTCTCCAAGATTTGTCTATCTGCAGGAAGAACCGGGGCAACTGGACGATTACGAAATTGCCAGCCGACTCAGTTATTTCCTCTGGAATACGATGCCGGATGAACAACTTCTGAAACTCGCTGCTCAAAAGAAACTGACTGATAAAAATCAGTTGAAGCTGCAGGTCAATCGGATGCTCAACGATCCTCGCGGTCACGATTTCGTCCGCGATTTTGCCGACGAATGGCTCGACATGCGATTGATCGACTTCACCGAACCGGACCGTCGGATGTTTCCGAAGTTTGATGTTGTGGTGCAGCAGTCGATGGTCGAAGAAACGGTCGCATTCTTGCAGAATTTGTTATCGAAGAACCTGCCGGTCACTCAATTGATTGATTCCGACACAACCTATTTGAACAGCCGTCTTGCTCGATATTACAATATTGATCAACAACTGAGTGATGAACTGGTCCCCGTCAAACTCGATCCGAAAAGCAATCGTGGCGGGTTGATCACTCAAGGTTCGATCTTGAAAATCACCGCCAATGGAACGACGACGTCACCCGTTGTGCGAGGAGTCTGGATTTCCGAGCGAATTCTGGGACAGCCGATTCCTCCGGTTCCGTCTGGGATACCCGCCATCGAGCCCGATGTTCGAGGGGCAACGACGATTCGCGAAATGCTGGAAAAACACAAATCCGATCCTTCCTGTGCGAGTTGTCACGTGAAAATTGATCCCCCCGGATTCGCCCTCGAAAACTTCGACCCGGCTGGACAGTGGCGGGACAATTACGGCAAACCGAAAAAGAAAAGTGATTCACCAAAATCGATTGATACGAGTGCCGAGTTTGTCGATGGACGAAAGTTCGAAACACTCGACGATTTTCAGCGGCTCGTCGTTGCCCAGCCTGAAAAACTGGCAGCCAATGTTGCCGAAAAGATGATTACCTGCGGAACAGGAGCTTCAGTCGATTTTACAGATCGAGATGAAATCGAAGAAATCGTCTCCGCGTCTGCGAAACAGAAATATGGATTCCGCACAATCCTTGAAGAAGTTGTAACAAGCCCCCTGTTTTTGACGAAGTAGGAAATTAGAACCCTCTAGGTCAGGCACTGCCTGACGAAAATCAGCGTAATTGGTCAATCGTGTCAGGCACAGCCTGACCTACAGCTGAAAATCAAAATCAAAAGTTGAATAACGAAAGTGAAGTATCTCGATGAGCCAATCCATATTTTTCAATCTGGGTCGTTCTATCAATCGCCGAACGATTCTGCGTGGAGCTGGTGTATCAATGGCTTTGCCCTGGCTTACCGCCATGGAACGAGCTTGTGCGAGCACGCCTGCTCCCAAGCAGCCCAAGCGATTCGTTGCGATGACCCTCGGGCTTGGTCTGATCGGCGATAATCTGAATCCTCAGCAGTCGGGAAGTAACTATGAATTGAGTCCTTATCTTCAGGAAGTGGCTGGTTTGAAGGATCGATTCACCGTCATTTCCGGAACTTCGCATCCAGAAGTTGGCGGTGGACATCGAGCTGAAGCCAGTATTCTGACAGCCAATCCAGCCGGGGCATCGGGCAAGGCTCGCAATACAATTTCTCTCGACCAGTACATGGCCAAGTATCTCGGAGCAGAAACGCGATATCCCTCACTGGTTCTGAGCAGCAGCGGAAGCGACAGCCCTTCCTACACGGAAAGTGGAGCGATGATTCCCGCTGAGGACTCTCCCTCAAAACTGTTCCGCCAGCTCTTCATTAACGATTCCGCAACCGATCGAAAGCAGCAGGCTGAGCGAGCAATTCAGGGGCAGAGCATCATGGATCTGGTCGCTGAAGATACAAAGCGACTGAGCCGAAAACTGGGAGCTGGGGATAAACAGCGACTCGATTCTTACCTCACCAGTGTGCGTGACCTCGAAAACCGACTGGCTGAATCGGAAGCATGGGCGAATCGTCCAAAACCGCAAGTGGATATGCCGATTCCCAAAGATATCGGCGACCGAAACGATTTCATCGGTCGCCAACGTCTGATGAACGACATGATCCGTCTCGCATTTCAAACCGATTCGACCCGCTTTGTCACTTACCATTTAGGGGGATCGGGCGGCGTGGTTCCGTTGCCTGGCGTGACGGAAGGCTATCACGGCTTGAGCCATCACGGTCTCGACGAAGAGAAACTCGATCAGTTGGCCATTGTGGAGAAGGGGATTATTTCCGCCTGGGGACAATTCCTCGGTGAATTGAACGGAATTGAGGAGCAGGGACGTCCGCTGCTCGATCAGACTACCGTCTTTCTGACGAGTAATCTCGGGAACTCTTCGAATCACAGTAACAAGAATATGCCGGTCCTTCTGGCTGGAGGTGAATTCAAACACGGACAGCATCTGGCGTTTGATCAGAAGAATAATTACCCGTTGCCGAATCTGTATGTCAGTATATTGCAGCAGTTGGGGAGGCCGGTTGGTGAATTTTTCTCGAGTACAGGCACGATGAAAGATCTCGATTGGAAGCAGTCCAGTGTTTAATCAGGCAGCTGTCTGGCCATAAACCATTTCACTATAATTAGTTAATGCCCGACCGTGGATTTCCACGATCAGGCATTTTTTTATGGAGGAGCCATTTTCGATCTTCATAATTGCCAGTAACTGGTCTCCCATCGCTTTGCGTTCGTCGGTTTATGTCTGTATAACTTGGGCTGAGAATTACAGGCATTTGTGGTAAAAGTCCTGCCGGATGCAATCTCCAGTATCCGAACCGCGCTCACGGACAGACCACTAATATGTCTCAGGCTGGTGAATTGAGTTGAACTCAGTTCTTATACGATTTGAATTTAAGATATTAGAGATTCCACCTCGAAAAGGTTCCATCATGAGTGCTGCAGAGAGTTTTCCAATTGATTTCAGCGAATTTCAACCTCTTCCGCTCGATCCTGGCGCGACCGAACTGACTGCAGATCAAAAGAAAACTCTGGAATCCAATATCAAATTCTGCCGGGATGTCATTGTTTTCTTCACTGCCATTGCTGATGCCAAAGGCCTGGGTGGTCACACGGGCGGCCCTTATGATACCGTTCCAGAAGTGATGATCGCTTATAGCTTCATGCTTCACTCTCAGGAATCTGGTAAGAACAATGTGCTGCCGATCTTCTTCGACGAAGCTGGTCACCGTGTTGCAACTCAATATTTGATGGCGGTTATCGAAGGAAATCTTCCCGTCGAAAAACTGCTGCATTATCGTGAATACAACGAACATCTGCCCGGCCATCCGGAACGTGATTTCACTCCGGGCGTGAAGTTTTCTTCAGGACGCCTCGGACACATGTGGCCGTATGTGAACGGTGTGGCTCTGGCGAATCCGGATAAAAAAGTCTTCATGTTCGGGTCGGATGGCTCGCAGATGGAAGGCAACGATGCCGAGGCTGCTCGACTGGCAGTTGCTCAGAAAATCGATCTGAAACTGATCATCGATGACAACGATGTGACCATTGCCGGGTTCCCTTCCGATTATCTTCCGGGTTTTGATGTCGGACGCACTCTCGAGGGGCATGGCATCCCGACTAATACCGGGCAGGGCGAAAATCTGGATGAGCTGTATTCCCGCATGTGCAGTGCCTTCAATTCCAAAGGGCCGATGGCACTTATCAACAAGCGTAAAATGTGTCCCGGTATCGAAGGTCTTGAAGGATCCAACCATGGCCATGATGTCATCAAGGCTTCACTGGCTATTGAACATCTGAAAAAACAGGGACGACCGGAAGCGGCCGCCTATCTGGAAAAGGTCGAAAAACTTCCCGGTGGGCCCGCTTATCAGGGATCTCGCGGCGCCGGCAAAAATCGCAGCCTGTTCGGGAAATTCATGAATGAAATTCTCGATAGCATGTCCGAAGCAGATCGAATTGCCAGTGTTCGCGTCTTCGATTGCGATCTCGAAGGCTCCTGTGGTCTGGATTCGATCCGCAAAGAACATCCCGAAGTATTCGTGCGGGGCGGAATTATGGAACGGGGCAACTATTCCGCTGCTGCAGGTTTCGGATACGAAAAAGGTAAGCAGGGCGTTTACGCGACATTCTCTGCGTTTCTCGAAATGATTGTTTCCGAAATCACGATGGCTCGGCTGAACAAGTCGAACGTGCTGGCTCACTTCTCGCACTCCGGTTGCGATGACATGGCCGATAACACCTGCCATTTCGGAATCAACAGCTTCTTTGCTCACAACGGCTTGCCCGATGATGGTCACGATAACACACGTCTGTATTTCCCAGCCGACCAGCATCAGTTTAAAGCCTGTCTGAACAACATATATCACGATCCTGGCTTGCGATTCCTGTTCTCAACTCGTTCCGCGGTTCCCGATCTGCTCAACGATAATGGCGAAGCAATTTACGGCGAAAATTACACCTTCACGCCGGGGAAAGACGAAGTCATTCGCGAAGGCTCAGCCGGTTATATTGTCAGCTTCGGGGAAACTGTTTACCGGGCTCTCGATGCGGTCATCACCCTCAAAGCGGATGGTTTGGATGTCGGTCTCATCAATAAGCCAACTTTGAACGTATATGACCCGGAAATGATGAAGAAACTCGCTTCCGCAAAATTCGTGTTGGTCGCTGAAGGGTTCAATGTGAATACTGGACTCGGATGCCGATTTGGATCGGAACTTCTTAAGTATGGATTCCAGGGCAAGTACAATCACATCGGCACCAACAAAGAAGGTTCCGGAGGTTTGTGGCAGCAGATGGGTTATCAGGGACTTGATCCTCAGGGAATTACCCAGTCCGTTCGAAAACTTGTTTGAGTGAATTAATTGAGAATTTACAAGCACGAAGCGCAAGCGAGTGTGTTATTGGATGCTGATTTCACATACTCGCTTGCGCTTCGTGCTTGTATTGTGAAATTCTGTTGAGAAATCAGATTTTTCCATTCGAGCAATACTGGGTTTTGACGTATAGCTGGTAAACGAAATTCGACAAAACAACTTTGAATAAGCGACCTGCGGAAAGTAATGACTCTGCGATGAATTTAAATTTGGGCAAAACCAGGCTGCATGCCCCGCATTCATTGTTGTACCGCATGAACGCTGGCTGGTTGATGCTGGGTGTTTTTCTAGCAATCTGTTCATCGTTCTTCTCAGTCGCCTATGCCGCAGAGCCAAGTGACGTTCAAATAGACATTGGTCTGCAGAATACTTACAAAATAGGCTGCTGGACTCAAGCAACAGTCCAGGCAAAGCTCGAAGCGAATCGTAATTACCGCACGGAAATCCGCGTGCTCGATGCTGATGGAAATTATGCGGGATACTCAAGCAAGGTCTCATCAGCCTCTGCAGCGAGTGAGTATATTGGTCACATTGATGTGATTGTGAATCGCATTCAAAGTGATTTTCGGATTTTGATTTTCGAAATTGCATCAGAAGAGAATCCATCTACCTCTGAAAGACTCGTCTATGAGCAAACCTTACCTGCTGGAACAGTCACCGAACTGACACAACATCAGCACTGGTTGGTGACAATTGGTCGTGTGGAGGGAATCGAAACGACTGTTGAGTTTGTTAAAGATCTGCAGATCACAACGTTATCTTCTCCCGAAGAATTGCCCCGGAATCCATTAGCGTTGGCTGGCATCGATGTTGTGCTATATGGGCACACAAACGAATCGATGGAGTCGATTGCACCGATCATTTCCTGGGTTCAGGTGGGTGGCAAACTGGTAGTCTTTCCGGATCTGGAAGCTGAGAAATTTCTGGAGAGCTCCTTAGCATCAAAACTTCCAATCAGCTTTGAGCGGACAGCACAGGTGCGGGATTTGAGTCGTGTAGAAAGTTTCGTGGGAGAGGCCAGCAGGCTGCGTACGCGAAACCCGCTAACAATCCCTCGCATTGTCTCCGTTAATGGAACAACTCTCGTTGGCGGTTTGACAGGACCTCTGGTTGTGAAATCGCCCTGGGGAATGGGGGAACTCACTTTTTGTGCGTTGAGGCTTAATGACGATACGTTTCAAAACTGGGAAGCTCTGCCACAGTTGTACAGAATTCTTGCAGACCTGCCGGGCTTGAATGAAACGAATAATGGATCGTCATCCAACTTGCTGACACAGACCGGATTAAGCGATTTCAAAACGCAATGGGATGCCGGTTTATCCGATTTTGGTCTACTTGCCCCGAATGTCTGGATTCCACTCAGTCTTCTGCTGGCTACTGCATTTATAGTCGGGCCGATTGATTATTTTCTGGTGCGTCACATATTGAAAAAACCATGGTTAACCTGGTGCACCTTTCCGACTTTAGTTGTGATTTCTGTCATCTGGGGATTGCAATCAACGGATCGTCAGGCGGTTAGCGCAGCTTCTGGACCGGAAGTGAAGCCGGGCGCGATTCGCTATAATCAGGCACTCGTTGTCGATTATGCCGAGACCACGCGCTCCGAACGACATCGACAGTTCACAAAAATGCTCATACCTGAAACGGGACGCTATGACATTTCTGTGAAATCCGAGTTGCCTTTTCCCATGCCCGGTCATGTGGAGTTGACCAGCACCTCGTCCGTTCCTGAAGCGACATATCGGGGCTATTATCGCAATGCCAGTGCTCATCTGGATCAAACGACCTATCGAATAGAGCCTCAATCTGGAAACGTACTGCGATCCCCCGCTCACGAGCAATCAACGATCCTTCTGGAAACAGCCGGAATGTCTATCGCTGAAATAAATACCAATGAAGCAGAAACTTCATTTGCAGTCACGAGCCAACTGAGTAGTAATTCCAGTATGCAGGTCAAAGGAACGATTCAGCACGCACTCTCTGGCGAGTTAACTGACTGGTTTCTGGCCTATGACAAGTTGATTTACTTTGTCGAGGATGATCACGAACAGGCTTCACTGGCACCGGAGGAAGTGTTGGAGTTTCCGAGTCGATCGATTCGACAACGCGAACTGTCTGCACAATTGACCGGTACGACACAGTCCCTGGTCAAACGCAAAACCGGTGTTGGTGAGAAGCTAATGATTCGCAGGGTGGATTACGATCTGTTTTCATCCGATCTGGATTATATTTTGACGATCATGACCTTTCACGATTTGATCGGTGGTAAAGATTACACAAAATTATCGAATATCGAATTCAGTAACTGGGATCTGTCCCCTTTGCTCGCTCTTGATCAGGCTGTTCTGATTGGTCGAGTTGAATCCGAACAACCTGCACCTGCTGTCGAAAATGAAACGGTTTCCGCCAATAAAACGGTCACATTTGTGCGATTGATTATGCCTGTGGATCGCAATCGAAGCGAGATTCAACGGTTACCGGAATATGATAAATAACAAATTCTAAGAGTGAACTCGTATGAGTTTTAGCGGGATAGACCACTGTGATTGAAACGATCAAATTGACGAAGAAATACGGCGATTTGATCGCTGTGAATGAGATCAGCCTGAAACTGGTTGAGGGGGATGTGTTCGGGTTCATCGGGCCGAATGGTTCCGGGAAAACGACGACGATGCGCATGATCGCCACCCTGCTCAATCCTGATTACGGCGAAGCCTATGTCTGTGGTCAGTCGATTTATACTCACACTGAAGAAATCCGTCGGCTAGTCGGCTTCATGCCCGACTTCTTCGGCGTTTATGACGACATGACAGTCCTCGAATACCTTGAGTTTTTCGCGGCTACTTATCGCATCAACGGGCCGAGCCGTCGGAAAATTTGTGAGGAAAAACTCGAACTGGTCGATATGTCCTTCAAACGGGATGCGATGGTCAGTCAACTCTCGCGAGGTCAAACACAGCGAATCGGCTTGGCGCGAGTCATGCTTCACGATCCTCAGGTTCTGCTGCTGGATGAGCCAGCCAGTGGTCTGGATCCCCGCGCCCGAATTGAAATTCGAAACCTGCTGCGGCGTCTCGGAGCAATGAATAAAACGGTCATTGTTTCCAGTCATATTCTGCCAGAACTGGCGGATGTCTGTACGCGAGTCGGTATGATTGAAAAGGGCGAACTGATTATCGATGGGTATGTCGGCGAAGTCATGAAAAAGGCGCGACAGGCGATTGTGCTGCACATTCGGGTGACTGAAAATGCAGAAAAGGCTGCTCAATTGCTGGAGCAATGCGATGAAGTCGATCATGTTTCGATGCAGGGGGATATGATTCTCGCCAAGTTGCATCCGGGGACCATGGATTATTCCAACCTGCCGATGGCATTGTTTGAAGCGGGCTATCGATTGACCTTGTTCCGTGAAGAAGAAGTCAACCTCGAAACTGCCTTTATGGAATTGACGAAAGGGAAGCAGCAGTAATTGCTGCTCAAAGATCATGGCGTTTGAATTGAAAAATCGCTGGGCTTTGGTAACGGGGGCATCGAGTGGAATAGGAGCGGAGTTTGCCCGTCAACTGGCTGGCTGTGGAACACACCTTGTCTTGACGGCTCGCCGGGTTGAGTTACTGAATGAACTTTCCCAGGAACTTCAGTCAAAACACAACATTCAAACTCGAGTCATCCCAGCCGATTTGAGCCAGGCAGATGAAATTGATCAACTGATCGAAAAGATCCATTCCGAAAATCTTCAGATCGATCTGGTCATTAATAACGCCGGCTTTGGAAGTGTGACGACTCCTGAAATGGCTGATCAGAATCACCTCTTAAAAATGGTTGATGTGAATGTGCGAGCCGTCACGCAAATCTCGTATGCGTTTTTAACGGAAATGCTCAAGCGTAACTGTGGCACTATTTTGAATGTTTCATCAGTTGTTGGCTTTCAGCCTGTGACTTACATGAGTGTTTATGCTGCATCCAAAGCGTTTGTTTTGAGTTTAAGCGAAGCGCTATCTGCGGAGATCGGCTCGTCAAATGTGCAGGTCATCACTTTGTGCCCGGCGACTACCCGCACAGAGTTTTTCGATTCGGCTGGAGCCAAAGGCTGGTTGAATCGTTTTCCTGGCCTGACTCCCGAATATGTTGTGCGTAAAGCGATTCAGGCGATTCGCAAACAAAAACGACTTTGTGTTCCAGGCTGGAATTATCAGTTGATGACATTCCTGCCGAGAATCATGCCTCGGGGATTGAACCTCTTTATTTCAAAAATGCTGTTCAAGCAGACCATTAGAGAAAAACAGCAGGGACAGCAAAACGTTGAAGGGCATTAAGCGAGATCAATCTCCCCCGCCAATGTCGAGCAGGTAGACATCCTGAACAAGTCGTTCTTCGTTGATGTTGTGAGACCGAAGATGTTCACTCCAGTCAGCCAGTTCCTGCTTGAGGGCGAGCGCATGTTTTTGGAACGAGCGAGAGGTGCTCAGGCGATCGCTGATTTCCTGTAACTGATCGCAGAGAGATCGTTGTTCATTTCTCAAATTCTGCACTTCAGCATCTGCTTCCGGTCGAACAAGCAGGACCTCCTGCATGTAGCCGCCGTTGCAACGCAAATCAAATTCTCTGGGAATCGTGCGTAGCAAAGCTTCGACAATTGCAGAAAGCCATTTGCGATTTTGTTCGTTCGATTCTTCATCGAGAACATCTCGCAAATCGCCCAGCAGGATATATTCCAACTCGCTGAGTTGCTGAAGCGAGAGGTGATTGAAGTGGACTTCAGCTGGCGACATGACTCGTCTCCTCAATTTGAACAGATTCAGAATAAATACAGTTCATTTGAACAACCCGCAGGGCAAACGTTTATTTTGCATTGGGAATCCCATTCTGTCAAAGCTTATTTTCAGTCCCACATTTTTTATTTTGATCAATGGCAATTCGCATTTATCAGTATGTATACATACTGCCAATAGTTCCTATTCTTCCAATTCTGTCAGATTTCAGAATTATTCCTCTTGCTATGAGTCAGGTTGTTGTTAATCTGCTTGGGTTGGTATGCATGTTGTATTTTTGCAACATTCTCCAATGGGATCCCACTGCAGAAGTGTGTGGTTTTTGCTGGCCAAAGCAGAAATCACCAAATGTCTGATCATTTTATTCCCTGATCAGGAGTAAAATCCTCAGAAAACTCCAGGCTCACTGGGCGAGATCATTCGGTCTCATACACAAATTTTAAAAAAGTTAAAAAAATCAAGGAACTCTAATTATGCTACGCGCATTGTTGAATGACGAAAGCGGTTTCATCGTATCCGCTGAACTCGTGCTGATCGCGACCATTCTGGTCATCGGCCTGATTGTTGGTTTGAGCTCAATTCAGCACGCAGTTGTTGCGGAACTGAACGACGTTGGCGATGCCATCGGTGCTGCAAACCAGTCTTACTGGTACACCGGTTTCTCTGCTGAAAAAAGCTTCGGTGGTGGCGGTGGAAACAGTCTGAAAGCTTACACTCGTGGTTCTGCTTTCCAGGACGAAACTGATGATTGTGACAACGATCAGTGTGACATCGCTTGTGATGTTCCTGTCAACGAAGGTCCAAAGCGAATCTAATTCAGTCGCCCTAAATGCTTGATCTCTGATTATTCAGTTTTCAGGTGGCGATGATGCTAGTCAGCCGGCAGGTGACCTCAGGTTACCTGCCGGTTTTTTAATAGCATCAATAGTTAGATCTATTCTGATCGTTACATTCCTGCTGATAATGGTATTCGGACTTCTGAAAAAATAACTGATCGAATGTTCGGTGGGATCCCGATGTACTTTATGGTTTTGAATTCTCCCCTGCATTCAATGCCATTCGCAGAGACTGGCCCACTGAGATCAGGTCAAAGACGCCGCCATCGCTCCCCCTCAAAGCGATGGCGGCGTTGTTTTTTGGTCCAGGGTTGAAGGTTGAGGGTAATGTGCTGAAGCTGTTTATCTCCGAGTATATTTGTAGTGGGGCTTTGGCTGGCGTTCCTCTGCCAGATTCTCTGGCGCGAGAAGGTCTGGGGATGTTGCGAGCGATTTGTGAAGATGCAGTTTCTTCAGAAGCATTTGAAGTCTGTACGACTCTGGATCATCGGTTGAATTTGAATGTTTCTGGAGTTCAATGTCATACCGTTCGGCCTGAAGCTGAAGAGTGGCTATTGTTCCAGGAATTGGCTCAAAGTTGTGATCTGACTCTCGTCATTGCACCTGAGTTCAATCAGATCCTGTTAAATCGCGTGCGATGGTTATCTGACAATGATCGTCGGCATGGTCTTTCAGACATTCGATCGATTGAGATTGCATCTGATAAGCTGAAATTTGCGAACTGGGCCGAGCAGAATCAAATCTCCATACCTCCCACTTATTGGATCGACCTGCAAGAGGCAACGCTTCAACTTGAGACTTCAGAGAAGTTTCATTTCCCACTCGTGATTAAACCACAATGGGGTGCAGGTGCGAGTTCGATGGCTCTCCTGTCGAGTGAGGCTGATTTTTTTGAATTCCGAAATAATTATCGCGATGATGAATTGGGACCATTCGTAATTCAACCCTACATTGAAGGCATCTCGCTTTCGACTGCATGTCTCATCAATCCCATAGATTTTTCAAGAACGTGGACGCCACTAGGTCGTCAGGATTTTTCAGGATTTGAGTATCAGGGGGGAACGATTCCATTTCAGTGTGATGCTGCAAATAAGGCATTGGAGTTAGCCGAGAAAGTCTTGAATTTAATGCCTGGGCTTGCTGGCTGGATTGGATTCGATTTTCTTTATTGTCCAGATCACGATGAGAAATTGGTCTTATTAGAGGTGAATCCTCGATTGACGACGAGTTATCTGGGGTATCGACAATTGACGCAATCGAATCTGGCGGCGATCATATTGGGAGTTCAGAGCGGGGCTCAAATCGAATGGAGCGAACAGCCGGTTCAGTTTCGACTCGAAGACTTAAGTTCCTGTCAGTCGACCAATTCTCATATTGATAGAATTCATTGATGTCCTATCGAGTTCGTAGTGATCTTGAAATTTTTCGGCTTGAAGGTGAGTCGGCTCCGGCCTGGGTGGTGAGGGATCCTCTTTCAGGGGTATGCTACCGGTTCGGAGCCGAGGAGCATTATCTGCTGGAATTACTGCGGAACGAAACGACTTTTGCAGAGCTTATCGAACGATTTCGTAAAAAGTTTTCCGGTCGCATACTGTCTCAAGAAGAACTCATTGAAATCCTGGGGAACTGGGTTCGTCAGAATCTTGTTCTGACCGATCAACCTCAGCCACAATCATCGAAGGCAAAAGTCTTAGGTGTGCTTGCTCGCTCGAATCCACTGGTGATTCGGTTTCGGGGCTGGAATCCTCAGAAATTTCTGCAAGCGACAGAGTATTGGGTTCGTCCGTTTTTCTCATGGCCATTTCTACTGGCCTCATCATTGATGATATGCTGGGCGTTGCTGATAGCCGTTCAGTCGATCAGCAAAATTGGTCTGGAATTGAGAGAACTCGCGTTGCTTTTTGAACCCAGGCATTGGATTCTAGCGATCGGGATTCTCGGACTCACCAAAGTTTTTCACGAACTCGGTCATGCCTATAGTTGTCAGCGTTTTGGAGGAGCGTGCACCGAAATGGGTGTCATGTTTCTCGCATTTATTCCCTGCCTGTATTGCAATGTGACCGATGCCTGGACCTTTCCTCGTCGATCTCAACGCATGGCTGTGAGTGCCGCTGGGATTCTGGTTGATTTGTGGATTGCCTCTGCGGCATTCTTATTGTGGTCGATTAGTCAACCGGGATTGTTTCACTCGCTTTGCTTGCTGGTAGCCGTTGCTGGTTCTGTCAATTCATTGCTACTCAATGGGAACCCTCTCATGAGATACGATGGATATTTCATTCTCAGCGATCTCACAGGCATTGCGAATTTACGAGCGGAGGCGATGCAACAGGCTCGAAGTGTGCTGTGGCGATTTCTTTTCGGGCCAGAAACTTCACCCCGGCCGCACCGATTTTCGATGACTCTCGCCAGCTACGGCTTAGCCTCAAGCATTTACTTATGGCTGGTCATTGGCTTGATTCTGATGGGGGTTTATCTGGCTTTGAAGCCTGCAGGTTTGCAAGCCCTCAGTTTAATAATGGCCTTGATGGTTGTTCCCGCGACTCTCTATTCGGGATTGATGACATTGAGAAATCAGGGACAACGGGAAATGAAACTTCGTCGAGGATCGATAGGGCGAAGATTGCTGGCTGGTGGAATACTGGCCTCATTATTTCTGATTTTGATTTTGTATCCATTTCCGCGTTGGATCTCTTCAACCGGATGTGTCCGGCCAGTTCACAGTCAACTCATTCTCGCACCAGAAGCTGGCACCTTAATGGTGACGACTCCTGAAGATCAATCGGTTAAGTCCGGAGATGTTGTACTGAAAATGTCGCAGAGTGACCTTCTGCAACAAATTGCGACATTAAGGACCAGCTATCAGAAATTAAGCACGCGCGAGCAGGCGATTCGTCGCATGCAGACTCAGGTTACCGATGGTTCAGCTGCTCTTTCGCTAACCCGCGAATTGCGGCTGGCTACTCATGAGCAGATCGAGCAGGTTTTATCCAGACAAACCGAATTCACGGTCACGTCAGAACTTGATGGCATCTGCATGAGAGCTTCCGTCAGTCCTTTCGAGGAGCCGTATCAAGTACAAAACCCGATTGATTCCCGAAATCTCGGACAATTGATTTCCGCAGGACAGCCGTTGGCAGTCATCGCTTCACCAGGGGAATCTGAAATCGTGATCAGTATTCCCGAATATTGGGCGAAAGAAATTCAATCGGGTCAGAAAGTGGCTGTGTATGTACCTGAAATGTGCGGAAAATATGTGACCGGGCAGATCACACAAATTGCGACTTCCGCAGAGCGAAACCAGAAATCGAATTCTGTTTTTCCTGAATACGTTTCATTAAGTCAGTTTCAGAAATCGGAACCGGGGAATAATTCTCAATCGGAAGTCTTTGCAGTCGTGTCACTCGAACAGAGTCCAACTAATCCACTAAGTTTTTACCAGATTGCTCCCGTTAGAATTCAAGTCTCTGGGGCTTCGCTCGCAAGCCGTTTCTCAGATTTCATCAATCGCACATTCACTGGTATTTATTAGTCCATTATTGTCCTTGCGATGGGTC
>DEML01000113.1:60642-105557 GCA_002359185.1 Planctomycetaceae bacterium UBA2671
GGACTTCAGTCCGAAGCTCACGGCCTAAAACCTATCGGCTTCAGCCGATAGTAATTCAGTTATTCCACTGATATCAGTTAAGAACCACAGATGAACGCAGATAAACGCAGAAATTTGCATCCGTGTTTATCTGCGGTTCAATTATCGAAGTCTAGCGATTTTAGATTTCTTCAATGCAATTGAGGGAATCTTACCAGAGATTTCTCTGTAGTAACCTGTTCCAATTTAAGATTCGGGTTGAGTGCCACTGGCTTCGCCAGTGCAAGTCGTGACTAACCCTGAAGCTACAATGCACTGGTAAAGCCAGTGCCACCCAAATATTTAATTGGAAAAGACCTGCAGGCTTTTCTTTCGGGTTTTGCTGAGTATTATCGCCAGTTATGAAACTACGACTGACTAATGTGGAATTGCCGGTTCTGGAAGGCGAAGAGGCTCTGCCTGAGCAGATTTGTGCGCGCTTGAATATTCCAGATTCGGATCTGGGGCCCTGGCGGATTCTGCGGAAAAGTCTGGATGCTCGGAATCGTTACAGCCTGCAGTTTGTGTATTCGGTAGCCGTTGAGCTCAGGAGTGATCGGGTTCCCGAAAAACTGATTCAGCTGCCAGGCGTTGCAGCCTATGAGCCGAAGGATTTCGATGATCCTCCTCCCGGGAATCAGTCATTGGAGAATCGTCCGGTTGTTGTGGGATCTGGGCCGGCTGGTTTGCTGGCGGCTTATTATCTGGCGAAACGTGGTTATCGTCCACTAGTTGTTGAACGTGGACAACCCGTCAAAGAGCGAGTTCCTGCCATTCGGGATTTCGATCGCGGTGGAAAATTTCAGGAGCAGAATAATTACCTCTTCGGTGAAGGGGGAGCAGGTTGTTTCAGTGATGGGAAGTTGACCTGCCGTATTACCGGGGCTGATGTCGACTGGGTTCTGGAATCCTTTGTCGATTGTGGCGGAAAGGATTCAATTCTCTACGAACAGCGTCCCCATTTGGGGAGCAATAAACTGCCGATGATCTGTCGGAATTTCCGCCGCAAGATTGAAGCTGCGGGGGGAGAATATCTGTTTGATTGTTGCGTGGAAGGTTTGATTGTTCGTGATGGGCAAATCGTCGGGCTGCAAACTTCTTCCGGAGAAATCGCGACGCATCATGTCATTCTTGGCATCGGGCATAGTGCACGCGATACTTACGAGATGCTGCATGAACTCGGCGTGCCGATGATTCAGAAGCCTTTTCAATTGGGACTGCGAATCGAACAACCTCAGGAACAGATTAATGCTCACAAATATGGTCACTCCGAGTACGAGCAGATCCTCGGGGCAGCCGATTATACAATCGTAGCGAAAGGGCAGCGGGATCTGTATTCCTTCTGCATGTGTGCGGGGGGATTTGTTATCCCGTCGGTTTCGGAACCTGGTATGTTCTGTACGAATGGCATGAGTCGTTCCCGACACGATACGCCTTATGCGAACAGCGGCTTAATGGTCACGCTTGAGCCTCATGAGTTCGGCAGTCCTCATCCACTGGCGGGAATGGAATTGCAGCGGAAGTTTGAACGAGTCGCTTATGAATTAGGGAGGGCGGATTACCTTTGTCCGATTCAATCCGCTGAAAGTTTTCTGAATCCAGGATCCTCCCCATCCGTATCACTTCCCTCCTCTTATGAACGCGGCGTTGTGCTGGCGGATTTGCACGCGGTGTTGCCTGAAGCGGTTTCGAAAGCGATTGAGGTCGGCTTACCACTGATGGATCAAAAATGGCGAGGCGATTTTCTGAAGAACGCGACTCTGGTGGGACCTGAAATGCGAGGGAGTGCTCCCGTGCGGATTGATCGAGATTTGTCATCGCGACAAACTCAGGGATTCCGAGGCTTATATCCTGTTGGAGAGGGAGCCGGCTATGCGGGGGGAATCATTACAGCAGCAGTAGATGGATTGCGATCTGCGCGGGAAATCGTTCGCGAATTTGCGGCAATTGGTCCGTAAGAACTGAATCACGACTTGTTCTTCATGGTTTCCAGTGCAAAAATATCTTGAGTGAACGCAATCATATACAGAGATTTCAGCAGACTGTCACAAATATCATGTCAAAATCCAGCTTGTGGGTCTGGCCGTTTGAACTGATTGAAAAAATCGGGGAAGGCGGAATGGGGGTTGTCTACCGGGCAAGGTACGTCAAAGATGATCGTATGTTTGCCGTGAAGCTGATTCCCGAAGAAATCACCAATCCGACTCTGCTGGCTCGATTTGAACGCGAAATTCAGGTTCTTAAAAACTTACGACATCCGAATATCGTCCGTGCTTTTGGTGGTGTCTGCGAAGATAAGCAGCGCTTCTACGCGATGGAACTTGTCGAAGGAGGAACCCTTTGGGACAAGATTCAAAAAGCGGGCTATCTCGACTGGCAGAAAATTACCGATTACGGCCAGCAGATGTGTGCCGCACTGGCTTATGCTCACGATAAGAAAATCGTCCATCGGGATATTAAGCCGAACAATTTTCTGATCAACAAAGCCGGACAGGTCAAGCTGAGCGATTTTGGTCTGGTCAGCGTGATGTCCGAAGCCAAACTGACCGCTGATGGTCGAACCATGGGTACCGTCCAGTATATGTCACCTGAGCAGATTCGGGGAAAACCTCCGCTGACGCACGCAAGCGACTTATATTCCCTCGGCTGCGTCTTTTATGAAATGCTGACGGGGCAGCCACCGTTTACAGGTGAGAGTCCTGGTCAGATTTTACATGCCCATTTGACCGAGCCCGTTCAGCCGATTTCTAAAATCAATCGGGAATGTCCAGCCTCGCTGGAACGACTGGTGCTGCAACTTTTAGAAAAAGAGATTCAGCATCGGCCTGGATCTGCGATGGAAGTGGCTGAAGAGCTTTCACGAATTCGAATTTCCCCTCAACTTGTTGATACCAAATTGTCATCCGGTTCAGGAACGAAAATCGCAGCCAAGCTGGAAAAGTTTGAAACCAGTGAAGAACTGAAGTCGACTTATCGGATCTTCGAACAATCATTGAAAGTTTTCTGGATCGCTGTATGTGCCTCGATATTATTGTTGGCTGCCGTCTGGGCGGTCTCTTTGTTTCAGTCTGACCCGGGAACAGAACTGTGGATTGAAGCCTTGCAAACTGCACCGAACGAAGATGTTCAAATCGCAGCGGCTCATTCCCTGGCTCGTTTATCTGAAGACGACAGTAGCCTGCTGGACTACCTGATTCAAACCGCAGAGAACGTGAACGCAACACCGAAATCCCGAGCGGCTTCGCTGGACGCATTAGCCACACAGCCTGAACAGGCTAATCAATTTCGTTCGCGAATCAATAAACTCGCCAAGTCGGATCCCAGCCAGAAAATTCGACTGGCTGCGATTGAATGCCTCAAAGTGCTTGAGTGAGTAGAGTCAGCACGATAAGCACGAATGCACCTAACAATTTTATAAACCTCAGGAAGATAAGTTTTGAATTTCTTTGCTCATGGAATTGCCTTTCTCGATAATCCTTATTTTGTAGCTGGGACTGCGACTCCTGATTGGCTCAGCGTGGCAGATCGACCAGTCCGAATTCGAGCACGGCTAATTGATCGCTACAACGAAGATCAGAACAACTCGTCTTCGATAGCAGTCGCGACTGCTGAAGAAACTTCGTTTATCAGCGGAGCCCGTCAGCATCTGATTGATGATGACTGGTTTCACAATCAGCGGGCGTTTCTGGAAATCAGTATGCAGTTGGGAAAAATGTTTCGGGAAGCTCTCGGGCCGGATGATAATTTTCGAGCCGGCTTTCTTGGCCACATTGTAACCGAGATGTTGCTGGATCGTGTGCTGATCGAGCAGCGTCCACAACTTCTTGATCGTTACTATGATGCGCTGACCGAACTGGATTACGATTTTGTTCAGGAGACGGTCTGTAAAATTGCTACTCGTCCCACCGATCGTCTCTCTGTATTGCTGCCGCGATTTGTACAGGAGGGGTTCCTGTACGATTACCTCAGCGAAAAGAAACTTCTGTTTCGCTTGAATCAAGTGATGAGACGCGTCAAACTTCCCTTGTTATCTGACGATTTCGAGAATGTGCTCGCTCGGTCCTATCGCATCGTTGAACAACGACATCGCGAAATGCTGCCAGTGCACGTCCTCGTTACACTCGATTCCAATTCTCCTGATGAGTCCGTCTGACTTAGATTGCCTCTTCTTTTTGAAGTTGGTCTCAGGAGATTCTCTTTTGATTCTACGCAATTATTCAACCTAACTCTGAGGACGACACCATGAAATATGGCATGAACCTACTCCTGTGGACTGCCGGAGTAACCGAAGACCATTTCTCGCTACTCGATGATATCAAGAGCTGGGGCTACGATGGCGTTGAACTACCGATGTTCGATTTCGATTTGGGGATGAATCAGAAAATTGGTGAAAAACTGAAATCAACTGGTCTGGGAGCAACGGCTGTTACGGTTTGCACTCCCGAAGAAAATCCAATCTCTCCCGATGTTGCCATTCGTCAGGCTGGTCTGGAACGGCTTAAACGAGCTATTGATGCCTGTCAGGCAGCAGGTGCAGAAAAACTTTGCGGCCCAATTCACTCGGCTCTTGGAGAGTTTACCGGTTCTGGTCGTACAGAAGACGAATGGAAATGGGCTCAGGAAATTCTGACTCAAGCTGCAGACCATGCCAAACAGGCAGATGTGACATTGGTTTGTGAATACCTGAACCGGTTCGAGTGTTACTTTCTTAACTGTGCAGAAGATTGCTCACGCTTCACCCGCGAAATCAATCATCCGAATCTGAAAATGATGTACGATACTTTCCATGCGAACATCGAAGAGAAATCAATCACCGGAGCTGTCGAAGCCTGCCAGGATCAAATGGTGCATGTGCACATTTCCGAGAATGATCGCTCCACTCCTGGAGAAGGGGGCGTAAACTGGGATGAATCATTCGCTGCATTGAAGAAAGTCAATTACGACGGCTGGTTCGTCATCGAAGCCTTCGGCCTGGCATTGCCGGAACTGGCAGCCGCAACTCGCATCTGGCGTCGCATGTATCCGAGCGAAGAACATCTGGCCAAAGAAGGCCTCGCCTTCATGAAGAGCCGTTGGGAAAATAGCTGAATGATGAGACAAATGTAGGTTGGGTTATCGCAGCGTAACCCAACAAATTCCAGAGTCGAGCAGTCCAGCGAAAGTTGGCTGCTTCTTTTTTTGTCTGCGAATATGACGGCCTCAGTATTATTGAGTCTTTTTCTGAGATGTCGATTTCCAACCCGAGGAAGCCCAATCGAATTCCGGCTTTGATTCCCGCCATGTGATGATTTTAGGAGATGCTGTTTTCGCTTCAGTCTCCGTATTGAGCAGAACCTCTGGAGCAGTCTCTGAGTTTTCAGTCTTCGCAATCACTTCAGCGGAGACTTGGATAATTTCTGGAACTGGGAATTTATTTTCAGGTTCAGGAAACTCTTGTGCAATTGATGTTTTTGCGGTGAGCAAAAGAGGTGCAGGTGCGTCTTCTCCAATAATTCGGGTAGGAGTCATATTGGCTGCAAGTTCGACTGATTTTTTATGTTCTGGCAGACTGGCGTCTGCGGTCATCATGGCTGGTTTGGAACGGAGAGCCAGAATTCGTTGCTCTGCAAGTGTTGCGTGTTCTGAATATGGGTACGCTTTTTTCAAGTCTTCGTAGGCGATCCGAGCGCGGTTATTATCCCCTTGCTTCTCAAGATTTTCAGCCGTAAGCAACATTTGTCTCATGGAAGGTGTTGCTGCAATCTCGGTTGAGAGTGAGGACGACACTACGGAATGAGAATTCGTAGCCGCACAACCTATTGCCAATGGTAACAGGATCATGCCTGATAGAAATGAGATTTTTAGCGGATACGGCATCGTACAACTGCCTTAAACGAAAATAGGTCGTAACCAGTTCCTCCCGTGTAAGAACGGACTCTCTACGAATTAATTCGACTTTAACGATCAGGCAGGTTGAGTCGGATTTAACAGTTTTGTAATCACTGCCAGAAATATAACTGTTCATACATTCCCTGCGACTGATTGTTAACTCTCGATTGTCGTCATTAATAACTATTAAACGCAAAAAGGCCGGTTGGACATAATGTCCTTCCGGCTTCGCAAGACAGATGTTGTCTCGATTGGATTATCGGCAACCTCCACCGCGACATGAACGGCAGCTGTTACAGCTACGGCATGAGCGACAACTGCGGCATGAACGGCATGAGCTGCAGCAGCGTCCCTGTGGAGCTTGCTTGGCAGATCGCAATTTGCTGACTTCTTTGACCAGTTTCATTCCCGTTGTGCTTGTAAGAGTGTTCATCGTCCTGCTCGCTTTCATATTGAAAAGTTATGTTTTTTGACATTCAGTTATGTCTCATACTCTTACAGCGAAAGCCGAGCGGTTCAGGGGACACGGAAACGGGAAAGCCGAAGGCGGAAAGAGGAAAGCCGGAAGATTTCATAACTGGGTAGCTGGGGTCGGAGCGCAGTGAAGCCCCCAGAGCGTCGAATCATCTGGGGAATTTTTTAGAATCCTAAACCTATCCCATTGAGTTCTGCTGTTTTTACCGTGCCATCTGTGATGTTGAACATTCCCGGATATTTCTCAGCCCATTCGGCATTTGGAGCAGGGCAGTACTGGCGGCCGTTTCCTTCGATGGCCGCTATCCCGGGAATTCGAGCTGCCAGCGTTGCTGAGTGCAGAAAGCTGTAACCGGGGCAGGTCAAATCCTGGACGCACAAAAACATCCCTTTCTTTTGAGCGGCGGCTGCCAGCAATAACGTTTCGGTTTGACCTTTGCAGGCTTTAAAGGCGACACCCGTATAACCGAGTTCCTCGGCTGCATATAGCGATTCCAGACTCACGAGCGATTCATCAATCACCACAGGTTTAATTGCTGCTGCCCGGTGCATTTTGTTTTCTGGATGTTTGTGCAAATCACGATGTGTCGGCTGCTCAATATACTGTGCCCGATCAAAAGCCTCAGCAGCTTTCGCGCGAATCCCATCCAGAAAACTGAGAACGTATTCGACATCTTTACACTTCTCGTTGAAATCGAGTGAATAGAACCATTCTGCGCAGCCTCTTTGTTTCTGAGCTTCCGTGGCGATGGCATCAATAGCAACGACACGATCGATATCCCACTGCAGATCATCCCCGTTCAGTTTAATTTTCAAATGCGTCAAACCATCGGCCAGAATCCACTCGGATAACGTTTCCGGAAGTCCATCATCGATGCGTTTAGGAATATCTGCATCGGTCAGTGGATCGACGGCTCCTACGAGATGATAAAGCGGCATCGTCGCTTTCGGTTCCCGGCTCGTGTACTGATCGAGATATTCGCCTTCGAACCCTTTCCCAAGATAGTGCGATAAATCGTGGTTCATGTATTCGGATGAGAGGACGTTGTAAGAACTCTTCTCATGCAGACGCCCATACGCATCATGAACGGCTGCATCGAGCGGGCTGTTGGCAACGAGTTGTGCCAGCACAGGAATCGGCTCGTGAAGTGAGAATTCTTCCATCACGTGAGCGGCGATTGCGTCGTAGTCCTCGATGAGGATTTCCATTAAATCGAGCGGATGTCCCCATTCTTTAAGATTGGTCGCAACAGCACATGTATCCTCAGCCAGTTTTTTCATTGCGGTTTGAGCTTCGGGCGGCTCAACACGCGATGATGGCCAGGCCCACACATTCCCGACCGGCATGCTGCCATGCCCGATCGCTCGCTTTCCGTTTCGTCCTTCCAGTTCGACAGTCACGTTGATCAAGTCGGTTTGAGTGACGGTTCTCCCACCGAATTTCAAAGGGGCGCGAAAGGGCACGGGCTGAAAGGTGACTTCGGCTTCTACGATACGGGCGTCATTAGGGTTGGACATATTGGGGTGTCTTTCGAATTGTTGTCGATTTCGTTGTGCAGTTATGTTTTGGTAGGACAGGCATCTTGCCTGTCTAATTTGTATAACAAAGTTCGCATGTTGCGAACAGACAATGGTTAACCCGGATAGCTCCGCTATTTGGGGGGGACGAAGTCCACAAGAGGTATTCAATTGAAAGATGGAAATTTTAACAAAGGCTTCTTGCGGCTGCCCCGCCCCGAAAGAATCTTTCGGGGCTAACCTGATATCGTACTGATTAATGGTCAATTGGAGGAAGGTGCGTCAGGACGCACCCTACTAATTCTTCCGGGGTCTTCCGCTAAAGCGGAGCGTCCCCGCCACCCCAAATCAACTTTGACAAATTCAGTTTAATCAGGCAATCTTTAATACCACTGTGCTCGTAGTATCGTTCGATCTTCGAATACAAACAAGCCGACAGGTTCAATAGGATGTGAGTCCACTCGGGTGACTGCGACATCCGAAGTGGCGGCCCATTTGAGTTCGCCATCTTCATCTAGCCGGTAGACATGCTTTTCGACGGTCGATGCAAATGCCTGCTTGCCCGTATACGAGACAGAAATTTTATTGACGGTCCCTTCGAGAATCAGCGAGGCTTCGGAGTCGCCACTGCCATCGTAAACCTGAATGCCCTGATTGGATGCCGCGAGGCAAATTCGAGCCGTCTTCTGGATCAATGCCAGATCCCCGACATTTGACCAGAGGGTTTTCTCCCAGATTTTTTTCCCACTGAGAGCATATGCCCCCATCAAACCATGACTGGCAGCGGCGATCACGACAGGTTCTTCCACCATGAAATGGATGTAGGAGAGCGGACGCATCGTTTCGAAGGTCGCGGCTTTTTTGCCGAGGTCGTCAATGACAATCGCTCCCCCTTCTGAGGAGGCGACGAATGTGAAGATGCCGTAGGGATCGATTGCGATTGCAGAGCAGGTGAAGGGGATCTCAATCGTCCAGATGACTTTGAGCTTGGCATCAAGCCGCACGAGCGTGCTATTCCCAAGTAGTGCAGAGCCGAATTCGCCGGTGTCGCTCCACGAGAGTTGACGGGCAGGCTCCTGAAGTCGTGTCAGTAATTTGACATTCAGGAGAGGGTCCAAGCGGTAAAGCGTGCCAATTTCATCAGCGACGACGTAATCTTCGGCTTCACGCATACTGTCGAAGCCCGTGATGCCAGCTTCGGCTCGGAAGGAAAAAAGTAAATCAGGGGGCTGTCCGGCCCCCTGATTCATCCACGTCGGCGTTTCAATTTTCATAGTGCTCAGAGATCAGCGGCTCGAATGTTTTAAGGATTACGAGTCAGCTGGGTCTCCTGTAACATTTCGATCGCTTTGAGGACGTCGGCATCTGTTGCCAACGATTTCTCAGTCACTCGAAGATATTCCTGACTCTCACGCGGAACCACAACGTCCGGCTCGATGCCAATCTTACTGTGATTGTGTCCGTTTGGCGAGTAGAACTTCGCAGTCGTCAATCGCAATCCACAATTCTGACTGACCGGGAAGATACTCTGGACCGACCATTTTCCATAAGACTTGCGTCCCACAATCATACCCCGGTTATGATCCCGAATTGCTCCGGCAACAATTTCGCTCGCAGATGCACTGTTTCCGTCAATCAGAAGGACAATTGGCAGTTTCCAGGTGCTGGCTGAGTGAGCCGAGTATTTCCAGTTCTGATCCGAAGTCCGTCCCTTTGTCGAGACGAGGACACCGTGATCAATCAAGCGATCCAGAACTTCGACAGCAGCTGTGAGTAATCCGCCAGGATTTCCACGAACATCCCAGATCAGTGAAGTCATTCCCTGACGATTCAACTGATTGAGAGCCGCATCGAATTCCTCAGCTGTTGTCCGTTGGAAACCGGCCAGTCGCAGATATCCAATTCCGTTGCGCTCATCAATGATCTTCGCAATCGGCACACTTTTCACTTTAACAGCTCGTCGTGTGAAATATCCTTCACGATGCTGGCCATCCGCAGTGATCCAGTTCAGATGAACCCGGCTGCCACTCTTACCAGTAATCAGATTGGCTGATTCATCGGTAGGCTTGTTGAGAACATCAATTCCATCGATTTTTGTGATGTAGTCGCCACCCTCCAGGCCGCCTGCTTCTGCCGGGCTGTCGGGAAGAATTTCGATAAGGTGAATTCCCTTGCCTTCTTCGGATTTCATTTCGATTCCGAGGCCGACGAATTCGCCTTCAATGTTGTTATATAAGTCAGCCAGTTTCCCCGGAGTGAGGTAGCTGCTGTAATCATCGAGGGCATTGCAGCCACCGAAGACATATTCGAGAATGACAGGTACTTTAGGGATGCCGAGATCACGTTCGAGACGATTCGCAACATCAAGAACAATTTTGCGACCGGCATCAGGGCCGGACACGGGTTTGTTCCAGTACTCTTCAAACAACATCCGGCGAGCCTGTTTCAACTCGGGCGTATCGGTATTGAAGATTTGATGACTGTCGAGAAACGCTTCATTGTTCAGGGCGAGATAAACACTCTCGGTGCCGTGAGCAATGAAGAAGGTCGACGAAAGGGAATCGACATAGTGACTGTGAATTTTATACAGCACTTCATCGAGCAGTTCGGTCGCTTCTCTCTCCGACAACTTCAATAACGATTTGTCATAGCTGGCATCTGCATAACGACGATCGATCTGCATGTGGAATTTGGCGCGACGAAGACCGTATTGAAGTTCTTCGTTTTCTGGCCAGATTTCCAACGCATCGCGATAATGGACGATTGCATCGGACCATTTGCGAGATCGTTCGAATTCTGCTCCGCTGACAACTGCCTGACGTACCTCATCGCCGACAGAATCGGAACCGGGTGCACCGGTCACGACTAAGACTTGAGACAAAACGAGCGCCGTACCGAGTACGCCACTACACAATAGACAAGATTTCCTGAACCAGGACATGCAGCATTTCCCCCTCTAAGTAGCTGCAAGTCGCCGCTTGTGATTCCTCCTGAGGTTTTCGCCAACAATGGCAACAACAAAAAACGAGTTGAAAAGGGACACACGATTGAAGCATCGCTTCGGATCGATTTTCCATTCCAGTTTCAAATCGCTGCGAGAATTCCATTCTCAATTAGCCCACAAGCGTGGGCGACGATGATTGTAATTTCACAGCACTGCCGTTGACTCCGAACAACAACACTGTTGCTTTCAGCATACGTCACAATATTCGAAGGGTCAATTTTTTCCAGAGCGATTTCAGCCGAATAACCCCTATCGCAGTAATCTATTCCTGATTCGATACTGAATAGAGCGAATATCATTAAAGAAACGGATTCTGATTCATGCGAAATTTGGGTAAGCCTGCAAAATTTTTCCGGCAGAATTGACTTGTTATATCACCTGGGTGGCTGGGGTCGAACGAAGTGAGTCCCTGGTAGGTTCGAGGCTCTGGGGGCTGCGACAGGCTCCAGTCACCCGGGTATGAAAATGTTCGGCTTTCGCTTTCCACCTTCGGCTTTCCTTATTTTACATCATTTGGTCATCTGCAGAAGGACCATACATGCCAGGGACCGGGATTTCGTTCACGCGATAGTAAACCGTCATGATGCCGCGATGGTGAATGATGTGATTGATGACCCAGGTTCGAATCACGGCTAACTTCGGCAAGGTGAATATTTCCTGGCCGTTGTAGAGGAAACGCCAGTTTTTCATGATGGTCTGGTCATCCACATTTTCCAGTGCATCACGAGCCTCGGCTACATTCTTGTCGAACGTTTTCAAATAGGCTTCCCGGGAATGAGTGATCTCGGGTTTTTCAGCTTTACCTTCGTCCCATTCATCCTGATGAATCGTGGCCATGGTCCAGCCGGGGATATCAGAAAGATGGTTTGCCAGCCAGCCGATGGTGTTCGACTTTTCGTGAATTTTCCAATCGAGTTTGTCATCAGGAACGAGTTCGAGAATTTTACGGGTGTTTGCCATTTCCTGATCAAATTCCGGTAACAGCATTTGTCCTAGAGTCATGTTCCTTCTCCTGATTTTCCGGATCTTAAATGATGATTGAGCAGTCAATTAAGTAGTTGTCGGTTTACTGACGGCTGGGATTTTCAGGTTCGATTTATTGTTTTCTTTTTGCTGTCTGGTCAATTCGGTTAATTCTTCATTGAAGATGCGAATGATCGCATACAGGCAACAGGCGATGACGGGAGCAATAAATACACCCCACAGTCCCATCACTTGTAACCCGCCGAGTACGCTGACAAAAGCGAGGAGCGGGTGCAATTTTGCGTCGGAATGCAGGACGTAGGCACGGATGAAGTTATCGAGCATACCGACAAAGGCGAAGCCGTAAATGGTTAAGAGTAAAGCCCAGCCCCAATTCCCGTCATAGGCCAGATAAATAGCACAGGGAACCCACACCAGCCAGGTTCCCGCTAAAGGAATAATGGCAGCGAATGTGCCAACGATTGTGAACAGGAAAAAGTGATTGAACCCCAGGAACCAGAGCGCGACCGAAGTGGCCAGTCCCTGAGCGACAGCTGCCAATAGTGTAGCCGTAACGACTGCTCGTATCGCTTTTCCGAACTCCTCGAACAAGGTATTCTGATGTACAGAATTCACCGGTATCAGTTCGATGGCATGTTCAATTAACACAGGACCTTCGAAAAAGAAATAATACAGAGCGATAATGAATGTCAGCAGGCTCATTAATGTCCAGCCGAATTTGCCGATGATGTCAACCGTCGTAAACGCAGTTCCTGGACTGATGGTGGTGATGGCGACCCGTTTGATCGCATTTTGCGTGCTCACCCGCAGTTCTTCTGCACGATCCTGCAGCATTTTGGTTCGAAGCTCTACAATTTCTTCTTCAGTATGTTCCTCGCCATCATCTGTCTGGATCGGAAAAATACTTTCTAACTGAACAGCGACATTCTCGTAAATGTCTCCCTCTTTCACGGCTGCGATTGCATTTTTCACCGAATCGTCGCTGAGTATTCGTTCCGCGACATCGAACATCTGCAAGGCTCCGATTGTCACGCCCACGAAAATCGGAATGACGATTGCCGCGACCAATGCAGCCGTCGACAAACCGGCAGCCACGCGGGGGCGATTTTTGGTCCTCATCAAAAAATACTGATAGACCGGATTGGCAATTAATGCGACGACCGCTGCCAGAAAAAGCGGCAATAGGAAGGGGACGATCACACGAATGAACGTAAATCCCAGACCGGCCAGTAAGAGGAGCAGAATTGCAAGTGAAACATAGCGAGTTAACACGTTGTCTAACTTTCCAAGGAAAATATGGAGACCCGGAGAATTTTTAAATCAAATTCAATGGGTGAAAGGAAGTTTGATATCTAACTCAATAATTTATAACAGGTTAGGGAGGCTGAGTGACAGATTCAAAGCCTGAATCTTCAATCACGAATTAAGAATAACTCAATTAAATATTGCAAAACAAATATGGATTTATGTCCATTGGTGTTTTCCGGGATTGATTCTGGATGCCCAATTCAGAAAGATATTGACGTTCTTCTATGAGTTGTTAACGTGTAATCAAATTCAAAGTTCATTTTAAACCATCTGCTGCATTTCAGATCAGTCATCGTTGCAATACTTGTCCCTGAATTTAAGGATTTTCAGGGGGAATTTCTGTAATTCACGACGTTGGATTTCTGATCGTTAATCAACTAATGGACACGCTTTGCTTGATTCTTATCTGCCGCATAAGTGTAAATGAACTGTGATTCGGTACAGGAATTGCCAATCAGGTAAGGGTATCGAAATTTTCAGGATATGGAGAGAGACATGGGTGTCAGTTATTTTATCACCATTACATCTCAGAATCATTCGGGTGTTTTGACAGCTGTCACCACTGCACTGGGCGAACTTGGCGGAGACATGCATCATGCTTCTCAGTCGATTGTCCATGGACTCTTCACCATGACCATCGCGGCTCAATTTCCCGAGCATCGAACCATTGAAGTCATTAAAGAGCACCTGCTTCAGGTCGGTCGTAATTATGAAATGGCTGTGCTGATTCGGGAGCTTCTGGAAGACGAAGCCGACGTGATTTCTACAGATTCGACCTATTATTTGACAGTGAATGGCCAGGATGCACCAGGAGTGGTACGGGTCATCAGCGGAATGCTGGCTCAGATGCTGATCACGATTGAATCACTCTCTGCCCGTCCCAGTTCTGCCAGTACGTTCTCGATGGTCATGCGACTGTCGATTTCAGATACGACTGATTTGCAGGAACTGATTGACGAACTCGATATTTTCAGCACGCTCAACAGTCTGGAGATTTCTCTTTTGACGGAAGAGGATTATTTCCGCAGCGAACTTCCGGCTGATGTCACCTTACACAATATGCTTCGAGGATAAATTGTTCTATAAAGAGTGGGGCGTGGATGTCATCTCTTATCAAGACTGCACAGTTAACATCCTTAGCCCTGCGAGATTTTCTTTTTCCTGCTGAGTGCTGTCTGTGCGGTATCGCTTTACTGGACGCTTCCTCCAGGATGAGTCCCTGCTGCCTGCTTTGTCAGGAGGAGTTCCCCAAGCCAATCGAGCACGCCTGCTGCAAATGTGGGGCAGAAGTCGGAGCTTATGTCGATACCTCGTCCGGTTGTCATTATTGCAAAACGGATTCATTTTCATTCCGCTCAGCCATTGCCTACGGCACCTATACAGCGGAATTGAAGCAGCTTTGTCAGATTTGCAAGAATCCTGCTTCTCAGGATGTGGCATGGCTACTGGGGGAGAAATTCTGGCAGGCTCGTGGAGATGAGCTCGGCCAACTGCAGATTGATTGTCTGACCACTGTTCCAATGCACTGGACAAACCGCCTGATTCGCCGGATTCATCCCAACGAGGTTCTGGCAAAATGCCTTGCAAAACAGCTGAAAGTTCCCTGTTTGCAACGGTGTTTAATTCAGCGATTACGCACGGAGCGTCAATCCTCTTTGAGTCCCTCACTTCGCCGCAAAAACGTGCGCGATGTGTACCGGGTAAGACCGACTCAAAAACTGCAGGGCAAAACCGTTTTACTGGTGGATGACATTCTTACCACTGGTGCGACCGCAAATGCCTGCTCTCGTCTCTTATTAGCAGCCGGTTGTGCAGCAGTCTATGTGGCGGTCGTGGCTCGTGGGGTGGGAAGTTAAGTAAATTAAACATGATTCGATAACGTAATCGATGTGAAGCTTAATTTAAGCAAGGCTGGCGGGGACGCCCTCGAAGAGAAGCCCTCAAAAAAGAGATTTGAACTCTCGGAGGCTTCCGCTAAAGCGGAGCGCCCTCGCCACCCCATTCGGACAGGTTTTCTACCTGTTTCTCTTCTCCCGACTTTTCGCTGTTGGAACTTCACTCAAAGTGAATCACCGACAAATATTTTTCTGGGACAATCGCTACAACTTAACTAATTTTACACAGGAAACGACTAGGTAAACTTTGCGTCATGAAACCTCGTTCTTCAAGCGTCGCAATCGCGGATGCCGATTCTGGCTATCAGGTTGTGACGTTAAGTGTATTGGCCCACTGAAGGATCAGACTGGGTGCACTTATCTCTGATTTTGATTGCCTGTGGGAGTTTTCCTGCCGTCTGATGACGGTTGTGAAGAAATATGGCGTCATGATCGGCCATTCGCTCGGCAAAGAGATCGTCTCAAATAATTCGGCGAAAAGCATCTGAGACAGAAATGACGCATGAAGAACAAATTTCTCGCCATCATGTTGACAGCAGGTTGCCTCTGTCAATTTCTGTCATCTTCCACGCTGGATGCCGCTTCGATTCGCGAAACCCCACTGGTTCGCGCTGTCAAGCGGGCCCAGACCGCAGTGGTCAATATCCACACGGAAAAATCGGCTGAGGAATCCAATTCCGTTTTCGGCACCACAAATCGTGGCAAAATTAACGGCATGGGAACGGGCATCGTGATCGATGAACGTGGCTATCTGGTGACCAATAATCACGTGATTGCCGGCGTCGATTCCCTTGAAGTTTCACTTCACGATGGAAGTCGTTACTCGGCTCATGTCGTCACTTTCGATCGTGAACACGATCTGGCGATCATCAAGGTTGATGGCAATCCTAAACTCGATGTTATGGAAATAGGAACCTCTTCCGACCTGATGCTTGGTGAAACTGTCATCGCAGTTGGAAACGCCTTTGGGTATGTGCATACGGTGACTTCAGGAATTATTAGTTCGCTTTCACGAGATGTGGAAGTCAACGAAGAACAGCAATATAAAAATCTGATTCAAACCGATGCCAGTATCAATCCGGGAAACAGTGGCGGACCGTTGCTGAATCTCGACGGAGAAGTCATCGGCATCAATGTTGCAATTCGAGCGGGTGCCCAGAGAATCGGTTTTGCAATTCCTATTGATGATGCCCGCGAACTGATCGCCAAACTGATGAGCGTCGAAGTGCTCGAAAAAATGTATCACGGATTGACGACTCGCTGTGTTCACAGCGGCGGTGGCCATGAATTGATCGTCGATCGCGTTAAATCGGGCAGTCCCGCAGACAAAGCAGGCATGAAGCCAGGTGATGTGATTGTGCGTATGGGAACTGTTGGAATCAACGATGGGGTCGATCTGGAACGTTCCCTGCTGGGTGTCCGCTCAACCGATTCTGTACCTGTAACAATTGTCCGAAACGAAACCGAACAACAACTTTCTCTGACTCTCGAACGTCTCCAGAAAGGTCAGTTTGTTCACGGAGTTGAATCCCCTAAAGATCAAACTGAGCCTGTCGTTTACAGTCAGGCTGGAGCTTGGGATGTACTCGGATTGAAGCTGGTGGAACTGGCAGAGACAAGTAAAAGCCGGGTTTCTCCTCGATATCGTGGCGGCATGCAGGTGACGAATGTTCGCCCGGGATCGCCCGCCGCCAGTAATGGAATTAAACGCGGAGATATTCTTGTCGGCCTGCACGTTTGGGAAACGGTTAATGAAGAGAACATCTCTTATGTGCTCGATCATCCTCAACTGGAAACCTTCAGCCCCCTGAAGTTCTTCATTTTGCGAAATGGAGAAACACTTTACGGACACCTGAGCCTGAAAAACATTCCGAAAACAGCCAGTCGATAGTCGCTACAACATCTGAATTTTCCCAAGCCGGTTTTTACCGGCCTTTTTTATTGGATTCCATTGTAGTACTGAACATTACTGAGCAATTGTTGATTTCTGGCTAAACCTGCAGGTTGGGTTAGCGGAACTGTCCTTTATACACAGTCTGTTAGATTTCCAAGAAGGTGTAGGTCAGGCACTGCCTGACGACAAACGAGGTGGCAAACAAATTTCGTCAGGCAGTGCCTGACCTACAGGGCTTCGTCACTCTGGTTCCACCCCAGCCACCAGTCTTAATCAGGGCCATCCGTCCGGCCTTTTTTAATAGACATCCAGAATATTGCTGAACATCTCTTACCATTTGGTGTTCTCTGGTTGAGACGGACTTCAGGCGATACACTCCGGTTTCAAAATGAAATCGAAAAGTTTATCACCTGAAAATGAGAATGTTATGTCACAACCAAAAGTCTTTGTCACACGGAAAATCGTTCAATCTGGTCTTGATCGACTACAGAATGAGTTTGATGTCGAAATCTGGGAAGATGCCGCTCCGCCTTCACGTGAAGTGCTCCTCGAAAAAATCCGCGGTTGTCATGGCGTATTGACGATGCTGTCCGAAAAAGTCGACGACGAATTCTTCGAAGCGGCTGGAGATCAGCTCAAAGTCATCAGCCAGTACGCGGTTGGCTACAATAATATTGATGTCGAAGCGGCGAAAAAACGTGGCATTGCTGTTGGAAATACTCCTGGTGTGCTCACAAGTGCGACTGCAGACATGGCTTTCGCCTTATTGATTGCCTCTGCTCGACGATTGATCGAAGGCGATCAGTATATTCACAACGGCAACTGGAAATCCTGGGAGCCTTTGGGACACATTGGCTGGGATCTCGAAGGCAAAACCGTGGGGATTGTTGGACTCGGACGCATCGGAGAGACATTCGCCAAACGCTGCCAAGGCGGCTGGGATATGAAAGTGCTCTATACGAGCCGCTCGCCAAAGCCTGAAGCCGAGCAGAAACTGTCAGCAGTACGTGTTGAGTTCGAAGAACTTCTGGAGCGTTCCGATTTTGTCTCTGTCCATTGTGATTTGAATGAGGAAACAAAAGGGATGTTTAACGCGGCTGCTTTTGAGCGAATGAAGAACGATGCCATTTTCATCAACACCGCTCGCGGGGGAATTCACGTGCAACCCGATCTCGTCCAGGCACTCAAGACGGGACAAATCGGAGCAGCCGGTCTGGATGTCACCGATCCTGAACCACCAAGCTTAAACGATGAAATCCTGCAACTTGCCAATTGCCTGGTTGCTCCCCACATCGGCAGTGCAACGACATCCACCCGCAACAATATGGCAGAAATCGCTATCGATAATCTGGCTCTGGGAATTGATGGAAAACCGTTGCGATGTTCAGTCACTTAGTCAGTAGTGAAGAATCGAACTTTGCTTTCACGGGTCGCCGCAAGCCACTTGATGGGTATAATACCTGAGACCTGACATTCAACCCTCAACCCTTAACATTCAACCATCCCCCATGTCCCAAGAACATCCCGCCATGAAAGAGGCTCGCGTGAAAACCGCCAGCGGTTTCGCGTTGATCTGTCTCGGGATGTTTCTGATGGTCGTGGCGTTGACGGTTGCCTGTTCCTACATCTTCTATGTGCCGCCTCAGGCAAATCGTGAACTGGTGGCCGAGTTCACCGGCAAGGATGATGGTCTTACTGATCCATTCATCGTAAAAGATCTTTGGGAATTTCGCTGGGAACATGATGGTCGTATTAAACGCATCAGCTGGATTCGGGACGATGGCCTCAAAGACATCCTCATGGAAATGCCCGGCAAGCCGATCCGTTATCAGGGTGGTATCAATTACGAAAAAGGTGGTGAGTACCGTATTCAAATGGAGGGTACTGGGAACTGGACGATTAAAGTCTATCAGTTCTGAATGTCTCTCAATCCATCTCCTGTTTTGGTTCCCGTCGGAGTCTATTTTCTGGTAGACTTTTTGAATGAATACCCCCTCAAAAATCCGAACGATCGTTCTGGCCCGCAGTCCGCATGAGCATGTGCGTCAGGCTTGGGAGAAGTTACAGCCTTGCCTGGCTTCGCGGCCGGAGATAGAAATTGTGGGCGTGGCGATGACCGAAGATGTCGACCACGCTCAACTCGATGCCGAACTGGCGATTGTGCTCGGCGGCGATGGATCAATATTGCGGGCTTGTCGTCAATTTGGAAATCATCAGATTCCCATCCTCCCGATCAATCTGGGCCGACTCGGTTTTCTGGCAGACTTAACTCTGGAAGACCTGCAACGAAACCTCGATCTGGTCGCACATCGAAAATACGCGATCGCAGAAATGCTGATGTTCGAGGCTGTTATTCACCGAGCCGATGGTTCTGAAGAGTATCATTTAGGATTGAATGAACTCGCGGTTCGCGTCGGAAAGTCACCGCACATGTTCGATGTCGAACTGGCTATCAATGGTGAAGCCGTCACGACATACAGTGGGGATGGTTTAATACTCGCAACCCCCATCGGCTCTACCGCACACAGTCTGTCAGCTGGTGGGCCTATCTTGAAGCAGACAATGCGAGCCTTCGTGATCACACCTATCTGCCCACACACATTAACAATACGGCCCATCGTCGACCGAGCCGACTGCACTTACACATTGACTCTTCCACAAAAAGAAGAGAATGTGCTGGCCGTGATCGATGGGCACATTCACCGCCCATTTCAGCAGGGAGATTCGATCACATTCCGCCAGGCCGGTGTCAACTGTCAACTCGTTCGTTTCCCCGATCACAGCTATTACGAAACTTTGCACCGCAAATTGGGTTGGGATGGGCAGTTGTCGTATAAGACTTATATGGAGCAGGGGGAAAACTGATCAATCGAAGGAGAGTTCCATTGAGGTCGTGTCTTCCTTAACCTCAATTTTCATTGTCTTCTCTTTAGGCGGACCGGGCGGTCGTGCTGGTGGCGGGGAATCTCCTCCGTCTGCACTGGTCGGGGCAAATGATTCAATCATTTTAACGGTGTGACTGCCCGGAACTGCTCCTTCACGCCCATCGCTGTAGCTGAGAACGAATTCGCCGGTCTCATTGGTGGTCGCATAAGAAGGAGCCCCCGATTTTTCCGGTCGAAATTCCAAGTTGACTCCAGGCATCGGTTTCCCTTTGGACATGACCACACCGCTTACGGAAGTCAACGCGGGAGCATCAGACCCACCCTTCGAGCAACCTGTTATGAGCAGAATATTCAAGAGCATTAAAAAACTTAACTGACGCATATGTTCTTACCCGGAAGTGATTTTGAAATTGTCGGCTACTGCAGTTTGCAAATTACTGTAGCGGGTTTTGATGATTTGAGCCCTATATTTCCAGTCAATCACCCGCTACGCATTCATGAAAACGGCTATCACAAAAAATTCAGAGGAAACGAGTATCCTTCTGCATGAAACGTATGTTTCAATTAGAAAAAAGAGCTTAGAATTCACCAAGTGGCTGGCCATCGCCTTTATCGCAAAGTCGAGTCAAAATCCCGTAGTTGACATTGTCTGAGACAAACTGCACAGAACCATCAGCCATAGCAAACTGAGCCCCGCCTTTGTGGGGTGAAGTTAGCAGCGTGTGGCGATAGTAAGCCTGCTCCTGGCCATTATTAGCATTTTTTGCATTGATCGGACTGCGAATGACGGTCATATTCAGCCACCAGTCTGTTGAGCCACCAGCTCCTCCCGACCAGGCACCCCCATCGTGATTGCAGGCTCGCTTATCTTCCTTGACTCCATCCGTGCGAACGCGGTATTCCGATTGCTCTCCAACAACAAATGTGTTGGTTGTACCGTCTGTGACATCTTTCAAACGAACAGGTCGATTATTGAGCGTATCGACTGAAACAATGATTCCGTTGTAATTGGAGCGATAATATCCGGTCCATGCAGTAGGAGACGGAAGACTGACCAGATCTCGACCGCTGTCATATGAGCCAGCAATACCAACATAGTTAACCAGTTGATAGGTAATTGAAGCTGGAGCACCTAGTGCCTGAGTCGATGCGTTTGTGTTTTGCGTTCGTGTTTCGGGCAGGGGGCTGGAAGGACAGTTGTAGGTCTTCACCCGTAATGTATTGGTAATGTCCCAGTTGCGATTGGTTCGGTTGCTTTGCATCGTCCAGTCTGTGCCATTGAATGTGATCTGGTCGTACGCTGCTGCCTGTTCCATTTGAGGTAAAATCCGTGTCAACCAGGAGGCCCCTCGATTAGTTGCTGCATCTGGAGCAATTCCACCTGGGGGAAATGTCCCGTGGATATCGTGGTAATTGTGAATTGCCAGACCGATCTGCTTCAGATTGTTTTTACAACTCGAACGCCGAGCCGCTTCACGAGCCTGTTGAACTGCTGGTAACAGTAATGCCACTAAAATAGCGATGATCGCGATCACAACCAGTAATTCAATGAGAGTAAATCCTGAACGCAAATTTTTTGGCTTCTCACAAATATCCATTTGAGCTTCCTGAGTGAATTGAATAAAAAAAGATCTGTAAATCATCTTATAAAACACAATGCAACACTCATGCCATTCTGAAATATGACATCTGCTCATGAGAACACTGATTGGCGTGAGAATGATTCTAATAAATGAATGTGCGACTTTATCTCACTCATCAATGAAGAAAAAGTACAAAATAGCGGCTGGCGTCAGTTCGCTGCATGTGATCAATGATCTGGACGAATCTGTCAGGAACCTTGAATTAACATGAAATTTTCAAATAAAATTAATTTGCGATTTGAACTTATGACTATGCGTGCACTCGTACTTAGCCGGTACTTTAAGCAATGATGTGAAGAGAATGCGCAAGCTTATTTTGATGCAGAGGGAATATTGAGATCCCTCATATCGTCTTGCTCATCTTTTCCGCCAGACGTGTCAAAGCCGAGCTGATGTCATGCGGTTGCAGGTGTACGTTAAGCAGACTGAATTTGTCTTCGTTATTGAGCGAAGCTTTGAGAGCCTGATCGAGGTCAGATTCTGTTGTCACTTCAAAGCCCCAGCCGCCGCCGAGCAAGTCGGGCATGCGGTGATACTCCCAGTTGAGAATATCATTAAACGGTCCTTCATGCAGGAAGCGTTCGGTTGTGTAGCCTTTGTTATTCAAAACGATAACAATCGGATTGAAATGATGCCTCAGGATAGTCGAGAGCTCCATACAGGTCATTTGAAAAGCTCCATCGCCTACAAGAACGATTGGTCTTAATTGTTCATTGGCCACCTGCACTCCCAGGGCGGCTGGAATCGCAAAGCCCATCGAAGTGTAGTATGCCGGGCTGAGGAACTCCGTGTGTTGATGAATAATAAGATCGGATGCACCAAACAACGAATCTCCCACGTCGGCAACGACGACCATATTATCGACCAACAATTCATTAATCCGCTGGAAGAGTCGCTTGGTTGTGACTGGCTGATCATCAACAGGTTTAAAAGTGGCAAGTTTGGCTGGCGGTTTCGGCAACACTCGTTTAACGATTTTCATCTTCTCTTCTGCCAGATGTTCCAGAAAATCATCCAGCCGTACATCGTGAAAATGATGATAGCCAATTCTCAACTGTTCGCTCGTGGCGTAGATGCACTTCTGGGGATCGAGATGGGCGGTGTAGATGCCGAGATTGATATCGGTCATAAACGTTCCGGCCAGCAGCACGCAATCACTTTCTTCGACATACTTCGTGACCGCTTCCCGCCCCATCGCTCCTTCATAGATTCCCAGGTAGAGCGGGTGCCGTTCGCTGATGACCGATTTTCCCAGTAATGTTGCCGAGACAGGAATCGAATGTTTTTCGATCAACTTGAGTAGAGTCTCCCGTAATCCGAATCGATGCACTTCAACACCGGCAATCACCACTGGCTTTTTTGCTTGAGACAATCGTTCTGCTGCTTCCTCAATCGAGGCGGCCAATGCTAGCGGATCGCTGAAATATTCTTCTGATTGAGGTTGATGCGGCGTGAGTGGTTTTGCGTTGACTCGATCTCGTGGTAATTCCAGATAGACCGGACGTTTGTAACGAGCCGCGGCTGCAAAGCAGCGATCGATTTCCCGAAAAGCGGTCAGAGGATCTTCCAGTGCCGCATGCGCCACTGTGATTTTCTCGAAGACTTCGCGCTGCGTGTTAAAATCGCGCACCCGATGATGCAGCAGGGGATCGTTTCGACGTTCTTCCATTCCGGGTGCTCCGCTGATCACAACCACCGGCGACTTCTCAGAATACGCCCCGGCGATCGAATTACACAGGCTCAAACCGCCCACGCAATAGGTGACACAAACCGCTCCCATGCCATTCACCCGGGCATAAGCATCGGCTGCGTAGCCGGCACAGTCTTCACGGGTCGTGCCGATAACGCGAATCGGACTTTCTTCCAGCTGACTGTAAAACTGAAGCACAAAGTCACCAGGTATTCCAAAGACATCCCGGATGCCATACTCCTGCAGTTTCTTGATGAGATATGCCCCAATCGAAAGGATCGCATCTTCTTTTTTAGATGATTTTGATGTTTTCGTTTTCGCTGGAGGACTCGTCTTCTGACGACTGGCAGACTTGGGCGTATTTGTCGACTTGGGAGACATCGAATAACTCCTGGTTGGGGTCCGGATGAGAGAGCCTCTTCAGGAATTATAAGGAGAGAATGTTTTTGGGATAGATCGGTTTTAGGGGGATCGATTATTGGAGAAAGTTTGTCAGAATAAAAATAAAACTGGCATGATCAGGGAGCAGTGTATTAGAGAAAGAAATTATAGTAGTTCATCTGATGGATTATTTTTTGAACCACAAAGGCACGAAGAGATTTCTGGTTTGCAGTGTCGAATACAGATCAGCAGTATCATTTTTCGAAATTGAATTTTAAAGTTGGATTGTAATTGGAATAGGCAAATACCGAGCTCTTTGTGTCTTCGTGCCTTCGTGGTAAGAATAAAATACACCACCATTGAATTCGATTTTGAATTGTTCCAAAAATACCCGGAGGTCATAACTGGAATTCACATTGGCCACTCTTTATCCTTGATTGGAATGATTATTTGATTGACTCCGAAAGGGTGGAATATGCGCAGGAAGTTATTGTTGTTGGTCGCAGTTGCGATGGTCTTCTCAATCACTGGCTACATAAAGGTTGCAAACGCGGCTCATCCCAATGTGATCTTTATTCTGACGGACGATCAACGCTGGGATCAGCTCGGGTGTGCCGGGCATCCGTATTTGAAAACGCCACATATCGATCGGCTGGCCGCTGAGGGGGTTCAGTTTTCGAATATGTTCATTACGACTTCGCTTTGCTCGCCGAGTCGGGCGTCTTATCTGTCTGGTTTGTATGCCAGCTCGCATGGCGTTGTGAATAACTTTACCGACTATCCCCGCGATCTCGACAGTTTCCCGAAACGACTGCAGGATGCTGGATATGAAACCGCTTACATCGGGAAATGGCACATGGGGGAAGCGGACGACTCCAGACGTCCGGGTTTCGATTACTGGGTGACTCATAAAGGACAGGGGCAGTATTACGATACCGAATTTAATGTGAATGGCGAGCGAAAAGTTGTTCCCGGATATTACACGACTGTTGTGACTGATATGGCTGTCGAGTGGATGAAGCAGCAGCCTAAAGACAAACCGTATATGCTCATTCTGGGACACAAGGCTCCGCACACGCCATTTACGCCGGAAAAAAAGTACGAGCACATTTTTGATGACATCGAAGTCAACTACCCCCACTCAGCTTTCAAGCTGGAAGGCAAGCCCAAGTGGATCGAACAACGGCTCGATACCTGGCATGGCATTTACGGACCACTCTATGGCTTCCGGGAAAAATTTCCAGATCGTTCTGCTGAGGCAGTGCTCGACTTCGAAAAATTCAGTCTGTCTTATACCGCTTCGATCAAATCCGTCGACGATTCTGTAGGTCGGATGTACGAATTGCTCAAGCAACGTGGTGTGCTCGATAATACGGTTGTCGTCTTTGCTGGCGATAACGGCATGTTCCTGGGCGAACATGGAATGTCCGATAAACGGGCAATGCACGAACCGAGTATTCGCGTACCGATGATCGTTCGGTATCCAAAAGTGGCCAAGCCCGGCTCAGTCATTCCACAGCAGGTGCTCAATATCGATCTGGCTCCTAGTCTTGTCGAACTATGCGACGCCAAGCCGATGCAGAACATCCATGGCTCTTCCTGGGTTCCGCTGTTGAAAGGGGAGACAAAAGACTGGCGGGATGCCTGGTTCTACGAATACAACTATGAAAAACAGTTTCCTTACACGCCGAATGTGCGTGGGATTCGTACCGACCGCTGGAAGTATATGCGATATCCTCATGGAGATGGCTCGCCCGATAAACACATGGCCGAGCTGTACGATCTGGAAAACGATCCCGGCGAAATGCACAACTTGATCGACAAGCCAGAACACAAGGAATTGATCAGCAAACTGAAAAAGCAACTCGATGATCTGATCGCTAAAACCGGCGGCAAATCTTGGGAAACGCTTCCGATGGACGAGGGAATTAAAACAGAACTCCCCGATGCCGATATCCGTTAAAGACTCACAGTCGAAATTAAAGCCAACCAAACTGGGGATCGGAATGATTATTCTGATCCTCAATTGGTATGGCATGGAAGCGGTTCACGAATTCGGGCATGTCATCCATGCCAGAGTTGCGGGCGGAACGGTAAACTCGGTTTCGATTCCGCTTTGGGGAATTTCGTGTACGCACATTAAACCGAATCCATATCCTGTATTCGTCATCTGGGGCGGACCGATCTGGGGCTCACTGATTCCGATCACTTTCTGGTTGGTCGTGAGAAAATATTTCAGACAGCTATTTTTTAGCAGTGCCGTTGCCTTCTTTGCCGGATTCTGTTGCATCGCCAATGGTGCTTACCTGGGCTTTGGTTGGATGGATCACGTCGGTGATGCTGGTGATCTGCTACGGGAAGGAGTTTCTGTTGGCTGGCTGATAGGCTTTGGAATGATCGCATGCGTCAGTGGTTTGACGATCTGGCATGTTTGGACGAAAGAACTTCGCAAGAAATCTGTAGGTCAGGCTGTGCCTGACGAATTTTGACGCCGAAGGTTAATCACGTCAGGCACTGCCTGACCTACAGCTTATATTTTTGAACCACGGATGGACACGGATTCACACAGATGTTTTTATCCCTATCCATCCGTGGTTCCTTATTATTCACTCTCACTCACGCTTTGTGCTTGTAATTATGAAGGCTTTCAACGCAAAAAAGCTCCTGAAAATCAGGAGCTTTTAAGTAGCCCGGCCGGGATTTGAACCCAAACTGACGGAATCAAAATCCGTTGTGCTACCGTTACACCACCGGGCTGAATGACAATTCTGAGCGAACTGACTAAGTGTGCGAGGTATTTTATTGATCGTTACCAAATCTGACAACCCCGGAGAATGTCGGTTCGGTTAAGTTCTTCAAACCTTATAATAACCGGCTGGTTTTCACGAATTTGGCTTCATTTTCGGTTGAAAACGGGTGATCCACAGAAAGGCTTGATCATTTTCATCGACTCGTAATTCCTGAGTCAGCTGAATTTTTGAAACTAGAGTCCTCAGACACAGGCTCCAGGAAGTCCGTTTGCGGGGATAGGTGACAGTCATCTTGTCAAAATCGAGGTTCATCGATTTGAGAGCCATCCCATCGACGAAAACAGGGATTTCCGTCTGCTTTTCGAGTTCCTGCAGCATCTGAGTCATCGACATCTGATCGACTTCAACCGGCACAGCAACAAACAGTTTTTTGGCCAGTGATAATCGGGTCAGTCCAATAGAATCAGGATCCCAGCCGATTGGCCAGGCTTTATCAACTTCCTCGGCATCTTCAATACTCAATAGGATTGACTCATCCGGCAAACGTCGAGGGGTAAATGAAAGTCCATATTCGCGCAGTAATAACGCGAAAGCAGTCCCTTTCGCCAAACCAGTCAGGTCATTTTTTACAGTAGGGATTTGATCAACTGGACCGAGGGTTTGCTTAGCTTTAAAGGTAAAGTCGATGGGATAGTTGGACGGTAATTCCAAAGCTACGATGGCTTCTGCCAGATCGAGATCGGACGTTTTGTTCTCGACAGCTGTTCGCATAGCAGCGTGCAGCAGATCGAACTCAGCTTTGTTTAATCCCCAAAGCGGTTGCCCTTCCGGGGCGCCCTGAGCTCCGTAAGTTTTCAGTTCTTCAATCCAGTCGGCTAGTTCCCGAACTTCACTCAAGCGAAATTTGCGATCCGGAAAGACGATTTCTCCATTCCGATCGAGCAATCCTGTCACAACGACTCGGCGAGTGGTTCCAAATATATCCTGCTCGACGCCAGCTTTGTCGTTGTACAATGGCTGACGAACTCGCAAGGGGACTTCGAACTGTCGAAAAACTTCCGCCCATTCTTGTCCTGCCAAGCCGTTGGCTCGTTCGCGAGATAGCAGCAATTCGAATTTGACATCTGTGTGCAAACGATCGGCGACCGATTCTGTGGGTTGGGCGCTGGCTTGATTCACGCTAAATATCATGCCGGAGAGCAGCAGAATTCCCAAGATCAGTTGGGACAATGGATTTCGATTTAGGATTGGATTGGACACAGCTCACCTCTTAGAAAGGTCAAGAATCAGAATTCTGGAGGGTTTGACATCATTCTACGCGCAGTGAATGGAACCCGACAAGATGAGTCCTTGATGAAATTTGCTTGATTTCCTGTTGTTTTTGGGAAACATACAGCTGAAATTCTTGAAATTATCCTCTGAATTGCCCCTGATTTTTCAGACTCACGACCAATATCAAGCTAGATTTTATTATCGCACATAGGTGGAGATCGGGCTGAGGATGGTGGAATGCAACTCTTTATCTGGAAACTTTTGCTAGTCTCAGGCGTATTCTGTATTGCATCTGTCGAAGCTGCAGAACCTCTCTTGGAAATCGCAACGGGCCAAAAAACAGTCTTCGGAAAAAAACTGGCCCATGATGACGCAACCTGCTGGGTCATTGAAAAGAATGGACGCCTGGAGCAGATTTCGATCGCTCATGTGACCAGATTTCAGTTAATGAATCAGGTCTTTCGGCCATATTCCGCAGCCGAATTGCGAACAGACTTACGAAGAGAATTTGGGAACGATTTCGAAATCAAGGGGACATCCCGTTATCTTGTGGTCGCGTCTGAGGGGCGGGCAGGACAATATTTAGAAGTTTTCGATGCGTTGTATCGGGAATTTCGACAGTATTTTTCTGTGCGTGGCATTGAAATCGATAATCCCGAGTTTCCCATGGTGGCGATCATCTTTCCAGAACATCAGCAGTTCGTAAAATATGCAGCTCAAGATGGCCTGACTCAAACAGAAGGTTTATCTGGCTACTATGAACGACGCACAAATCGCGTCGCATTATACGATAATGGGCAGGCAGTCACGAAAAGTATCACTGGAAGTGGTGTTGATGATTTCATCGTTGCCAAGGCTGGTGAGGCGACCAGTT
The DNA here is from genome assembly GCA_002359185.1 of Planctomycetaceae bacterium UBA2671. Taxonomy (GTDB): domain Bacteria; phylum Planctomycetota; class Planctomycetia; order Planctomycetales; family Planctomycetaceae; genus Rubinisphaera. The sequence continues at coordinate 89,101 of DEML01000113.1, forward strand.
TGCAGGACACGATGATCCACGAAGCGACTCATCAGGTAGCCTATAATGTTGGATTACATTCTCGCACCGGACAGACTCCCAAATGGATTGTGGAAGGACTGGCAACTGTTTTTGAGCATCCCGATATGCGTGGAGCCTCTCAAACAAGTCCAGCGATGCGGCGAGTCAATCGCGAGCGGTATGTCTGGTTTGGAAACTATGTGAAAAGTCGACGCAAAGCTGGAAGTCTGGTTGATGTCATTGCCAATGAAGGCAATTTCAGCAGAAATGTGCTGGACGCTTACAGTGAATCCTGGGCACTAACTTTTTTTCTGATGGAAACACGCGGCGTGCAATACACAAAATATCTGCAGAAGATTGCTGACCGGGATCCCATGCATCGATATTCGGCTTTGGAACGAATCAACGATTTCAAAGAATCTTTCGATTGCGAACTCGAAGAGATGGAGCGGGATTTCCTGCGATATTTCGAGAAGCTGTGAGTTGGGATTTCAAATGACAAATACAAGCACGAAGCGCAAGCGAGTGTGTTTAATATCAAAGGACTCACTCACTCGCTTGCGCTTCGTGCTGGTATATCTCAAAGATTGGAAACGTGATGGGCATCTCGGAGATGCCGTTCCATGCAGGCTTGAGCGCGGATGGGGTCACGATCGGTGATGGCCTGTAGAATTTCATAGTGGGCCTGGGAAGCGCGGCGATGTTGTTCGGGATCGTGTTTACCACTTTCTCGCTGAGCAAATTTCACATAGGAGCCCAGCACGTTGAGCAGCACCCAGAATAAGGGATTGCCGGTTGCTTTAGCTATTTGAACGTGGAATTGATGGTCGGACTCGATCGACTCGGGGGTATCGGTATCGAAGGAATCGAACTTTTGAGCCAGGTCGGTTAGACGATTCAGGTTGTCAGCCGTCCGCTTTTGAGCCGCCAGTCGAGCGGTTTGCAGTTCGAGACCGCAACGAACTTCAAATACATGCGTCAGCGACTGTTCACCCTCCATGGAGAGCATCAGGGGAAATAGTTTCGCCAGTGTTTCGCTGCTCATTTTCCGCACAGTTGTGCTGCGACCGTGCGAAATATCAAGGACTCCCAAAGCTCGCAGCATCGAAAGAGCCTCGCGCACGGCAATTCGGCTGACCTGAAACTGCTGCATCAGGGTTCGTTCACTCGGAATCGAACCACCTACTTCCCACTCTCCCGATTCAATCAGCTGAATCATTTCTTCGTAGAGGCGGGATGTTGTGCTTTGACGTTTACCTTCATCATCAGAATCAGAACTGCTGGGGCGAGAATATTCAGACATGTCTACTATTATATAATCGATTACGATAAATACTGTGCGATTTTATTGAGGAGGCTTGCGACCTGCGAACATTGTTAGCAGAGCTAATGTAATAAACAAGGGTATTATTAGTACAAATTGTTTAATAAAGGCAATCAGCATGACCATGGCGAGGAGCAGATACCAGGGAAGCCGTTTCAGGATTTTGGGATGACGCACCATCACCGGAATGGCGAGCCAGAACGCTCCCAGCATCGTGCCGACGCGTATCATTGCTCCCAAGACAGCTTGTTTTGAGTCATCCATCAGCCAGAGGACGACGAATGCTGTCAAAAATGACAGCGAAAGCAGGCCGACGATCCAGCGTTTTGATTGTAATTCTTGTGGTTCCATAGCCGATTCTGAGCCATCACCCCTCCTGACCGCAATCGATTCGCGAGTTTTCCTGCCGATTTCTCCGAAAACATTCCTGAGTGCCTTGTTTCAGACGTCCTAAAACCAAAAGATTCGCTTTAAAAGGTGAGAGATTAGAGGGGAGAGGTGAAAGTAAATATCCGCTTTCCGTTCTCGGCTTTCCGCTTTTGTCCTATCGTTTCATTCCTTCCAAGGTGTATTCGTTGTCCGAAGAACATTCCCTAAATTCTCCGAAATCTGCTTCCGAGCGGATTGTGGTCACGATCTGTACTTACAATGAGCGAGAGAATCTCGGTCGATTGCTGACTACGATTCGTGAAACGTTGCCGCAAGCGGACATCATGATTGTTGATGACAACTCTCCAGATGGTACGGGCGATCTGGCCGATGAGCGAGATCAGGCTGATCCTGCCATTCATGCTTTGCATCGTTACAACGAACGCGGATTAGGGACTGCCACCATTCATGCATTTCAGCAGGCCCTCGAACGAGGATACGACATTCTCATCAATCTCGATGCCGATTTCAGTCACGATCCTAAGTATTTTATCGATCTGCTGACCGCTCTCGATGATCAGCAGGCGGATGTGGCGATTGGTTCCCGGTATGTCGCTTCGGGAGGTGTTCAAGGCTGGCCTTTGAAGCGGAAGTTCATGAGCAAAGCGATCAATGTCTGGTCACGATTCTGGCTCGGTCTGAAAACTCGCGATTGCAGCGGAAGTTATCGGGCCTATCGATGTGATCTGTTGCGGAAAATCAATTTCTCCAGGTTCCGCTCTCAGGGCTATTCGGTTCAGGAAGAGTTGCTGTATCGATGCGCTCAGGCAGGGGCCACATTTACTGAGGTGCCGATAGTGTTTGTCGATCGGGAAGTAGGGACCTCGAAAATCAATTTGTCGGAATCAATAAAAGCCGTCTGGCTGATTGCGCGATGTGGTTGTGAGCGAGGAGCAAAATGAGTTCAAAATTACGAGACTGGGACAATCGGCACCTCTGGCATCCTTTCACTGCGATGTCCGCCTGGGTGGAAGAGGGGGCTCCGATAATCGAGTCGGGGCAGGGTTTCGATCTGTTCGATATTGAAGGACGTCGATACCTCGATGGTATCTCCTCGTTATGGTGCAATGTGCATGGACACTGTGTACCGGAACTGGATTCGGCAATTTCGGATCAACTCAAGAAGATCGCTCATACGACATTACTGGGTGGGTCCACGCCGACCGCCATTGAACTGGCTCACGAATTGACATGCATTGCGCCGGGGAAACTGGAGCACGTTTTCTTTTCCGATGCGGGAGCCACGGCTGTCGAAGCGGCTTTGAAAATGGCGGTTCAATATCATGTGCAAAAGCCGGGGGCGACTCAGGGAAAAACGCTATTTGTGCGGATGGACGAAGCCTATCACGGCGATACTTTCGGCTCGGTTTCTGTCGGACGAGTCGAAGCTTTCCACAAACCATTCGCCAACATGCTATTCGACACTCTGACAGTTCCCTGTCCAGTGACGTTTCGACTTCCGGAAAGGCATGATCGATCGAGTTGGATCGAGCATTGTTTTGCAGCCGTTGAATCGACAATTGCAGAACATCATGAGAGAATTGCAGCGTTTATTATCGAGCCCCTTGTCCAGGGAGCAGCGGGAATTCTGGTTCATGAACCTGGCTACCTGAAGCGTGTCCGCGAAGTGACTGCGAAATACGATATTCCTCTCATTGCAGATGAAGTTGCGGTCGGTTTCGGAAAAACCGGGACGATGTTCGCTTGTGAACATGAGCAGGTCGAGCCGGATATTCTGTGCCTGGCCAAGGGAATCACCGGCGGATATCTGCCACTGGCGGTGACTCTGACAACCTCAGAAATCTACAATGCATTTCTGGGGAAACCTCAGGAAGGGAAGACGTTTTATCATGGGCATACTTATACGGGAAATGCCTTGGCTTCTGCTGTTTCGCTGGCGAATCTGAAATTGATTCGGGACAACAATGTGCTGGAGAACGTCCAGAAAATCTCAGCCTGTATTAAGGAACGTCTGCAGGTGCTGAATGATCATCCCCATGTGGGGGAAATTCGGCAGAAGGGGATTATGACGGGGATTGAACTGGTTCAGGATCGCGATTCCCGAACCCCGTTCGAATCTGTCAGAAGAATTGGATATCAGGTGATCCTGGCTGCGAGAAAGCGTAGCGTCATCATCCGTCCGCTGGGTGATGTGATCGTCCTTATGCCTGCAATTGCGATGCCTGAAAATCGGATCGATGAACTCTGTGAGGTGACGATCGCAGCGATTCAGGAAACGCTCAGATAAATTTGCGGTTAACAAGCATCGAATTGGTTGGACGCACAAGAATTCGATCTACTCATACGATTCCTGATTTGGTAATCTTCAGACTTGCCAATTAATTTCTCATAGCCAGAGTTCATGGAAGAATCTGCAAAACATCTACTGAATGAAGAAAGCAGGGAACCAGTCAGATGGTTTTTCTGGATTTCAATGCTTTTTTCAATCGGCTACGCAACCGCTCTTAGTATTCCGTATGGGGTACGTCCTGATGCCTGGTTAGCTTTGACGGTGTTTCCTGTCTGGGTCTGGACATTTCCCCCTGTTGTTCTTGTGCTCATAATTGGTTTGTTCTCTGGAAGGCATTTTTTTCTTGTATCTCTCCCATTTCTGTTAGTGACGTATATTGCTTCCGATACTCCTGATGCGTTTCTCCGAGAGATCACTCATCGCACTCCGCCAACAGTTCGGCTACCTGGTGACCAGTCTCTGAGAATCATCTCCCATAACTGCCGTCATCTGCCCTCTGCACTGCTGGATCTGAAAAGGTACGAGCCCGATATCGTGCTGATTCAGGAAACTCTCACAGTTAATGAACTCGATGACGTCCGTGTGCATCTGTTTGGAGAGGGAGGATTTTCTTTGAGAGGGAATGACATTTCGATCTTGTCCAAATATCCCATGAAGCAGATTTCACTGGAAAATAAACATCAGAGATTTGGCATGGCGGCAACCACATTGATTCCAACACAGAACGGCACAGAGAGCATTCTGTTAGCTCCCATTCATCTCTACTCCCCCCCTTTTCGGTATGAACTCTGGCAAAGTGATTGCTGGCAGTCTTACACGCAGCATCGAATTGCTCAGCGAGAACAATTTAATGCCATCTTAAACTCTCTTCCGGAATTTGATGCCGCAGATAATGTGATCATCGGAGGAGATTTCAATGCCGTCGCAGGTGATGGCATTTTCGAACTCATGCCAGAATTTATGCAGGAATCCTTTCGAGAGGTTGGTGTGGGATGGGGTTCTACTTTCCCCAGCAATTTCCCGGTTGTGCGAATCGATCAACTATGGACAACGCCACGTTTGAAACCTATGCGCTGTCATACGGTGGATAGTCATTCCAGTGACCATCGTGTCGTCATTGTTGATTATGAAATCATACCTGACTGGTTGCATGAATAAGGCTGTCAATTTCATCGATTTTCCCTGCTGTACCAATGCAACATGCTTGATGCCAGTGTTGCGAACTCTCAACACCAGGGGGTGTTTATGTTTCCATAATTCAACATGGTTGGATTACAATTTATCCACCTGGAAAAGAAAGAGAATCATCTAACTCATTCTGAGTGTTGCACTTAGGTCTCGTATGTAGTGTTCATTGCATAGAGAATCCATCACTTGGCCCAACTGTTGCATTTTCGTTTTGGTCTTGTCTGACACATGTTCAAAACACTGCTGCAGAATGGGAAAGTGGTATGCCACGCAAAAAACGACAACGGATCAGTCTTCACGAAGAGGGAAACACCATTGTCCTGGATATGGGACCGATTGAAATCTGGGATGGAGCCGACCTGGCCTTGCTTCGGGAGACCGTCAGTCGTCAGGTGGAGATGGAAAAGCGGGAGTCGATCTCTTTTGCCATGCAACCTGTGAAGTATGTTCCGAGTGGGTTCTTTGGAATGTTGCTGGACTGCTTCGATCGGGGCATTGAAATCCATCTACTGGCACCCAACGAGCATGTACAGAAAATGCTCTGGTTCCAGCGATTCTTCGCCACCAAAGACGGCGTGAATTTCTTCCTGCATTCTGGTCCATCAGAAGAAATTCCCCACGATCAACCTCTTCCCTGGGCTTCAGAAGATGATCGGCATACTTGGGATGCGAATGAATCAAAGCGGCCACGTGTGCCTTCACTATATCGGACTTAAGTGGTTGAGGGTTGGTTGTTGGTTGTTGTAGCACGTTGATACAGTATGAGTCATAAATACTCTCAACGTTCAACCCTTAACCCTCAACCAAATCCATGCCTTATCTTCGTAATCCTCAGTTGACTGATGCTTCGCAATGTCTGGTGATCGTGGTTGATCTTCAGGAAAAGCTGACGGCTGCCATTCCACAAGCTGAAAAGTTGCTGTCACGAAGTCGCCTGCTCTTAAAAGGAGCTCAGGTGTTGGGAATTCCCATTTTGGCGACCGAGCAATATCCTCAGGGATTGGGGGTTACGGTCGCATCGATATCAGAATTTATCGATTCCCCTGCCGCGAAAAAGCGGTTCAGCAGTGTGGAAGTGTTGGAACTTCCCGCAGCAGGTGAAAGAGAGGATGGCCGTTTCCGTGTGATTCTGACCGGCATTGAAGCCCATGTCTGCATTTTACAGACAGCTTACGATCTGCAATCGCTGGGCTATGAAGTCCTGCTGCCAGTTGATGCGATCGAAAGTCAGAATCAAATCGACCGGGATGTCGCATTCACACGCATGTCGAATGCAGGCATGGCTTTAACAACAGTCGAATCGATTCTACTCGAATGCTGTGAAACGGCTGATCATCCGGAATTCAAAAGGATCAGCCGCTTGATTACTGGTCGAGAGTGATACGATTACCAGTCGATTAATACACCGACAGAAAGTCCACTCAGGCTCAGTGTGGATGTCTCTTTAATGACAGTCACATCATTCTGATAAGTGAAGTCGGGACCGGGATTGACGGTTCCCGTAGGTACGGTCACGCCTGTTGGAGTTGCAATCACATTGTAGTTGATGTTGTCCTTTGGACGTGTGATGGCAGAAAACCACATGAAGTTGTAACCAGCAGTCAGAGTGACGTGATCCACCAGTTTAATTTTGGCATCAAGCACCATATCGAAACCAGCTGCAAAATCGGTTGTTCCAATTGAGGTGAAGTTGTCATCTCCGACAAACAGAAGGTCATCCACTCCGACTTCAGCTTCGTAAGTGTTCACACCCAACATCAGTTTGGTATCCAGTCCGAAAGACAGTCGTTCATCTCCGACTTCTGTTCGAATACCAACTGTCGGACCCATGACACGGTTTTCTGTGACGGAATCGATTGTTGAAGTCAGGCTGTCATCGGTGGCTGCGTTGCCGTCCTGTAATTCGTTGTCGTATACATAGAACGGATTGAAGGGATTGGTTGGTGTCTGTGTAAATCGACCCTGCTGCCGCATTTGTTCGCGGAAATCGAAGTACTGGAATCCAAGCATTGTTGAAATTTTGTATCGATCGGGACGTTCGCGGAATGTCCACAATACATTCGGAGAGAATCCCCACGCTTCTGATTCATACATTAATTTATAGGAGTCATTAAAAATCAGAAAGTAGTTATTGCTGTCTGTGATAAGGTTTCCTGCGGAATCGAAAACATCCGGAGCCATCTGCCCATTCACGAGAACCGGAATGACCATCGGGTCTGCTATGGCAGCAGTGATGGCAGCACCGGGAATTCCCAGAAGGTTGTTCGGTAATGGGACGAATTCCAGACCAGTCTTGGCTCGATCCAGCGAGAAGAAACTTGTTTCCAAGGCTCCGAATGTCGTATTGATCCCAACGACTCCACGGAAGCCATTGTTGTTATCGAGTTGAAGCTGCTGGCTATTGGCCAGCTGCCCGACAGTCAAGACAGCAACCTGAGATGGATCGGCTGGAGTTCCTGTTGACGGGACCAGCAGATTCGTGTCATCCAGGCCACTGAAAAAGTTGAGTTTCTGCTCGTTGGTCAGTCGGGGAAAAACATCGATGTCGTTTGTGAAATCATTTACGCCTACAGTTCCCTGAATAGGGTCATCTCCGCCAATCGCTTCAGTCAGTTCAAACTCGTTACTTTCCCAAATCTGAATGAGAACCTTGTTTCCGGGAGCAGGAAAAAGATTTGGATTACGAATGGGATACAGTGTTTCGAATCCAACAATCTGAGAGGCTCGAAATCCATCGATATAGGCAGGTTCGCTGAATCCAAGGCCTTCATTTAAGCGCTTACCTGGAGCCCCGATGATGTCATTGCCAGGATCGGAAATTGCCCAGTTCAGATATTCGAATTTTCCGTAGGTTTGCTGAGCGGTCTGCTTAAGCAAGCGATCGAGCGCAGACTCCCTGTAATCATCCCAGCCTCGCCCAGGCGGGAGATATTCGTAATACTGTCGCTGTTGAGGAAGCTGGACTTGCTGGATTCCCCCGCGCGGATCATACCCCTCGGGATAATCTCCATACGCTGGCACCACCTGAGGCGGTTGCTGCGCGTATGCAGGAGGTAAGTAAGCTAAGCCGAGCCACACGATTAACAACAGGCGAGAATGCCCGAGCACGCGTTTCGACAAGCTGCAGTCAATTGTGTCATTCATCTGTCAGACGCCACACTGGAGTGAGTATGATTGCTTTGTCATAATCGAACTGGTTCTGGACGCTTCCATTCGCGGCAAAGCGCGCAGCGTCCGGAAATAGTCCGGTCTTATCAGTGGTATCGGTTATAGGGGTCGATCGACTTGCGCAAATTTGCCGCTCGGATGTAAAATCATGACGATTATTCCATCTATGCCGAATTTATCACTGCAAAACAAACAGAACAGGTAGGCTGGGAGATGTTAAGTCGGGCAATAAGTATTCTGGGGGGTTTAGTGAGAATTCCCTCCGTCAGTGCGAATTCCAACCGCCCAGTCAGTAATGTGATCCGGCAAATATTACAGAACCAGGGGTTTTTGATTGAGGAGCAGACCTACCGGGATGGAAAAGGGATTGAAAAGGTCAGCCTGATTGCGACACGCGGAACTGGCTCGGGCGGAGTCCTCTATTGTGCCCATTCCGATGTCGTCCCAGTTGATTCCTGGAGTTATTCCGAGGCCGGGCCTTTTGAATTTCATCAGACAGCCGACCGCATTTATTCTCGAGGCAGTTGCGATATGAAGGGGTCATTGGCTTGCTTTCTGGCAGCTGCGGAAAAATTTGCAGAGCATAATCTGCAGGCTCCTCTTTCGGTAATCGTGACTGCTGATGAAGAGTTGGGTTTTGTAGGCGCAGAGCATGTCTCGAAAAACTCTGCACTTTTTCGGCAACTGGTCGATCAACAACCCCTCACGATCATCGGAGAGCCAACATTACTGAATGTCGTGCATGCCCATAAGGGGATTTATGTATTTCAAGCGACTTCAAAGGGACGGGCGGGCCATTCCAGTACTCTCGAAGCAATCAATGCCAATGTGAAGATGATCCCGTTTCTGAACACAATGTATGAAATCTATCAGGAGACATTGACGGATCCGACCTGGTCTCATGACGCCTTCGATCCTCCACTCATCAGCTGGAACATTGGAATTAACGATTTTACCTATGCCTCAAACATTGCACCGGAACGCAGTGTGTGTACGGTCAGTTTTCGCCCAATGCCTGATCAGCCGATCGAAAAATTGATGGATCGGGTTCGAGCCGCTGCTGAGATGAATGGTCTGATCCTGGAGATTGATCATGCTGCTCCACCATTTTTTGTTCCCGCCGACGCTCCTCACATTCAACAAATGCTCAGTTACACAGGTCAGGAGAAAGCGAAAACAGTCAGTTATGCCAGCGATGCGGCTATGTTTGGCGAATTGAAACGAATGATCATTTGTGGACCTGGGGATATCGTGCAAGCTCATACCGACGATGAGTGGATTGCGATTGACCAACTCGAAAAAGGAACCAATCTTTACAGCAAACTTATCAAAGAATTGTGCTGTAGCTAATCAGTCTTTTGCCCAATTTTTTATTGCTCAACTGTCAGAAACTGTTCTTCGAAGAAATCGAGCAGGGGAGTGACCATGTCTCGTCCATCCGTGGAGACATGTCGGTATTCGGACTTAATCCCTGCCTCATCCAGTTTTTCCTTCAGTTTATGACCGAATATCGGATGGTGAATGCCCTGCCCGGGTTTTGCATTCGGTGGTAGAGGTTCATCGGCTTCGCCATAAAACATGAAGGTGGGAGGATCGTCACGAGTAACATGTTTGATCGCGGAAACATCATCATACAATGGCTGTAACTGCGGATTTGCCAGTTGCTGTAGGGAAACAACGCGATAGCAGAGATAAATGGAAGGATGAGCGTGAGCCTGTCCGCCGATCCATTCTCGTATCACGAAGGGATCGTAACTCGATTGTCCACCAATTGATCCCACGGCTGCTACCCGAGACGATTCCCGTAAGATCGGGTCTTTCTCGCTGGAATTGGCCAAGTCGTCGTGATAGCCAATCCACATCGAAATCCCGGCTCCGGCTGAACCACCAAAAACCGCGAATTGATCAGGGTTGAGATTATACTTTTCTGCATGATGCTTCAAAAATTGCACGGCTCGAGCGCCATCGTGTTGAGGAGCCGGGAACATGGCCTGAGTTACGAAGCGATAATTAATCGATGCAACTGAAAAACCTCGCTTGAGTGCCTCTCGAACAAATTCAGGAGAGACTTTTTCTTTGCTGCCTGCAACGAAACCGCCGCCATGAATATAGATAATTAAAGGCGTAGGTTCTTTGCTTTCTGCCAGCCACAAGTCCAGCTGGTTTCGTACATCGGGACCATAGACCATATTTCTATGAGTGGGGGCGAAAGCTGCAACTGCCTTTTCCGTGCGGCTTTTTTGCAACTGATCCCGAAACTTGCGAGCTTCTTCCAGCGTAAGAATTCCATCAGAGTTGGTATCGGCTTGGGGAAATCGTTCCAGCCATTTCTGCAAGCGTGCGCTCTCATCAGATGTCGACTGGGCCTTCGCAACTGAAAACACCAGGAAAGTGAACAGCATTGAGAACGCAAAAAGCCATTTGCCAGTAGATTTTATATTCATTTGGACCTTCAAATCTGATGGGCTCGAACGAGCAGCATGGAATTGGATCAATCGATAACGAATGGCCTGCAGAAATAATGATGGCAATTCACTGAGATTTGGTCAAACGTTTCAAAGATGGAAATCCTGCAACAATCGACTAGGCTCTCGAAAATTGAGAAATGATTCTGGTTTAAACAGGTAACTCATAGACCATGTTGCATGATGAGCAACCGATTTGAAAATCAGATATGGAGAATTCTGCTGCGAATAAAGGCAAATGATAAAACGGCATACCGATTGCACGTTCATATTATGAATGCGTATCCAATTAGTGAATCGTTTTACGATTCTGACTTTATCTACGGATTCGCTTAATTACATTTGGAGCCAGATTTTGAAGACGTGCACGCAACAAAGCGGCAAAGTCGGCGAAAACTCAGGAATGTGAGGAGATGATAATAATGGACAAGTTTACTAATAATGATCTTACGGAACTTGCTGAGCAGGATGGTCATGCTTTGCTCTCAGTCTATATACCAACGGAAAGGGCAGGTCGGGAAGTTCTGCAGAACCGAATCCGTTTTAAAAATATCCTGAGTGAAGTCGAAGAGAAAATTAAAGAAGCCGGCTCAGCTGGAGAGAAATTCATCAAACAGCTTAAAGAACTGCATGCGTGGGAAAATGATGATGACTGGTGGCAGCATCAGAGTGATGGGTTAGCTGTTTTTCTGGATGGTGATAAAATTCAAAGGTGGCGGATTCCGGTTTCGGTTCCTTCAATCTGTACCTGTGAAGAGTTTTACACACTCAAACCTCTTTGTGAATTACTGCAGGATGACGGTCAGTATTATCTGCTGAGTGTCAGTCAAAATGATGTGCGGCTGTTTCAGGGAACGAAAACCAGCATTGTGGAATTGCATCCCGATGAGTTACCGAAAGATTTACGTTCTGCTCTGAATATTGATGAATATGTCAGCAGTCTGCAGCAGCACAGTACGTCTGCGAGTGGCACCGCGGCCATGTTTCATGGACATGGTGGAAGTGATCTCGATGTGAAAAAGCAGGACGAAATTCTGCAGTATTTTCGACATATCAATCGGGCTTTGAGTTCCTATCTGGGAAGCGAACGACGACCATTGATCTTCGCTGGTGTCGACTATCTGTTCCCGATTTTCAAAGAAGCCTGTGACTACAACACTTTGCTGGAAGAGCCAGTAAGCGGAAATCCCGATCGCCTCGATGCAGATCAGCTCCACAAGAAATCCTGGCCGGTGGTTGAGCCTCACTTTGCCGTGCAACGAAATACTGCTTTGGAAAGATTTCACGCTGCCGGACCTGAAGGGCAGGGGATCGATGATCTCGATTCAATCGTTCAGGCAGCTGAACAGGGGCAGGTCGAAACATTGCTGGTTAAAGATTCGCACGCCAATCGCGTTCCGAATCGGGATGAACGTAAGATGATGAACCTGGCGATTGTCAAAACGCTTCGAGCCGGTGGTTCAGTTTTAACAGTGCCCGCTGAAAAATTGACACGCCCTGCGGCTGCGATTTTGAGATACTCAATTATGGAAGGCAGTTCAAAATAATATCTGTCTTCCACACTGAAAATCAGCTTTAGAGTTTGAAGCTAACAATCAAAAAATTCCTGACAGGATCGATTACTTCCTGTCGGGATTTTTTTCATTATGACTTAATTCGGTATTTAGCCAGATTCAGATCGCGTTGAATATCAGCCTGAACTTCATTGATCGGGCGGTCGCCTCGCACAGTGATCACCAGTTCTTTGCGGCGGAACAGGTTTAGAGCAGGAAGTGTTTTTTCTTCGTAGTCGAGTAATCGTTCGCGGATTGCGACTTCATTATCGTCCGGGCGACGGATTAATTCTTTGCTGCCACAGGCATCGCAGATGCCGGCCACCTTAGGAGGCGCGGAAACGAGATTATAAGTTGCTCCACAATTGCCGCAGACACGCCTGGAACCAAGCCGCTCAATAATCAGTGGAGCAGGGACATCGATATAAATGACGGCATCGATATCGTAGCTTTCCAGAAAAAACTCCGCCTGAGCTTCATTGCGAGGAAATCCATCGAGCATGAAGCCGTAATTCCAGTCGTGCTCCTGCAAGCGATGCTGCACGATGTTTTCGACAAATTCATCCGGGATCAGTCGACCGGTACTCATCAGCCGCTTAATCCGGGCGGCCATTTTCGTGTGATTTTTAATATTCCAGCGGAGAATATCTCCCACACTGATATGCACGAGGCTGAAGCGCTTGCACATGATTTCAGACTGCGTTCCTTTACCACAGCCGGGCATTCCCATGATTACATATTTGTGCATCGACAACTTCCACGTTCATTCAAAGTAGATGGATCACAGTTTGTTAATTCTCTCTCTCTCATAACGAATCATATCGGGAAATCAATTTCTGGATCAACTCCACCGACTTTGAACTCAGCCTGAGTTCTTTTATAATCAAAGTATGTAATTTTGTCTGTGTATGGTGAGGGTTGTTGTGATTCAATTTATGAAAACAATTTCGAGGTCTGTCATGAAACCACTCCAGTTTCATTTGTCGACATTACTTCCGGCGACACTTCTGGCCTTTTCATCGATTCAGCAGGCTCAGGCGGAAAATCCAATCCAGTTCAATCGTGATATTCGCCCGATTCTTTCTGACAACTGCTATGCCTGCCATGGCCCGGATGCGAGCACTCGGGAAGCTGAACTCCGTCTGGATGTTGGCGAGGATGCCATTCTGGATCGTGGAGGATATCGTGCTATTGATCCAGGACATCCTGAAAAGAGTGAGTTGATTGCTCGCATCGTCAGTGAAGATCACGATTTAATCATGCCCCCGTCTGAACATGGGGAACCATTAAGTTCAGAGCAGATCACGTTGTTGAAACAATGGATTCGGGAAGGAGCCGTCTTTGAATCGCACTGGTCGTTTCAACCGCTGGCAGATGTTACTCCTCCTGAACAGGAGAAGAATGAGCATCCGATTGATGCCTTTATTGCTGCAAGGTTGAAGGAAAAGGGGTATCAGTTTTCCAGTCAGGCAGAACCTCGTGTCCTGTTGAAGCGATTGAGTTTCGATTTGACAGGTCTGCCACCAAATCCAGAGGATGTACATACTTTTGAAGAATCGCATACCGCACAAGACTACGAAAAATGGGTCGAGAAACTGCTGGCTTCTCCCCACTACGGGGAACGGATGGCGATGTACTGGCTCGATCTTGTGCGGTATGCAGACTCGCTCGGATATCATGGCGATCAGGAACGATCAGTATCGCCGTATCGTGATTATGTGATTCGTGCCTTCAATGAGAATAAGCCGTTCGATCAATTTACGATTGAACAACTGGCTGGCGATTTACTGCCAAATCCTACTTTGGAACAGAAGGTTGCTTCCACATATAACCGTCTCAACCGTGCTTCCGGCGAGGGTGGTGTGCAGCCGAAGGAATATCTGGCGAAATACGCAGCCGATCGTGTGCGGACACTGGGAACGGTCTGGCTGGGAACAACCGTCGGCTGTGCAGAATGCCATGATCACAAATTCGATCCCTATTCGATCAAAGACTTTTACAGCTTTGCAGCTTTTTTTGCGGATATCAAAGAATTGGGGATTGTATCCGGAGCCAGGCATATCGAACAACTTCCTGTGCCGACACCTGAGCAGAAAGATCAGCAGGATAATTTGAAATCAAAAGTTGCCGCAGCGGAGCAGGAATATCAGAAAGAGTCCCCCGAATTGCAAAAGGCTTTTGAGAACTGGCAGGCACAATCGCTCGAAGAAGCAGATCTCTGGGATAACCTTTCGCCAACCTCAGCAACCTCGCAAGGTGGGGCAACGTTAACGATTGACGACGAAGGAACAATTCTGGCTTCCGGAAAATCTCCAGACAAAGATGTGTATCAGATTGTTGTCCCGCTCGAGCAATCCCTCACTCCAATGACAGCCCTGCGCATTGAGATATTGCCCGATGATACCCTACCTAATAAGGGGCCTGGGCGAGCCGGCAATGGGAACTTTGTGGTGAATGCGATCAATGCAAGTATTAATGGGAAGTCTGTGAAATGGAGTCGTTCTTTTGCCTCACATTCTCAACAGAGTTTCCCGGCTGAGAATTTGGCAGAGAATCAAAAAGGCTGGGCAATCCTTCCGCAAACAGGGCAACGCAATCATGTTGTCCTGGTGATTGAGAACCCTGGGCAGTTTGCATCGGAGAAGGATTCGGAACTTGTCATCGAAATCATTCAAAATCATGGGACTTCGCATACACTGGGAAAATTTCGATTTTCAGCGACGTCCTCAGAGAAACTGAGTGATAAACTCTCATTTCCCGAAGCCTCAATTCTTGCACTGCTGAAGAGTGAAGAGCGAAATTCAGCCGAATCGCAAGAAAAACTGCTGGCATATTTTCGTCAGCAAACCCCTCTGCTCAAAACAGAACGTGATTCCCTGAATCAACTGCGGAAAGAACTGACGAGGTTGGAAGCTTCGATCCTGACAACATTGGCAACGAAGGCAACAGATCCTCGGGAAATGCGTGTATTGCCTCGCGGGGACTGGATGAACGATAGCGGAGAAATTGTCACTCCTTCCGTTCCGAAATTCCTGACGCCTGTTGTGGAGAAGTCGGAACGCCTGAATCGGCTTGATCTGGCGAATTGGCTGGTTGATGCCCGGAACCCGCTTGTTGCACGAACTTTCGTGAATCGGATCTGGATGTTATTTTTTGGACAGGGGCTCTCACCCAATGTGGATGATTTAGGAGCACAGGGACAGTCGCCCTCTCATCCGGAATTGCTGGACTGGCTTGCACAGGAATTTATCGAGAGTGGTTGGGATGTGAAGCATCTCGTCAAATTGATTGTCACCTCGCAAACGTATCGCCAGCAATCTCAAGCGACTCCAGAACTGCGAAAACAGGATCCGTTCAATCGGTTGTATGCCCGTCAGTCCCGCTGGCGACTCGATGCCGAGATGATTCGAGATAACGCGCTTGCGATCAGTGGGTTACTCGATCTGGATGTTGGCGGGCCGAGTGTCAAACCGTATCAACCCGCTGGCTATTGGGCGCAACTGAATTTTCCAAAGCGAACTTATCAGGCTTCTGCTGGAGAGGGCCAATATCGACGTGGAGTTTATACCCATTGGCAACGAACGTTCCTGCATCCGAGCCTGCTCGCTTTTGATGCCCCCGCTCGTGAAGAGTGCACTGCCCGTCGGGAACGTTCGAATACGCCGATTCAGGCACTGGTCTTATTAAACGATCCGACTTATGTCGAAGCCGCTCGTGTGTTTGCTCAGAAGATTCTGCAAACAGAGATCACGAGTGAAACTGAGCGACTGGACTGGGCTTGGAATCAAGCGTTGGCACGATCAATTTCTGATGAAGAGCAATCCGTCGTGCTTGCACAACTTCACGAAGCTAAGACGTATTACGAGCAACATCCCGAAGCAGCCGCTCAGGTTGTGCAAGTCGGTTTGGCTCCTGTGCCGACTGAAATTTCACCATTAGACATTGCGACCTGGATGACTGCGACACGAATCCTGTTGAATCTGCAGGAAACGATTACGAGATATTGAGAATACCAAGTGTTACTGATACGAAAATCATTTACAGAAGGGTGGCGGGGGCGATCTCGAAGAGAAGCCCCC
>DEML01000113.1:105646-138733 GCA_002359185.1 Planctomycetaceae bacterium UBA2671
GGGGGCTTCCGCTAAAGCGGAGCGCCCCTGCCACCCGAGTTGAATGGAAGAATCATGATTGATTATCAAGCTCAACAGTTAGCAGCTTTACAGCAGAATCGTCGGAGTTTTATTAAGCATACCGGGGCAGGTATTGGCGGGATTGCTCTGCATGCAATGCTGGCGGCTGATCAAAATTCTGCACATGCCAGCCAGTTGACGAAGGGGCATCTGAAGACATTGCACTATCCGCAACGTGTCAAACGGATGATTCATTTATGTATGGCGGGAGGGCCTTCGCATCTGGAAACTCTGGATGACAAGCCGACCTTGCGCGCTAAGCATGGCGAACCGATGCCGGAATCGCTCACGAAAGGGCAACAGATTGCTCAATTGCAGGGGCGAGCTCTGAACTGTTTTGCTCCTCAGTTTGAGTTCAAAAAATTTGGAGCGAGCGGTCAATCAATCAGCGAGTTATTTCCGCAGATCGGCTCGGTCGCCGATGACATTTGCATCATTCGTTCGATGCATACCGATCAAATCAATCACGATCCTGCACATACCCTGTTCAACACCGGCAGTGGAAATTCAGGCCGTCCGAGTATGGGAGCCTGGTTGCTGTATGGCCTGGGGCAAGAGACCGAAAACCTTCCGGGTTATGTAGTGTTAACCTCAGTTGGGAAAGGTGGGCAGGCTCAGCCGATCGCTGCCCGTCAGTGGCATAGCGGTTTTTTGCCGTCTCGTTATCAGGGAGTCCAGTTTCACGCTTCGGGAGCCCCGGTTCTGTATTTGAATCGTCCGGAAGGTGTGCCGATGTCCCAGCAGGAAAGCCTTGTCGGTTCGATCAATCAACTGAATCGTCAGTTCGATTCCGTGGTCGACGATCCCGAAATTGCGACACGCATCCAGCAATACGAAATGGCGTTTCGGATGCAATCGAGCGTGCCGGAATTGATGGATTTGTCTGGAGAAACAAAACAGACATTCGAGCAATACGGCACCCAGGGTGGTGATGGAACGTATGCTTCCAACTGCCTGCTCGCTCGTCGATTAATTGAAAAAGGTGTCCGTTTCGTTCAGTTATATCATCGGGCGTGGGATCATCACGGCGGAATTAAACGTTCGATGGAAATCACAGCAGACGAGGTCGATCGTGCCACTGCGGCCTTGATATCCGATCTGAAAGAGCGAGGTTTACTTGATGAGACACTCGTGGTCTGGTCGGGTGAATTTGGTCGTACTCCGATGGCCCAAGGGTCAGGACGAGACCATCACATCAAAGGATTTTCGATGTTTATGGCTGGTGGAGGAGTCAAACCCGGAATTTCCTACGGCAATACCGACGAATTCGGCTACAATGCAGTCGAGAATCCGGTTCATGTACGGGATTTTCACGCCACGATGCTCAGGCTGTTCGGGATCGATCATCACAAATTGACCTACAAATTTCAGGGGCTCGATTTTAAACTGACTGGGGTCGAAGAGGCTCATGTTGTGGAAGAGATTTTAACCTGATCTCTCGACAGCTGTTTAATTCAGATCTCATTTACCTGAGAGTTTCGAAAATGCCTGAATGGTTCTGCACGAGAGTTACAATGACTTGCCTTCTACCATCGGCTTTCCTCTTTGCGATTCTGTTTAGCGGTTCTATCGCAACTGCCGAGTTTCCTCCAGCACCTGCTCTTCAGGAATTGACCAGCGAATTCCGACAGCAGGCCTTGAATAAGCTTGATGCCGATGATTATCGCATGCGGACCGAGGCTCAACAGATACTTGAACAGGGTGGGCTCGAAACCGCACAGGCATTACCAAAATATGTCTCAACCGCATCGATCGAAGGAAAAGTGCGGGCAGAGAAAGTTCTGGAACAGATCACATTAAAACTGGTCCAGACTCAGGCCGACGAACAGATTGAGAAAATACAACAGGTGACTCAGGACTTTCGTCAGGCAGATTTTGATTTGTTCGGGCCTCGGCTTGATGAATTTCAGACAACTTATTCGACTCTTTTAGAACGCGCCAGTGTCCGCAGGCTGATTCGTTTGAATGCGGTGATTAATTTTGCAAAGGCGAATAAGCCGATTGATGGCATTTCAAACAATATATTTGCGATCGATTTACCAGAGACGATTTTTATCGGAGATGACTTTACCGGACAGGAAAAAGATCTCCATCACTTTTCCAGTATCCTGCGATCCAGTGAATTATTGCTGGGAAATGGACGGGGGATTTATCATATCGGTGACTGCCCCATTCCACTTGAGCGATTGAGAGACCTGGCCGCTGGTGTGCCGGGAGTTGCTGTTGAGCATCGGAGTTCTGCCAAGATGGGAATATCCGGATCAATAAATGAGCCCGACTGGAAAATTCAATCAGTTCAGCCAGGCACCTCAGCGAAATATGCCGGTTTACAGGTTAACGATACCATTGTACGTCTGGATGGAAATCTCGTCGGAAATTTCAGAAGTTTCACAGTTGATCTTGAACCTTATCAGCCTGGGGATCGCTTAACGCTCGATATCCAGCGGGACTCTACCAAACCTAAAATCGTGGAACTTGAACTGGACGAGAAAAAGCAATTTGGCATCGAAATCGATGCGGATTTTAAGCGTTTCGTGCTGATTAAGTCCGTCGCAAAAGACTCGGCAGCTGAACGAGCCGGGCTCTCTTCAATGTACCGGATTGATCGCGTAAACGGTTTGCCGCTTTTTCGCCCCGAAGATTACGCTCATTTGATGACATTGATTCAGGACGAAGAAACGATCAAATTGACAGTCAGACCCCTTGAAGCAGTCGAAGTTCAGATGCGCGGTTGGGTTGGACCATACAGATAAGGGATACAGCTCATTAGCAATTCACACCAACTTACTGAAATAATAAGAACCGCAGATGGACGCAGATAAACGCGGATGCAGAATATCTGTACCACTTAATAATCCAGAGTTTTGATATTTGAGCAAATTATCAGGGGGGCTGATTCCCAAAGTTTTCGGATATTGGACGCACTGGCAGCCAGCAAGGTCGATAGATTGAAGTTGACGCAGCTGAGTCCTGGGAATGTTGGAATTCCTGAGGGTGGCGGGGGCGCTCTCGCCACCCATATTTGCGTGAAAAGCTACTTGTATTTCTCAACTCTCGACAAGAAAAGTCGGTGAGCAGGCAAATTCTTTCATGGCAGATTGGGCGACTGCAGCCGGGCAGGACCAGACCAGGAAAAACATCGCTTCGCGTATGGTCCGTTCTGCCGGGTGTCCTTTGAGGAATCCGCTCCCCTTGGTAGCCGTTAAGTAAGCCTGAGCAGCGCGCAGGACCAGTGAGTTGGCTCGTGTTCTCAAGGACTGCGGCGTCAATTTTATATCGTCGCAACCGGGATTCTCTTCAAGTTTTAACAAATCATCCACCAGTTGCTGGCACTCGGCTTGCATCTGGTTTGCTTCCGATTTCAATTCGGGTCGTTTTTCTGCCTCTTCTGCCAATCCTAAAACGGCTCTTCGAGCAACTCCTGTCGTAATGACACTGGTTGTGAGCGATCCCGTGCCGCCACCACCCGATTTCATCACCTGTTCAACGGGCCCTGCTATCACATCGTCGGCTGAAATCTCTAATCCCTGAAGTTTCAGATTTCCCGTCGATGAGGACGTCAATGAAAGCATGTCGGCCACTTCTCCAAACTCGATGTTGTTATTCGGGCAGGCTGCTGTTGTCAGCAATTGGCGACCATCGGGTAATGTGCCGCCGGTTACGAGGAGATCGGTATGTTTGACTCCCGTGACCCAGGGAACAAAACCATCAAGAAGATATCCAGTATCTGTTTCCTCAGCCGTGACGGAGGGCTTGCTCAAATGCTGACGAGAGGTCGAAAGATGCGAAATCCCTACGGTTGCCCAGATTGTTCCGGCAGCCAGGCTCGGTAAATACATTTGTTTGAGTTCCCGATTATCACACGTGCCAATTCGCTGAACAGCCGCATTTCGTTGAGATAAGACAAATGCCGTCGACAAGCAGGCGACCGACAGATCCAGATACAACTTCGTATACTGAGTAGAATGGCAAGGTGTTCCTCCAAATTCCTTTGGAAGATCCCAGGCGAAGACTCCAGACTGTTTCAATATCTCCAACTGTTCGGCTGGCCAGATATTTTTTTGATCGGTTTGTGCGGCCAGAGCGGAAATCTGAGTGAATATCTGATGGTCAATTTCCGTCGACAGGTAATAATCATGCATAAGTTGTGTGCCCATTGGCTTGTATGACAAGCGGATTGAACAGAGGAATCCGTTTACTGTAATTTTATCGGATTCAAAACCAAGTCACAGGGTACAGAGAGAAATGGATCAGATATTCTGCTGTTTGCTCTGACAAATTCTAATGTTCATCCACCGACTGGTTTGAACAAATCCTTCAGGAACTTTACGCTTGTAGCAGAGATGATGCTGGAATCTGACAGGACCAGCGAACTCTTCATGTCTGGTGAGAGCGATATACCTGCCAGTCAATCCCGCCTTTTTTGCCACGAAAGATATTCGATGAAGCTTCTGCTACTTCCGATTTTGTTTGCTTTGGGAACTGCGTTGTGCTGGGGGCTGTATGGTCCGACGATTCAGAATGCCAGAAGCACAACCGGGGCCTGGAGCCCTTTTAAGCCTTATGTTTTTATCGGAGTGGCTTATCTGGTTTGGGCCTGTGCGGGTGGCTTGATGGGGATGAAAGTGAAAGGGGATGTTTATGTGTTTGGTGGTGACCAGAGCCCGGCTATGATCTGGGGGTTTCTGGCGGGAACGCTGGGAGCATTAGGGGCATTGAGTTTGACGTCAGCCATGCTGAGCGGCGGTAAGCCACTATTTGTGATGCCTATTGTCTTTGGCGGAGCGGTCACGGTCACAGCTATCGTGTCCATCATCCAGATGAAAGGGGCCAGCCATGTGAATCCTTTGTTGTGGGTGGGCATGGTTTCCGTTGTGGTTGGTGTTGTACTGGTCGCGATGTACACACCTCATGGACATCCTCCTAAGAAGCCAATCGTCGAACAAACTCACATAGATTCAGAAACCTCTCCACAGCCGACTGGTAAGCAATCGAGTTGAAAATTATTATGATTAGAAAAACTAAACCCGTTCGACATAGGTATTCAGGATCACATTCCATTAGAAGATCTTTGTACTTGCTCATAGCCGTTAGCCAGTTATAAGGCAACTCATGCGTGGTTTGTTTGTCACGGGAACCGATACCGATGTTGGCAAAACCTATGTTTCGTCTGAAATCATCCGTCAATTACGTGATCAACGTTGTTCAGTCGGAGCCTATAAGCCGGTCTGTTCTGGTGCAGTGATTTCTAATACGGGTAAATCAAGTTGGGCGGATCTCGAGGAACTGTATTCCGCCACTGGTGAAGAATTTCCGCACGAACTGGTATGCCCTCAGCGATTTAATGCCGCGGTCGCTCCTCCGCGAGCCGCAGTGTTGGAAGATCGAGTTGTCGATGAGTCCCTGCTGTTTGATGGTTTGCATGACTGGAAATCGCGAGTCGATTACCTGCTGATCGAAGGAGCAGGGGGGCTGCTTTCCCCTGTTTCAGATCAGCATACGAATGCATCATTGGCTCGGCAATTTGGATTTCCCATTCTGATAATTGCTCGAGCCGGTCTGGGGACAATCAATCATTCCATCCTCACCATCGAAGCAGCTCAAAGTCGTGGCTTGCGGATTGCTGGCATCATACTGAATGAGACTCAGCCCAGGTCATCAGATACTGGTCGGGATGAGTCTCTGGTTTATAATCTGCAAGATTTGCGTAAGTGGACAAATTGTTCAGTGCTGGGCTACTGGCCTTATCAGGGACATGCTTTAGTCGATGAAAATCGACAGACTATTAGTCTCAATTGGCAAGAACGATTCGACATCACTGCATCGGTTGGGTAAAGTGAGATGGATCACTTGATGTGCATGTGAGAGCTTATGATTCGTTCAAACTGAGCCTCCTCAGCAATTATCGATTAAGTGTGTCAGTCAACCTGTCTTGAACCAACCAGACGATACCGTTTTTAATAGTTACCGGGAGTTCAGTCGCCATGCCCAATGACGATTTTGATTTCAGTTTTCTACACGACAAAAAATCTTCAGATTCCGCAATTCAGCAGAAAAAAGAGACCGAAGACTCTGAAGAATCCAAGGAAAATCAGGCAACCAGTTCCAGTGAAGAAACTGTGGACGAGTCCATTCATGAAAGTTCCGCAGAACACGAAGAGCAAGTCGAAACTGAAGAGGTCACTCCCGAAAAAAAATCGGGATCAGACAGTGGGACGAGTTTAAGCTGGATGGACGGTCCCCAACTTTATCAGGATACAGACAGTGGAACTCGATTTGCTTCGGCATTAGGTTCTGACTCATCAAATTCCGGTTCACTTTTTGATGAGAAGCCAGCAGAATCGGATGAAGCTCCAAACCCGGAAGAAACACAAAGTTCCGAGGACACGATTGAACCCCCTGCAGAAGTCGTAGATTCGGTAAACGATTCAGAAAAAGGAGCTTCTGTTGACTTGGAGGAGACAGAAGTTGTTTCGCACGACGATGCATCGAAGGTCGATTTAGAGGAAACTGTCGCTGAGACTCCAGAGTCTGTTTCTACACCAGCGGACGCTCAAGGAGTCACCGCCTCTGTCGATGAAGATAAGGTTGTGGAAGTGAAGCCGGTTTCCAAGCCGGAAAAGCAGGAAGTAGAAAAACCTAAAAAGAATAAATCAAAGCAGACGACAACGGTTCCCAAGCTTCAATTCACAATTCTGGTCAGTTATGCGAGTGCCGTCACGTTGATTTGCGCTTATCTCATTATGCAGTCTTACTCTGGAAAGCCACACGATCTGGAAAGCCTGCCCGATTTGAAACCACCGATGCAGGATGATCAAATTGCGTATCGGCTCGTCCCGGAAGCGGCCACTTTACCTCCAGGTCACGAACTGGAACTGGGGGAATCCCGCAGGTATGGTAACCTGATGGTGACTCCACTGCGTGTGGAAAAAGGGGCTCTTCAATTTGAGCACTATACCGGCGACCCGGCTCGCAAACGCGAATCTGTCCCACAAGTACTCAAACTGTGGGTCAAGTTTGAAAATGTCTCGAAAGATCAAACATTTTCTCCACTCGATCGCAAGATTCTGCTGACTCGGATTGTCGATTCCAATAATCGAGCTCAATTGCGATCCAATCAATTCCTCTGCCCGGCTGGCAAAAAAGGGGATCTGGAAAACACATTTCTGCTATATGATCTTGAAGAATACGGCGACTGGAATTTCGCCGGAATGCCGGATGACCCTGTCCTCAAGCCTGGCGAATCGCTGGAGGCCTATATTCCCGCCTCTCCTGATGCATCCGGCGAACTGGATGGATCGGCGATCTGGCGAGTTCAGTTTCGAAAGGGCTATAACCCAAAATCGAAACGAGGTGTCACGACTCTCATTGAAGTGAAATTCAACGAAAATGAAATCGAGTCTGCCTGACCATTACTATGGATTATGCAGTCGCATGTAAATCAAACGAAGGCAATACGCCATGTTTGCTCCTGCAGAACGCTGCATCTTACTACAGTAGCGGCTTTTTGAAGGTTTGATTCCTATTTCCAGACAAACACTTGCTATACATTCGTTAAAATGCCACTCATTTGATACTTGCAGTCGTATCGTTTGTTAGGCAGTTGCGACTTCCTGAAGGATTCGATTTTCTGGCACGACTTGTTCAACATCTGCAGTAGGAACCTGAGTAAGTAGTGGGGCAATATGCTTTTCGGCAAACACGCGATTCATACAGCTCAAATGACCGCCGTAGTGCCAGTCTTTCAGCATTTTGATGCTGTAATCGATTTGACGGAATTTGTCGCTGTAGAGACGATGCTTTTCTGCCTCGGTTTCATCAGGAAGTTTGAATCCTCGATTGCCAGCTGAGGGACAGTATTTCCGATCCAGTGTGCCAACGGCAGTCGTGCCGAACCCGAGGAAGTACAAGTCCAGCGGGGAGCGGAGATGATAAATGCGATCCGAAATGGACTGCAGCGCACAGGATAAATCGTATCGGGGACTGATCGCCGGCGCAATCATGACGGCTCGTTTGATTTCGCGTCCATTGGGCAGGGCTTCCAGAATCTTTGGGATCATGGCTCCACCGCCGGAGTGTCCTATTAATGTGACATCTCGACCTGGATATTGATCCTGATAATCGCAGATTTTTTCAGCAATCGAAGCGGCCAGTCTTGCATTTCGATTCGGCATCCAGAGATTGAACATCGCAGGCTTGACGTTGTAGGTCCAGTCAAAAATTTCAATTGCGACTTTGACTCCCCCATCGGTTAATCCATTCACCATGGAATGCGAAAGACTGCTCTGACCTTCAATACCGGGGAGCAAAATTGTGAGTCCACGTTCACGACGTTTTGGGGTATCGTATGTCAGTTTTGGCAATCGGAAGTTTCCGAGCAAGGCTCTCGGATAGGTGAATGTCGAAATCAATCCACGCAGAAAGCGTGCAGAATTTCGAGCAGAAACAGGTGAAGTCATCCCTGACCCTTCGTGCGATTTATACGGAACGGAGCAATTTGGATTTGCGGATGTTGTTTTCAAGGGCAAATTTCAATTGTCATCTTTAGGAAACAAAACGAGTCAGGGACCCGGAGTTGCAATGATTATAAAACAGAATCAACAGGTCAATATTACTCTGGAGCAGCTTCCAGTTGAAACTCCAGAGTGGGGGAAATTGTCGACTGCAGCACGAGTCGAGAGTCATCGTCCTGAACAAACGCCACAACTTTAAGTTTGGAAAAATCGCTGGGGATATTCTCAAATTTATAGTCTCGATTTTCCTGAAACGTTTTAAGGTTTGCCATGATTTCCTTTTTCAATTCGGAAATGGAAACCGTTTTCTCAAAAGTTGCTTTTCCATCTTTGACCGCAATTCCATTTGTACCGGCTGGCATATCTCGAACGACCATTTCGTGGAGTCGAATTCCGTTGGGAGCTTCAAAATGAATGAGGGGATCGACGATTAACACTCGGAGTCGGACAGCAGTACGACTTTCGGTCACCCCGCTTACGTCCGCTTTAATCTTCAGTTTATCTCCTTCAGCCGTTGTATTCAGATTAATCAGCACGGGAGAAGGTTCACTGATCAGGCTGCCTACCTTAGGGAGCAGTTCCTCAAAATGATTTTCCGCATGAAAGACATAGCCTCCAACAGAACTGGCTGGTCGTCCGTTGATCACGAGAGTTGGAGTGCCCCCATCACCGTAATAGCTAAATCGAGCTTCAGAGTCAGAATTGGTGAGAGGGTCCGGTCGCGGGATGTGCTGATGATAGCGAACAGCAATAATTTCGGGACTCGGGAATTTCTTTTCCAAACCTCCCAAAGCCAGGTCTCCAGCCACGCATGGCGGACAGGCAGAACCCGTGAATAATTCCAGCAAAGGAATTTTGCGATTTTCCTTCAATGTTGGCTGCTGATCTTGTGGTTTCACAAAATAGAATGCCTCTTTCTCATAAGTCTCATCCAGATACTGTGTCAACTCGTCACCTTTCTTTTCAGAAAGGGACTCAACTTTTTGCATGACCGTTTTTTGAGGCTCGCCGCCCTCTGAGCCAGGTAGGGTTCCAACCATTCCGCTCAAGCCAGGCAACACAGCTAGTTTGCTGTAAATCTTGAGGGCTTCCTCTTTATTGCCGGTTTTTTCAAAATGTGTCGCCAGTGAGACCAATCCTTTAATTTCAAAAGGTCGGTCAACAAGAAACGTTTTCAGTTGTTCTTCGCCTTTCTGCTGATCCTCTGCAGAGTCTGACGAAAGCAAATACTGACTCTCGAGTAATTCCATCCGTTCCGCATAGCTATCGGGAAGGGGATCGCCCACGATTTCCTTGATTTGGTCGAGGGCAGAACGTGCAATTGAGCGGTATTCTGGAGAAGATTTTGTGAGCGAGGCAATTTGAAACAGAGTTTCTGGAACTAAATTCGGTCCCCAGCGTTTTGAGGATTCGATCGAGTTCTTTGTGAACTCTTCAACTTTTTCGAGCGGCAATTTTTGATTAATAGCGGAGTTGATCAGCTCAAAGTATGCAGAATTTACCAGTGGGAAATCAGGATGATCTTTGATAAATGTCTGTAAGGCAGCAATTTTATCTTTTGCCGTGACAGCCGACTCAAATGCATCGGTGCCTGCAGTTTTGTCGGGAGACTGAATTTCACTCAAACTCGTGGCCGAAGTTTTTACGAGCCGGGCAGGAGCGACATCGAGTTCACCTTCCATAAAAAATGCACCAAGGACTGCTTCTCCATGCAGTTCGCCCACAAAGCTCATATTCACACCTTCTCGAATGCTGATCGAGAGTAGGATTTCGTCTTCACGGAAAAGGACCTGTGTTATTTTCCATGATTCAAAGGTTGGATCTTTATCTTTATCAACTTCACGCATGGCCCGCTGGCCATTGAATTCACCAATCTGGAGCAGAAAAGGATGAAAGTCTGTTGTCTGATTAGTCAAGACCAGCATCCAACGACCTACCCAGGGGGGTAAATCCTCGACCTGTTCTGTCGATGTCCCTACGGGGACAGGTTTACTTTGTTCACTCTCTTTTTCTGCTGTTGAACCAGGACCACAGCCCAGACCGGAAAGACAGAAAGCAAACAGAATGAATGCCAGAGTTGTAAAGCGACTTTCACTGGAGTTAGTCATGGAGAATCGTCAATCGATTTGAGAGGTGCGTAATGTTCATTTGTAAGTTGAGTAAGAAATAATTATGCGAGCTATTATAGTGCGGTCACTCAGGTTACGACTATGGCAACTTGCAAAATCTGAATTGTCTATTTCTCTGCGATGCGAATTCGGCGAAATTCCAGTGGAAAACCTTCGGCCTGGAATCCAATAGATCCTTCATTGCGTTCACCGGGAGCACTTTTGCAGATTTGAGTTCCATTCAGGAATGAAGTCAGTGAGCCATCTTGAGAAATTACCTCGATTTCATTCCATTCTCCAACTGCATGACGAGCCAGTTCACGAGCCTCTGGGTTATCTTCGATTACGACATCTGCGATTCCACCGTTGGATTTGATGGAGGCTAATTCGATGAATTTCCCTTCTTTCTGGAATGAACGGAGAGATTCGAATTCACGTGTCGAGAATCATTCTGAGGACTGAAGTGTCGTCACACAGAGTGTACTGCAACCGGGGCACGCGAGGCAAACCTCATGAATTTTTGAGAAAATCGATTTAACCCGATCAGAACGCAGAATGATTGCAGCATTCCTATCTGACTGAGGATCTCGATCTCGCCCAGTTTCTATTGAACTCCGTATGCCAAAATCGACATTCAGTGACGATAGATAAGATATGGATTGTTATCTTTGATTGCCCTGATCAATCTATAAAGTTGAGCAGTCTCTAAGTACTGACTCCTCGAAATCTCAATCGAAGTCCCTCTCGGTTTTTGCTGACAAAACTGACCTGGATACATCGATCGCAGTTTCTGAAAACGGATCGACGATTAATAGAACGCTGGGCTTGCCAGCATCTCTCCCCATACATTCTGGAAAACGTCACTTAAGGATATCCTTCATGCAATCCCTCAGCAGTTCGGAAATTCAAATTTGCTTTCTGGAAGTCCTCAACGAAAAGCTTCGCCGAGAAGCAGCCGATCACGCTCCAACTCAGTCTCGACAAGTCAATTACTGGCCGATGTTCCTGGTTAGTGGTTTGCTGAGCTTTTCTGCCTGGTCACTGAGTTGGATCAGTTGGTCCATTTTCAAATGGTTTCTGCAGTCGCATGAGCATCAAATAGCCATTAAACGCGGAGTTTGATCCTGCCGTACGCTGCAGTTACTGCAATTTACAGTTTATAGTAGCGGCTTTCTATGGGTTTAAGCCTATTTTTCATGCGACCACCCGCTACACGTTTCGTGGAAACGGCTCTATTGCCCTGTCAGGGCTATGAATTAGGCTTCAAATAACTTCAAAGCACTCCGTTGTCGTACTTTACAACATTTAGATCCCTAATTTTTAAACATGACAAACCACTAGTACATCGTTTTGAAACGCTCAAAACATAAGAGACGATTCAAGCAGTTGCTGCTTCAGTCGTCTCTTTTTGTGTTATTTGCATCATACCGAACTAAAAATTCGCTAAGCACATGCCGCTTATTTAGGTTCAAGTGTCTGAAGCAATTGCCCGTTTTTGCCATCCCAGATCCGCACGACTCCTTGATGGCCACCCGCAATCACCAGACTTTCATCTTCTGTGACATCGAATGCATTCAGGTAATTCTGTGCTCCAGAAAGATTTCGATAATTTCGACCATTTCCAGCCTGATAAAGCCTGACAATTTTATCACCACAGCAGGTTGCCAGATTATCGGTCACGCCGATGAATTCCAGGCCGGTGACCTGTTTTCCGAAGCCGGTGATTGTCCGTTTTTGGGACCCATCCTGCACGTCCCAGATTTTGACAGACTTATCAGCAGAAGCACTGGCAATCGTTAACCCATCAGCCATCCAGTCAACACTAAGTACATGTTCGGTATGTCCTTCAAAGGAGGCGAAGGGTTCGCCTGACTCGACGGCGAATACCTTAACGAATTTATCCGCTGAGCCCGTCGCCAGTTTCTGACCATCTTCCGAAAATTTGAGAGTCAGAATACTATCACTGTGGGCATTCGAGATGGTTCTGACTAGCGCTCCTTCTTTCCAGTTCCAGATTTTCAATTCTCCATCTCGTGAAGGGTCTCCGCCACCAGTTGCAAGGATCGCTCCATCAGGAGAAAACGCCAAGGCAGTCACGCGATCAACAAATTCACTTTCAGTGATTGCCAACTCGCCATTGGCAGGACCGAGACGTCGCTGCAATGTCCACTGTGGGGAAAGTGACGCCTTTACGATGCGACCATCGGTTCGAATTTGACAATAGCGATCACCCGAGAGAGGGATCCAACCGAGACTGTTCTGCCATTCAGGAACCTGAAATTCGTCAATCGGCTGCTTTGTGATCGCATTCCAGATTTCGATAGTTCCGGTTGATGTCAATACGCGTAACTGTTGATTATCTTCGAATGCGAGATCGACTGCTGAGAGTGTCGATTTGTCACGAGTTTCCTGGCTGGCTTTGAGTTCGCCTTCGATCTTCTTGACCAGTTCTGCTGAAAGTTCGCTTTGTTTTGATTTTGCTTCATTTTGAGTTTTTGAGCGCTCCAGAGCCGACTTCTCAAGTTGCAGAGTTGTCTCTGCTCGTTTCAGAAGTTCCGTATTTTCATCGAACTTTGCAACCGCTTCGTCACGTTTCTTTTGTGCAGCCTCCTGCTGTTTTTTCAGTTCTGCATCGTCAGGTTTTTCTGCAAGTTTCTTCTCGATCTCCTCAAGAGCTGCAATCGCTTCATCCCGTGGAGGAGTCACTTTTTTCAGTTCTTCTTTAGCAGGTTCAATCGCTTTCTCTGCTTTTTGGACAGCCTCTTCACGTTGCTTAAGATCTGTCTCGCCCAGTTTCACGAGATTTAGGTTATAAGCCGCCTGAGCTTTTGCGATCGCGAGCGCCCTCTCCTGATCTTTCACGGCTTTCTCCGTAGAAGCCGGTCGAAGAATTTCCTGGATCTGTTTTCCATTGGCATCCCAGATCCGGACCACTCCATTTTTGTCAACAGTTGCAGCTGTCTTCAAATCTTCTGTGAAACATAACTTTGTGGTCTCTGCCGGGACCATCCATCCTCGAACGGCAGTGCGATTTGTCAAATCCCAGATCGCTGCATTGCCGTCTGCAGATAATGCCGAAAATTGATTTTCTGCAACGGGGTTGAACTGGATAATAGCCGCATCACTCTTTTTGAATGCCGCTCCGCTTTCCTGCCATGTCGGTTCCGACTCGGCTTTTGCCCATGTTCGCAGCTGACCATCAGCGTGTGCTGTGACAAGAGTTTGCTGATGAAATGCCAGTTGAGTTACTGGCGAGGGGACAGTCAAAGTAGCCGTTGATTCTGGACTCGCGGGATTCATGATTTTCACATCAGCTTCAGTCGCAATGGCGACCAGATTTCCTTCTTCATTCACAGCCACGGCTTTTGCACCTGGAATACTGGTCTCCAGAATTTGATGGCCTTCGTTATTGCCGAGAAATAATCGTCCCGTTTGGCCGATCACTGCAGATTTAGTTCCCGCGATGGAATGACTGAATGCTGTGACAGGCTCGTTGAGGTGTGCGTTTTCGAGAATTTGAAAGGCATCCTGTTGCCAGATTTTTACAGTCCGATATCCGGCTGTGGCGAGAAGTCGTCCATTGGGATGGACCGCAATCGCATTCACATAATCTCGATGTGCGGCTGGTAGTTCCGGGTCAATAAGTTCGGAAACATCCTGTGGAGATGTGACAGAAATCACCTGAACACGATTTCCCCTTCCGACTGCGAAACGAGATTCATTAGGAAACAGCGTGAGTGCATAAACAGGTTGCAGGTTTTGAGGCATTGTCGACCAGACAACCGTGTTGTTTGTCAGTCCTTTACCTTCGGGAGCTCCCAGATCAATCCAGCGTTTCAACTTCCAGACCTCTTCGCCGGTCAGTTTTTTTGCGTTCATTTTGTTGGGAAGAGGCGGCATAAATGACTCTTCCTGCCGGCTGGCCACCTGAAACAGATAACTCTCGTCCGATTTTCCGGGCACAATCGAAGGGCCGCTATCTCCACCCTGCAGCATCGCTACATGAGATTCCAGGTTTAATGACCCTTCTTTAATCTTGGAATTGTGGCATGCCAGGCAATTGTTTTTAAGGATGGGAGCGACATCCTGATCAAAATCAACTTCCCGTCCTAGTTCAACAGGCACAGGAGCAATTGGCTGCTCGTCTGCAAAAGTGACTCGCAACGGTGAGGTGATGACCATCAGGAAGAATAATGCGAGCAGGGGAATGTGTCGATTTGAGATTTGCATGGTTAAATTCATTCAACGGGTGGGAGGACACAATAGAGGGAGATTACTCGACTTTTATAGTCAATGCGGCATCGATATGCAGGGTTTGTCCATCTTGATCTGTCGTCACGCGAATTGTCGAGAGCGGATGGGAACCTGCTGTTGCTTCTGGAGCAGCAGTCAGCTTGAGTTTTGCAGTGTTTTCTTCTGGTGAGAGTGACACCGTCTGCCAACTGATGCCGCTCACTCCGGGAGGAATGGTGGCGGTTAATTCGACAGGGTATTTCTGTTCGCCTTCGCGTTTGATTTCGACTTCAATTTCCTGACTCTCTCCACGTTTCAAGGTCACCTCTTTGCCAGATTTTAAAGCCAGGGAGAGGGGAGCTTTGTGGACCTGAAAGACAAGCCGATCGTAAAGTTCATCCTGCTTGAGAGCTTTGGGTTTTTGATCGTTTTTGACTTTATCGAGTGATTTCTTGAGGTTATCGAGATTTGTTTGACTTGTTTTGACACGAGCTTGTGTGTCCGTCAGATTCTTTTGTTGTTTTGTCAACTCCAGTTGATTCATCTGGATAGTTTTATCCAACTCCTGAGCCTGTTTCATGAGATTCGATTTATCGTTCTCGCTTTTGGTAATCTCATCCTGTTTTTGCTTGAGGGACTCCATCAAGGGAGTTTTTGCGGCTTCTTCGGTTGCCGCTGCCAACTGAGTTTCCAGTCCGGTCAATTCCTGTTTCAAGCGGGCGATTGTCTCATCCTGCTTTTTGATCTCAACCTGTTGTTTCTCTTTTTCTGCAGTGCCTGACTTCAAATCGGCATCGAGTTTTTTGACCAGTTGTTCGAGTGAGGTTTGTTCTTTTTTATCAGTTTCCAAAGCTGCATTGGCATCGTCATACTGCTTTTGAGTCCGTGCCAACAATTCTGGATTGCGAACATAATTGATTAGAGTTTCGCCGTGGATTGAGCAAGTATGCCAGCCAACTTTGGCGTCAGTGGCAAACTGAAAGTGAATTAGACTTTCCGAACTCTCTTTGGCAATTTCCGGAGCCGTTGCGGTGATCTTGGCGTTTTTATCCAATCCATCGACTTTCAGGGTGACTTTATCTGCATAGTCGGCAAGTCGTTTCACCTGTAACGGGTGCCAGAAGAGTTGGGACTGACAGACATGATGGAAGAGTTGAGACTGAGTCAACTCTGGTTGTATCGAGTCCGATTCACCGAGAACTGTCACAACAAGAGAATGCCCCTGTCGGGAGACTGCGGGCATATTGCCTGCAGCTTTCCAGACAATTGAGACGGGTAACACCGTAATTGCTTTCGAATCGGCTTCTGACTGCTCTTTGAGACTGGGATTATAGGGTTTTGCAATCAGTTGTAATTCCGAGAAGCCGGGGGAAGCATCCTGTGCGGAATATAAAATTAATTCACCGGTCTGTTCTCCGGGGGGAATTAAAATGGCAGGGATCCGAACACCCGGTGGCGGATGAGAGGCTTCAACAATAACCCCTTGATCGTACCCCTGAATTCGATTGACGATCACCTGCAAGCTGGTTGTACCTCCACGTCGCATGATACAACCGCTCGGCGTGTCGATCGTCGTGTTTCCTACGACATGTGGATGCGTAAACGCATAAACCTGAAACTCGGGTTGAGGAGTAGAAATTTGCAGCCGATAGGGAGCCAGTTGACGTTTTCCGGTGACCGCATATCGATTACGAATCGAAACTCGAAACTGCCCATCTTCCGGAGGGACGGTTTTGAAGTCGATATCGTCGGTGACGGTATCGAACACATTGGGGACGAGATTTGTTGTCAGATCATCCGGTACGGGAATCGATTTGACAATTTCGTTGCCCTTGTCATCTTTATAAACATGTTCCAATTGCACAAAGGGATCGAGGATTTTGCCATCGCGTTCAGCGAAGACCTGCAGCCAGATAGTCTCACCTTTATTGACATCAAAGAGATACCGATCGACATCGGTTGCATCGTCAAATCGACCAGTCACATTAGCCGGTATCGCAATCTGTTGAGATTGCGCGACCTCATTGTTCGGCTCAACTTCCGCGAGAATGGGCGTGTTAATCACTGGCAGAGAAGTGAGAAAACTTTGCTTGTCCTGTGGGGACAATCTGACAACCTGACGGTCGACCAGCATTTCACGAGGATTAATAAATCCAGAAAGTAAAGGATGCCCGGAATCATTTGTCAGGTTTTGCAGATCGATGGACTTTGAATTTTCTTCGGCAATAGTACCGTGAAATTTAAGCTCTGCTGCAGTCGAATATACCGGAGGTTGAATCTGGGTGGGGATTTTCCAGTTCGCGATTACGAGCCGATAGAGATGGGCAGTGGAATTCTGAAACAGGAAATCATAAATCCGAATTTTGTATGTCCCTGCCTGAGTCGCAGTAAAATTCAGTAAAGGATCCTGATCTCCAATCTGTCGTGCAAAAGCAATTCGACGACCGTTAGGTCCGTAAACTTCAACAGTCGGATTCATGCGAGAATCGAGAGCGAGACAGTTCACGCGAATTTGATACTGTTGATTTTGCTGTAAATCCACTCGAAATTCATCGATATCACCACCACTTTCACAGCGACTGTAGTAAGCCGTGTTGATATCGATGGTGACGGGCTCATTGTTTTTCCAATCGCTCTCCTGCAGAGACTGGACAGGGATCTGTTCGACACGAAACATTCGGGCATTACTGACGCCGAAACGTCCTTCTGCACGGACGGAATGATATCCTGCAGGAACATCGGGAGCGATTTTAACCCGGAATTTCCGGGGATTGGAATGCGGATCGGGATGGTCGATCTGTTGAATGCCGGGGGATGAGAAGACAAGTCCGGAAAGTTCATCCAGATCGGTGCCATCAATGACATCGACTTCAAATTCCGTTCCTGCTGTTCCCCCGGGCGGGAACACGGTTCCTAATTGCGTGACTGGCAACTGGGCAGAAGCGGAGCCTTGATTGAGTCCGAAAATGACCAGACTGGCAAGGCAACCACAGACAAGGGGATTCGGAATGAAAAACATAGCGGGAACTCTCAAGGCAGGTCGTTTAAGTATTGAGCATGCATTCGGCTTTCAGGGAGATCTTTCATTCCTGATAAAATTGACGATCGAATCATCAGAGATCAATCTCTCAGATCTACGGCTTAACCAGTTGCGGATACCATTAGTGATTGAACATAAACTCCTTGGAGTTGATGAGAGCCCAGATGACATCCTCATAAGAGGTTTTCACTTCGATCCCTTCCCGTGAGACATAGCCAACAGCAGCCTGCATTTCTTCCGGTTTAGGTTGGCGGGAATAAGCCCAAAGGTAGAGATCAGAAATTTTCTCTTCATGGGAGCGCTCTTTATCAGCAGCCAGTTGACTGGCGCGACCTTTTCCGTCCGCAATTTTCCCCTGGACATCCTGACTGTTCAACAGGTGCAGAGATTGTGCCAGGCTGGCGTCAGCAGAGCGTTCGCATTCGCAGGCCGTCTCTCCCTGAGGCTGTCCGAAAACTTTCAGGAAGTAAGGGGCATTGTTGACATCCCGCATTTGCAGAGCCGCGTAGCCGGCAGGCAAACCGTTTATACGGCTTTCCGTTCCCGTAATTTGATGCAGAGCATCATAAAGGACCTCTGCTGGTAATCTTTTGGGGTAATACCGGGAGAAGTTCTGCTTGTCTTTTAAGTTGTACTCATTCGGCATCGCACTGAGTTGGTACGTATGGGAATTACAAATCAATCGCACAAGAGCTTTGAGATCGAAACCAGATTCCACAAAACTCTTAGATAGAGCAGCCAGTAATTCGGGATTAGCGGGAGGATTTGTTGCCCGCATATCATCTTCAGGATCGACAATTCCCCGTCCGAAAAAGTGTTTCCAGTATCGATTCACGAGTGTAGCTGAGAAAAACGGATTGTCCGGCTCGGCCATCCAGTCGGCCAGCGCGGTTCGCGGATCCTGCTCTGGGGTTAATTCCGCAGGATCTCCACCAAGCCCACACGGTTTTAAATCAGTCCCGGATCGAGGATTTTTGGCAGTCGCGTTGCCGATATTGTGGAAGACGCGTTTTTCACGACTTTTCACATTTTCATTGGCAGCAGGATTCTTTTTACCGATGCGGGAATAAAACGCAGCCATGCTGTAGTAATCGTCCTGACTCCATTTTTCGAAGGGATGATGATGGCAACGGGCACATTGAATTCGCACCCCTAGAAACAGCTGAGTGCTGTCTTCGACGAGAGCCTCGGCGTCGGTCACTTCGCGATACCAGGCGACTGGAGGATTTTCATCCATACTTCCAGTCGCGGTTACGATTTCGCGGACCATTTGATCGTAAGGTTTATTTTCGTAAATGTTATTCCAGATCCACTGGTAAAACGCATGGACTCCCTGCAAATCTTCCGGGCGATCTTTGCGATTGCGTAACAACAGACTCCATTTGTTTGTGAACAGGTCGGCATATTCGGTCGAGTCGAGTAAACGATCAATCAACTCGCTGCGTTTGTTCGGATTGGTATTTGCCAGAAAAGCCCGGGATTCTTCTGCGGAAGGTAGTTTTCCGGTGACATCCAGATGGACGCGTCGGAAGAATGTCGCATCATCCGACCGCTCAGAAGCAGGGATGCCGAGTTGCTGTAATTTTCCGAAAACAGCTTGATCAATCAGGTTGCCGGATTCCGGAATCGGTTGCGTACTGGCACCCAGAGGAATCGTTGCGCGGAACGTGGAAACCTGTCCCTGATAACGAGCCATGATGGCGACTTCACCACTGAGCTGTCCTGTCGTGACGAGTCCTTCCGGTGTCACTTCCGCCATTTCAGCCACATTCGGCTCGTACAATGCCATGCGAGTGACATCTTCAGTATGACCATCGCTGTAGGTGGCAATGACGCTAATCTGCTGATTGACATCCTGCCCCATGATTCGTTGCTCGGGAAGACATTGGATACCAGTCAATACAGGATCGCTCTCACTCCAGTAGGGCATTCCCTGTTCAATCCAGCGGGAGATGAGACGATATTCATCGCTTTCGGGTTTGAGAGGACTTCCGCCGCCATGGGGTACGAGACCGGTCCCTTTGGTGAGTAGCAGGCTTTCCGCAGGAGAAGCGGGGGATAATCTGCGACCACGACTTTCGTAGACCAGAAATTCGTAATCATCTTCGGGATAGAATCCGAGCAGAGAAAGTTTGAAGCCGTTCTGACCACTCGCTTTGCCGTGGCAGCCACCACCATTGCAACCCAATTTGGAAAAGATGGGCACAACCTGAGTTTTGAAATTGACAGGATGAACTGCATCCATACCAGTGACAACAACGGGTCGAGTGGCCTGAACTCCCAGAGACGTTGTTATCGTGATGACTGCAGAACCATTTTCTTTGGGAACGATCAAACCGTTTGCCGTCACACGAGCAACATTGGGCGGTTCAACATTCCACGTGACATCACGTGTGTAATCAATAAGACGCTGATCCCGCATCAAGCCGGAAGCAAACAACTGTTTCCGGTCATCTTGTCCCCGCAAAGTGATTGCTCCATTGGCATCATCTGCAAGAACAGGGCCAATCGAGAGTTCCGCGATGGTGAGAGATTGCTCAGCAGGTTCGTTTGCCTCGATTTGACTGAGACCGAGGGCAGCGACGAGGCCAAAAACCAGTAAAGTCGCAGCAGTTGACCTGAAAGAGATGAAGTTCGCGATAGTTCGATTGATCATATGGGTCGTCCTAAAAATCCCACGAAGTCAGTTGAAACTGCAGGTTGGTTTTTGTTACTCAAGTTGCGAATGCAAGCAATTCGCAACTCAATTCGGTAGGGCGCATCGGTAAGGTTTGTGTATGAGGAGATGAAATTTGCCATGATATTGCATCGTGCAAAAAAATTCACAACATATTCATCGTGTTCAAACATATCAGTATTTGCTTGATTGTCAACATTGAAACCGCCGATTCCGCCTACTCCTGTTGAGGTTTTATTGAGGTGTGAACATGTGGTGTACAGGCTCTGTTTGGTCCAAATGCTGTATTATCTTTAAATTTCAATGACCTCAATAAAATTAAACTTGTAATAGGTAATTATACTCAGCAAGTTTTCGTTGGTGAATATTTGAAATCCGAGTTCTTAAAATCTCAAGAAATCCAATTGTCATGGTTTGATATTGGTCGTAACGTTGTCCGCCTTGTTTCCTGCAATTTATAGTTCATACATTATGTCGCTGGGCTGATGTTTCTCGATTCATGAGAGAGATATCTATAATTAAGCCTTTTGATGCGCTGAGATCCCTATGCCAGAAACAACTCCATCACCATCGTCTTCTCTGGCTGAGAAGCGTATTCGGGTGATTCTGAGACTGATTGGAATTGGTGGCATGCTGGCAGCTCCGATGATGTTGATGCCGCTCGAATGGATGCAGCAGATGCATCAGCTTGTTCTTCCTGGAAAGTTGCCAGCGTCGGCGACTGTCAATTATCTGACTCGTTCTCTGGCAATGTTTTATGCGCTGAGTGGTTTGGTCACACTATATATTTCCTTTGATGTCATGCGTTATGCTCCTTTGATCAAACTCTGGGGGATTTGTGCGATCGTCAAAGGGTTTGTTATTACTGCAATCGACCTGCACGCTGGCTATCCACTCTGGTGGATGACCATTGAAGGACTGTTTTCATTGCTGATTGGGCTGTGGATCTGTCAACTCTGCAGGAAACTCGATATTCAAGAGTGACGGCATCATGGTTTACGGATCGAAGTAAATAGACTTGCAAATATAGAGGAATCGGAATCCCATGCTCGATCGTAAAATCTTTTCATTCGCTTTATTTTTCGTGACGCAGGTGTGCTCTCCAGTCGAGGTGTGGTCCGAAATTCCCGAGGACTCTCCGCGTCGTACGAAGACGGTGAAATTGATTGAGCAGATTGAACCATCCGTGGTGGCGATTTTCAGTCAATCGCCGGAAAGAGGTTCCAGCGGAAGTGGATCGATTATTCATCCGCATGGCTATGTATTGACTTGCGATCATGTGGTGAGAAATTATCCGGGAGTGGTCGTAGTAGGTGGTGATCAGATCCGTCGTTATCGCATCGTGGCTCGCTTGCCCGAAAAGGATTTGTCGATTATTCAATATGCACGTCGGGAGAATGCTCCATTCATTTCAATTGGGCAGAGTCTGGATGTAATGACAGGAGAGCCAATCCTGGTCGGCGGAAATCCGGGTGGACGCGGAATCGTCTTCAATTCGGGCATTGTCAGTTCTCGTTCCGTCGTCGCCAATATGCCAAACGCACTGGCTCAGGCTCAGCTGGGGGGAGAGTATCGGGACAAATTCATTCAGTTCGATGCGGCTTCCAATCGAGGAAATTCAGGGGGACCTCTATTCAACGCATTGGGTGAACAAATTGGAGTAGTTGCCGGGAAAAATTTTGATGAGGAAAATATCAATTATGCAGTCCCTGTCGAAACATTACGCAGTCGTGTGAAAGCGATGATCGCTGCGGAAATTCGTTCGGATATTTATGCGGGAATCGAATGCGATTATTCTCTCCGAACTGCTGAAGTTGTTTCGGTTACTCCCGATAGTCCAGCCGATAAAGCAGGATTGCAGGTTGGCGATGTGATTACCGGTTTCAATGAATTCCCAGTTGAAGATTCCCTCCACTGGATGCTGGCACTCATGTATCGAAGTCCGGGAGAGGAAGTCGAATTAAAGTATCTGAGAGGAAAAGTACAACACAAGCAGAAGTTCAAACTGGATTCCTGTCCGTTAATCAAGTCTGCTGAGATCGACAAAACTTTGCTGGAGCAGGGGGGGACTGTCAAAATTTATGAAGGTCAGTTTGAAGTGCTGCCGGAGTTGGAGAAAATGAAACCAGTTCGATCGGTTGTATTCAAAGAGTGGAAGTCGCCGGAAGAAATTGCAGAACTTCCGCACTTCTTTGCCATGACGATTGAGGGATATCTGTCCGTTCCAGAATCTGGAGCAATTCAGTTTATTTTGGGTTCCGACGATGGCAGTCGATTCTGGATTGATGATCAACTCGTCATCGACAATCCGGGGCATCACCCCTACCAGGAAGAAAGTAACTGGGTGAGATTGGAGAAGGGTTTGCATCCCATCAAACTCGATTATTTCGAATTGAGAGGAGAGTCGACTCTCAAGCTTCAGTGGAGACTGGAAGGAAAAGAGCCGGAAATTGTCCCGGCGGAATTCATTTTTCGCAGGAAGGAAGTTGAACAGAGTCAGGATAACCCTATTCGAAAGAAGAGTGATTAGATGGAAACAATCTCCTGGTCCGATTTTGAACGGATCGAGTTGCGAGTGGGTACCATTATTTTTGTGGACGATTTTCCAGAGGCTCGCAAACCGGCTTATAAAATTAAAGTCGACTTTGGAGCCGAGATTGGAATCAAACAATCAAGTGCCCAGATTACTGACCTGTACAGCAAAGACGATTTATTAAATCGTCAGATTGTTGGCGTAATCAATTTCCCTGCTAAACAAATCGGGCCAGTTCGTTCAGAATGCCTGATCACCGGATTTTATAATGAAGATGGAGCCGTCGTGCTGGCGATACCAGAACGGCCAATTGGTAATGGAGCCAAACTTGGTTAAACTCAAACTTAACTCAGGCAGGCTCTTATTCTTCTGGTTCATACAACAGCTTGATACTGTGAGATTCTACTGATTAATTTTCTGTTTTACTTATCGACGAGGGTTACATAAATGCCAACGGTAGATGATGTGCTTCTGCTTTTTCAGTCTCGGGGTAATTCGCAATACGGTGGCGAAGCAGTGACTCAGCAAGAGCATGCTTTGCAGGCCGCGACTCTCGCAGATGCAGAAGGAGCCTCTGATGCACTTATTACAGCCGCCTTATTGCACGATGTCGGTCATCTGCTGCATGATCTCCCCGAGGAATCTCCTGAAATGGGTGTCGATGATCATCACGAAGGTTCGGGGTATCACTATTTGAATTCGATCTTTCCTGCTGAAGTGACCGAACCGATCCGCCTGCATGTCGCAGCAAAACGCTATCTCTGTGCAGTCGATCCGAATTACCAGTCCTGCTTAAGCGAGCCATCAATTGTGAGTCTGAACCTTCAGGGAGGAGCGATGAGTTCCGAAGAGGTTCGTGCATTCGACGAGAACCCTCATCGTGAGGCGGCGGTACGTCTTCGGCGCTGGGACGACGAAGCAAAAGTTGCCAACTTGACGACTCCACTGCTGTCGTACTTCCAACCGATTGTTCATTCGGCAGCGAATCCTGCTTGAATGACGATCTTTAGATCTCAAATCATCGTTCGCAAGCTTCGGTTTTTTCTGCTTTTAAATACCTGACAAAACAAAATGAAGACAAAACAATAGGGGGTGGCGGGGGCGCTCCGCTTCAGCGGAAGCCCCCGGAAGTTCTACGAGTCGGGGCTCCTCTTCGAGAGCGCATCATCACCTTGGTTATATGACCTTCGCAGTGAAATCAATTCGGAGTATTGACAGGTGTTCTTCTGCCGACGTAATACGGACTCTAACAATATAGAGCGCGTTTACACTTAAGTTTGAAATCCACTGGAAGTCCCAAAGTTACCAAGGTAATCACTGGGTTATAATCGTTAAAACGATGAAGTGGAATTTGAAATTGTTTCCAGGATCAATCTCAAAGGAAACTCTAGAGTCTCATGTAATAAAAGAATCACGCAAAGACGCAAAGTCGCAAAGATGTTTCGAAGACATCGATCAAAAATCCTTTGCGACTTTGCGTCTTTGCGTGAAACATTTTTAACATTGAAAATTCTGACATGTCAGTTGTTATTTTAGGTCGTAGAATCGCGCTATTTCAAATTAGAAAGCGTATAATCTTTAATGGTTTTGTGAGCAAGTCAGGAAAACAAAAACGAGTGTCACTGGCGAAACCAATGGCACTCGTATTATCAAAATAATTCATGATTGAGACAGTTTATTTATTGTGGTTGATGCTGCCTATTCTTTCGCTTCCTTCTCCAGTTGTTCCAAAAAGCTGTCGATCTGCTTTTTGGCTTCCGGTTCGTCAGATCCAATTTCTGCGGCTTTGCGTTGGGCTTTCAATGCTTCGTCCAGTTTTCCCTGCTTGTGGAGTAAGCGGGCATGAGTGTCCAGGATTTCTGCATTTTCGGGATCTGCTTCCAGTGCTTTTTGAGTAATTTCCGCAGCTGCTGCGATCATGACATCATCTGACTGTCCTTGTTCAGACATTTGATAAATCATCCAGGCGAGTCGATTTTTGACTGCAGGGGCGGCCTGAGTCTCTGCCAGTTCTTTCAGAGCCTTGGCACCTTTTTCACCACCGGCGCGAATTAATAATTGAAGTTTCATGCCTTCCATTTGAGCTTTTGATTGTGCGTCGGGGGCAATCTTGATCAGTTCATCGAGCAGGCCAATTGCTTTTTCAGTATCGCCAGAACGATAGGCGACCATCACATTCTGCATGCCAGCATCCATTTTCTGCTTGGCGATGAACTGCTCAGCATAAGCACTTCGGTCCCAGTCGCCGGCAACAACCTGAGCTAGCGGTTTATCCATGGTC
This sequence comes from Planctomycetaceae bacterium UBA2671, assembly GCA_002359185.1. Taxonomy (GTDB): domain Bacteria; phylum Planctomycetota; class Planctomycetia; order Planctomycetales; family Planctomycetaceae; genus Rubinisphaera. The sequence goes on from DEML01000113.1 coordinate 131,092, forward strand.
ATGGGATGACCAATCCATTCAATTAACCCTGTTTTGCCAACCAGAAACGCAGTCGGAATTCCATTCTGCCCAGCTGCCTGCATGTAGTCTTTGTTGACCGATCCATCGGGATCAGTCGTGAGGCAGTAAGACGATGTCAATTCCGCATAAGTTTTTCCAGAATCATCCCCGCGAACTGGTTTGGCCAGAAATGCCTGGACTGTATCGAGAGACTCATCGCTGATGCTGATTACCTGGACATCCTGATCCGCATACTTTTTCTGCAGATCGCTGATGTGAGGCATGCTGGCAATACAAGGTCCACACCACGTTGCCCAGAATTCTACGATGTACACATTTCCGTCTTTGAAATCAGTGATGTGCTCATACTTTCCGTCGTTGTCGGAGACCCAGTGTTCCACGTTGATGTCAGGGGCCTTCGAACCAATGGTCAGTAGATCATCCTCTGCTGCGTTTGCTACAGGAATCGCGAAGTTCATCAGCCCGAATACGGCTAACAGTGTGGTGAAATGTTTGAGTGACATCGAAAATCCTCTCTGATTGAATAGCGAGTGTAATGCTCCATCGAATGCCACTCATCTATTCGGTCACATAGCCGAATATTAGAGATGAAACGGTGACATGAATCTAAAAACGATCATACATTAATAATATTCCATTGGAACAGTTACCACGGAAATTCTTATCAGTCGATTCCATCATGAGTGAACCCTCAACGTCTTCCCGTGTCAGGATCGAAACAACTTCACCACTCTGTTTTAAGGAGGTGTATCATGCAGCACTCATACGAGAACCACCACAACGAACAGCCATTTTTTTGAGACGATGAGCAAACGCCGTCGGGGATATCCTTCCGAAAAGCAGGTCAAATGGGGCCTGCGAATTGTCCACGGCCACAAAGTTCTGGAAGAAAAGCTCGGCAGAAACGACCTCTGCCCCTGCGGTTCCGGCCAACGATTCAAAAAATGCTGTCTCAAGAAAGGCTGCTTTTGACGGCGTCAACCGGGATCACTACTTTTAGGGATTGAGCGTCTCGATAAGCGAATGAAAGCCCACTCGGTTGAAAATAATCGGATGGGTTTTTTTGTATGTTTGTTGATTTATCTTTAAACGATTAGACCATCTCTCTTTTTAGGGATGTATCCCAATAGAATTGCTACGCCATTCCACAATACGAGTCTGACAGGGAGAAATTGCAATGGGAACCTCACACGGTGATTTCACCAAGTATCCCCGTACGCCTCATCTGTTTGGCTCGAAAGGGACGGATGACGATAAGCATATGAAAGAAGTGGATTCATTACGCTTTCTTGCCGATGATTCTTTGATCGTAGAAGAAAAGATCGATGGCACAAATGTCGGCATTCATTTTCTGGATTCTGGTGAGATGGTGCTGCAATGTCGAGGCCATCTCATTACTGAAGGAATGCATCCGCAATACGATCTGTTCAAACAATGGGCAGCTGTGAAACGAAATATGCTTGAGCAGAAGTTAGAGAATCGTTTCATCCTTTTTGGAGAATGGGTGTATGCCAGACATTCGATACACTATCGAAATTTGACTCACTATTTCTTCGAATTCGATCTCTACGACAAGCAACTGCAGCAGTTTCTTAATCTGCAACAACGACTCGCCATTCTTGATGGTACTGGGATTGAGACCGTGCCGATTGTTCACACGGGCTCGTTGAATCGTGATGATTTGAAAAACCTGATCGGCCCCTCTTATTTTGATAGCCAATTTGAAAACCCAGCAACAAATCAGAACGATAATCTTATGGAGGGGCTTTATCTGCGAACAGAGGCCGAAGGGGCTGTTACAGGACGTGCGAAATATGTGCGACCTGAATTTGTGGAAAAGATTAAGCAGAGCACACATTGGCAGCATCAACAGATGGTGCCGAACTTGCTCGCTGAGGGCATGGATATATGGGAGTAATCGTTTTGAGTAACCAGCCAAATATTGTTTTAGATCAGCATTTTTATCCAAGACATACACATTTATTTTCAGAACTGCTGGAGTCAGTGGAGTGGGATGAAAGAATACAGGCTCGAAAGACGGCTAGCTTTGGCACCCCATACGACTATTCGCAATTATCATATGATGTTGCGGAGATGTTGCCTTGTCTTGTTGATGTTGCCGAGTGCTTGAAAGAACGATTAGATATTTCATTCAACAACTGCCTGTTGAATCTTTATGAGACAGGGAAGAATACAATGGGATTCCACTCCGATGACATTAGCAAATTATTGCCTGGTACAGGTGTTGCGATAGTCTCATTAGGTAATGAAAGAACGATTACGTTCCGATCGACGGATCAGTTAACGTATGTCGAATTCACTCTCAAGCCGGGATCACTGCTGTATATGGATAATAATGTGCAAAACAACTGGATGCATGCAATTAAAAAGCAATCTTCTGCTCAACCACGAATCAGTCTCACATGGAGAGCTATTCCTTGAGAATATGGTCATGAATTGGACACAACTAAAGCAGATATCACTGCAAGAGATTACGGCCTGGGCAGAAACTCAATCGTGGTGTTTGGCGATGACCGAATGCGCTCAGGATGCAGAGTGGCATTCGGAAGGTGATGTCTGGACGCACACGAAAATGGTGCTGGATCAACTTTTTGAGCTTGAGGAATGGTCATTACTTTCAAATCATGAGCAAGTCGTTCTGATCTTTACTGCATTATTTCACGATGTCGCCAAACCTCTGACAACGGAAGTTGACTCGGAGACAGGTCGTGTTCGCTCACCAAAACACGCAGTGAAAGGAGAACACGTGGCTCGAAAAGTTCTTCGAGAACTGGAGTGTGATCTGGCGACACGTGAAGAGATCGCCCGGCTGGTTCGTTACCACGGACGTCCTGCATTTCTACTGGAGCGAGAGGAGCCTACTCATGAAGTGATTCGTCTTTCATGGCTGGTTAATAACAAGCTTCTGTACCTGTTTGCATTGGCGGACACTCGAGGTCGGGATACTGATTCGATGTCTCGACCAGAAGAGAATCTGTATTTCTGGAAAATGATGGCACAGGAGTCCAATTGCTATACCCAGCCGTTTTCTTTCCAAAATGACCAAGCCCGCTTTTTATTTTTTCAGCAGCAGAAGCCCAATCTGCATTATGTTCCGCATGAAGACTATTCATGCACTGTAACGCTGATGGTCGGTCTACCCGGCAGCGGCAAAGATACCTGGCTCGCGCGGAATCGCAATAATCTTCCGGTTATATCACTCGATGTCATTCGTTATGAACTAGATGTGGATCCTGCAGACAATCAGGGACAGGTCGCACAACTTGCGAGAGAACGGTGCCGGGAGTTTCTCCGGCAAGGAACCTCTTTTGCATTCAACGCTACCAACACCATGAAATTGACAAGAAACCGCTGGGTCGATCTTTTTGCTGATTACAAAGCCAAGATCGATATGGTGTATCTCGAACCAGAATTTGATCAGATACTTCGACAAAACAAATCGCGATCAAATGCTGTGCCGGAGAGTGTCATTCATAGGCTGGCTGAGAAAATTGAACCGCCGACATGGATGGAATGTCACAAACTGATGTTGTGTGGTGGTTTTGAAAATTAATTAAGTAGGTTATTAATTGCCAGCTTACTTTGATTTCAATTACTTATGCTTCTGGCAATGAACTTCGATAAATCCGAAAACATCCAAAGTGTGAGGATTTCATCATCTCGATTAACTTTTGAGCTGGTTCCTTGAACTGACCAGGAGCCAGTGCTGCTGCTTGTTGGGCGTGTTTCATTGCCAGTTCGCTGCGTTGTTTTTCTTCGTAGAATCGAGCCAGGAGAAAATGATTTTCCGCTGTGGGGGCGAGGGTGATCAATTTCTGATACGCCACCTCAGCTTGAGCCGTCTTTCCGATCTTTTTCTCGGCCAGGGCAATTCCACGGTACGCACTGGTCTGTCCCGCAAGAGCTTGCGGATTTTCTGCTTTGTTTTGCCAGAGTTTTAAAGCAATCGAATAGGCATCCAGGCTTTCCTCCCATTTTTCTTCTCGTTGAAGAATTAAGCCATACGTATCCCAGGCCAGTGCAGCCTGCGAAGAATTGAGAAGCGGTTGGATGAGCTCGATGGCGTCTTCGTGCTGGTCCAAATGAAGATGCATCTGAATTCGGGCACCTGTGTGATCAGAATGAACTTCTGAACCAAAATGCGACAATTGCTGCTTCAGTGCATGACACTGTTTTTGAAGGTCTCTGTAAACGGTAGTAACCTTCAGGGAATTCCACTTTGCCTGTGGAGCGAGTCTGCTCCAGTCGCGGGCATTGATTCTCGCTTTCTCGATTCGCTGATGATTCATCGCCTCATCAAATTGCGAATGATGATAGTTCACCAGAAACTGGGTATGTGTCAATGGAATCAGAGTTGCGGCCAGGAGGCAAACCCCCAGTTGAATCTTCAGGTCGAGCGGTGAATTTTCATGGTGAATGGATTGCGATTTGATTTGTTCCCAAATCCTTAACAAGTTCATCCCCAGCGAGCCAGCCAGGAGAAACGCGATCAAAATTTTCACAATCATCAGTGAGATTTGATTGAGTTCATTCGCAGTGGAGACAGACAATTTGCTCATCATGCAGAACGAGACTGCCAGGGCAAGTAAGGTCAATAGTCGAGTCCACCATTTGCGATATTGAACGGGCAATGCAATCAGAATACTTATTGCGAGTGGGCAGGCAGCAATCAAGGTGACCAGAAAATGATCCAGGCTGACAAATACAATTGCCCCCACGCTTTCAGGTAACGTCACTATGCACAGTCCAGAAAGGCTGAGAATCAGGATGTTGAGAAGCAGATTGATCATAAGTCGAAGAAACTAAAGAGCCTTTTTCTGACGAGGTTTTTTCCAGATCATGCCATCAAAGCTGTAGTGTAAAAATGCAACCATCAGATTGATCGCAGCCCAGAGTTTGACGGCTCCATGCTCCATCGCCCAGGCTCCTGCACCCAGCACGATCACGAAGACCATGAGATAGCCAATCCAGCGTGAGCCGACGTATCCGAAGAGATCTTTCCGGTTGACAACGCGTGTGGACTGCATTGACCAGCTGACGATGCCGAGATATTCCACAGCATGAAACAGAGCAGAAGCCAGTGCCAGTTGCAGTACCAGTTTTTCGGATTGAATGTGGACGGCTAGCAACAGACAGGAAAAGAGTGTCATTACACTGGTTGTGTATAATGCCCCTGTCCAGGATTCTTTCCAGCGGCTTCCGATGCTGGTAATCCACTGCGGTATCACGACCAGTATGGGGATTGCCAACATGAAATAATCAAGCTGGGAAAGCCAATCGGAGTTTCGATCGGTACTCCAGCTCCAACCCGCGACACGTGCGATGACGTACAGAATAAAACTACGAAACAGCCATTTTTCAGCATGAGGCCAGATTGATTTTCCAGAAGTCTGGCCTCGGGAATAGATCCGATAGATCCCGTGATGCTGAGCAGCAAAATGCCAGGCATTCCAGACATAATCCACTGCCATCAAACACAATAATGATCCCACAGACAGCCACAGCAAGGACATACTTCCCACAATTAGCAGAGTAACGATCAGATATTTATTGATTCCCTGTGTATATTTATCACGATCTCCAAAGACCAGAAATAGCGTAATCCAGCGATGAGGAGTTGTGACGAAAAACACCTGCCAGAACAGTAACGATTCATGGGCACGTAATCCTCCCCAGCCATCAATCAGTAAAATTAAAGGCCAGTACAGATTACAGATAAAAATCAGATCGAACCAGGAACCAACCAGGTATTTCGATTTTTGTTGTTCTCTGGCGGGAGTCGAATAATCGATGTGCTGAAAGTCTGCGGTTGTTACTTCCGGAGAGGCTATTGCAGTCGCCATTATTTCCCTCCTTTGTTTTGTTCGACGACGCGAATCCAGTGATCGACAAATTCAATTCCGTTATTCCACTCCCGTGCAGGCATGTGGCAACTGATGCAGTTGTCTGATGCAATGTCTAAATTCTGATCTCTGTCGCACTGGCTTTGGTGAGGTTTTGAATGACAATTCAGGCAAGTTTGCTGATATCGTTCAATGTTGTGTGATGTCTGATCATGAGGGTCATGGCAGGTGGTACAAGTGAGCGAACTGGGATCTGCCTGATAACAGGGTGACTTTTGCAGCCGATAGGGTTGAAAACGGATCACATCTTTTTCCGGCGATTTTTCATCCACCTGATCGCGATGACATTGAGCACAAAGTTTCATTTCGACTTGGGGATCTTTGAGGTTCACCATCGGCTTGATCTCTGCTGCTCTTCCCTGCAATGCGGCTTCTGCATGAATACGCCGTGGGCCATGGCAGCGTTCACATCTGATATTCGGCTGCCATTTGACTTCCGCCAGCGACTGCCCCGGAGCAGGGCCGAAGGTCATATGACAACTGAAACATTGTGTCACTTCCAACGTAGACATATCGCGTCCACCACAGGAATCAATGGACTCTCCGTGCGGTTTGAAATCGGTTTGCCCCGGTGTCCGTCCCAGTTCATTCTGATTCGTAAACCAGGTCCAGCAATGTTCCAGGCCTGCGTTCTTATCTACGAGGATACTGACTGCTGTCTGAGCATGAGTGCCTGATCCTAAGAGCCAGTCCACTCGATGATGAACCGTTTCTCCCTGACCAGTCACTTTCGCAAAAAAGCCATTGTCATCCAAAGTGAAGTCTACTATTCGGCTATCGAGGGAATCTTCATAGGTCGTTCCATCAAGTTGTTGAGCCAGTTCTGACTCTTCCATGGGGAAGGCGGTATGAGAATGTCCCGACCGTTGATGGGCTGCCGACTCATTCGGATGGCAGGAGATACAAGCCGCGTCTCCAGCAAATTGTGTCGCGAGCAAGGTTTCCCATTGTTCGCGAGCACGATTTGCAGAAGTGCCTTCAGTTAATTGAGGGACTGAACTCTCTTCCCGAATTGGGTTACGAAAAGTCCAGAATATCCCCAATGCCGCCAGAAAAGCGACCAGTAAAATGAGCCGAATCAACCTGTACTGAATAGAATTCAATTTTGTGACAACTTAATCAATAAGAATACATCTCTGCGAATACAAAACTGTTATTGCAGAGGAGCATCCTTAATTTTCCATTCGTCTCCTTCTTTAGCCAGGCTCCATTTAACAGTCCGGGTTTCTTTCTGACCCAGGTCTTTTTTGGCCGGCTGGTCTGAATTGCTCCCGTCGCTGACACCGGTTGTCACCTGGACTTCAGCGGTTGCTTCATCGCCAGAAATACTTGGCTCCCCAACCACTTCATAATTACAGGTTGCATAGTCTTTGCGATTGGCCGGAGAAGTCCCGGCAACAAAGACACTGGCAAAAGAACTGTCTTCCATAGCCGCATCTCCCAGCGCGGCGATCGTCGCATTGACTTCCTGAGAGGCGCTGAGTGAATCGCGGTAATTGCTACCGCAACCAGTGACTGATAAAACGAGTGCAACTGTGCAAGTCAAGAGCCCCATTTTGAGGTTCATTATAAATGAAAGCATGTTTTCAATTCTCAAAAAAATGATATCTGTCATAAGAGGAAAGACCACGACCTCCGAATAATCGGGGGCTGGCCAGAATGAAGGTCCGTCGTTTCTAAATGACCGTGCGCGATTA
>DEML01000114.1:0-36568 GCA_002359185.1 Planctomycetaceae bacterium UBA2671
CTGGGTTATTCAGGGACGACTAACTACTCCGAAGGCAACTCGGCGGCTTCGGGATCATTGCCATTCTCTGGGGATTTGAGAGCTTCCATCAATAATTCGTACCATTCCAATGCTGGCTCGCGATCTTTGGCATAGCCCCAGGTTTCTGTGATGATTGAGTTGAGGATCTCCGCCTCGCTGCGAATGGCTTCTCGTTGAGATTCACTGGTGGTCATCACTGCGACACGTTTCATCGCTTTGAGAATTGTGATCACAACAGCGGGGTTGTTAGCCGCAAAAATGCGAATTTGATGGAAGGCGGTGCGAAACGCATCCGAAAAGTCATCTCGAGGGGCGTAGAGTCTAACTTGATCTTCGTCATCGAAAAATAGAGTCTGTTGCGATTCCCGCTGGCACATGCGGGCAAGTGTTGCTCCGAGATAATCGATACAGGACATCGCGGTGTACGGATCGTTAACACCCGGTGAGAGTGCACGCAACGCAATTTCCACCAGTTCGCGAAGTGCACATTCAACATCCTGACGAGGAGTCCGCTGCTTGCCGGTGAGGATCATTCCCGCCATTTCATTGCGAGATTCATCTGTGAGTTCACTCTTGTGCATCACCCAGATAACCGGGTCGTGGTTCGTGACAAACTCGCCCGGTTTGGTGGAAAGTCGCAGACAAAAATTCTTCTGAGCAGCAAAGTGAGCCAGATCGTGATAGGTAATCGCCTGGACATATCCTTGTGAATTCACATAAACGGGCTCGCCACCATCGAGCTTCTCGGCATCCCATTCCCTGGAATTCCGTTTCGGTTCCGAGTCACTTTCAGGAAATAGGCGTTCAATACTGTGATCGAGATCCGAAGAAACATCGCGAATGATTGTCTGCACCTGCATCAGTTCCGCAACCGCGTAAATGTATCGAATCAACAGGAGTAGACTCACTAGTCCGCTTATTAATCCGAGCAGTACGGTGCCCGGCATGAGACTGCGTGTGCTGCTTTCCATCGGGATTTGCCACAACACAAGCAGACAATACAGAGTGGACCCTAAAAATGCCCCGAGCGTCCATTGTGTAATCTGTCGATTGGTGAAAATCCGGACAATTCGTGGTCCGAATTGGGAACTGGCCTGGGCAATAACGAGCATACTGACCGAGAAGACCACACCGGAAACCGCAGAGAGTATTCCGATCATCGCCTGCATCAATCGGGCATCAGATTCTGAAGAAAGCGTATAAGGCAGCCACTCTTTAAATTCACTGCTGGAAGACATTTCCATGCCGGGAAAGAGGAACCCGGCGATGATCCCCAATAACAGCATCAAGGCAGGTAAGACTCCAAAATTCGACTTCATCGAATCCCATAAATAGATTATCCAGGTCCACATCCTGCAAGCTGTCCTTATCTTTTAACTGTTTAGCGTCCTCTTTTTAAATGAGTTTATATCAGTTGTGACAGAACACCACCGCGAATCAATTGAAAACCGCACTAAAGGGATGCATCTCTCAATTTAACACCGCAGATGCAAAAGATCTGTGTTTATCTGCGTCCATCTGCGGTTCAATTCATAAGTTGAGTTTAATCTCTCCAAAAAAATTCGGTTATCATTTTAAACGTGTCAAAAGCTATTGAAATTCACGTTGATCCTTTCTGGCCAGTAACAGTCCAGTGTCGATCACTGGTTTGAACCACCTTCGGCTGCAGATCGGGAATCTTATTCAATATCGATTCCACTTCAGAAACTGTCAACGCGGCATGCAGTGACTGGCGAAGGAGTTGTTGTTGGAATTCGGTGTCGTTTGCGGCATGCAGTTGAACCAGTTTCTCGACCTCCTCGGCGGAATCGGGTCGGAGCAAATCGCGAACAAACATCTGGCCTCCCGATTTTAGCAGGCGAGTCGCTTCGACAAACAAATTAAGCGGCTCGGGAATGTGATGAACAATGCTGTTCGACATGACCATATCGTAAGATTCTGCTGGCAATAAGGTCGCAGTTGCATCTGCCTGCTGAAACTCGATCCGATCGCCAACCGCATGTGTGAGAAGATGTTTACGAGCGGCTTGGATCATCTCTGCGGAGAGATCGAGCCCGGTAATCGTTCCGTTAGAAGACTGCCGTACAAATTCGAGAGGAATCAAGCCTGTGCCCGTGCCGAGATCGACGATTCGTGAGTCGGGCTGAATCTTAAGACAGGTGAGCAGATCCTCAACGAATTTCTGATTCACCTGACTGTGGTTCATAGTGTCATATGCATGGACCTCTTCAACGGCATCCATCACTTCGGGTTCGAGAGTTCGGGCGAGCATAGAGAAAAATCCTGAAGAAGAGTCAATGGAGATTTGATGAATTTTCAGGAAATCGATCTGGATTTACTGAGGCGATTCCTGATAGGATCAGAAATTCGCTGAGTGAGTTGCGAATAAGGATATTTGTAACTCCAGATATTACAGTCAATTCAACATCACTCAATTGAGCATCCGTCAACTTTCTTGGAAAGACGTGATGCAGGTTTTACAGACCAAACAGGGAAGTGCGGTGCCAAAATGGAAGCCGATATCGTCATCATTGGCGGTGGAATTGCAGGTCTTTGGACGCTCGATGAATTGCGTCGCAATGGCGTGCGTGCCCTTCTGCTGGAAAATCGTACTCTCGGTTTCGGGCAGACGATTAGTTCACAGGGCATTATTCACGGCGGGCTGAAGTATTCGCTAAAAGGTGTTTTGACGGCTTCTGCCGATGAAATTCGGGAGATGCCGCTCGTGTGGCGGGAATGTCTTTCCGGACAGCGGGAGCCAAACCTCTCGAAGACGAATGTCCGCAGCCACTGCTGTTATCTGTGGCAGACCCGGGCCCTCTCTTCTCAGGCTGGCATGCTGGGGGCGCAACTAAATCTGCGGATCAAGCCGAAAAACATTTCCGATCATCAGCGTCCAGAAATCTTGCGCGAGACCCCAGGCCACGTCTATCGACTCGACGAACAGGTGCTTTCACCGAGTTCGTTGTTGAATTCATTTCGAAATCGACTCTCTCCTTATCTATTACAGATTGATGAATCTGAGGGTGTGCAGCTTCACGTCGAAAAATCGGGAGTGGTTTCTGCGGTGACGATTCGTCATGATTCCCGTGAAGAGACGATTTCCTGCCGGGCCATCATGATGTCAGCTGGAGTCAGTAATACATTACTCAGTGAACAGGCTGGTCGAAAGCAGCCGATGCAGTTGCGTCCGTTACACATGACGATGGTCAAAGGTGCTTTGCCGATGTTTCAGGGACATTGCATCGACGGAGCAAAAACCCGGATGACGATCACATCGGAATATCTGGGAGACGGACAAACGGTCTGGCAACTGGGTGGCAACATCGCCGAGCAGGGGACTGGTCAGACGTCAGAAGATCTCATCCGATTCGCGGCTCGGGAATTGAGCGAGATTCTGCCAGCGGTCGATACTTCCGATCTTGAATTTGCCACCTACAAAATTGATCGGGCAGAACGCAAAGTCAAACTGGGAATGCGACCGGATACGCCTCAGATACTGAAGCATAAAAATGTATTGACCTGCTGGCCGACAAAACTGGCTTTTGCTCCACGCGTCGCTGAACGAATTCAGCAAATGATTCAGAAAGAGTTTGGGATCGAGAAGCACTCAGAAGAATGGAGTTTGGACGAATTGTCTGAATGGAAAACACCGGAAGTTGCGGCAGCACCCTGGTCGAATGTGGAAGGCTGGTATGATGCTCAGGGACAGAAGTTGTCAGTCCCAAACGATGTGAATCCGCTCAAGCAGGCAGGGTAATGAAACACAATACACAACTGTAGGTCAGGCACAGCCTGACCTACAATGTTGAATCATAATAAGGTGCGCTCTGTAATGTCTGTCGGTCTGCCAGGGACTGGAAATATTAAGGAATGGAATCATGCATAGCGTAACTTTAGGCAAAACGGGTCTGGAAATTACTCCGGTCAGCTTTGGAGCCTTCAAACTGGGGCGCAATCAGGGGATCAAATATCCTCAAAGTTACGATTTGCCGAGTGATGCCGAGACCGAGCGAATACTCAATCGTGTTCTCGACCTGGGCGTTGGCCTGATTGACACTGCTCCTGCTTACGGCCTCAGCGAGGAACGGATCGGGCAGTTTGTCAGTCATCGCCGGGAGGAATTCTGCCTGTCTACTAAAACGGGTGAGACCTTCCTGAATGGCGAATCGTACTATGATTATTCCGCACAGGGGACGCGTCTGAGTGTGACCCGAAGTCTAAAAAGATTGCGGACTGAGGTGCTGGATCTGGTGTTGGTGCACTCGAATGGTCGCGATGTCTGCATTCAGGAGCAAACCGATGTCGTGCCAACGTTGCAGCGACTCAAAGAGCAGGGCTTGATCCGTGCCATCGGCTTTTCCGGTAAGCAGGTCGCAGGCGCACAACTGGCTCTTAATTGGGCCGACGTACTCATGATTGAATATCACATTGGCAATTCGAGTCATGCCGAGGTCATTGAAGAAGCACAATCTCGTGGAATCGGCGTGCTCGTGAAAAAGGGGCTGGCGTCAGGCCATCTGGCTGCTCAGGAAGCGATTCGGTTTGTCCTCGGAAATCGCTTCGTCGACAGCATGGTCATCGGTGGCATCAATACCGATCATCTCGCCGCAAATTGCCATGTCGCCAATGGACTTTTCGGGCAATATGCAGCCTGAATGACTGCTCTACTGAAGTGTGTCCAAGTGTATATGTCTGGTGAAATTCTTCCAGAATCTTGCAGAAAATAGTGATTCTTTGCTGTGAGAAATGCTGATTTCCTGTGTATATTATTCATCAAGAGAGGCTGATGACTTGGGAATCGGCCCGCTTACACTCAATCTCTCTGCGAAATGATTCGCGTTTCGTAATTGGCAGGCTCACTATTTACAGTAGGAAATAATGGAAATGATGCGCAGGACGAATGTCTTAATGGCATGCATAGTGGCAGGTCTTCTTCTGGGGATGATGCCGATCCCGGCTCAGGCACAGAAAAAACCGAAAGAAGAAATTCCGGTTCCAAAGCGACCAATCAGAATTGCACCGGTCGATGATTCTCTGGAAATGCAGGTCAAACGCTCGGCTGCCCTGATCGACATGCTTGTCGAAACGAATTACAAAAAGCAGAATGTCCGTCCCAATCCCGACGCGTCCGATGAAGTCTTTCTACGAAGAATTCATCTGGATATCGTCGGCACCATTCCCGACTACAAACAATCCCGTGCCTTCATCCGCTCTCGTTCGACCGACAAACGGGAACGAATGATTGACGACTTGCTCGAAGATGAAGGCTACGCCAGCCATCTGTATAATTATTTTGCCGATTTGCTGCGCGTGAACGATCGTGTTTCCAATAACGTACCCGGCGAACCCTATGCCGAGTGGGTTAAGCGTTGCTGTGAAGAGAATAAGCCTTACGACGATTTTGTTTACGAGATGCTGACCGCAGAAGGAAAGATCTACGAAAATCCGGCTGCAGGTTACATCCTGCGTGACTCAGGCATGCCACTCGATGCGATGAACAATACCGTCCGCATTTTCCTGGGAACCCAGGTCGGATGTGCCCAGTGTCACGATCATCCCTTTGATAAGTGGAAGCAAAAAGAATTTTACGAGATGGCAGCTTTCACCTACGGGGTGAATACGCGAATCAGCACGAACGATAAAGCGTTTGGCGGCGGAAACATCGTCAATCGGATGCGTGAAGAACTCAAAACAATCGATGATAAATTCGATGGTGGCGGAAAGTACAATCGCTTTCTGATCGCAAATCTGATTTCCGTCAGTGACCAAAACCGGACTCTCGTATTGCCACACGATTATCAGTACGACGATGCCAAGCCCAAAGAAAAAGTTCAGGTTCGTACCATTTTCGACCCTCAACCAGTCGCCAAACCGGGGGATACCCCACGCGTCACACTCGCCAAATGGATGATCTCTCCTGAGAATCCCCGCTTCACAAAAACGATTGCCAACCGTATGTGGAAGCGAGCGTTCGGTATTGGATTGATCGAACCCGAAGACGACATGCGAGATGATACCGTCGCCAGCAATCCCGAATTGATGGACTACCTCATCAGTGAAATGATTCGCCTGGATTACGATCTGAAAGAATTCATGCGAATCATTTACAACACGAAAGTCTATCAGCGGGAAGCGACTCATACCGAGTACGATCCGAGTGTCGCTTATCACTTCCCCGGCCCCGTGTTACGACGTATGACTCCCGAACAGGTTTGGGATTCATTCATTACTCTGGCTGCGAAAGATCCTGAAGAATACCAGCGGGAGCCAGCCGCCATTGAAGCCAACTTAATTAATGTCGATCTCTCCAAAGTGACTGCTCAGGAGATTTACGATCGCGATGTCGAACTTCGTCGAGTCTCCGGCTACAAGTTCCGCAACGAACGCGACAAACTTTATAAGTACCAGGGGCTGTTGCTCGTGCGAGCCAGCGAACTGCCTCAGCCGGTTCCGCCAGGGCACTTCCTGCGACAGTTCGGGCAATCCGACCGAGAAGTCATTCAGGGGAATTTTGATGCTGGTTCTGTTCCGCAGGTGCTGCAGATGTTCAATGGACCTCTCACACACATGCTCCTGGATAAGGCTTCGTATCTACACTACAACGTCACAGTTAATTCACGGACTCCGAGCGACCGGATAGATACCGTCTTCCTCAGCATTCTGAACCGCTTCCCCACGGATGAAGAACGGCTCGTTGCTGAAGACGAAATCAAAACCAACGGCCCTGCCGGTTACGGCAACGTCATCTGGGCTCTGGTGAATACCCGCGAGTTTCTGTTCGTTCAATAAAAACAGCGAAACAGCCTGCCATAATTTGAGGGCAGGCTGTTCTCTCTTCTCATAGACAATCTCTCAGTGTTTAAGGATTTTTAAGATGCTCAAGGATCTGATTTCGTCGACGAGCGAACCGAATCGCCGTCAGTTTATGGAATACGCTGCCAAGGCCTGCCTGGGCGTGACTGCGTTCCCACTGCTCTCTCAGTCTGTCGTTTACGCGGCTCCTGAGACGGCCAAAGCCAAGAATGTCATCTATCTGTTTCTGTCGGGAGCGATGACTCACATCGATTCCTTCGACTTAAAGCCAGGCCGCGATGTGCAGGGCGAAACGACCGGGATCAGCACTAAAGTTCCTGGCATGAAGTTCGGCAGTCTTTTGCCAGGTCTGGCAACTCAGGCCGATAAGCTGGCGGTCATCAATTCGATGTACACAGAAACGGGAGACCACGAAGGGGCCCGCTATCTGATGCGAACCAGCTACAAACAAATCAGCACCATTCGTCACCCCCACATGGGTGCAATGGCCATTGAAATGCTCGGACGCCGCAACAAGATGCTGCCCGATAACGTCATCGTCAATGGCGAAGCCCGACATCCTGCCAACGGATATCTCGATCCGGCAACCAGCCCACTCCCCGTTGGCGATCCACTGCGGGGTCTGGAAAACACGAAGGCTCCAGAATACCTCAAAGAGGATTCCTTCAAACGTCGTATGAGTTTGATTTCCAAATTCGACAAGAATTTTCAGTCGAACTTCAAGCAAACCAAAGTCGACGCCTACAACGAATTCTATTCTCAGGCAGAGACACTCGTCTCCAGCGAAGATCTGAAAGCTTTCGACCTGTCTGAGGAAAAGCAGGAACTCCGCGATGAATACGGCATGGACCGATTCGGCCAGGGCTGTCTGCTTGCTCGTCGTCTGGTCGAGAAGAATGTCCGCTTCGTCGAAGTCACCACCGGTGGCTGGGACATGCACACTGACATCTACGAACGACTTCCAGAACGATTGGGCAATGTCGATAAAGCGATGACCGCTCTACTCAAAGACCTCGATTCCCGTGGGCTGCTCAAAGACACCATGGTCGTCCTGACAACCGAATTTGGTCGCTCACCGAAAATCAACCAGAACGCAGGCCGCGACCATCACCCGGCTGCCTTCTCCAGCGTGATGGCCGGAGCCGGCGTGAAAGCAGGACAGGTTTATGGAGCTTCCGATGAGGACGGCAAATACGCAGTCGATAATCCCGTCGCCGTCGCAGACTTGAATGCCACCATCGCCTCCGCAATGGGCATGGACTTGAGCAAAGAAATCATCGCCCCCAACGGCCGACCTTTCCGCGTCGCCCACGATGGAGCTCCAGTCAATGACTTGTTGAGCTAAGCGATTATCCTGTAATTTTAGGGGATTCCTTTTCAAGCGAAGAGGAATTCCCTTTTTTAATGGTTGGATGCCATGCTCACGCTTGCGTGAGCATGCAATGTGGCTAGGGATTCAGCTTGAAAGCTCATTTTCATTTGCTCAGTAATTTTGCAGTTTGAAATCATGTAAATTGAGTAGGATTTACTGCTAACGTTTGATACTTATGCCGTTCCGAACCAGTCCACGAGAAGAGTGCAGATGGCACCCACATCTTTTATAAATCATCTTCAACCGTCAGAAAGTTTCTGGATTCGTCCAAGCCGAGATTTCCACGCTCATCACTTTGTTCTGGGCGTGCCACCCGGTTTTTACTGTTTCACAACACACGCATCATCGACACCGGCAATCTGAATTGTTTTTCGGGCGATTTCTTCGGTGTTGGATTTCAATACGAATTGATACTCACCGGGTGCGAGGCACGTCGGAATGAAATACGTAAACGTGTAGCGGAATTCTTCTCGCATCAGAATCCCTTCGGTCTGATCGAGAACCGCCCCGTCGGCATCGTGCAGATTGCATTCGAGGTAGACATCCCCATGTGGGGGAATCATCGTTGCCTGGACGAGAATTCGATCGCCCTGCTTGAACGATTTACTGAACTCTGTGACGAGTCCGCCAAACATGTTGCAACCGACATCAAACGACAATAATTTGTCGACTTCCCGGATGCTGTCATTTGTACTCAGCATCCGCATCGCTTCGGGATAAGGTAATTTCGCCAGTTGATACTTGCCTTCTGCTCGGCGGGAGCCATAGACATCCATTTGATGTTCAACAAACACTGCCAGTAAAACCGCAGTGGCGATACCGAAAATCAAACCCCGGCTACCAGCCTGAAGACATCCACGACAAACAGCGGTTGTGATCCGATGAGGAATTCGTGTCAGCGTTCTAAAGGACGAACTTCTGTTGGAAAGTCGTCGGCCCAGATTTTGCCACCATTGCAGGTCACTCTCATTGAAGAAACAGAGGTACAAGCTGAAACAGACGAATGGGAAGACAATCAGCCCGAGAGTGACATAGGTCATAAAATGGAATGTCGCTCCAATGACCAGCATGGGAATACGGAAATTTTTATTCCAGACCGTGAAGATAAACAGGATTTCCCAGAGGATGGCAATGTAGCCAAAGCTGACCAGCATGGCTGGGAACATCGCCATGATCTCCCCGACGGGGTTGTAGTGATTCACATTCGAGAGCATCCAGAGGCGAAGTTGATCACCTGTGAAATAGGTCTCCGTATGCATTTTCGTGATGGCAGCTCCCAGATAAACGAATCCCAGGAAGAATTGCAGCAGCCGTTGTGGCCAGATTTCCGTAGCTGTACCTGTACCGAGCAATCGTAGCGGACGAGCAATACCCTGACGTTTCAAAGCCTGCCAGCGATCAACTGACCAGACCGCTCCGCAGTTTGATAAGGCCAGCAGAAAGAAAGCGTGGGAGGATATCACCGAGTATTTTGTAATCGTGCTCAAAGAATCCTGCAGGGTGAAATAGGTGAAGAGAAAAAAGACACCCCAGGCAGAGATCCGTGTTTTCCAGCCGAGCATTAAAGTGGCCAGT
The DNA here is from genome assembly GCA_002359185.1 of Planctomycetaceae bacterium UBA2671. Classification (GTDB taxonomy): domain Bacteria; phylum Planctomycetota; class Planctomycetia; order Planctomycetales; family Planctomycetaceae; genus Rubinisphaera. Next base: position 9,785 of record DEML01000114.1, read on the forward strand.
AAAATCAGTAATAATGTATATAAGGCGACGGCCAAACTTCCCGGCAACAGCGGAATGAAGTCATAAAAGCCGTAGTTGGCAGCCAGAGGAGATGGGGCTCCATCCGCTGAGAAAAACTCCCGGGCGTGAGGCCACCGACGGGAAAGACAAACGAGCGTCACAAGCGAAAGCGCGATTCTCGTCAACGCCATGCCGTAGGGAATCTGGCGATCAAAGAAAAACTCGGTTAGGGATTTGGTCCACGAAGAAGATGAGCTATCGAGTTTTGTGTCCATATGAGTTCCTGAAAATCCGATTGTCCGTGGAGTTTTCAACGATTTGATTGTTATCTGGAGTAGGTCAGGCATCGCCTGACGAAATCGACCTTTGAGATGTATTGGGTTACGCTTTGCTAACCCAACCTGCAAAAAGTGTTATTGAGTTTGCTGATAGGAGGCGGGCAGGATTCCATCGGTGGCATAGGCCGGAATCGAGTTGGTACTTTGAACTGGCGTCTGTGAGTACGGAGTGACCGCATAAAACGGCTTGGCTTTGTTTCTCATTTTCGCGAGCCGCGGGTCTGTTTCCAGTTGTTTGCTATGGATTGCGGAAGCCCAGCCCATCCGGGATTCGATCGGCTCACACTCTGAGTTATAAATCATTCGGGTGTGGTAGTAAGAATAAGATTCTTTTTCCTCTTCAAACTTCATCGACCAGAGATAGTCGGGGATGTTGTAGCGCTTTGACCAGTTTTCTTCGACGAGATAAACTCGTTGAATCGGTTCGTGTTCGGTGTTTCGCAGGATGTTACGAGCAATATTCTGCGAATGAGCAGCAAAGCTGTCGTAGTCGATCCGGTCTGCGGGTCCGAAGGCTCGGAATTCTCCCCAGGGAGCAGGATTCAGCTTGTAATACTGTCCGCTTTCGCCTTGGGCGATCAAATGCTGCCGGCATTCATAGCCGGACCAGCCGCAGAACATATCCCATACGACATAATACATTGCCGGGTGTGCGACGTTTCCGACAGCAAAGGTATGAGAGAAAATGCCCCAGCTAAGGGCTCCCAAATAGATCGTGATGGTGGCGACCGCCAAATAACGCTTCATTCCAGCCCTCCCTGGCCGTATGTTTGTGCAAAAGTTGAGGCGGATTCTGTAATTTTTCCGATTTTGGGTCAAGATCAGATGAAATGGGCCATAGGTCAGGCTGTGCCTGACGAAATTTCGGGTCAAATGTTTATCATGTCAGGCACAGCCTGACCTACGGGCTTTTTGTTAATCAGTTCAGAGGTGAAACAAAATGCCAAACTATCGTCGTGCAAACGTGCCGGGAGGGACTTATTTTTTCACATTGGTCACTTATCAGAGAACTCCATATTTTGCGGATGAACCTGCACGTAAATTGTTAGGACAGTGTTTGCGAGATTGCCAAAAGCGTTGGCCATTTGAATTGAATGCCATCGTATTACTTCCAGAACACTTGCATACCATCTGGACATTGCCCTCCGGTGATTCCGAATATTCTCGAAGATGGGCATGGATTAAGAAAGAGTTTACCAAACGCTGGTTGAGCGAAGTCAATACAAAAGCCATAGTCAATAAAGCATTGCAAAAGGAACGCAGACAGGGAATATGGCAACCCAGGTTCTGGGAACATACGATAGAAAGCGAAGAAGATTTCGAAGCTCATTTCGATTATATCCATTACAATCCCGTCAAACATGGCTATGTGAAATGCCCTCATGAATGGTTACATTCAAGCTTTCATCGATGGGTAACAGCAGGTGTTTATGAAGAGGCTTGGGCTTGTTGGGGGCAAGAGGTAAAGATTTTTTCTTTTCAGAGTATCGAGCACAATTTTGGAGAATAAGCCGTAGGTCAGGCTGTGCCTGACGAAATTCCGCGTCAAATGTTTATCGCGTCAGGCACAGCCTGACCTACGGACTGCAGCCAATATCCCGATTTCCCGATTCCTTTCTCTGGGGTTACTTGACGTCGAGAGGAAAGCATGGGACACTGGGGTTTGCTTTGCATAACTGCCGGCCAATGGTGGGGGTGAGAAGCTACCTCTGAGTGCGGTGGGACCGTGCTAACCGGGTCAGATCTTAACCGAAGCAGCCCTACGCTTCGTGTTTCCAGGTGCACGAGGAGGTAGCTTCCCGCCCCCTATCCATTTGCCAGGCAAGGCTTTGCGGCGATTCTGGATTCAAATCCTCAACAGATGTCGTTGTCCATGACTCGTGAAACAACTTCGGCGGCCGTAAACAAAACTGCTCGTTTTTCACGTTTGCGACCTCTCCTGCTTCAGGTCTATCGCATCACCATTCTCTTTCTAATTGTGCTGATGATGCGTCAGCACGCCATCCGCCTGAAGATTCAGGGGGAAAGCCCGATCGAACTGGATGAGGTGCGTGAAGTTCTTCCAGAAGCCGCCTCTTTGAGATTTGATGAGAGCAATCGAGCCGGGTTGTTTGTGTTGGGGGAATCAGGCGAGGAGATCGGCTACGCCCTGCGGACCAGCCCACAATCTCAGGAGATCATCGGCTATGCAGGGCCGACAGACGTACTGATTGTGATGGGGGAACCGACAACCGAGCCGAATCCCAATTCGAAGGCTCTGCCGTACCATGCTCCACCCGGGGCTCCGCTGGAAATTCCAACTCGCAAAATCCTCGGCATCAAAATCCGCAAGAGTTGGGATACGACTCGACACATTGGCTGGGTTCGAGACGACAGTTATTTCATGGACTTCTGGAAGGGCAGAGATTGGGAAAATCTGGTAGAACTCGATTTTTATGACGAATACATGGAAGGAGTTTCGGGGGCTACATTAAGCAGCATGGGAATTGCCCGATCGATTCAGCATCGCTTTCGCTGGTCAATTGATCAACAGAAGGTAAAACCTGAACTCCGAATTTCTAACACCGATTATGGTTTATGGATTGCGATTGCGATCGGTTTATTTGTGACGTATTGCTCCGGCTGGAAGGGAAAGCAGAGTGTCTGGATCGGCTTGAAGATCGCAGCCATCGTGTATGTTGGTTTTCTGAATGGATCGTTACTGGCGATCAGTCTGTTTGCCGGCTACGCCGCTCATGGAGTTGCCTGGCAAATGGCACCCGGCTTGGTGACATTACTGGCGATTTCTTTTCTGGCTCCCGCGACAACCCGCAAGCAGCCTTATTGCTCGCAGATTTGTCCCCATGGGGCGGCTCAACAGTTGTTGAGTCGTTACGTGCCCTGGAAAATTCGCGTCTCTCCCAAAGTGGCGAATGGACTGAAATGGATTCCCTGGTTTCTGATCGGGATCGCCATTTCGTTTTCGGTTCTGGAACTGCCACTCGATCTTTCTTATCTCGAACCGTTTGATGCATATCTGTTTCGACAATCGGCCTGGGTGCCGATTGTGCTCGCGATTGTCAGTCTGATTGTTTCCGCATTCATCCCGATGGCATACTGCAAGTATGGTTGTCCGACTGGTCGACTGCTGGAATTTGTAAAGCATCATGGACGAGCCGACCGCTTTGGTCGGAATGATCTTGCCGCTGGGCTCTTACTCATAATGACCTGGCTGGCAGTCAACTATTACGATCAGTTTCATGCCTGGTTAGAATCGCCTTTGATGAAATGAACAGGCAGATCTTATCTCTCTTTTCAGGAAGCAATAATTTCCTTCTCCTTGAGGAGCGGTCATCTTTCCTTCTCCTTGTGGGAGAAGGGCAAAAGGCCGGATGAGAGGATCCCTTCGAATTACTTTTCTTAAGTGGATGCGGTGTGTTGATTATCACTGTGCATGTATGCTTCAATAAAGGTTCAACAGAGACAGGCTGGAAGCCTGTCCTGCCGCGTTACTCTCACTCGGCACATAACAAACAAAATTCAACAGGACAGACACAATGTTATTACAGAATCGAATTTCATCACTTAGTTTATTTCTCTGCCTGACGATTGGCTCGACAATCTCTTTTGCAGCCGATGAAAACGCGAAAGATCCCGCAGCCAAATGGGATGGAGAGATGAATAAGTTTGCGGCATTGGATGAAGAAAAGATGCCGGAGAAAAACGGGATTTTGTTTGTCGGCTCCTCTTCCATTCGTATGTGGGATACAGACGCGAGTTATCCAGATCTGGATGTGACCAATCGCGGCTTTGGTGGATCGCAGACTTCGGATGTGCTCTATCATTTTGATAAAGTGGTTAAGAAGTATGAGCCGAGCAAAATCGTGTTCTACTGTGGAGACAATGATATCGCCAAAGGAAAATCACCTCAGAAAGTCATCTGCGATTTCAAAGCCTTCATGAAACTGGTTTACGAGGAATTGCCAGAAGGGGCAACGGTTTATTACCTGCCAATCAAACCAAGCTTGAAACGCTGGGAAATGTGGGACGAGATGAATGAGGTCAACATGGCGATCAAAAAGTTTGCCGATCAAGTCGAACAACTCGAATATGTCGACACTGCAACTGTGTTGCTGACTGAAGAGGGAAAACCACGGGACGATATTTTCATGAAGGATGGATTGCATCTCAATGAAACCGGCTACAATTTGTGGAATCCTGTGGTTAGGAAAGCGATCGCCGAATAAGAATTTCGAACCTGTCGTGATTTTTCGGAGGGCTTCCATGGTCGTGTAAAGCTCCCATTTTACTCAATGGTTCTTATCAATACTTCTCGTCTCCACTCGGAAAGTCATTCCATGCACATTCGATTGACTGCGTTGTTGCTAATCATTTTCTGTTTTCCTTCCAAACTCCGGGCAGACGAGTGGAAGCTTATCTGGCAGGATGAATTTGAGGGGAAGTCGCTGAATTATCAGCAGTGGGAAACAGAGGTGAATGCTTTTGGAGGCGGGAATCAGGAATTGCAGATTTATACCGATCGCCCGCAGAATGTGAGGGTGGAAGATGGCCATCTTGTCCTGGAAGCTCATCGGGACAATGCCGGGATTGCAGGAACCGTACGCGAATACTCCTCCGGACGAATTCGCAGTAAACATCGTGGCGACTGGAAATATGGACGCTTTGAAATCCGCGCGAAACTTCCAGCTGGGCAAGGACTCTGGCCCGCGATCTGGATGTTGCCCACCGATGAAAAATACGGAACTTGGGCTTCGAGTGGCGAAATTGACATCATGGAGTTCAAGGGGCAGGAACCAAAGACGGTGTTGGGAACACTCCACTACGGTGGACAATGGCCAAATAATGCATATTCCGGGGATAAAATTGAACTCAAGCAAGGTTCATTCACGGAAGATTTTCATACTTTCGCCATCGAATGGGAAGAGGGAGTCATCCGCTGGTATGTCGATGGCAAACTCTATCAGACACAAACGAAATGGCATTCGGCTGGTGCAGAATTCCCGGCTCCATTCGATCAGCGATTTCACCTGGTCATGAACCTCTCTGTTGGAGGGCAGTTTGTTGGCAACCCGAATGCCGAAACTCAGTTCCCGGCTCAGTTCGTGGTCGATTACGTGAGAGTCTATCAGAAACCATAGTGCCCTCCTGTAATTTCCAGACCATTTTCAAATGGTCTCTGCAGTCGCCTGGACACGAAATGTCCTAAAAACGCTGTGTTTGCTCCTGCCGAACGCTGCAGATAATTATTGAATATGCACAAGAAGATAATCAACAAGTTATCGCAACTCTGGTGGTCAACGCCATGAAGATGGCAGTCGATCAGGAAGTCCATATTCAATCAACGCATCATTCTGCAATCGTTTACGGTTATCGTCTTCCTTCGTGTAACCGACCGAACGTTAATGGTCATGATCCTTTTGCAAGCGTTTCAGCAATGTCTTTGACGAAGTTCGATCCTCCGTTAATGGCATCTGTTTATTTGTTCCGTCATGAGTTTTTAACTTTCCGTAGAACTGTTTGGATGGGATCGTATGTTTAATCGCTCCCCGTTCGTTTTTCGAACTTCGTTCGCCGTTTTTGAGAACTTTACGCTGTTCTTATTCCAGGCTTTCATAATCGTTCTCCGTCAGTTTGATCGGTTGAACGAGCATCGGTTCCGTTTTTGTCAGCACAGTATTTGCACGAAGCCGCAAGAATAGCCATTGGGACAGTCATTATGGCATAAAAAAACGTCATCCCTACAGGGGACAACGTTTGACGTAAAAACCTATTATATAAGCATTTCGCAAGTAGCCGAGGCGGGACTCGAACCCGCACGGAGGAAACCCTCCCCGGGATTTTAAGTCCCGTGCGTCTGCCATTCCGCCACTCGGCCTGAATTTGATGTGAGAGATTGACTTGTAGAAATATATCGTGACTGCAGGAAGATTTGAACCGTTTCTGTTCACATTCTGCAAATCTTTGTGGAGTCCATCAATAAAGCGATCCCCGGAGAGCCGAGAATCGCTTATTTTGCCAGACAGGTTGTCCGTTATTGATCATGACTATTTCATCAGATCAATTTTGTTGGCAACAATCATCTGTCCCTGCCTGATGTCGACGGAAACTCCCTCAACTTTCAGTTTTGTGCCGTTGACGACCTGAAACTGATCGGCTTTGACAGGACCGACATCAACCATCACTTTCTGGTCATCATCAGTATTCAGCGTCAGAATTCCATGAGTTTTCCCAAGGACAGTGTTCGTATTGGAGGACACAACTTCTCCGGAAATGTTCGTGGTTTTCATGTCTGCCTGGTATCGGTTTGCCTTAAAAGACTTATCTCCCTGATTGAGTCGGTGAACCAGAATCAGGGGTGTCTCACTTTTGAGTTGGGTGACAACTCCATAAGCAGTAACATTCATTCCTGGATCGAGTGTTATAGAGACAGAACTGGAAGGGCCCAGATCGAGCCTGACTTGATTGCCAGCTTCCGTTTTCACAGTGAGAATTTTCCGTGTGCTCTCTCCATACTTTTGATCACTGCTGTTCTCGATCGTCCCTTGCAAAGAAACCATTGCCTCTTTTTGAGAGGGAGAATCTTGTTTAGCCAATTTGGACTCAACACTCGGTGTTGCTTTTTCGTTCTCAGAAGCTGAGTCTGTTTCAGCAGGGGCTGATTCTGTCTTTTTCGTCTGACCATTCTTGTTCATGACGATTGTTTTCTTGCGGCCATTATCGTTAATGGTGCTGGCGATCGCTAAAGGAGGCTGGTCACTTTGGGAATCCGATTCCGAGTTTTGTTCCTTGTTTTTGGTTGGCTTCTGTTGAGAAGTTTGCGCCATACGATCGGTCTCTGGTCGCGTGATTTCTACAGTCGTTTCCCGTTGCAGAACGGTTTGAGCCATCAGAACATTCCGGTCTTTAACTTGAATGAGATTGCCGGTGACCGTGATCGGATTTCCCGTCCTCAATACGATTTTTTCTGATATCGTAGCCAGTCCCAGGTCGACTACCGTCTCTCCGTTTGGAGATTCGACTGTAATGATTTGAATGGGGTCGCCCTGGTTGTCGAGTAATTGCACATCTTTAATCGTTCCCTGTACGATCCCGGGTGATCGATCGACAACAATACGATTTTCGCCAATGCGAAATTCTCGAGCCAGAATCATTTCTTTCTCACCCACATTGGCTAGCACTCCCCTTACCAACAGGTTCATACCCGTCTGAATATTCTGATCATCGAGAGTCGTAAGGGGACCTAAATCGACAATAAATTGCTTTCCTTGCTGATTTTCAATCCTTACCACGCGATTCTTTACATCTTGACCCGTGATTGGCACATTTTGACCCGTGATTGGCACATTTTTGATCATCGTGACCGTTCCACGAACACTTTTGTCGTTCAGGCTCTGAGTGACGTTTGTGGTTTCGGTGCTGCGTGGATTCGAACTTTGATTATTCTGGGAACGTTCGGCAGGAGTTTTGAGAGCATTTTGATTGGTGACACCATCAAACGGGCCATCCCCTTCCGGATCATTTACGAAATCGAATCGCTCATAATAGCTGGGCGGCAAAGTGGGTGGATTTCTCAGGGCTTCCGGTGATTCATAATAGTCGTAAACCCAGTTATCATCGTCATTTGTCTCGTCATAACCATACTCCAGTGGGGGAGGATAAGCGGCTGTTCTGGGAATGATAGCCTCTGCTGGATCCACAAGCGGGCTCTTGGGGCCCACTGCTACCGGCGGTTGTGGCATTTCCTCAGGTGTGATGACGTTCACATCGCGACGCGGGTCGACCACGCCAGGCGCAGGGGCTTTGACGGTATAATTGTTGTAATAAGTATCATACAGAGAGTAGACAGAGCCGTGTTCGTCGTAGCTGAGCCGATCGTAGTCGAAATCACGCTCATAGCCCCAGTTTTCGCCCTGTTCAGTAATATAGTAATCAGCAGTAATGGAACTCGGTTGGAGTACATCGGGTCTTGCAGACCAGGCCCAGGACGGGGCATCGAGATTGGGCCGGATCACTGTGGTACCTTGAGTAAATCCCGTTGTAGGGATTGTCAGAAGCATCGCCATTGCGAGACAGGCACTTGTGGATAAGATCAGCGGTTTCATGGGAAAGCTCCTTTTCGTAATTCATGAGGGGCATGATGTGCGATTTAGCCCATTTCAAATGGTTTCTGCAGTCGCATGAGCATCAAATGACCATAGAACTCAGTGTTTGATCCTGCCGTACGCTGCAGTTAATTATAAAAATGCTCAAGGGACTGAGTTCGTCCTCAATCATGAAATACGCAGATGCCATGCCAGATCTGGAAAAAACAGGAGCCTAATGCATTGAAGTATTAGGAAGGAAATCGTTTCAGCAGACGATCGCAGATGGTTTCGCCGATATTGAGTGCAGACGTCGCAGCTGGCGACGGAGCATTGAGGACGTGGATGGCGTGTTTATCTTCTTCGATCAGAAAATCATCGACGAGTTTGCCGTCGGGAGTAACCGCCTGCGCTCGAATCCCTGACGAGGCAGTGATGAGATCTGACGATTTGATTTCCGGCACGAGCCTTTGAAGTGCGGCAACAAAAGCACTTTTGGAAACCGAGCGATACATTTCCCCCAAGCCAGCGGACCAATGTTTGAGTCCGAGTTTGCGGAAGCCGGGAAAGCTGAGGGCGTCCCACATGTCGCGAGCGTTGAAGTTTGTCTTGGCATAACCTTCCCGGGCAAAAGCGAGTACCGCATTGGGACCGCATTCGACGCCCCCGTTGATCATGCGGGTAAAATGCACACCCAGAAACGGAAAGTTGGGATCGGGAACCGGATAAATCAAATTCCTGCAGAGATGTTCTGCCCGGGGACAGAGTTCGTAATACTCGCCGCGAAAGGGGATAATCTTCGCTTGCGAATTCCAGCCACACAGTTTGGCGATGCGATCCGATTGCAGCCCGGCACAGGTGACAATCTGTCTGGTTCGGAATTCTCCGACCTTAGTCGTCAACACCTGTTGATCCGAGCGAGCCTCGACTTTCAGGAGTTCTGCCTGCGTGCGAATGTTGCCGTCCTGCTCTTTGATAATCTCTGCCAGTTTTTCGGAGACTTTGACATAGTCGACAATTCCCGTTTCTGGCACATGAATCGCGGCAATGCCTGCGGTTTGTGGTTCCAACTCAGCCAACCGTTCTCTGCTGATCAGTTCGCACGTAACTCCATTGGCTTGCCCGCGTTCGAAAATTGATTGCAGTCCGGAAAGTTCGGACTCTTGTGTGGCAATAATCACTTTGCCACAGCGGTCGAAGGGGATGTTGTGCTCAGTACAGAAATCTTCGAGTTGCTGTTTCCCGGCTCGGCAATTTATTGCTCGTAGTGAACCGGGCTTGTAATAGATGCCCGAATGAATCACGCCGGAATTATGCCCGGTTTGATGGGCGGCCAGCTTGCCTTCTTTTTCAAGCAGCAGCAGTCTGGTTTGCGGACGTTTTTGGAGAATACGATAAGCGGTCGCCAGTCCGACAATCCCCCCTCCTATGATCGCAACGTCATACGATTCCATGTCGGATCAAGTTTCACTCGATGAGGAAACAGTTTCTTTTGCCGGTGCTGGAGTATGTGGAGCACAGGAGTCGCAGACGGACTGGTTGGCTCCATCGGGCAGATTGCTCAAACCACCGCAGGAGCCGCGGAGGCAGCGATTGCTGAAAACAACTCCCGCAGCCATGCCGCCAATCGCAGCTGCAAAAACAATCAAAGCGACGATAAATGTAGCCATATTATTCTTTCGTCTGATTCAGAAATTCGGGACTGAAATAATTGTCGGCCTGAGTTTCTTCACGTTCGAGCAGCCCGACTGCCAGATTATGATTCGCAGCAAAGTTCTTGGCTTTTACCATTCCCATCACCATTAATGCAGTTGCATAAACATCCGCAGTAAGACAGGAGTCGGACAATACGGAGACCGAGCGCAAATGATGAGTCACAGGTCTTCCGGTTATTGGATCTATTGTATGCGAATAGCGGACGCCGTCGACCTCATAATAGTTTCGATAGTCGCCTGAAGTGGCCATCGCAACATCGGACAGATGGACAATGCGTTCGATATCCCGCTTGCCTTCGATCGGCTTTTCAATCCCTAGCCTCCATTTCGTCCCATCTTCCTTGCGTCCGACAGTAACGACTTCTCCACCGATGTTCACCAGACACCCTTGAATTCCTTGAGTTTTCAGCTCTTCTGCAATCATATCAACTGCGTAACCTTTGGCGATTGCGGAAAGATCGAGCCGAAGGTTTGGTATGGATTTACGAATGGCAGCAGGTTCGTAGCGGACTTCCAGGTGCTGACAGCCCACGGAACTCATGACCTCATCAATTTGTTCCTGAGTCGGTATTGTTCGATCTTTAATTTCCGGCCCAAAATGCCAGAGGTCGACCAATGGCCCAACGGTCGGATCGAAGGCTCCATTGGTTATGACGGAAAAAATAATCGCCTCATCAACCACTTGGGCAAACCCGGGAGATACAGGAAACCAGTCCAGAGATTGCGATTGATTAAACTGCGAGATCTCAGACTGAGGATCGTAAGTCGACATCTCGGCATTGATCTGCTCGAGCAGTTCGTTGATGCGGTTTGTCAGTTTGGGAATCTGGTCCGGGGACAGATCATCGGCAATGGTCACTTCATAGAATGTGCCCATAGTATTCCCGGTAATTTTAATCGGACGGAATGCCTCTTCGTTTTGCTGACATCCACTACAAAAAACGCTCTCTGCCAGAATCAGGCAAAGAGCGAATTTGTGGAATCGTGTTATTCGATCGCCATTCATTGGCGGGTTAGCCTCCGAAGTCGTCGTATGCGATGTTTTCCGGTTCAACACCCTGATCTTCCAGCAGCTTCTGAACGGCGGAGAGCATCATTGGTGGACCACAAATGTAGTATTCACAATCTTCCGGTGCAGGATGATCTTTGAGATAGTAATCGTACAGGACATTGTGAATGAATCCGACAGGACCATTCCAGTTGTCTTCAGGTTGTGGTTCCGACAACGCAATGTGCAGTGTAAAGTTCGGGAACTTCTCGGCCAGCGCTTCAAATTCTTCCAGATAAAACAGTTCGCGTTTACTGCGTCCACCATACCAGTAGGAGATTTTTCGACCGGAGTTCAACGTTTTGAGAAGTTCAAAAATGTGCGATCGCAGCGGAGCCATGCCAGCTCCACCACCGATGTAAATCATTTCGTTTTCGGTATCTTTGATGAAGAACTCACCGTAAGGACCGGAAATCGTGACTTTATCGCCTGGTTTCAGATTGAAGATATAAGAAGACATCTTGCCGGGAGGAGTTCCTTCCGGTGCTCGCGGTGGCGGAGTTGCCACACGCACGTTGAGCATGATGATCCCTTTTTCGCCGGGATAGTTGGCCATCGAATAAGCTCGAACGACATCTTCTTTAACGACCGATTTGACTTTCCACAGGTTGAACTTGTCCCAGTCGCCGCGGAATTTCTCTTCGATGTCGAAGTTCTCATAGCTGAGTTCGTGAGGTGGGCACTCGATCTGAATGTATCCGCCGGCTTTGAAGCCGACATCTTCGCCTTCTGGAAGTTCCAGCACCAGTTCTTTAATGAAGGTCGCTACGTTTCTATTCGATTTGACAGTACAGATCCACTTTTTCGTTTCGAAAACTTCTGGTGGAACTTCAACCCGCATATCCCCTTTGACGGGAACCTGACAGGAAAGACGCAAACCTTCACGGGCTTCTTTTTTATTGATGTGACCTTTTTCGGTCGGCAGGATATCTCCGCCACCTTCTGTGATATGCACTTTACACTGGGCACAGGTTCCACCACCACCGCAGGCTGAGGAAACGAAAATTTTGTCGGCTGCCAAGGCACCGAGCAATTTGCCGCCAGCAGGGACATGAATTTCTTTTTGATCGTTCACGATGATCGTAACATCGCCACTCGGGACGAGTCTCGATTTGGCAAACAAAATCACACCGACCAGCGAAATGATGATCAGCGTAAACATCGCCACGCTAATAAATATGGTACTGAACATTGCAGAGTCCACTCAACGAAATGCTATCGAAATGAGAAGTCCATCAATTCATGATAGACATACTCAAAGTTGAATTACAGTTGAATTATTGAAATTCAAAAGAAGTTTACAGTTGAATTCCAGAAAATGACATAAATGCCAGTGACATCAAGCCGACAGTAATGAAGGTAATTCCCAGCCCTTTGAGGCCATCCGGAACATCGCTGTATTTCATTTTTTCTCGAATCCCAGCCAGGGCAGCAATTGCAAACGCCCAACCGAGTCCTGATCCGAAACCGAAAACGCAACTGTCTGCAAAGTTATAGTCTCGCTCCACCATAAACAGAGACCCACCCAGGATCGCACAGTTCACGGTAATCAGTGGCAGGAAAATTCCGAGTGCATTGTACAACGGTGGGAAAAAGCGATCGAGAATCAATTCAAGAATCTGCACCATCGCGGCAATCACGCCGATGTAGCTGATCAATCCGAGAAATTCGAGATCAATCCCTGAGAGCGAGGAAATCCCGGTCCAGCCCAAGGCATCTTTCTTGAGCAGGTATGTGTAAATCAAGTTATTGGCTGGTACGGTAATCGTCTGAATGACAATCACTGCGACACCCAGGCCAAGTGCGGTTTTCACATTCTTGGAGACGGCCAGGAATGTACACATTCCCAGAAAGAATGCTAGCGCCAGATTCTCAACGAAAACCGCTTTTAAGAGCAAGCTGAGGAAATGTTCTAATTGATCCATGATGATCTCTCGACGTGATAATCAAATAATGAGATTTGCAAATAAAATTATCTCTGAGAACGATACTTAGTCGTGTTCGACCTGATCTTTATCTGCTGTTCGAAGCACCCAGATGAAAATTCCGATCAGGAAAAATGCACTCGGTGGCAGTAACAGCAATCCGTTAGGAACATACCAGCCCCCTTCATTGACGGAAGGAAAAATGGTCGTGCCGAAGAGTTTGCCGGAGCCGAAGAGTTCGCGAACCACTCCGACGATCAACAACAGAACACTGTATCCCAGCCCATTGCCGATACCATCCAGAAAACTCATGAAGGCATTGTTCTTCATCGCATAACCTTCTGCACGTCCCATGACGATACAGTTGGTAATAATCAGACCGACAAACACGGACATCGTTTTGGCGATTTCCGGCAGGAACGCTTTGAGAAACTGATCGACCATGATCACGAGGGAGGCGATGATCGTCATCTGCACGATAATACGGATGCTGTTCGGGATGTAGTCGCGAATCGCGGCGACTGCGGCACTGGAAAATCCAGTGACCAGCGTTACCGCAATACACATTGTGACTGTCGTTTCCATTTTACTCGTCACCGCGAGAGCCGAGCAGATTCCCAGAACCTGCAATGCAATCGGGTTGTTCGAAAAAATTGGGGTGAGCAGTACGTCAGCTGCTTTCGATCGTGCCATGATTTTTCTCTTTGTGTCTTGCCGACTGACGACAGGACTTAAGGATCATATGAGTTGCGTGAACGAATCAAATATATATTAACGAGTCGCTTGAGCGACTTTAATTTCACCGCTGGTCAGGTTTTCGATCAAGGGTTTATAACCATGATCGCCCAACCAGTAATACATCATTGTCTCGACGCCGCGAGTCGTGATTGTGGCGCCACCGAGAGCTTCAAATAAATGTTCGCTATTGGGTGTTTCACAATTCAGGGCTCCTTTATAAAAGGAAATATTCACTTCGCCGGCATCATTGCGAATCACTTTCGGACATTCCGGATTACTCCAGCTTTCCTGCCAGCGGGCATTATTGATTTCTCCGCCCAGGCCTGGAGTTTCTCCATCCTGATAGAAGGTCAAACCACGCACGGTTTTGCCGTCACCATCGAGAGAGAGCAGGCCCCACATTGTTGACCACAATCCTTTGCCGCGAACGGGAAGGACCATTTGATCGATGGAACCATCATCTTTGGTCAGAAGATAAATCTTGGTGAATTTTTCCCGGGAACCGATGCCTGCCAGATCTTTTTCAGCTGGAATATCGACTGTCAATTCCGGATTCGAGGAAACTTCCTTCAGATCGAACGTATCGATATTCACAGCATCGGTTTCAGCCAGTTTGCCGGTATCGATATTCACCAGCAGAGGTTTTACCTGCTTGAACAGTTCTGGAATATCGGTCGGCTTGTTCTCATCGGCTTTGTAGAGCCCCAGAACTTTGAGCACTTCCCGCTGAAAAGCCAATTGCTCATTCTTCTGCTTGATTGGACGAAGCCCAACTGCAGTTGCCGAGACGATTACGGAACAGACGATACACAGGATTGCCGCGATCTTAAAAGTCCCAAATGTGGAGTCACGCTGTGACATGAGTGCGAGCCAATCTTCTCTTAATGTTTGCCTGGACGAAGAAGTAGTCAATCAGCGGTGCAAAGACATTACCGAACAGAATTGCCAACATAATCCCTTCCGGGAAGGCGGGATTGATCACACGAATCAGGATGGTCATGAAGCCGATCAGGAATCCATATACCCATTTCCCTCCGTTAGAAAATGCAGCGGAGACGGGATCTGTCGCCATGAATACGGTTCCAAATGCAAACCCACCAACAACCAGATGCCAGTGAGGCGGCATCGCAAAGACCGCATTTCCATCACTGCCAGCTGCGAACAGCAGACCAGAAGTTACAAGTGCACCAAGCACAACAGCTGCCATCACTCGCCAGGAGCCGATGCCCGTGGCAATCAGAATGACAGCACCAATCAGACAGGCCAGAGCCGAGGTTTCTCCCATCGAACCGGGAATGATTCCCAGGAACGCATCCATCCAACTCATCCCGAGGCCACCCTCAGCGACGGAGTTCGTGACGGCATTCATACCCATCGAAGCATTGGCAGGATCGAGAGATCCAAGTTGCCCCAGAGATGTTGCTCCGGTGTAGCCATCGACCAGTTTGTAGCCATCGGCTGCAACCCAGACGCGGTCGCCAGAGATCTGTGAAGGATAAGCAAAGTACAGGAACGCACGGCCTGTCAGAGCAATGTTAATAAAGTTTTTCCCGGTTCCCCCAAAGACTTCCTTTGCCAGGATGACCGCGAACATGATTCCAATAGCCGCCTGCCACCAGGGTAATGTCGGAGGCAATGTCAGAGGATAAAGCATTCCTGTGACCAGGAACCCTTCATTGATTTCGTGATTCCGAATACAACTGAAGATGACTTCACACAGACCGCCGGCAATATTGGAGACCAGGAAAAGTGGCACAAAATAGAGAGCCCCCAGCAGTAGATTCGCTAAATGATTATCGGGATTAGCAGTCAAACCAATTGCCGAGAACACTGCTCCCCGCCAGCCCTCTGGAACGGAAACACCACCCGCATCCAGTACGAGATTTGCCTGATAGCCTGTGTTCCACATCGCCATCAGAATACAGGGCCCCAGAGCGGCGACGACGGTAATCATCATTCGCTTGAGATCGAGTGCATCCCGGACATGAGAGGGGCCATGCGTAATTTCGCCCGGCGTATATAAAAACGTATCACCCGCTTCGTAAAGTGGGTAAAACGGCTCCAGCTTGCCACCTTTAGTGAACAGCGGATGCATCTTATCAAGTAGTTGCCGCAATGGTTTCATAACTCAGAAATTCCTCGCACCCAATGGAGCGGACCAAAAACTGGCATGGTATTCGTAATGCTGCACATTTAAAGCAGAAACAACTCTGCCCTATCCTTCACTCTCGATGATCGACAGATTGCGTCGCAACATCGAGCCGTATTCATATTTCCCGGGACACACGAATGTACACAGAGAAACATCGTCTTCATCCAACTCCAGACAACCCAGCGCCTGAGCCTGATCGGAATCGTTGACAATTAATGCTCGTAATAAAAACGTCGGTAGAATATCGAGAGGCATGACAGCTTCATACATCCCGATCGGCACCATGGCACGCTTACTGCCGCCTGTACTGGTCGTCAGATCGTATCGTTTTTTGGGATTCAACAGTTTATTCATTGAAGCCGCGTAGACATCTTTGATCGAAAATTTATCGAAGCCCGGCATCTGCCAACCCAGGAATTCTCGCTCACGACCTTCTGCCAGTGCAGAAATCTGATTGTGATATCTACCCAGATAGGAATAAGGACCCGTTGCAGTCCGTCCCGACAAAACAGATCCCGAAATCACTCGGCGATCCGCTTCGTTTAACTGATCTTCTACAATATCGAAGATTGATGCGCCAATTCGAGTGCGAATTAAGCGAGGCTCATTCACAATCGGACCAGCCAGCGAAATGATCCTCTCAACAGATAATCGCCCGGTATCGAACAGTTTGCCGATCGCAATCACATCCTGATAACCGATGAACCACACCTTTTTGCCTGGACCGACGGGATCCAGATAATGAATGTGAGTTCCCGGCAAACCAGCGGGATGCGGCCCGGCGAATTCTTCTGCTCGAATAAAATCGAGTGAAGCACCCGGGATTTTGACAGCGGGTGGCTGACACAGAAAAACAGGTCCATCAGTCAGATGTCGCAGCACCTGCAGGCCATGAATAAAACTGGCTTCGTTTTCCGCAATGACAACTGCAGGATCAGCCGCCAGGGGCTGAGTGTCGATAGCTGTCACAAAAATAGAACTCGGCTGAGTGTTGAGCGCGGGCACTTTATTGAAAGGGCGGGTCCTCAGGGAGGTCCAGAGCCCGGAACTGACGAGGTTATCCTGCACATCCTGACGGGAAAGAGTTGTCAGATCGGAATCGGCGAACGAGCGGAAAGTCTCTTCTTCATCGCCATCGAGTTCGATCACCATCGACTGAAAGTAGCGTTTCTCGCCCCGATTCACTTCCGCAACAGTCCCGCAGCCTGGTGAAGTGTAAATCACTCCGGGAGTCTTTTTGTCTTCGAAAAGCGGCTGGCCTAATTTGACCCGATCCCCTTCCTGCACAAGCATTGTTGGTTTCATGCCGACATAGTCGGGACCAATCAACGCCACGCGACCAACCTCGGGGCCAGGAGAAATCTCCTGCACCGGTTGGCCAGAAATGGGGACATCTAAACCTTTTTTAATTTTTATCATCGTAACGCAACACTCCGCTCGCGCCGTCGCACCACAGGTTTTGTAAGCTTCAGCACGGTTTATATCAGTTTCACAACTCTGTGTGAATCGACCAACCGTGATGTGAACGCAACATTTGCAGAGCTATTTCAAGAATTTTGCTCAGTTGAGCGTATGGTAGTGAATCACGCCTCAGGAAGAGACCTAATATTCTGCGGCAAATTGCCGCAGAAATTTCTTGCCGAAAAGTGCAACTCTTTTCATGAGAGGTCTCAGTTGACAAGATTATCGACACCGGGATGGGCCAGACGCGTGCGTCTGGCTTACGCAGTCACAAGAAGTCAGGGCTTATAAAATGTACGAGGAGCATAAAAACTTCAAATTCCTCGTTTCCCTTGGGGCTAAGTTGAATTGACCTACGGACTGAAGTTTTGCTTCGTTCTCACGAATTTCGAGAACACAATCACTTGAATCAGAGCTTCATTCCCAAGTGTTCCCGAGGAGGATCTTGGCAACAAGTTGAATACTTCTTATTTCTTTGCAACCCAGACGCACGCGACTGGGCCAACCTTGAGTGCCAGGCACTCATTTCTAATTCGTCACTTCTTCTTTTTCTTTTTCAGCTTCTTCTCAGCCGCCGCCTCGGCAGGCTTCTCCTTTTTATTGCTAGCTGATTTTTTCTTAGTCTTGGTTTTCTCTTTTGTTTTTTTGTCGTCGAAAATTCGATCCCAGCCGGAGGAGAATTTTTCGCTGGTTCCTGTGTGAACTGTGTACCCCGTCATTGAGCTTTCTCCTTATCGATTTGTGAGGTGTTCATCGCTTGATTTTCATCTGTTGATACGTCACTGTGTCTCTTCTACTACTTCAGTAACAAAAACAGACTATAAATCAAGGCTGAACCCGATAACAGGAACCAAACATGAGTTACTTCTCTGAGATTCCCTCCATTCCCTACGAAGGTCCTGACAGTAAGAATTCCCTGGCCTTCAAGCATTACAATCCGGATGAAGTCGTTGAGGGAAAGTCACTGAGGGAATTACTCCGCTTCAGTGTCTGTTACTGGCATACATTCCGCGGCACCGGCGGCGACCCCTTCGGTCCCGGCACAATGGTTCGCCCTTGGGACGATGGCAGCGACTCTGTCGATAATGCGTTGAAGCGAGTTGATGTCGCTTTCGAATTCTTTCAGAAGCTCGGCGTCGATTATTACTGTTTCCACGATCGTGATGTCGCCCCCGAAGGTTCCAGCCTGAAGGAAACCAACGAAATTCTCGATAAAATTGTCGCTCGACTCAAAGAGCAGCAGGAATCGACGGGCATCAAACTGCTGTGGGGGACAGCTAATCTGTTCTCGAATCCTCGCTACATGCACGGAGCTGCGACGTCCTGCAATGCCGATGCGTTCGCTTTTGCCGCCGCTCAGGTTAAGAAAGCGATTGAGGTCACCTACGAACTCGGCGGCGAAAATTACGTATTCTGGGGCGGCCGGGAAGGTTATCAGAATCTGTACAATACCGACATGAAACGCGAACTCGATCACCTCGCCAAATTCATGCACATGGCGAACGATCACGCGAAAAGCATCGGCTTCACAGGACAATTCCTGTTTGAACCGAAGCCAAAAGAGCCGACGAAACATCAATACGATTACGATGTCGCCGCCTGTGTGAACTTCCTGCGTCAATACGGTCTGGAAGATGTCGTGAAAATGAACATCGAAACTAATCACGCCACTTTGGCTGGTCACTCGATGATGCACGAAATGGAATACGCCCGTATTCAGAATATGCTCGGTAGTATCGACGCCAATACCGGCGACCTGCTGTTAGGATGGGATACCGATCAGTTCCCAACTGACATTTACCTGACAACACAGTGCATGCTGGTGTTGCTCAAGCAGGGTGGACTGGCACCGGGGGGAATCAACTTCGATGCGAAAGTTCGCCGCGAAAGTTTTGAGCCCGTCGATCTGTTCCACGCCCATATCGGCGGAATGGATACCTTTGCCCGTGGAGCAAAAATCGCTGCTCAGATCCGAGCCGATGGCGTGCTCGATCAATTCGTCAGCGATCGTTACTCCAGCTACGATTCCGGCATCGGCTCCGAAATCGAATCCGGCTCCGCCACATTCGCCTCACTCGAGAAGTACATGCTCGAAAAAGGTGAAATCGAAGCGAACAAGAGTGGACGTCAGGAATACCTGGAAAACCTGATTAACCAGTATGTTTAATCAAATTATTCGTAGTATTCCAA
Source organism: Planctomycetaceae bacterium UBA2671 (assembly GCA_002359185.1). GTDB lineage: Bacteria > Planctomycetota > Planctomycetia > Planctomycetales > Planctomycetaceae > Rubinisphaera. The sequence goes on from DEML01000114.1 coordinate 29,433, forward strand.
CTATCGCTAAAAGTCGTGTACGTTCAGAGATTTGGAGCAGGCAAACTGCCTGCGGAACAGCGATTTGAGGGCGACATTTAAAGCTCGAAAGAGCAGTAGGGTGCGTCTCGACGCACCTTTCACGGTCTCCGAATTTGACGGGTATTGTTTATTCACGTGCAATAATACTCATAGCAGGGTGCGTTTAAACGCACCCTGCTATTACCTATGTCGTTAGCCGTGTGCCACTGCTGGCTTGCCCAGCAGTGTTTCTTTCGGCGTGAGTTTATAGGGTCTATGGTCGACATGGACAAGATGCAGCGGATGATGAATTCCACACCGGCCCCTCGCTGACGCGTCGGGTTATGATAAAACACCGGGGCAAATCACTGCCCCCGTTTTCTTGCGACATTCTATTGAGGTCAACCAGATGAATTTCCGACAGATATTGCGCTCGCTTTTTGTCGCTGTTTTCTCGGTCTGCACAATGCACCAATTGACTCAAGCAGAAGACCGCCTGCCATTGGTCGATATCTCGCAAGAGACCGATCGTCAGGTTGTGATAGCCGCAGGGACAAAAGAAGTTTATCAGGGGCATCCCACAACTCTACTGCTGCCAGACAATAAAACCATGTTTGCCGTCTGGTGCATCAATCATGGAGGTTCTGCCGGGCCAATGGCTCTCAGTAAAGATGCCGGCAAAACCTGGAAAAGAGTTGATGAGCGTTTGCCGGAAAATTATTCCACTCATCAGAACTGCCCCAGTATTTACCGCATGGTGGACTCTAAAGGCAAAGCCCGGCTCTGGGTGTTCTCGGCGGCATTGGGAACCCGCAGTGGTCCGGGGATGCCAAGCATCATGAGTGAAGACGATGGGAAAACATGGAAAGAAATGCCGCCACTCGGTTTTCCGTGCGTGATGACCTTCAGCAGCATGGTCAAACTGAAAGACGGAAGTTACCTCGGCCTCTACCATAAAGGTCCGGAAGGTAAGGATCGATCTCCATTGGGAGTCTTTCAAACGATTTCTACTGATGGTGGTTTTACCTGGTCTGATCCCAAGGTTGTCGCCGCAGTGGATGAAAAGAACCCTTGCGAACCATGCGTGTTTCGTAGTCCTGACGGTAATCAGCTCTGTTGCCTGCTGCGGGAAAACACTCATAAAGGCAATAGCCTGATGATGTTCAGTAACGATGAAGGTAACTCATGGTCCACCCCAGTAGATACTCCCTGGGGGCTCACCGGGGATCGTCACAAAGAAGTCTACACAAGTGATGGGCGCCTCGTGATCTGCTTTCGCGATCAGGCCATTGGCAGTTCTTCACGCGGTGATTTTGTCGCCTGGGTCGGCACTTATGATGACATCGTCAACAACCGCGAGGGAAGTTACCGCATCAAACTTCTCCATCAATACGGTCGCAAAGGCGACTGCGGCTATCCGGGAGTTGAAATTTTGCCGGACGATACCATCGTGGCGACCACTTACGTGAAGTATCGAGACGACGACCGCAAAAACTCAGTTGTTTCCGTCCGCTTTCGACTGGATGAAGTTCAGCCGAATCCCTGATCGACTATGCAATGACATTCAATCTGGGTCACTTTCTGGGTGGCAAGCTCAGAGTGAAGTGATGGGCGAGGGCATTGCCGCCTGGCTCGATTTCATTACGCCTTTTTCACTTTGTGATGGTTCCTGGAGACTCCAGCAGTTGTGACTCCAGAGAATAGTGTTGAATCTCCCAATTTTCTGCTTTTCCTGTAAGTTAGTGTGATTTCAAGTTACCAATACCTTTGAAAGAAGGTTTGGCATTGCTTGATGACGATCAAAAATCACTGTTCATGGCCTGGCTGCAGGAGCATAGCTCTGCGGTCATGAAGGTTGCGCGGGCTTACACGTTAACCAGTGAAGAGTGTCAGGATCTGGCTCAGGAGATATTACTGCAGGCATGGCAATCACTCGCGAAGTTTGAGCGGAAGTCGGCTCCAGCGACCTGGTTTTATCGGGTGGCCTTACAAACGGCGATGAACTGGCAGCGAAAAGATAAGCCAAGGCGATCTTTGCAGAAGCCTTTGCTGGAAGTGCAGACGATCTCCGATAGCAATTTCGGCATCCAACAGGTTCAGCAGCAGGAAGTCGTGGATCAGCTTTATAAGGCGATCTCTCAACTCCCCAAGGCCGATGCGGCTCTGGTACTTCTCTATCTCGATGAAATGAGTTATCGCGAGATGTCGGAAGTGTTGGGTATCTCGGAAAGTAATGTCGGTGTGAAATTGAACCGAGCGAAAAAAGCCTTGAATGAATTGATGAAAGGCGCAAGCGATGAACACTGAACAACCTCAAGAGCCGGATGATTTTCAGCAGGCGTGGCAGGCGCAGTCAGCAAAGACCAAGTTAACTATTGATGCGGACTTGCTGATCCGGGAATTCCAACGCAACCAGAGTGGTTTTCGGGACACGATTTTCTGGAGGGACTTTCGTGAAGTCGCTGTCGCACTGGTTATGATTCCGGGATGGCTCTATCTGGGGATTGTGAATGCACTTCCCTGGACCTGGTATTTGACGATTCCGGTGCTGATTTGGATCGCGGGTTTCATGATCGTCTTTCGCATGAGATTCATGCAGAGATCAAGCGAAACTGACGAACCGCTGATAGAATGTGTTCAGCGATCGCTGGTGGAACAGGAAAATCAAATCTGGTTGTTGCGGAATATTGTGTGGTGGTATCTGCTGCCGCCAACACTTTCCATAATGGCGTTCTTTGCACAGACGATCTTTACTCCTGAGATTCCACTGCTTGATGCAGGTGGCTGGTCGGATTATCTGGCTCGTCTGATCGTATTCCTGAGTATGTCGCTGTTTGTGATTGTGATTTACTACTTTGTTTATCTCATCAATCAGCAGGCAGTGAGGACCCAGTTAGAACCTCGTCGCCTGGAATTGCTGGCACTTTTGAAAAGTCTGGAAGATGAAACGAATGGTAAGGTCAATGGTGAGTTTCCTCTGTTAACAGGGGCAAGCTCTTTTGCGGTCTCTCCCCGCAGATCATTCGCTACCTATTTATTAGCCGCCATCATTACACTGCTGGGGATGTCTGGGATTCTTTACGTCGCTTATCAAATGGACGACATGATTCTTCATAATGTTGATGAAGAATATCCGAAACTCTCTCCCTTCGCGGCTGTACGATGGGAAGAAGATCAGCCGGAGGTGAAAGTTGGCGAAGAGTGGTATCGACTGATTTCAATCAATGAAATTCCCTCTGAAGAGATCGTGACTTATAGCCAGGATACATTTGGGGATCTGTGGCAGAAACGATTCGAAGAGGATCTGATTGAACTGTTAACGCGAATGGGGCATGAGTCGGGTGAGAACGTCAATCTCACCGTAGAGTCATTGACGTCATCCGAAATGCAGGTACTCAAAGAGGTGCCAATGACGAGAGAGAACCGGAGAGCCATTCGAAACGCGGCTCGGGCGAGAGAAGAAACTCAGCCTGAGCAGGAGTAGATGAGCTTCGTACTCAATGGGCGGGTAGCACAAGTTGATGCGAAGCAGCTACCTGTGTGGCATAGCCACAAGAGGGTTCAGAATGAGGATTAATAATCCATGCTTACGATTGCACGGAATCGATAGAAAGTGCTTGAAAAAAACAGTCGTTAATGATTTGATGGAATAGGATTTCCTGATTGATGTGAAAGAACACTAAAACCATGCCAGCAGGACAAGAGTATTTGAAGCGTGCTATTGAGCAAGGCGAAATTTGATTCACTCCATTACACCACTTCATAATGGATCAGATATTTACTGAAATGTCTGACAGTTTCACATTTGATGAAATCTACGATCAATGCCTGACGGACACATTCGTGACCAGTGATGAGGTCATTGCAAAAAATCCAAATCGGATCAAACTATTGGTCGTGAGAGCAGTTCAAGAGCTCGTCTCCGTTGGTATGCTCAGGGAACAGGAATCAGAACTGAAACGATACTTCTTTTGCTGGCAGGAAGATACAGACAACCATTAACGAATGAGGTCATTTATGACCACACCTTATTATCGATTTACATTATCTCGACCTGGCCTGAAGGCAGGCTACGAAGTGCCTGTTCGCCTGCGGTTCGTTGATACGGCAACTATCTTTTCTGGTGTTCCAGTAGTTACAGGCTCAATTGCGTTTTCGATGATCTCCCTCAGTAGGGCCAATCAATTGGGCTTGGGGGTTATCTGGCAAAATGTCTTCGCTCTGTACGTTTATTCGGCTATCGTGCTTTTAAGTGTAACTTGGATTACATGGCTGTTACTGATTGCAATTCTGAGATTTGTTTTTCAAATCACCGGTATGTTGACCAAAGAAGAATCCCAATTCTATCCATTAAGAACTGACAAACGATCTATCGATCCCTGGCCAGACTCTTGGCAATATCCTTGTGTATCGACTTCGAAAGTCAGTAATGATCTGGAAACAATCGAATCCTTAAAAATTCGAAACAACTGGTAATATTCCAAGTTTTCACAGACCCATCACATAAAAATAAAGCAGCCGAGTCGCGAACGGCTCGGCTGCTTTCGATCCCCACAATCGTTGACGCTTCGTATCTCTTTCAGGGGATCGTATGAAATTCAGTTTTCTGTCGGAGAAGACGGAAGACTCGTATCATCGGAGGTTAACCGAAATGATTGTTGGCCGCCGTCCCCTCGCTGACGCTTCGGGTTGAGATGTTTAGCGGACATCGCCGTAGAAGCGTGTCAGTTCTTCGAAGGTCAGGGCTTCTGGAGAAGCTGCTGAGGTGACTCGGGCTCGGAAGACCAGGTTGCCGTCCACATTTCCGACAACAAACACTCGGTAAGTGGCTGACTGCCCGGCTGCGATGGAAGGAAGTGGCTTGAAGAGAATCAGGTTTCCTTCGGTCACGTACTCGGCTGGGCCACTCGCTTTGACCAGTTGGACACCTTCTGGCAATTCGCAGGAGATGCCGATTTCTTCCGCAGCTGCAGAGCCTTCGTTTCGAACTTTGATTTCGTAAGCGGTTTCGTTGCCAACTTCGACAGGATCGTCCAGGTCGACAATATCCATGACCAGAGCAGAGGCTCCCTCAACTCGGGTGATCACCTGAGTATCGGTCGTGGACCCATGCTCGGAAGTTGCTCGGACATAGTGAGTGAACTCGCCGATCTGGCTGGCGTTCAATTCGACTTCCATCTCGGCTGTTTTACCAGCTTCAAGCTTGCCGACGAACCAGCTGAGGATGCGGGTTGGAGCATCGTAAGTGGCTCCGCGGTTGGAACTGATGTACTCGAAGCCTTCCGGAATTTTGTGCATCATGCGGACATTGCTCGTGCCGATGGTGCCATCGTTGACGACTTTGAGTTTGTAAGTTGCTGAACGACCTTTGTATCGCAGGCCAGGTCCATCAATCGCAGCTGTCAGACTGGGAGCGATAACTTTCATGGTTGACGTTGAAGATTCGAGCAGACCACCTTCTGCAGAGGCACTCACCTGAATCACTTTGTCTCCGCCGGTCATTGCTGCCAGAGCCAGTCGAATCGTGCGGGACTCGCCAGGATTCAAAGAACCGACATCCATAATGAGTCGTTCACCGCGAGTGTGTTCGAGACCTTCAGGAATCAACGCATCCAACCGCACATTCTTTGCGATTCCGTTGCCGGGGTTGGTGATGGTTACGCTTTGTGAAGCAGGATCACCCACCATGACTTCTTCCGGACCAGTAATTGACAAGCCGAGGAGTGGTTCACGGACGACAAAGCCAGATTGAGCAGCCGCGGTGAAGTGAACTTCCGCAGAGGCGTTCAAGGCTCCCCGTTGTGTTGGAACAAGAACAACCTGAATGGATCGTGTTTCGCCAGCAGGGATGTTTCCGAGTGACCATGTCAAATCAGGAACAAGTTGTTCCTGAGCAGGGTTGGTGGAAATCAGTTGGACATCAGCAGGGAAGCGGGCATCGACTTCGACATTGTAAGCCGTGCTGCTGCCGCTGTTGGAGACGACCAGTTGGCAGGAACTTTCCTGACCGACATTGATCCCCTCCTTGGAAGTCCATTCGACTTTCACATTCGGATTCTGAGGTCCGGCTGCCACTTCGGTCGCTGGTTTCGCAGAAACTTCTGGAGCGACGGGAGCAGACGCAGGTGTGACAACCGGTTCGTCGATTCGCACTGGCGTATCAATCTTCAGAGTCGCGGTTGGCATGGAGACGTTCATCGCCTTGACGGGAGTTACGGCAGGCGATGCTGATTTCTCCTGAGGCTTAAAACCCGCTTTGGCGGATCGAGCCCAGGCTGGCAGTTCGTCAGACGATTCCGATTTTTCAGTCGCAGAGACCGGCGTGACAGTGAAAACCTGTCCGGAAGCTGGAGCGTATTCGTATTGAGCGGTCAGCACGACAGGGTTTTTCGGTTCTGCCTGAGCGACGGGCTCGGTTTCGATGGGTCGCATCAGGGTTGCTGTCTGCATTTTGTTGGGAACCGTTGGAGCAGATGCTTCCAGCTGATTTCCGAACAGTTCCTGATAATAGTTTTTGATCGGAGCCGGCTGGCTGGTTCGCTCGTAGCGTTCCATCGCCAGGAATTGCTGGCCTTCAATCTCGACTTGATCGGGATTTCCATTTATATAGATTTCCTGAGCACCGACTGGTGCAAGGGTGGTTCCTGAGATAGCCGCAGCGAGAATCCAGTTCGTCGATTGCGTGCGGCACGCAAATTCCGAAAGTCGAGTTAGCAGACCGCTCCGCATTTCATTCTCCTTAACGATAATGCTTGATAGCTTCGTAACGCATCGTGGCTCTCCAGTCCTGGAGTCGCCCGAAATGGATTAACCGGTATTCTTAAATCGCTGAGCACATTTCGCACTGAGCTTTTTATCGGTTATGCGGATTCGGTTTCTTCAACAAGATGGGCAAAATTTGCGGATTATTCCGGTTCTGTCGGTTTTTCGGGGAAACCCTGCCGCAACTGGCACTTTTGTCCACTGTTAGTTCACTGGGCAGAACTGCTGATGCTGAGAATAGTGAGTTTCAAAGTGTGATTCGCGCCTGAAGACTTGCATATAATCGCGTGAAGAATGATGGGGTAGATTAGTCGTAGGTAAGGCACTGCCTGACGAAATGGGTGTCCCACCTCGTTTGTCGTCAGGCAGTGCCT